>NZ_JAGGPK010000027.1 GCF_018613855.1 Arthrobacter sp. ISL-30
ACATAACCCACCACCAATGCCTCACACCCGGTGCCGCCCACCGATCACTCAACCCTGCCCACACCACACACTGGCCCACCTCATTTTCGGACTAGCTGGTCGGGTTGAGGATGATGTTCAGGGCGTGAGCCTTGCGGGGCGTGCCTTCGACCAGTTCGGCTTTCCAAGCCTCGCGCGCGACCTTGAGCAGCCCGGCGGGTGTTTCCGGCGCCTTACCTCGCCGGGTCACCAGGTGCCGGGCCAGTTCTCCGCGCGTGTGCTTGGCGAAGTGGCTAACTACCGTCCTCTTCCCGTTGGCCTCGGTGAACACGTTCACTGAAACAGTCTGCGACGGCGGCGGCGTCCAGGCGGCCGCGTACGTGCTGGAGCGGCAGTCGACCAGCAGTTGGCCCTCTGCCCTGGCGGCGAGGGCCCCGGGCAGGTGTGCCTTCCAGAACGTGGCGAGGCGTCCGACGTCGGGCAGTGCCGTTCCCATGGACAGCCGGTAGGCAGGCACCCGGTCCCCATAGGCGATGGCACCCCACAACGCGGAAATGACCAGGACGCTCTCGGTCGCCCTCCGCCTCTGCGCGGCTGTCATGCTCTTGAAGCCAAGCGCGTCGTACAGCACTCCCGAGTAGACCTGATGCGCTGGAGCGGCCGGTTCCGAATGCAGTCGGGTGTTCCGTGCGACGTCGTCCCTTAGCGATGCGCCGACTCCCAGGAGCGCGAGGGCATCTTCATGGGCACTCACCGTGCCCAGGGCTTCCAGGACTTTGGCCCGGCTCGGATTGAGTTCGGGAAAGCTCAGGGACTCCCAGTCGACGGCGGGGCCGTCGACGGCGGGAGTCTTGCCTTCTGACGGGGGGAGGAGAATCAGCACCAGTCGATACTACCGGTGCAGAACCAGGGCTTCCCGCGGCCCTCCCTTCGGCTTCCCTTGTGGGCAGGGCTTCCTTGTGGCCCCGGTAGAATGGTTGAGGATGGGACAGCCAGGCGGCCGCGCGTCACGAAAGTGGCTCGAGGAACGTCCGGGCTCCGCAGGGCAGGGTGGTGGGTAACACCCACTCGGGGCAACCCGCAGGCCAGTGCCACAGAAAATAGACCGCCTGTACTCCTTGCGTCAGCGCAAGGAATTGCAGGTAAGGGTGAAACGGCGGTGTAAGAGACCACCAGCTCCCCGGGTGACCGGGGAGGCTAGGTAAACCCCACCCGGAGCAAGGCCAGACAGGGCACGTTTGAGGGCTGCCCGCCCGAGTGCCCGGGTAGGCCGCTGGAGGGCGCCGGTAACGGCGCTCGTAGATGGATGGCCGTCACTCCCTTGCTGGCAACGGCTCGGGAGAACAGAACCCGGCGTATCGGCTGTCCCATCCGCCTTACGTGTGAGTGATGTGCCTGTGGGTGACTTGCCGTGTGAGTGAATTCACGCTCGACGGCGGCCTGCCGCGGGAGGGTGAACCCCTAGAATGGGTAGTGAACGTAGATGTTCTGCCCGCCGGGTCCTGCGTTTGCAGCCGGCGGCTTTTCTTTGCACTCGTTCAAGGCATCCCGGGCAGACCGAAGCCCGGCTGGTGCCTGTGCCGCAGGATTACTCCTGGCGGCCACCATCTGCATAACGAGGACGTATGCGGTTGACCCAAGGAAGGTAGTTCTGTGAGCCAGACGTCAGATTCTTGTCTTGATACGTGGATGGGCCGCGAAGCACTGGCCGAGGCCATGATTCCCGTGATTGGCCGGCTGTACCGCGAGAACAACGTGGTGACCAGCATCCACGGACGCAGCCTGATCAACAAGTCGAGCATGAGCATCCTGAAAGCGCACCGCTTTGCCCGCCGGATGAGCAACGCCGAACTTCCGCTGGAAGAAACGGCCCCGCTGCTCAACGCGCTCGCTGAACTGGAGCTGGGGGCGGCAGCGATCGACATCGCCCGCCTCAACGCCAAGTACAAAGCCGAGGCTGCAGGCGTTTCGCTGGAGGATTTCCTGCGCGCTGAGCTGGCCGAGGTCGTGGGCAAGCGCGGCGCTGATGACCGCACCAGCACCGACGTCGTCCTCTACGGTTTCGGCCGCATCGGCCGGCTCCTGGCACGCCTCCTCATCGAAAAGGCCGGCGGCGGACACGGGCTGCGCCTGCGTGCCATCGTGGTCCGCAAGGGCGCCGAGAACGACCTTGCCAAGCGTGCCAGCCTCCTGCGCCGCGACTCCGTCCACGGCTCGTTCGAAGGCACCATCCGCATCGACGAGGACGCCAACACCATCACCGCCAATGGTGTGCAGATCCAGGTCATCTACTCGAACGACCCCGCCACCATCGACTACACCTCGTACGGCATCAAGGACGCCCTCGTAGTGGACAACACGGGCCGCTGGCGCGATGCCGAGGGCCTGTCCCAGCACCTGCAGAGCAAGGGTGTGGCACGCGTGCTGCTCACCGCTCCGGGCAAGGGCGAGCTGAAGAACATCGTTCACGGCATCAACCACACGTCCATCAACGATGCCGACACGATCGTCTCCGCAGCGTCCTGCACCACCAACGCCATCACTCCAGTGTTGAAGGCCCTCAACGACAAGTTCGGCGTCATACATGGCCACGTGGAAACGGTCCACTCGTTCACCAATGACCAGAACCTGATCGACAACTTCCACAAGGGCGATCGCCGGGGACGCTCCGCCGCCCTGAACATGGTGATCACGGAAACCGGCGCAGCCAAGGCTGTGGCCAAGGCACTGCCCGAGCTCCAGGGCAAGCTCACGGGCAATGCCATTCGCGTCCCCACCCCGGATGTCTCCATGGCCATCCTGAACCTCAACCTGGAGAAGGGGACCACCAAGGACGAGGTCAACGAGTACCTTCGCCAGATGTCACTGCACTCGGACCTGCGCAAGCAGATTGACTTCATCGACTCCCCGGAAGTTGTTTCCACGGATTTCGTCGGCTCCCGCCGCGCCGGAATCGTCGATGGCCTTGCCACCATCGCGAACGACAAGAACCTCGTCGTTTACGTTTGGTACGACAACGAGTTCGGCTACAGCTGCCAAGTAGTGCGCGTCATGGAGGAAATGGCAGGCGTCAACCCGCCGTCGTTCCCGGCGAAAGTATCTACCGCCACTGTTGCGAACGACGCGGAGCACGTAATTGAGGCCCTGCAGCCGGTGGGCGCGGCCTAATCCAGCCCAACACGTTCTCCTGACTTGCGCTTTGCCGGCTGGTTCACTCTGGAATCAGCCGGCAAAGCTGTTCAGAATGGTGTCATGGAAACGGACGGGACTTTGGAACACGAAACCACACTGGAGCGGGCCCTCGATATCGCGAAAGCGAACCACAAGCAGGCACAGCGCCTGCTTGATGAGGCGAAGGCCGCGTATGCGGCAGGGGAGATCGGCGAGGATCGCGTCCGCCAGCTCCAGGGGCTGCTGGACATCGCCGCCGAGGACCTCCGCAGGGTGATGAAGGAGCAATAGCAGGCGGGGGCGAAGCCCGTCTTCTCCCCGACAGCCGTTCTCCTCCTCCACAACCGTCTTCTCCCCAACACTGTGGAAAGACGGAATACTGTCGGTGCCTTGGCCTAGCCTCAAAGGGACACATTCCTCATCGACGGAGGCTACCCCCTTTGAGCATCACCTGGACCGCATATCGCCGTGCCCGGCGCCGATCCCGGCAGGTTTGGGCACTTCTGCTGATTCTGGCCGCGACGCTGGCCGCGGTACTCATATGGTTCTTTTCCAGCGGACAATTCGAACTCGCAGAGCCCACCGTCGCAGGACCTTCCCAGGCTCCCGTTTATGATCCTGCATGGATGAAACCCGTTGTTCCCGTGCTTCCTGTGCCGGAAGGCCATGCAGGGGATGTTCTCGAAGGCCTTCCCGTCAAGGGCAGGGCAAACAGTGACAATTATGAGCGTTCAGCCTTTGGCCAGGCATGGCAGGACGTGGACCGGAACGGCTGCGACACCCGCAACGACATCCTCCGCCGAGACCTCGCCAAGGTGGAATACACCCAGGGATCGGCCTGCCGAGTGGCCTCCGGAGAACTTCATGAGCCGTATACCGGCCACAGGGTTGAATTCCGCCGCGGCCCGGAGAGCTCAAAAGCCCTGCAGATAGATCACGTTGTGGCCCTTGGCGATGCCTGGCAGAAGGGTGCACAGCAGCTCACCGCACAGCAGCGCCAGAGCCTTGCCAACGATCCCGTGAACCTGATTGCTGTGGACGGCCCGGAGAATAGCGAGAAGGGCGCCGGGGATGCCGCAACGTGGCTGCCGAGGAACAAGGCCATCCGCTGCCACTATGTTGCGCGGCAGATCTCCGTCAAGGCCTCCTATCAGCTCTGGGTGACGCAGGCGGAGAAGGACGCCATGAAACGGGTGCTCGCTTCCTGCCCCCAACAGGCAACCGTGCGGCCCGGCTAAGCCGGAGCTCCGGGGAGGCGAAGGTGGCCGTGTCCAAGTTGCCAGGTGCCGCCGTCGTCGATCCTCTCCAGGACGACGCGCTGGAGTGACGTCTCACGCGGCAGGAGGTCCAGTTGATCCAGTCCCCGCTGACGGAAGGTGAAGTAGATGGCGTCCGTGGGGGCATCCGTACAGCGATCCAAGGTGAACCGTCCGGCAAATGCCGCGATGTTACTGTCCGGCAACCTGGCGGACAGGTAAGGGTCCAGCATCCATGAATCGCAGGTGGCGAAGGTGACCGGCTTGTCGGGGAAATGTCGGGCAAAGAAGGTGGCGGCCAAGCTAAAGCTTTCCTCAACGGCCTCCGGTGCCAGGTTCCCGTCTTCCGGTATATGGACTCCCAGGACCCACTCGCCGGCTTCACACCATGGCTTGGCAGACTCGAGGCGATGCAAGTGGAACTGGAGCCTGCCGAGCCGAAAGATATTTCCCGCCATGTGCAGCGTCAGCCAGGACCAGGTGTCGAGCCCGAACCTTCCATGGACACGGCGGTTGATGCGCAGCTGAAGGCCGACGTCGGCCAGGATGGCGCGGGAGGCCCACTCCGGGATGCCCTGCTCGAGGTGGAAACGGTGGACATCAGGCGCAAACCGGAGGATCGCCTCCAGCCATTCCTCCTCGCCGACTCCCTGGGCCACAGCCGGACGGGCAGGAAAAGTGCCCAGCCGATTATGGAAGACCTCCATCGCACGCACGACTCCTGCCCGCAGTTCCGGCAGGGGTGTGGCAGGGGACTGGAGCAGTGCTTCGCACCCTGGCCGGTCGTCGTCGGAGATGGCCAGGAGCGAAAACAGGAGGGAAGGCTCGAGCGCTGCCAATGTGAGTCTCAGTGCTCGAAAGGGTCCGGGTCGACGCCGGGCATCCAGGTCAGCCCCGGGACGCCCCAGCCGTTCCTCTTGGCCTGCTTCAGCGCCTTTTTCGCGTAGCGGTCCACAAGCCTGTTGACGTACAGCTTTCCATCCAGGTGGTCGTATTCATGCTGGATCACCCGGGCGAACCAGCCCGTTGCCTCGAAATCCACCGGATTGCCTTCGCCGTCGAACCCCTGAACACGTGCCCATTCGGCACGCTGCAAAGGATAGTGCTCACCAGGAAATGACAGGCAGCCTTCAACGTCCTCGTCCGGATCCGGCATGGCGCCGGAGATCTTGGACAGCGTGAGGACCGGGTTGACCAGCACGCCGGTGGGCGGCGCGCCGTCGTCGTTGGGATATTTGTAGACGAAGATACGTTTGCCGACCCCTACCTGGGGGGCGGCCAGCCCGACTCCATTGGCGGCCTCATTCGTTTCGAACATGTCCGCGATAAGGGTGCGGAGCTCGTCGTCGAAGACTTCCACTTCGGCTGCACGCCGATGGAGGACAGGCTCGCCCCAGATGGTGACGGGAAGCACGGTCATGGAGGGTTCCTTAACGGTTCTTGTGCCGAAACAGAACAAAGGCCGCACTGGATTACCAGTGCGGCCTTTGAAAGAAGGCGGCTGTTGCAGCCGGTCTTCGTGAGGGTGAGCGACGGGGGTTGAACCCGCGACCTCCTGGACCACAACCAGGCGCTCTGCCAACTGAGCTACGCCCACCATGCGCCCCGACATTCAGCTCGGTTCGACCGGCTGGCTGGAAAGGCAACGACAAATAGTTTACCTGCTGTTTTGGAGTGCTTTTGCCACTTTTGCCCTATTCGGCAAAAATTCCTCCAAACGTGGCACAGATTACTTTACGGTTGGGACCTCGGCGCCTGCTGGGGCTGCGCTAATCCGCTTTGCGATCTGCTGGGCGGTTGCAGTGTCAGGTCCGGGAGCAGGGACGAAGACGGCTTCCCGGTAGTAGCGGAGTTCGTCAATCGAGTCCCTGATGTCGCCGAGGGCGCGGTGGCCACCATGCTTGGGCGGGGACTGGAAGTAGGCGCGGGGGAACCAGCGGCGCGAGAGCTCCTTGATGGTGCTGACATCTATCACCCGGTAGTGCAGGTGCTCGACGACGTGGGGCATGTCGCGCGCCAGGAACATTCGGTCAGTGCCCACAGAGTTGCCCCCGAGCGGCGCCCTGCGGGGATCCGGCACCCACTGTTCGATGTACTCAAGAACTGTGGCTTCCGCCTCCGCCATGGTCTTGCCATGGGGCAGTTCTTCCAGCAGCCGTGAAGTTGTGTGCATGTCCCGGACGAAATCGTTCATCTGCGCCAGCGCGGCGTCGTCGGGCTTGATGACTACATCCACACCGTCACCAAGAATGTTCAACTCTGAATCGGTGACCAGCGCCGCAACTTCAATGAGGGCGTCAGCTTTGAGGTCCAGGCCGGTCATTTCGCAATCGATCCACACGATGCGTTCGTTAGTAATAGGCACCCGCCAAGCCTATCCCTTGGCCGTCGCAGCAGGCTCCGATGCTAAGATTTGGCCAGTACGGCAGTGTCTTTTTCACCTGCCGCCGACCGCCCTGCACCGGCTTCCGGCCAGGGCGGGAGCATGTCTTGGCCATAGATTGGACGATTCTGAAGTGACGGTGCGCATAGCTGACATGTCGAAGGCCGAAGCCATTTCTTCCACCCCTGAAACGATTGCGGTGGAAGTAGACAATCCTCGTTCTCCGTTATTGGCGGGGTTCCTGGGATCGATGTTCCTTGTCTTTGGATCCCTCGGCGTCGGCTGGCTCGCACCCGTTTCCGAGCTCCGCCGGCTGCCGCTCTTCATCTGGATGCGCACGGAGGCGTTCGGGGTGGCGCTCTCCATTGTGCTCCTGGCGATCGGCGGCATGCTGCTGGTGAGGGCGTGGCTGCGCCTCGGGCAGCACGTCATGGTCTGGGGAAGCCAGGCGCGCAAAGCAACATTGCAGGCAGTGGTGGCCTGGGGCCTGCCCATGATGTTCACGGTGCCGCTGTTTAGCCGGGACGTTTATGCCTACATCGGCCAGGGCCGCCTGATGGTTGAAGGGATCAATCCCTACGAGCACGGGATCTCCGCACTACCGAACTACTTCCAACTGGGTGCGGACAAAATGTGGACCGAGGCGCCCGTCCCGTATGGCCAGTTGTTCCTGTGGATTGAGCAGTTCGTGGTCTGGGCAACCAACGTGCATCCCGAGGGCAGCATTATGCTGTTCCGGCTTGCCGGCGTCATTGGAATAGTGCTGTGCATTATCTACGTCCCCAAGCTGGCCGAGCTGCACGGAGTGAATCCGCACCGCGCTCTCTGGCTGACAGCAGCCAATCCGCTGTTCCTCACTAACTTCATTGCCAGCGTCCACAACGACGCCCTGATGATCGGGCTGGCCCTGGCCGGCCTCTACTACTGCGCCACGCAGCGGGTTATCCGGGGAATCGTGCTGGTGACCCTGTCGATTTCCGTCAAGCCCATCACCATAGTCTTCCTCCCCTTCATCGGGCTCCTGTGGGCGGGCAAGGGTGCCAGCTGGCCACGCAAGGCACTGTTCTGGCTTATGACGGCGGCGCTCACCTTTGGACTTCTGTATTTGCTCAGCCTGGTGAATGGCTTCGGCTTTGGCTGGATCAACGGCTTGTCCGCTCCCGGAAGCGTCTGGATCTGGTACGCCCCGGTGGGGCTTCTCGGCCTGATTGTCGCCTCGATCTTTAACGTCTTTGGCCTTGATGGCTGGGGCATGGCCAGATGGGTGTATGACGCCGGCAAGGTCCTCGCCCTGGGGATCGTCGCCTGGCAGGTTTTCCGGGGGGAGCATGACCGCCTCATGCGCCGTCTCACCCTGGCGTTCGCCGCAATTGTCTTCCTCGCCCCCATGATCCAGTCGTGGTATGTCGTGTGGCTCATCCCGCTCTTTGCGGTTACCGGCATCCGTGACGACTGGCAGGTCAAGACCGTCTACTTCATGGTTTCCTTCTTTATGGTCTACGCAATTTCGGACCAGCTTGACGTCTTCCCGTACCTGCAGACTGAGGATCTGGGCCTGGCCCTGGCACTGGCCCGTAACGCCGCGGCGATCATCGCGCTGCTCTTCGCCCTGTACCTGATCTTCCTGGACCCCCGCACCAAGCACTTGTTCAGCAAGAGCGACGAGCCCGTCACCACACGCCCCGTCATTTAGCGGGTTATTCCAGCCAGTTAGTTAGTCAGGAGCTTGCGGCTATGGGAGGTCGCGCTTTGGCGGTTTGTGCTCGGGGAGATTGCGGATCGCCTCCCTCAGCGAAAGCGTGCTCAGGGATGCCTTATGGTCGCCAACGAACTCCCTGACCCAGTCCGGATCGGTGGCCGAGTACTCGCGAAGCGCCCAGCCGATTGCCTTGCGGATGAAGAAGTCGTTATCTGGCAGGTTCGGCAGGATCACCGCTGAGAGCAGGGCCGTGTCCGTCGCGCCTTTCGCCCCCAACTGGGAGGTAATGGACGCCCGGCGTATCCAGAGGTCCGGGTCGGTAGACCATTCCAGGAGGGTTGCCGTCATGGTGCCGCGATGGGCCTTGAGCAGCGCGCAGATCCGGTGGGAGACGCCGTCGACGAGGTCCCACCACGCTCCGGTCCGGATAATTTCCTCGTAAACGGGAAGCATCCCCAGGTCCGTGGCAACCAGCCGGAGCCCCGTCATGTCGATTGCGGCGTACCATTCCTCCCGGTATTCCGCCTCGCGCCACAAGCGGAGGACGTCCTCCCGCAATTCGTCGGGGGACGAATACCGCATTTCCTTGGCCGCTTGCCGGACGATGCGACGGACCTCCGGAACACGGACTCCCAGGGAGGGCATATCCGACTTCAGATAGGCTTGGGCGCCGGCGCCCCGGCCTGGATCTGCCAAGGCGCGCAAAGCATGCCGCACCTCCTGGACCACATCCCGCTGCTGCATGGAACAACAATAGGCCGGGGCAAGCGACCTCAAGAGCCACATGTCGCCGTCGGTAATTCTTAGGGAGACATCTTTCGACCAGCAGGACTTTTCGGCATGCCTGGATGGAATAATTAGCGCTAACAATTCCTTCTGATCCCGAGCCGGAGTCCCATGTCTGCCGAAAAGTCCACTGCCGAAATATCCCCGGAACTCCTAGCGGAGGTTGCCCACGATACGGCGCCTGCCACTGAATTTGAGCTGCGCCACGGAAGCTATCGGGCCGTCATAACGGCTCGAGGCGGCGCGCTGCGCCAGTTGCTTCACGACGGGCGCGATCTCGTGGTGCCGTTTGGGCCCGAAGGGGAGATTCCCTCTTACCGTGGCGTGGTGTGCGCTCCGTGGCCGAACCGGCTGGCGGACGGCAAATACTCGGTAAACGGCGAACAGTTGCAGCTGCCCATCAATGAGCTGGAGAGGAACACAGCCCTGCACGGACTGGTTTTCGATCAGCTGTGGACACTCGTGGAGAAGACGGAAACATCGGTTTCACTGGCCTACGCCCTCCGACCCAGCCCGGGCTACCCCTTCAGCATCGCGCTCCTGGCCAGCTACACCTTGAGCGCTGACGGCCTCCGAGCCACTGTGACAGCCACTAACTCGGGTCAAGGCACGGCTCCATATGGCGTGTGCCCCCACCCGTACCTCGTCGCGGGAAGCGCCCCGCTGGATGAATGGTCTGCCATCATTCCGGCCCGGGAATTTCTTGAGGTGACGCCTGATCGGCTGCTGCCCCTCGACGTCGTTCCCCTGGACGGTCACCGCTTTGATTTCCGCAATGAGAAGTTGCTCCACGGCATAGAGATTGACCACGCCTTTACCGGAATCATCCGGGACGCGGACGGAAGGGCGGCCGTCCAGGTGTTCGATCCCTCTGGAACGGGGGTTGAATTGTCCTGGGGACGAGAATGGCCCTGGCTGCAGATCCACACGGCAGACCGTCCCGTCGTGGGGCCGAACCGGCTGGGACTGGCCGTAGAGCCCATGACCTGCCCGCCGGATGCCTTCAACTCGGGAATGGATTTGGTCCAGCTGGCTCCGGGCGACACCCATGAGGCCAGCTGGACGGTTCGGGCCCTGCAGCGTTAGTACAACGCCCCGACGCCAGGGCCGGCTCGGCCTACGGGATTCGGGGATGGGCTGTGCTGGCCCAATGGCGATACTGGGCCAGCACGGGTGAGGCCTCGTGGTTTTCACCGCCGTGTTCATTGCCGGGTTTTACGGACAAACGCACTGACTCGAGGGGCCACTCGGGCAACTTCCCGTTGAGGAGCCCCGCGGCCTGGCGCGCGGCGCCGTCGGCCACATATTCGCCTGGAGAGGGCACGATGACGGGAAGTCCGAAGACCTCTACCGCTATTTGCCGGACCGCGGGGGACTGGGCGCCGCCTCCCACAAGAATGATGCGCTCCGCCACAACCCCCTGCGCTTCCAGCGCGGCCAGCCCGTCCGCCAAGGAACAAACCACTCCCTCGAAGCAGGCCCTTGCCAGATTGGCCGGAGTAAAGTTCGCAAGGGTCAAACCGTGGAGCGAGCCCGTCGCGTCCGGCAGGTTCGGAGTGCGCTCGCCCTCGAAATAGGGCAGGAGCGTCAATCCCCCGGCTCCCGATGGCGCTGTCAGCGCCAGCTCGGAGAGTTCGCCCAGGGATACGGCAAGCATGGCGGCGGTGGCGTCAAATACCCGAGTGGCGTTGAGGGTGCATGCCAAGGGAAGATAGTGGCCGCTCGCGTCGGCAAAGCCCGCTACCAATCCTCTTGCGTCGGCGGAGGGCGTCGATGCCACAGCAAAGACTGTGCCGGACGTTCCGAGCGAGATCACGACGTCGCCAAGCCCGGCATTCACGCCAAGCCCGGCGGCGGCATTGTCTCCGGCGCCCGCTCCGATCAATGCCCCGGACGGTGTCTTTCCCGCTGCTTCCAAGGGGCCGAGGACCTGCGGCAGCACAGGAACATGCCCCAGGGTTTGCCCCAGGACTTCCGGCAGGTAGGCCCCGCTGGCGCTCGAAAAGTACCCGGTTCCGGAGGCATCGGAGCGATCCGTGCGCAGTTCATGGAGTGCCTGGGCTCCGCTGTCAGGGCCGTATCCCGCCAAACGCCAGGACAGCCAATCATGCGGCAGGCAGACTGCGGCCACACGCCGTGCATTCTCCGGCTCGTGCCGCGCCAGCCATCGCAGCTTGGTCGCAGTCAGCGAGGCCACAGGCACGGTACCGGTGCCCGGCGCAGAGACGAAGCATCCAAAGCTGCAGGGCGGTCAATCATGATGGTCATCAGGACTCCAATGTCGTGGTGAGAATGTGGAACTGATGACAGTGAAGCAGCTCACAAGCCCGGTCCTCTTGTGCTGCCACGACAACTTGGGGCAGCCCCTTTGTGCTCAGAGCCAAGCTGGGGCACCCTTCTTGGCACGTGGCGCAGCTCACGACCACTTTTTTGGTCGCTGAGCATAAGACCTGCCGCAGATATGGGGCAACCATGGTGGAACAGCTTCTCAAGGAAGCACACCGTTTTGGCCTCAACCCCTGAGGACCCCTGGAAGGACAATGATGACCATTACCGCGGAGCAGACCTCCCCCACCACCGACACCGCCGAGACCGACCTGGTGGCCAGGGCGGCCAACCTCCTGGACCTTCTGCGGAAGAACGCGGCCCAGACTGAAGCGGATCGCCGCGTCGTGGAAGAAAACATCGAAGCCCTCGCCGCAGCAGGACTGTTCAAGATTTCCGTCCCCAAACGCCTTGGCGGGCACGAAGCAGACTTCTCCACCTTCCTGAAGGTCACCTCCACCCTCGGCCAGGCATGCGGTTCCACCGCATGGGTCACCAGCCTGATCAACGTCTGCGGTTGGATCATGGGCCTGTACCCGGACCAGGCGCAGCGTGACGTTTACGAGGAAAACCCCGAGGCCCGCGTCTGTGGCGTCTTCGCGCCCAGCTCCAGCACCGTTGCCGTTGACGGAGGCCTGAAGGTTACCGGCAAGTGGGGCTTCGCCTCTGGGTCACTGCACTCCCAGTGGGCCATCCTCGGCGTACCCGTCGTCGACGAAACCGGCGCACAGATCGACCAAGGCCTGGCCCTGATTCCGATGAGCGAGCTGAGCATCGAAGACACCTGGCACGTCGCCGGCATGCGCGGCACCGGCAGCAACACCCTTGTCGCGAACGATGTGTTCGTTCCCCACTACCGGATCATGTCCCTGACCCAGGCCGTCGAAGGCAAGGTCCCGACCGAACACACCGACGAGGCCCTCTACCGGTCAGCCTTCGTGCCGGTAGCGTCCCTGATCCTCATTGGCCCCCAGCTGGGCCTGGCCAAAGGAGCTCTCGACTTCGTCAAAAATTCACTCGCCAAAGGCAAAGGCATCGCGTACACCTTCTACGACCGCGCCACCGACTCAGGATCAACCCAGATCAACATCGCCCAGGCTGCATCTCTGATCGACACCGCCGAACTGCACATGCTCCGTGCCGCATCAGACATCGACACGGCCGCCAAGGGAACCGATTACCTCGACTTCGAAACCCGCGCCCGCGTCCGCATGGATGTAGGAACCGTCGCAACCCGATCCCGCGAGGCCATGGACATCCTCCTGAACGTCCAGGGCGCCGGCTCCTTCGCAGAAGCCAGCCCGCTGCAGCAGAAATGGCGTGACCTCGAGACCGGCTCCCGGCACGCCGTCGTCAACCCTGCCATCGCCAGCGAAGCCTACGGACGGGCACTGCTCGGGGTGAAGGAACAAGTCACCCCCCTGATCTAAGAACCACCGATCCCAACGCAGGAGGGGCAGGGCCACACAGGCCCTGCCCCCCCTTCCGTCTGCTCCAACTTTTACCTTCCCTCAGGTGCCAGTACTTGCGAACCGAAGGTATCCGCCAGGACCAGAGCTGTCTGCAGTTCAAACCGGCGTTCTGCGATGTCGTACCCCAGCAATTCACTGGCGCGCTTCACCCGGTACGCCACCGTATTGCGGGAGACGAACAGACGCTGCGCGGCAGCATGCGGGGAACTTTCCTCCTGCAGGTAACACAGCAACGTGGACCGAAGGTCGGCGGCGTTGTCATTGTCCTTGGCAAGCGGCCCCAGCTCCCGCACCACCAGATCCCTGGCCAAATCCAAGTCAGCCGACAAGAGACTGGCAATCGCAATGTCTGCGTAGTAGGCATCCCATCCTGTGCCGTTGCGGCGAAGCCTCGAAGTTCGCTCGGCGGCCTGCGCTTCCCTATGGGACCGCTGGAACCCGGCAATGTCTGCCCCGGGGGTTCCGGCGGCCATGCGCACATCCGGTTTGGCCGGCCGGTAATCATCTGCGGTCGGCCGCGCGGGGAAACTGTTACGGCTGCCCCATGCCCACACCCTTCCGCCCCCGACAGGCATGACCAGTGTCTTGGTAGCGCCCATCCGGGCAAGGGCATCCAAAGCAGTGGCTTCAAGTTCCGGGGTGTCGGCGCTGTTCCGCACCGGATCAAACCACAACGTCAGGGCCACGTGCTGTCGCGAGAGGTCATAGCCCAGTTCCCGGCTTGCCTCAGCCCTGTCGGTGCGGCTGCCGTCCAAAACCTGCCGGATTATTTCAGCTTTTGCCGCGGCCGCACTGACGCTCCACCGCTCCCGCTCAGCCAGGTACGTTGCGGCCATCTCGCCGGAAAACTCGTCAATGTAGCGGAACAAGCTCTCAGAAATGATCTGCATCTGGTCCACGCGCTCTGCTTCGGGGACAAGTTCCCGGCAAGAATCGAGAAAGGCCTTGGTCATCTGGGCGTGACCCAAACGTACACCCCGCAGAACCTTGTCCAAGGAGATCCCGCGGCGAACAAAATCCACGTCACCGCGCAGCGCTTCCTCGGTGATGGCCGGCAGGCCCTGCCCCTTGCTGCTAATCCAGATCAGCGAACGAATAACCGACGACTCAGGACCCATCCGCAGCGACTCAAACTGCTCAGGGCCACCTCCAAAATCGGGGATCTCTGCGATGATCCGCTCCGTCATGGCATACCCGACCTGGCAAGCCCACTTCACAGGGCCCTTGCCCAGCCGCTCAACAGCGTCTGCAATCGTCACCGGCCGGCTTGCAGGCGGTGGAACAGCCACGTCTGAATTCGGGTGCAACCTTTTCAGCCACAGATCAGCATCAGTGACATCAGCATCATTGCCGGACACGTCCCAGGCCCTCCTCACAACCGATTCTGGACTCAACCCCCCACCTGCGTCAGCGCACATTGGGGGAGATCGGGTAACAAGGTAGAAGCTTAGCGTTACTGACCATGAGTCGGCGCAGGTTGTGCAAAGTAGGCTCCGCAGCACCCTGTCAGGATCTACCCCAACGAACATTGCGTACTTCGAACAGCGGGCGCAGGTCAGAAACGGTCGTATTTGACCAGCTTGTCGGGGCACAGCGCCGGGCGATATAGCTCCGCGTCGGTCCGTGGGATTGGCGCACGAGTAGCGAGCGACGGACCATTGAATCTGTTCGGGATGACACCATCTCCGCAATTGCGGAAGTCCGTGCCGTAGCCCGGGCGGAGCACGATGAGCCGCGAAACCAAACCGTCGGCTACCTCGACGCGCGATTCTCTGGCCTCATGGATGCGAGCGAGCTCTCCGTAAGGCCGCCGCAGGCACTCTTTCTCTGTACGGTGGGTGGGGGGTCCCTTTCCGACGTCGGAACTGCCGACTCCGCGCGCGTGCCGAGAGCCTGCCGCCCTCATGGGCGGCGAAGATCGCGTCGCGGGTGATCGGGTGGATGGCCGTGGCTGGAAGGACCCGATAGTCACCCCGCTCTGTGATGGCGAAACTGATGACATTGCGGCCTTCGTGCTCAAAGTGCTCCCAACCCTGGAAAAGCTGGACCACTACATTGAGAAAACTATCGCGGAGGAGAGGCTCAAACATGTGGACCTGACAGCACCCGTACGTCTATCGCCCCGCGGGGTTGCATAACACCGTTGGCGGGCACGGGGGCCGAATGCGGCACAGGCCCGGGCAGCCCTCGTTGCTGAGCGGCAGTTCTCAAACGGGAATGGGGAAGAGCGACGGAGGGCGCGTGTTTGCGTGCCCTCCGTCGCCGTTTTTCCTAGGTTATTTGCTGAAGCCTGCGGTCAGGCCGGCGACGAGTTGGCGGCGGCCGACGATGTAGACGAACACCAGTGGCAGGGCGGAGAGGACTACTGCGGCGAGGATTGCCGGGGTGTTGATGGTGAATTCTCCCTGGAACGCCCACAACGACAGTGGCAGCACGCGGTTGGACGCGCTTTGGGTCAGGATCAGTGGGAAGAGGAAGCTGTTCCAGACGTTGAGGGCGTTGTACACGGCGATGGTGGCGATCGCCGGGCGGATCAGTGGAAACGCCAGGCGCCACATCATGGACCAGTCCGAGCAGCCGTCCAGGCGCATGGATTCGAACAGCTCATTTGCCCTGCGGCGCCCTTGACCACAGCCCGGTCCGCAGCGTGCAGGAGGACCTGGACACCATCGCCACCCAGCTGATTGGTGCCCGTGAACGCGCTGCGGAATTCGGCCTCGAACTCTGGACCGAATCACTGCATTTCCTTCGCTTCTGCTGGAACCTGGAGCGGGCCGGACTGGTGGCAGACCGGCTGGCGGGTTCCGGCGTCGGAATTGTGATGGACTTGAGCCACATCGTGGCGGCCGGCGAGGACCCCCTGGCCTATCTCGACCGGCACTGCGGGCGCATCACCCACGTCCACCTGCGCGACGCCGTGCCGGGAAACATCAACCTCAGCATCGGCAACGGTGCTGCCGACTTCGCCGCCGGACTCAAGCGGCTTGCTGCGGACGGCTACACCGGACACTTCTCGCTGGAGCTGGAAACCCGGGACGTCACCAACGACGAACGCCCGGCGGCAGCCGCCAAAGCCGCAAGCTTCATCACCGACCTCATCTAGGGCAAAGCCTCATCTGCACCATCTGAAAATTCACTCGGAACCCCTGCACAACCACCCAAGGAGCATCATGACCACCATCCAGCGCACCGCCGTCCTCACCGGGGCAACCTCGGACCGGGGCATCGGCATTACCACCGCCCGCCGCTACGCCAGTGAAGGATGGGCCGTGGTGATCCTGGACCTCGACGGCGAAAAGTCCGCCAAGGTCACCGCCGAAATCGGCAACGAATTCAACGTCCCCGCCTTCGGCCACGAGATCGACGTCGCCAATGAGGCCTCGGTGAACGCGGCGTACAAGGCCGTGGCCGCCGAGGTCACTGCCGGCAACCTGCCGCCGGTGGGCGCCCTTGCCAACATCGCCGGCATCACCTCGCCGGTCCCGTTCCTGGAAACCACCCTGGAGCTGTGGCACAAGGTGATGGACGTCAACGCCACCGGCACCTACCTGGTGACCAAGGCTTTCCTGCCGGACATGATCGCTAACGGCTGGGGCCGGATCGTCAACATGTCCTCGGTCTCCGCCCAGCGCGGCGGCGGCGTCTTCGGGAAGGTCCCCTACTCCGCTGCCAAGGCGGCCATCCTCGGGTTCACCAAGGCACTGGCCCGCGAAATCGGGGCCACCGGAGTTACCGTCAACGCCATCACGCCGGGTGCGGTGGACACCAACATCCGCGTGGGCAGCACCGAGGAGCAGGAAGCCGCCATCAACGCCGGCATCCCGCTTGGCCGCAACGCCACCACGGAAGAAATCGCCGCCGTGATCACCTTCCTGTCTTCCGAGGACTCGGCCTACCTCACCGGAACCACCATCGATATCAACGGCGGAAGCCACATCCACTAGCAGTCCCGCCCACCCCACGCCAACACGGCCGCGGACGTCAGAGAGCCCATCATGACAAGAATCTTCAATGATCCCGCAGAATTCGCTGAGGAAGCCCTCGCCGGCTTCTGCGACGTCCACTCGGACCTGGTCCGCCAGGTTCCGGGCGGCGCCGTCCGGCGGTTCCGCCCAGCCAAGCCCAAGGTAGCGGTCCTCGCCGGCGGCGGCTCCGGCCACTACCCGGCCTTCGCTGGCCTGATCGGCTCCGGACTGGCCGACGGCGCAGTGGTGGGAAACATCTTCACCTCACCGTCCGCCCAGCAGGCTACGGCAACGACGCCGGAGACGTCCTGGATTTCGTGATGGCCAGCGAACGCCTGGCCGCGGAGGGCGTTGAGGTGGAAAACGTCCTGGTGACTGATGACGTCGCCAGCGCCAAGCCGTCGGAATCCGACAAACGCCGAGGCATCGCCGGTGACTTCATGGTCTTCAGGATAACGGGGCAGCCGCCGAAACCGGTGCCGCCCTGGCCGACGTGGTACGGCTCGGCCCGGAAGGCCAACAGCAGCACCCGCACCATCGGCAGCGCCTTCGAGGGCTGCACCTTCCCCGGCGCTGACGCCCCGCTTCGCCCGCTCAAGGGCCGTGCCCGGCCGCTCGCGGAGAAAAGCGTGGGCACCCCGGATCCCGGCGCGGTCTCCCTGGCCATGATCTTCACCGTGATGGGCCCGCACCTGGCTGGCTCCCAACCAGCGGCCACGGAGAGCCCATACGCTGCGCAGGCCGTGGGAGCACAACCGTGACCGCGACGAACTGCGGACTGCTGCTCGCCGTCGGCGCTGACGAAGCAGGCGTGGACTACAAGGACAGGATCCTCTCAGACCTCAGCGCTGACCCGCGCGTCAGCGACGTCATCGACCTAGGGTCAACCGCAGCGATGCAGCCGAGGACTTCACCAGGCCCTACCCGTACGTAGGGATAGCTGCGGGGGAGATGATCCGGGACGGGCTGGCCGACCGCGCCATCCTGTTCTGCAGGACCGGAATCGGTGTTGCCATCGCCGCCAAGGTGGACGGCATCCCCGCCACAACAGCGCACGACTCCTTTTCAGTGGCGCGCTCTATCCTGTCCAACAACTGCCAGATCCTGACCATGGATCAGCGCGTCGTGGGACTGGTTGTTAAACCGACCCACTCCAGAAAGGTCCGCCGTGGACGCCTACCCCTACGACGACTGGAGCCGGCTCATCGGCACACCCGTCGAAATCCGCAAGGACTCCCTCACCGTCCGCACGGGAGTGGTTGACGACGCCATGGCCGATTCGTCAGTGCTCTGGCTCGCGGCCGATGACGCTGCCGGGCGCACGCTCTTCGCCGCCTCCGAAGGCTACGAGGCCTGGATCCGGCCCGGGGAACTCAGCGGCCCGCTGTCCTTCAAGATGGCGTCTGCGCAACTCCAAGGAGATCGGTTCCAGGGCAGCAGTCAGTAACGCAGCACGCCGCGGCCCCGGGCAGCTGCCCAATGTTTTAGCTATATGCGGCGTTCTGACCACAACGGCTCACCCTTGTTTTGGGTTAAGCGGGGGAGTCTAACGTGGGCAACGGTTTTGAATCACGAAGTTCGTGAGGAAGCAATCGGCGGAGGGCACCGAGTAAAGCTCTTCATCACGCCGGCGCGGAAGCGCGCTGGTTTCGGGGAGGAGCCGCCCATCGATCATCGGATATCAGGATGCCAAGCGGCGAATCATCTGGTCGGTCAGGGTGGCTTGGACAACGGGTAACGCAGCGCCGTCGGCACCGGTGTTCATCGTGTACAGGGACGGGCTGTCTGCGGTCTGGCCATGGGGTTTCCTACTCGTTTGTACATGAGATGTTCGGAAGGGAGTGGATCAGGGCGCTTCGCGCCGCCGTGGCAGTGGAAAATTCTCAGCCTCCTGTTGGGGTACGACACAGGGTCCTGATGCTGTTGGCGGGTGCGGGAGCACACTTAAGGAGTGTGTTCCTGGTCAACCCCGTTTCTTCCTTGGTGTCGGTGAGTCGGTGAGCCTGCAAAGGAGTTTGGTGGCGGGGGGCACATTTGTTGTCCGCGGGACCGTGGACTGTTGCCTTGAGCGGTGCGCCACGAGGCGCTGTTTGTTGCGAATGGAGGTGGAAGACCTTCGTCGCTTCGCCGTCGTAGCGGCGGAGTGAAGCTGGAGGCAGCCGTTCTCGGGGATCACGGAGAACCGGTGGGAGCAGCCTCGACAAAGTCGGGCCGATTTAGGACTGCCGGATATGTCGGGCCCGGTGAGCGAAACGGGAAGGTATACGAGAGGAACCGGTGTCGTTACGCCTCTTCAGGCAACGCCAGCTCCAACCGGTGGATGTGGGCTGGTACGCGGTGCACGCCCGTCATTTCGGGCGGGGGACTCCTAGTCCGGCTTGCTCTTCGCGGCTGGGAGGCCACGGTTGAAAGTCTACGGCGTAGCCGTGGCGATGCCGCAGGGGTAGAGCCGGGTGCCTAACCCGTTAATCGGACGACAGTGAACGTGGGAACCATCTGTAATCGTTCCATTACCTACTCCCGGCCAGGGAGATGGAGAGATGGATAGGCCTGATGCCGGCCGAAGGCTTACGGGTGGGGCGGAGAGTCCGCTACGCGGACTTATGCTGACGTCAGCATAAATCCGCGTATGTAGAGTCCCGGATTATGCCGACCTCGAAGGCAGTTCCCTTTTGCGGCAAGGAATCCGGGCCGGGGCGGTCGGGATAATACGGTGCGGGGCGATGCGTGCTCTTTTGATACTTAGGCCGTCATGGCGGCGGTCTGACTATCAGGAGGACCGTGATGGAAACAGATGAGACACCCGGCCTGTCGTCAGCGTCGGATGATCTGTTGGATGAGTATCGGCGGTGGCTGCGCCAGGAGCGGGGGCTGGCTGCCGAATCGGTGCGTTGTTACGTGCAGCAGTCGAAGAAGTTTCTGGCCTCGTTGCCCGGACCGGTGGAGGTCTCGTTGGTCGGGCTTTCGCCGGCCGATGTGACCAACTATGTGATCAATGCCAGCATCCAGTCGGGCAGCGTCTGGAGCGCGAAGGCACAGGTGACGGCATTGCGGTCTTGGTTGCGGTTCGCGTATATCCGCGGATTGACGCCTGTTGCTTTGGCCTCGGTGGTGCCGGGTGTTGCCGGATGGCGGCTCAGCCAGGTTCCGCGGGCGCTGGCGAACGGGCAGGTGGAAGCGCTGCTGGGCTGTCATGACACGAGCACCCGCATCGGGCTGCGCGACAAGGCTCTCCTGACGCTGCTCGCGGTGCTGGGTTTGCGCGGCGCCGAAGCCGCGGCATTGGAGCTTGCCGATATTGACTGGCGCGCAGGCCTGATCACGGTCACAGGCAAGGGCTCACGCACCGAACAACTGCCGCTGCCGGTCAGGGTAGGGAATGCCCTGACCGATTACGTGATGCACGCCCGCCCGACCGGGACCGGCTGCACCGCGTTGTTCCTGACTGGCCGCGGCCCGTACCGGCAGCTGAGTGCCGGTGCGGTGCGCCAGGTCATGCACCGGGCCTGCGTCAGAGCGGGAATCGGCAACGCCGGTGCGCACCGGCTGCGTCATACCTTGGGCACTGACCTTCTGCGGGCCGGAGCGTCTCTGCCGGACATCGGCCAGGTGCTGCGTCACCGCAGTCAGCTGGCTACGACTGTCTACGCGAAAGTCGACCTGGAGCGGTTACGCCCGCTGGCCCGCCCGTGGCCGGCCGGAGCCGCTATCGAGGGCGTGCGGCAATGAGCACGCCACTGCGTGTTCATGCCGAAGGCTATCTGGCGATGCGCAGGGCTCTGGGGTTCAAGCTCACCACGTTCGGGCAGACACTCTTCAGCTTCATTGGCTACCTCGAGGGTGAACAGGCCACGGTCATCACCTCTGATCTGGCGGTGGCGTGGGCCAGAGCCACCCCGCGGTCCGTCCGGGAGGTCCGGTGGTCTCACCGGCTCATGGTGGCCCGGATCTTCGCCCGGCATATGAAGGTGCTCGACCCTGCGACCGAGGTTCCGGCTGACGATATTCTGATCCATCATTACTGCCGGGCCACCCCGCACCTCTATGCCCCGGAGCAGATCGCCGCCCTCTGCCGGGCCGCGGACCGGCTGCAGCCCCGGCTTCGGGCGCATACCTGGGTGACGCTGCTCGGTCTGCTGGCGGTGAGCGGGCTGCGCACCGGGGAAGCCTGCCGGCTCGACGACACCGACGTTGACATCAGCGCCGGGATCCTGCGGGTCAGGGATTCGAAATTCGGGAAATCCCGTGATGTGCGCCTCGTCGAAGAGCGGTGAGCCGCTCAAGGCTGCCTCGGAGAACGATCCCGAGCTGGTGGAGACATACTGGTAGACGCCTGGCTCGACGATCCTCGTGCTGAATCCCTGCTGGGTCGGCGCGCCGACAGCGTTCCACTGCAGATCGACGGCGAGTGTGGTCCCATCCGTGAGCGGCACGGTTGCGGCGAGAAAACACTTGGCCTGCTGCTTGCCCCAAGCGATTCGACGGGCTTCTCCCTGGACACCGATTGGCACCTCGTCCTGGGACGTCAGGACGGCCAGTGGCGGGCCACAAGCTGGGGCGACACGTGCGGCGCCCGGCCCGCCCTGCCCGAGGGGAGCACCTGGGCTCAGGTCGCCCTGCCTGCCGACACCACGACCCCGGACGGTGCGACCGTGAATCTGCTGGTCTCGGAGATCGAGTGCACCGGTGCACGAGCCCCAGACCTCTTCCTGGCGGCCGAACCCGTCATCGTCGAGACCGACGAGGAGATCACCGTGTACTGGACCTACCAGCAGATCCCGGGTGACGCCGCCTGTCCCGGCAACCCCTGGGTCGAGCGCACCGTGCATCTGGATCAGAACCTGGGGGATCGCGCGTTGCTGGACGGCTCGACGTGGCCGCCCACTCCCGTCACCATCGGGGACGCGCGCGGTTAGGAACACGATCCTTCCCGCGACGAGAAGGGCCCCGCGCCGACCAGGTTTGGGCCCGCTTCGGTTCCTCCAAGGGAACGCCCTTGCGACCTGTGGAATCAACATGGCAGGACACGGATGGGGCGACATGCCCGTCTTGACGCTGCTCGTTTCACAGGCTGTGCCACCAAATAGTTCCGGAAGAATGCCGCCACTTATCTCCGAAAGTCACATAAATAGTCGTGACCAGAAATTTTGCGGGCTGTGGAGGTGGGTTTCCGCGGCACGATGATCGACCGGCTTACGGGCGGGTCGAACTAACTAATCTCGGTTGATGAGATGGGTGTCAATTTCAGTCTGCAACTCGATACATGACGGCCGTGCATCGTGAGCGACTAAAGCGCCATTAGATGGGCGCCGCCGGCTCTCTCGGACCCAAGGAAACAGGTAGTGCCAGCCCAAAAGACAGGTACCGACTACTGGTGACCGTAGTTTTTCCTGGTCTATAGACTCCGGATTGAGCCTTTATATCGGCCAACCGTGATGAGGGTGTCTGCCGGCCGTGGTGCTCTCGGCGCCGCGCAGATTACCGTCGGTCAATGACGGCAGGTCATCTTCCGCAAGGCCGCACGAACGCGACACAACAACAGACTTCGCTTTCCACACGCAGGAGGACCTGATGAGCTTCTTAACTGGATTGTTCCGGCGGCACTCAGGTCGGCCTTCCGCTCCGGGCACGAAACAACCGGGAGCCGGCACACGCCGGTTCCACCGGGGTACATCCGCTTCCCTCCGGTTCCGGCGGCGTGCGGCCATCATCAGTACGATCCTGGCGGTGCTCATGCTGGTCCGCAATATCCCGGCAACTGCCGCGGGCGCGGTGACCTCCACGATCAGCCTCCTACGGTGCCTTCGTGCAGCGCACCGGCCAACGGATAGGAAATCCATGGCTCACACTGTTAGTGTTCGACGCACGCAGGCGGCTGGCGGATCCTTGCGCCACGCTCCCACGCTGCTTCGGCTCATGCTTGTCGCGGTTTTAGCTGCCGCCCTCTCAGGCGTCAACGTACTCATCGCCCCGCAAGCGCATGCGGCGGACGTCCTCGTGACTCCGTCGGCAGAGACAACACCCGTTCCGAGCTCTAGTGACGCGGCAGACGACACCGCGATCTGGATACACCCCACGGATCCGTCGCAGAGCGTGGTGATCGGTACGGACAAATTAAGTACCGGAGGCGTGGGGGTCTACGACCTGTCGGGGCGCCAGTTACATTTCTACCTGCACGGCAGTATGAACAACGTCGATCTCCGGTACAACTTTCCGTTGGGCAGTGAGCGCATCGCCCTCGTCGGCGTGACGGAGAGGAATGTGGAGTCGACCGGCGTTCGATTCTACAAGGTGAACGTCGCGGATCGGTCCCTGACAGAGGTGGGGCGCATCAGCACTCCAGGTAGGCCTCGCGGCTTCGGAATGTATCACTCCCCAGTCTCTGGGAAGTATTACGCCTTTGTGCATGACTTCAATACGAATGTGATAACCCAGTTCGAGCTGGACGGCTCCAATGGATCGGTTCGAGGGACTGCCGTGCGTTCTTTCGACAACGGCGACAGCTCCGAAGGCATTTCGGCAGATGATGAGCTGCAACGTGTCTATGTGTCCGAGGAGAAAGTCGGCTTGTGGCGGTACGGAGCTGAGCCGGGGGACGGTTCAACCCGGACACTCGTGGATCGCACCGTGGCAACCGGTGGACGAATAGTGGAGAACGTCAAGAACTCCGCCATTTATTATGGTCGGCAGGGGACGGGTTATCTGATTGTGTCGAGCCAGGGTGGATCCAACTTCGTCATCTACAACCGCGGTGACAACGCCTTCGTCGGCTCCTTCAAGATCATCGATGGAGGCGGAGTCGACGGTGTGAATGGTCAAGACGGGATTGATGTCACCAATTTCCCACTCGGACCTTCCTATCCCGCTGGACTTTTCACAAGCCAGGACCACAACAACACCAATGCGGGCAACGGCAACAGTGGTAACCAAAATCACAAGCTTGTCTCCTGGCAGCGAATTGCCGATGCTTTCAGCCCTCGGCTGCTTGTGGACACCACTTTTGACCCGCGTCAAATAGGAGCAGAGGGCGGAGGAGGAGACCCCGGACCGGATACCACACTGCCCAATACCTCGATTACAGGTGGTCCATCAGGGACCAGTAGCAGCACTTCGGCTGAGTTCACCTTCACTGCGACGGAGCCTGGGACTTTCGAGTGTGCCTTGGATGGGGGTGCCTTCGAGGGATGTACGTCGCCGAAGAAATACGCTGATCTCGCAGTTGGCTCGCACGTCTTCGCGGTGCGAGCGACCGACGCGGCTGGCAACTCCGACCCAACTCCTGCGGAGCGAACTTGGATAATCGACATCTCGGCGCCTCAAACGGAGACCTTGGCGCCGACAGCGGACGCCTATGTTTCCAGCGCGGCGCAGACGACGAACTACGGGACGGCGCCGAAGCTTGTAGTGGACAACAGCCCGGTGGAGAATGCCTACCTGAAGTTTGATCTGTCGGGACTCGCAGGAAAGACGATCGTAAGCGCGAAGCTCCAACTGCGGGCGACGACCAGCGGCTCAACGGGTACGCAGAACGTCAGGTTGGTTACGGAAGACATGTGGACTGAGAGTGGCCTCACGTACAGCACAAGGCCAACTTTGGGCAGCAGTGTGCTGGGCAGTGTCGGACCGGTGACGGTGAACACCAATTATGAAGTGCCACTGTCTGCGTCAGCTCTGCAGGGTGAGGTTGGCGGCATCCTGTCGCTTGGCATCAACACCACCAGCAGCGACGGGGCCGACTTCGGCTCAAGAGAGACTACGACCCCACCAAGGCTGGTGCTCCAGTTAGGATCGGGCACGGGGACGCCGCCACAGGATACCACCGCACCCACGGTGACCTCAGTGACTCCGGCCGAGAATGCACCAGACGCAGCGGTCACCGGAAATGTCACGGCTACGTTTTCGGAGGCCATGGACTCGACGACGGTCAACAGGACGACGTTCACGCTGGCCGAGGAAACTTCAACCACTCCTGTGGATGCGGTCGTCAACCTCAGCAACAACACCGCCACATTGGATCCCACCGCCAACCTCCATCCTGGTACGCAGTACACCGCGAGGGTCACCGGAGCGAAAGATTCCTCCGGCAACACAGTCATCGCTAAGACGTGGACTTTCACTACAGCCGCGGCTACGACGCCCTCGGAGACGGTGACGTTGACGCCGACAGCGGACGCCTATGTTTCCAGCGCGGCGCAGACGACGAACTACGGGACGGCGCCGAAGCTCGCGGTGGACAATAGCCCGGTCGACAATTCGTATCTGAAGTTTGATCTGTCGGGACTCGCAGGAAAGACGATCGTGAGCGCGAAGCTCCAACTGCGGGCGACGACCAGCGGCTCAACGGGTACGCAGAACGTCAGGTTGGTTACGGAAGACATGTGGACTGAGAGCGGCCTCACGTACAGCACAAGGCCAACTTTGGGCAGCAGTGTGCTGGGCAGTGTCGGACCGGTCACGGTGAACACCAATTATGAAGTGCCACTATCTGCGTCAGCTCTGCAAGGTGAGGTTGGCGGCATCCTGTCGCTTGGCATCAACACCACCAGCAGCGACGGGGCCGACTTCGGCTCAAGAGAGACTACGACCCCACCAAAGCTGGTGCTCCAACTGCAACAACCGTAGGTAATCGCAGCTGGACCAGCTTCAGGCCTCAGCGCGCCGAACAGTCGTCCCATCTACGGGTCACTCGGCTGGCACGATGCTGGCGTGCCGAATGCTCAGACGCCATGCCGCAGCGTGAGGGGTCCAGATGTCTGCGTATCGAAAGGTGGCGTCCCACGGTTGTTCGTGGCGGGCTCCAGCGCCTCGACAAGGGCTCGCTTCCTGGAGAAACCCATGGCGCAATTCCACGACACAACGCGCATTCAGGGCTTCAACCGCTCTACATCGCTGCCTGGTATCGCTTGCTGCTTTCCCGCGCCGCCCTTTCAGCCTCGATACGCCTCGCCTGCTGAAGCAGCGTCTGCTCGGCAGCATTCCTAAGCCTTGATCCACCGAT
>NZ_JAGGPK010000028.1 GCF_018613855.1 Arthrobacter sp. ISL-30
GCTGGCAGCCTAAACCCCAGCGTTGCCCCGACTACTTGACTCCGCCCGCTTTTAGCGACCACAACTGCGAGCTAGTTGGGGTAACGGGGGCGGAATCGCAACCCGTCCCGCAAAAAACTAAGCTTGCTGTGTGGACCATGACGCAGGGGGGCATGAGACCACAGCGGGACAAGGGCCGCTGCAGCCGCAGCAGCCGGGATTCGACGCCCGGCTCCTGCGGTCCGTTTCCGAGCTCAGAAGCTTTTCACGCCGCACATTCCTGATCGGCGCCGGTGCCTCCACTGCGCTCGCGGCGGACATGTTGATCACCCGCAGAGTGCAGTCGCAGCGTCGTTCCACGCAGATCCTGGCAGTCGGCGATGATTTCGCAGAGGCCTACCATCCCCATGCGAGCTGGATTCTTTTTCCCGGCTACAAGACGAGTTGGGAGGAGGCTCAGTGGATCCTGAACTCCCTGCGCGGTGCCCTTCGGCAGCGCGGCCAGTTGGCCGCCGTCGGATACTCCAACCTGGAACTTCACATCGACCAGGTGACGGCCGCCGTCGTCCTTCACATCCGTGCGCATCAGCTGGAGCGGCTGTACTTCTACGGCCACAGTTTCGGTGGCATGGTGGCCACGCAGGTGGCAGCGCGCTTGCGTGAGCTTCACGGCGTCCACGTTGACCTGGTCCTGTTGGACTCCACACCGTTCAACCGGTCTGATGTCCTGGACCAGAGCTGGTTCGAAGGCGTGGTGTTCCTCTACGAACGCGGGTTCCGCGTCCCCACAGTGCTGCGCGGGGGGTATGAGCTGGGGGAGCGGGTGGTCCACAAGAACGAGCGGTCATGGCAGCAGATCGTTGACCAGACCCTTGAGCAGCTATCCCCGATTGCGCCGTCCAGCGAGCTGATCCAGTCGGAATCGGCCTACATCTACCATTACGATGCAAAGCGCTTCGTGGAACAGCTCGGCCCTACCCGGATGGCCTTCATCGGCAACCCGCGCGACGAAACGGTCAACTACCAGACGGCCAGGGACAAATGGACACGGACCTTTCCGCAGAATATGGCCTCCACGGAGCACACCACAGAGGGCGCACTGCCCGCCCATGCCAGCCCGCAGTGGAACCCCTTCGTCTATCGGCCCATTGTGGAGGCGCTGCAGAACGAGCTTTTTCCCCTGCCCGTTGGCGGAGGCCGGGCGTTGGTGTACTAGCCTCGTCAGGCCTACGCGGCCCGCAACGCATCAAGTTCGACGCCGCTCAACCCGGCGTCTCGCAAGTAGCCTGCGGCATCACCGAACTCCGCGGCGAAGCCGGCGAGGAAGGTGTTCATGGCAGCTTCCGGCGACTGCAGAATCATCAGCTCGGGGCTGAACGCCTGTTCAGGCATGGCCGGAACGGCCAGCCGCCATGCAGCGGCCATGAGGCTTAGCATCTGGGGGAGTTCCGGCGTCGTTGCCGTGTAATCGTCCACGACGGTCCGGTGGTCAGCCCCTGAGGCGAGCAATGCCACGGCGGCAATAACGCCCGTCCGGTCCTTGCCCAGGGAGCAATGGATCAGGGTGCGCTTTCCCTGAGCCACGGGACGGAGTGATTCGGCCACCCATTCCGGACGCTCCCGCACCCAGCCCAGGTACAGTCCCCCGAGTTCCTCAGCCGTCACAATCGTTCCGAGGCTTTCGATGCCCGTGCGCGGCTCGAGAGGGTTGTCAAGGAACTCCACCCCCTTGGACGACCCCAACTCCTTGGACTCTGTCCCGGACAATGGCGCCCCATTCAACCCGGGCCACGGCACGATAGCGCGCTCGTACTCCGTCCGCAGGTCCACCACCGCCCGGATGCCCTGTTGTTCCAGGAAGGCCGAAGTCTCTGCCGCATCCATGCCGAACGGCTGGCTGCCTCTGAGGATTCGGCCTCCGACGATTGGCCGGAGGTTCAGCACCGCCACGGCGTTCCCCTAGATCTGGCTCTTCAAGTCCGCCACCGAGTCCAGCACCTGGTTGGGACGGAACGGGTAGGCCGCGATGTCATCCCGTTGGGTGATGCCGCTGAGGACGAGGACCGTGTGCAGCCCGGCCTCCATACCGGCGATGATGTCGGTGTCCATCCGGTCCCCAATCATGGCGGTGGTTTCGGAATGGGCGTCGATCTGGTTCATCGCGGATCGGAACATCATGGGGTTCGGCTTGCCCACGATGTAAGGGTCCCGCCCCGTGGCCTTGCTAATGAGCGCAGCGATCGCGCCCGTGGCAGGCATTGGCCCATCCTTTGACGGGCCCGTGGCGTCAGGGTTCGTCGCGATGAAGCGTGCGCCGGCTAGGATCAGGCGAATTGCCGTAGTGATGGCTTCGAAGGAGTACGTGCGGGTTTCGCCAAGTACCACGAAATCGGGGTTCTGGTCGGTGAGGATGAAGCCAGCCTCGTGCAGCGCGGTCGTCAGTCCCGCCTCGCCAATGGTGTAGGCGCGATTACCGGAATCCGAGCCCTGCACCTGGTCCTTAAGGAACTGTGCCGTGGCGAGCGCGGAGGTCCAGATGTTCTCCTCGGGAATTTCCAGGCCTGAGGCGCGGAGGCGTGCGGCGAGGTCGCGGGGCGTGAAGATCGAGTTGTTGGTCAGCACCAGGAAGCGGCGGGAGGTGTCCACCCAGCGCTGGATGAGCTCGGCCGCGCCGGGGACCGGCTGGTTTTCGTGGACCAGGACGCCGTCCATGTCTGTCAACCAGCATTCGATTTCCTGGCCATTGCGGTAGACCGCTGCCGATGTGCGTACCTGGTCTGACTCTGCCATGCTGTGCCTCCGCGGTAAGGTGCTGCTTCCGGCTCCCAGTCTTTCATCTTTCCCGGGCAGGTACACGGGCGGTCACTGCTGTTACGCTGCCCGGCTAATGTTGAGGGGTGACCGACCAGCCCCAGCCTGCCGAAACTCCCGACGCATCCGAGACGGCGGCATCCCAGCCGGAGATCGGCGTCGGGCCCTGGGAAGGCGAGTGGCCGGAAGGCGAGCATCTGGATCCTGACCTGCTGGCCGACGGCGACCGCCGCAATGTGGTGGACAAGTACCGGTATTGGAAGCATGAGGCTATCGTGGCCGACCTCGACTCCAAGCGGCACGATTTCCACATTGCCATCGAGAACTGGCAGCACGACCTCAATATCGGAACCGTGGTGCGAACCGCCAACGCCTTCCTGGCCAAGGAAGTCCACATCATTGGACGACGCCGATGGAACCGCCGAGGGGCCATGGTCACCGACCGCTACCAGCACGTCCGCCATCACCCCACCGTGGAGGATTTCGTGAGCTGGGCGCAGGGGGAGGGGCTGGCCATCATCGGCATCGATATCTTCCCGGATTCTGTGCCCCTTGAAACCTACGAACTGCCCCGCAACTGCGTCCTCGTGTTTGGGCAGGAAGGCCCTGGGTTGACCCCCGAGGTGCACGACGCCGCCGTCGCCACGTTGTCGATTGAGCAGTTCGGCTCCACGCGGTCCATGAACGCGGCCTCGGCGGCGGCCATCGCGATGCACGCGTGGATCCGCAGGCACGTCTTCGGGCAGTTGCCCCACTAGCACTGAGGGCCCTCCACGCGGCATTGCTCCTGTGTTACCGATGGGTGACCCGAAACACTGCCGTCAACGATCAATGATTAGGATGGTTCCTAGCCGTAGAGGTCTACTCAGGGTCACAAACCCACAGACGAAAACTCAGCAGAGGAGTCAGCATGCCCATTGCAACCCCAGAGATTTACTCCGAGATGATCGACCGCGCAAAGTCGGGCGGCTTCGCTTTTCCGGCAGTGAACGTCACGTCCTCCCAGACCCTCAACGCCGCGATCCGTGGCTTCGCAGAGGCAGAATCTGACGGCATCATCCAGGTTTCCACCGGTGGCGCGGCCTACTGGTCCGGCGCTTCGGTGAAGGACATGGTTGCCGGTTCCCTTGGCTTCGCCGCGTTCGCCCGCGAGGTTGCCAAGAACTACAACGTCAACATCGCCCTGCACACGGACCACTGCCCAAAGGACAAGCTGGACGGTTTCGTCCTGCCGCTGCTGGCAGCTTCCGAGGAAGCCGTCAAGGCCGGCAAGGACCCGATCTTCAACTCGCATATGTGGGACGGCTCGCACGAGAACCTGAACGAGAACCTGCGCATCGGCCGCGAACTCCTCGAGCGTGCGGCTGCCGCCAAGATCATCCTCGAAGTTGAGATCGGCACCGTCGGCGGCGAGGAAGATGGCGTCGAGAACGAGATCAACGAGAAGCTCTACACCACTACCGACGACGCCCTGGCCACCATCGAAGCCCTGGGCTCCGGCGAAAACGGCCGCTACATGACGGCCCTGACGTTCGGCAACGTCCATGGCGTCTACAAGCCGGGCAACGTCAAGCTTCGCCCGGAACTGCTCAAGCAGATCCAGACCGAGGTCGGCGCCAAGATCGGCAAGGATTCTCCGTTCGACCTCGTGTTCCACGGCGGCTCCGGCTCCAGCGAGCAGGAAATCGCTGACGCCGTCTCCTATGGCGTCATCAAGATGAACATCGACACAGATACCCAGTACGCGTTCACCCGCCCGGTCGCCGGCCACATGTTCACCAACTACGACGGCGTCCTGAAGGTCGACGGCGAGATGGGCAACAAGAAGACCTACGACCCCCGCGTTTGGGGCGCCTCAGCCGAAGCCGGCATGGCCGCCCGTATCGTCGAGGCAGCCCAGCAGCTTGGCTCGGTCGGCAAGACCTTCTAGCATGTCCGACGAGTTCCGGAAGAACCTGATGGGTCCTGAGCCGACCCTCCTGCCTGCCGAGACCGAGGTCTATGAGCAGTTGGAGTCCGGCCAGGAACCGATCGACCTCGTGGCCAAGCACCCGACGTCGTCCCTGCTCTGGGCCGTCCTCGCGGACGAAGCCTGGGGCGAGGGCCGCACTATTGAGTCCTATGCCTTTGCGCGAGTGGGCTACCACCGCGGCCTGGACTCGCTGCGCCGCAACGGCTGGCGCGGCGCGGGTCCCATCCCCTGGGAGCATGAGCCCAACCGTGGATTCTTGCGTGCCCTTTACGCACTGGGACGGGCTTCCGCGGCCATCGGCGAAGCCGAGGAGCCCGAGCGGATCGAGAAGTTCTTGAACGACTCCGACCCGACGGCCAAGGCAGCGATCGAAGGCTAGGACCTCGCACTGAAGTACGACGGCGCCCGTCACCTCGCAAGGTGACGGGCGCCGTCGTTGTTCACATCTGGGCTCGGTCAGCGTCCGGCGCGCTGCAGACCGGTGCGTGCCATCGCTTCCGCGTAGGCGGCGTGGATGCCGTCCAGGTATTCCTGCTGCCTGGCGGGGGAGCCGGCAAAGGAGCGGCCGCCGAGGGAGCGGACCTTGAAAGTTTTGAAACCGCGGCGGTGGATGCTCTGCGGTGCGGCCTTCATGAGCTGGTCTGCGAGGCGGTGGGCCTCGCTGCCGTGGGCCACCAGGGCTGAGGTCCTGGGCACAAGGGCGAGGAGCCGCAGGAGCGGCTTGAGGCCGTCCGTCACATGCGCGGGCGTGAGTTTGGGCTGTTCCTCACCGGGCTCAACCCACGGGTAAACGTTCCAGGGAATGAAGTACTCCGGACGAAGGCCCAGCTGCCACTGCATGCCGAGCATGCGGGTTGTGGCGTCAGCATCTCCCGGAGTGATGAATCCGGTCTTGGACGCCGTTCGCGCGTTGGAGAACAGGCTGATAATGCGGCAGTCGTCAATACTGTGTAGGGGGTCGACGTAGAGGACCTCGTTGCCCGGCTTGAGTTCCTTCAGGGAGTCGCAGAGTTCGTTGACCTCGGAAATGTTGGGGTCGAAGCGGCGGTTCCAAAGCTGCTCATGGAATGATTCAGTCGCCAGTTCTTGCATTGAGTATTGCGTCTCCTACGGAATTGCTGCGGGGCGCACGGTTCCGGAGGCGGGCAGGCCGCGGTCTGGGAAAGGTGCTGTTTGGGGGCTGGTCAAGCTTACCGGACGGCGGCGGCCCTCGACGGCGGGGTCCGCCGCCCAGCACCAATGTGCAACCACGGGTATTGACACAGTGGCAATGCCTTACAAGGTGGTTGCGGGGCGGATCGGATAAACTTGGCTGGTAAGAGCCCCGGAACTCTTGCATTGCGCTGTGTGTACTGAGCTGTGCGTGAACGCCAGTGAGGCCGCAGCGGTGCAGTTCGGGGCATTCTCATGTACGGCACCGAGCCCTGGTAATCCCGCCAAGGCAGGTCCGAAAGAATGGGGGAGGATCCCATGCCCGCAATCGTGATCGTCGGAGCCCAGTGGGGCGATGAAGGCAAAGGCAAAGCTACCGACCTGCTCGGCGGCCGCGTGGACTACGTGGTCAAGCCCAATGGCGGCAACAACGCCGGGCACACCGTCGTCGTCGGCGGCGAGAAGTATGAGCTCAAGCTCCTTCCGGCCGGCATCCTGAGCCCCAACGCCATTCCGATTATCGGCAACGGCTGCGTGGTCAACCTCGAAGCCCTCTTCCAGGAGATCGAAGGGCTTGAGGGCCGCGGCGCGGACACCTCCCGCCTTCGTGTCTCCGCCAATGCGCATCTTGTGGCGCCCTACCACCAGGTACTGGACAAGGTCACCGAGCGCTTCCTGGGAAGCCGCGCCATTGGTACCACCGGCCGCGGCATCGGCCCGGCCTACATGGACAAGGTGGCGCGCCTCGGCGTCCGCGTCCAGGACGTCTTTGACGAATCGATCCTGCGCCAGAAGGTTGAGGGCTCCCTCCGGCAGAAGAATGAACTTCTGGTCAAGGTCTACAACCGCCGCAGCGTTGTGGTGGAAGAGATCGTGCAGTACTTCCTGTCCTTCGCGGACCGGCTGCGCCCGCTGGTCATCGACAGCACACTGGTGCTGAACAACGCCCTCGACGAGGGCAAGGTTGTTCTCATGGAAGGCGGCCAGGCGACCTTCCTGGATGTGGACCACGGCACCTACCCGTTCGTCACGTCATCCAACCCGACGGCGGGAGGCGCATCCGTGGGTTCGGGCATCGGCCCCACCCGCATTTCGCGGTCCATCGGCATCATCAAGGCCTACACCACACGTGTCGGTGCCGGTCCGTTCCCCACGGAGCTCTTCGACGAGATGGGCGTTTACCTGCAGAAGACCGGAGGCGAGTTCGGCGTAAACACCGGCCGGCCCCGCCGCTGCGGATGGTACGACGCCGTCCTGGCCCGCCACGCATCCCGCGTCAACGGCTTCACGGACTACTTCGTCACCAAGCTGGACGTCCTCACGGGCATCGAGCAGATCCCTGTGTGCGTGGCTTACGACGTCGACGGCGTCCGCCACGACGAGATGCCCATGACCCAGACCGAGTTCCACCATGCAGTGCCGATCTTCGAGTACTTCGAGGGCTGGACCGAGGACATCACTGGCGCGCGGGCGCTGGAAGACCTCCCGGACAATGCACGGGATTACGTGCTGGCCCTTGAGAAGCTCTCCGGCACGCGCTTCTCCGCCATCGGCGTCGGTCCGGACCGCGACCAGACCATCGTGGTTCACGACCTCATCGAAGACTAAGCACAGCCAGGGCAAAATGTCGGCGGGCCACCCCAAACAGGGGCGGCCCGCCGTCGTGTTTGTAAGCCGTCGTCGTTTGTAGGTCTTGCTCCTGCAGGTCACGCGACTTCAGGAGCGAAGACCCCTCTCCGTAGGTTCGTTTTCCCTCGCTGCCGGATTGAAGAAAGGGCAGTCGCTGAGCCGGCTGAGAGCCAAGGACCTCCGCACGCCCAGCCGGGGAATCCGCGTGCCTTCAAGGCTGCAACAGCCGCTTTCCGCCAGGGTCCGTCCATACCTGGAACTGAACCCTGATTGCGTTGTGAGTGATGCAACAGCCGGTTTGCTCATCGGCACACCCTTGCCGGCTGGGATGGACAAGCTCCTCCATCTGACCTCGACCACGTCCCGAACAGGTCCCCGGCGAAGGCATGTGATTGGGCATAGTCGCGTGTTGGAGCCTGACGAGGTGATGGAGATTGATGGACTCGCCGTTACGTCGCCGGCCAGGACGTGGCTTGACCTCGCGTCAGTGCTGGACTTGGACGACCTCGTGGTGGCCGGTGACTTCCTCGTCTGCGGATATAACCGCTCGCACCGCTTCATCCAGCAGATCAGGCGGCTTGCACGAGGGAGATGCCGCAGGAACTGCAGGATTTTGGAGGGGTGCAGGAACGCTTGAAAAAACTTTTGGAATCCGCGTAACCTTTCCGTCCCCGCCGTCGATTACTTGAATGTAAGCGCCGGGCTGGGACTGTCCCCCATCAGACTCCAGCCCGGCCTTCGTTCTACCTAAAGGATGTTTTTTTCGCATGAAGAGCCTTAGCACCTCCACCAAGACCCTTATCGGCGCAGCCATCCTGGCTATCGGCGGCGTCTCCGGAATCGGCCTGGCCAACGCCGCGCAGCTGTCTGGAACCGAGCAGGTTTCCGTAGACACCGCCACCCCGGCCACTCCCGCCGTACCGTCCACCGACGACCTGCCCGCCACCCCGGCCGTTCCCGCCGTACCCGCGGCCCCCTCCGTCGAGGCCGCCGCCGAAGCTGCTTCGGACGACGCTGCCGCCAAGGCAGGCGCTGCCGCTAGCAAGGACTCCGTTGAAGCCGGCGTAGCCGTTGAAGGTGCGGCTAACGGAGCCGCCCACGCCGCCGTTACGCCTGCTGTTCCCGCCGTGCCGGCCGTACCGGCCACCGATGCAGTTGCCGTTCCTGCTGTCCCGGCCAGCCCTGCAGTCGAAGGCGGTGCCGAGGCCGATGCCTCTGCCAACGCCGAAGTTCGCAAGTAGGCTCTCCTTTCTCGAAATTCGAGTATGGGCGTGCGGCGGATAGACTTGTCCGCCGTACGCCCGTAGCAGCCACGGAAGGACAGCCACTTGGCAGCACTGCTGACCGACGAGGATTTGTCGGCCGCCCTGGCCGGCGACCCCTCGGGTTTTAGTGCTGTCTACAGGGCGCTTTCTCCGGCCGTTCTCGGCTATTTCAGGGCCAGGGGAGCGGACGACCCGGAGGCCCTCACCCAGGATGTCTTCGTGGATGTGCTTCCCAAACTGTGCGGCGTCAGCGGGGGCGAAAAAGGCCTCCGGACCTTCATCTTTTCCGTGGCCCACGCCCGGCTGGTCGACTATCGGCGGCGTGAAGCCAGGACCCCAATTCTGGGCGAATACGATCCCCTCGACGACGGCCGGCGCTCCGCTTCCGCAGAAGAGCATCTCATTGACTCGCTTGGCGGAGGCATCACAGAACTTCTCCAACTGCTTAATGACGAGCAGCGGGAGGTACTTGTTCTCCGGATCGTTGCCGATCTGTCGATCGAACAGGTGGCAGGCATCATGGATAAATCGACAGGTGCCGTCAAACAGCTTCAGCGCCGTGCCCTTGTGGCGCTCCGGGAACTCGTCACCGAGAAGGACTACACAGCATCATGACAGGCAAGCACAATTCCCATCACTTTGAGCAGGATTTGCGCATCGAGGAGATGCTGCTCGAGTCAGGCCTCGAGAACAGTGACTCACTGCATGAATCGCTCCAGGAACTGCACGCCCTCACAACGGCTGAGGCGCCCGAGCCCGGACCCGAATTGGCGGCACTGCTGTCCCCGCAGGTGCCCAGCCTTGGCAGTAGGCGGTGGAAGAAGCGTCATCGTACCGCAGTAATTAGCGCCACGGTCATCGGGGCCATGGGGCTCGGGGCCGGAGCTGTCGCTGCCGCGAATGAAGACTTCCGGGAGACTGTGGGACACACCGTCGGCGTTCTGTTCCAGCCGTCCGGCACGATTCCTCAGGAGAGCCCCGCAACGGAGAGTTCGGCTCCGTCACCCACCGACCTCCCAACGAATCGGACGCAGGACAATTCCGCGACCGTTCCCGCTCCTGCCGGTCCATCGGCTCCCGCGGGCGGCGAGGCAACTGTCAGTCCCCCAACCGGTACGGGCCCAAGGCACCCGCTGCAGCCGGTTGAGCCTCCCAAGATAGGCGAAGCCCCCATCGTGGACGGGAAGACCCTTCCGGTCCTGCCGTCTCCGGCGAAGCCGTCAGTTCCCGGACTGCCCACGGAAACTCCCGGGAAAACCGGCGAGTAAACGGTAAGGGTCACGCGTACGGGACGTGCCCGCTGGTTAGTCGGATCTTCGGCGAACTGCCGTCATAGCAGTGAGGCGTAGTCTTGAGACATGAAGCACGTCAATGATCCGGCAGTCCTTGAGCGCCTCATGCGAACAAAAGGAACGTGGGCCATCGTAGGCCTCAGCACCAATGAATGGCGCTCGGCCTACGACGTCGCGCTGTATGTGCGTGATCGCATGGGCATGGAAATCATTCCAGTCAATCTTCGCGGCGAGGACGTACACGGCGAGAAGGGCTTTAAGAGCCTGGCTGACATTCCGCCCGAAAAGCATCCCATCGACGTCGTCGACTGTTTCATCAACTCGCAAAAGGTCGGCGCTGTAATCGACCAGGCCATTGAAGTCGGGGCCAAAGCCGTCTGGCTGCAATTAGGTGTGTACGACGACGCCGCGGTGGAACGCGCCAAGGCGGCCGGACTCGATGTCATTCAGGATTCGTGCCCCGCACGCGAAGGCTGGCGTTTCGGGCTCTAGCAAGAAAACCCTCTACAAGAAGACCAGCAAGAGGAGGCAGCCATGAACGATCGCAACAAGCGTGATCCGAAGGATGCCGGGACCAGCGGACTTGCCCACGCGGACGCCGCTGGCTTCCCTGAAGAGGCGGGAAATCCCATAACCCAGCAGATGAACGCGGTAGGTCGACGACGGCGCGAAGCAGAGGAGAAGCTCTTCAAGCACCTGAAGGAAGCCGAGCATCTGGACGACGAGGCGGGCGAGGACGACCGGCCTTAGCCGCCGGCGTGTGCCGGACTGGGAATCGGCGTATCGCTGTAGTGGGCTTGGTGGTGGTGAAGCTGCAGGGCACAGTGGACCAGCGGGAAATGGCTGAAGGCCTGGGGCGTGTTGCCCAACTGCCGTCCAGTACGGGGATCCCATTCCTCGCTGAGCAGGCCCACGTCGTTCCGTAGCGCCAGCAGGCGTTCGAAGAGCTCCACGGCTTCACGTTCACGGCCGATTCCCAACAGGGCGTCGGCCAGCCAGAAGGAGCAGGCCAGGAAAACACCCTCGCCTCCGGGCAGGCCGTCCTCCGTTTCCTCCGGCCGGTAGCGCATAACAAAACCGTCCTCAGTGAGCTCCCTCTGGATTGCCCTGACCGTGCCCACCACCCGTGGATGTTTGTGGGAAAGGAACCCTACCCTGGGGATCAGGAGCAGGCTTGCGTCCAGCGCCGTGCCGCCATAGCTCTGGACAAAAGTGTTGCGTCCTTCATCGAAGCCCCGGCTCATGACGTCTGCATGGATGGTGCTCCGTAACGCTGCCCAGCGTTTGTCAGGACCCGGGAGGCCCGAGCTGCGCACACCCTTGACCATGCGATCCGCTGCCACCCAGGCCATGACTTTTGAATGCGTAAAATGGCGGCGTTCCCCGCGCACCTCCCACAATCCGTTGTCCGGGCTGTCCCAAGCGCCCTCGAGGTATTCCATCAGGGCCACCTGGATGTCCCACGACTCGTCAACCGCGGCGGGGGCGGCAGCCCGAGTCAGGGAAAGCCCGTCCAGGACCTCGCCCCAGACGTCCAGCTGGAGCTGAGCCACGGCCGCGTTACCCGTCCGCACCGGTCGGGAACCTTCGAATCCTGACAGCCAGTTCAACTGGTATTCGGGCAGCCGGCGTGTCCCGTCCAATCCATACATAATCTGCAGGTCGGAGGGGTCGCCGGCAACGGCCCGCAGAAGCCACTGGCGCCAGGCGGAAGCCTCTTCGGTGTACCCCGCCGCCAGCAAGGACTGCAGGGTCAGGGTGGCGTCCCGCAGCCAGCAGTAGCGGTAGTCCCAGTTGCGGGGACCGCCGGGTTGTTCGGGCAGCGATGTTGTTGCCGCAGCAATAATTCCGCCAGTGGGTTCGTAGGTCAGCGACTTGAGCGTGATGAGGGACCGCTCCACCGCGTCCTTGTAGACGCCCTCCATTCGTGACCTGCTGATCCATTGCTTCCAGAAGGCCTCGGTCCTTCGCAATGCGGTCACGGGATCGATGATCCGGGGCGGGGGAAGGTGGCTTGGCGCCCAGCGCAGGACGAAGGGAATCTGCTCTCCCGCATGTACTGTGAACTCGCTGTACGTGCGCAGATTCCGCCCTTCCAAGGGAGCCGGCGTGGTGAGGTAGGCGGCGTCGGGTCCTGCTATCGCGCTGAGTCCCTTCCCGCTGCGTTTGACCCAGGGAACGATCCGGCCGTAGTCGAAGCGCAGCGCCAGCTCACCCTGCATGGCTACTGATCCGCTGATCCCTTCCACAATACGGACGACATCCACGGCATCATCGCGTACAGGCATGAAATCCAGGACCCTGACGCTGCCCTCGCGGGTGTCCCATACCGTTTCCAGGATCAGCGTCCCGGGCAGGTATCGCCGTCGCGTGCAGTCTTCCGCTCCGGCCGGGTGCAGGAGCCAGCGGCCCGCCGCTGGCGAGTCCAGAAGGGCGGCGAAACAGGCAGGGGAGTCAAAACGGGGCAGGCACAGCCAATCGATTGAGCCCGAGCGGGCTACGAGAGCGGCCGTATGCAAGTCCCCGACAATCGCGTAGTCCTCGATCCTGGCCATGCCTGTCCCTTCGCTCATCGGGAACCCGTTTCACTGGTATACGTTGGGCTCAGGCTAGCCCCCGGGACTGAGGGCTTGCTAGGAATACTGCCGGGAGTGTCTGCCAGTGCATGGCTGTACGCTCGTGTCATGGACGTGGACATCCTCCGCAAAATCTGCCTCGACTTTCCAGGCGCCTTCGAAGATTTCCCGTTCGGCCCCGACACGTCCGTGTTCAAGGTCCGCGCCGCCGTGGCCGGCGGGGCGCGCAACGAGGCCAAGATGTTTGCCCTCTCAGCCATGGACCCGGACGATTTTTCCGTGAGCCTGAAGTGCGAGCCCGCGCTCGCCGTTCAGTTGCGCGCCGCACATCCGGAGATCACCGGTGCCTGGCACTTGAACAAGACGCATTGGAACGGTGTACGGCTGGACGGCTCGCTTCCCGACTCGATGGTGCGCGACATGGTGGAGGACTCCTATGACCTGGTGGTGGCCTCGCTGACCCGCAAGCAACAGCAACAACTGGGCTGGGCACGGCTCGCCAAGGAGGAAAAGTAGAGATGCTGGACCAAGACGCCCTGGATCGGCTTTGGAACTTCGAGGACCCTGCCGGCTCCGAGGCCCGGTTTAGGGATGCTATCGCTGACGGGAAGTACGACGCCGACGAGCGGGCCGAGCTCGCAACGCAGCTTGGGCGGGCCATCGGGTTGCAGGGCCGCTACGAGGAGGCCGACGCCCTGTTGGACGCGATCGACGCCGACGAGGAACCCACCGTGGCCGTGCGCATCCTCCTTGAGCGAGGGCGTTTGTTGAACTCCGGCGGCCACCCGGCCATGGCTGTCCCGCTGTTTGAACAGGCGGCCGAACTTGCCGACCACCTCGGTGAGGAATTCCTTGCCGTCGACGCCCTGCACATGCTGGCTCTTGCGGACGGCGCACATCGGGAATCATGGACTCGCAGCGCACTGGAGTATGCCTCCACTGCGACCGACCAACGGACCAGACGCTGGATGGCCCCGCTCCACATCAACCTGGGCCGGGCCTTGTATGAGGCAGGGCGCCGAACCGAAGCCATGATTGAGTTCCAGTTGGCCGAACAATGGGCGGAAAAGGCGGGAACCCCGCAGCAGCAGGAGGCTGCCCGGCAGGCTATTGCCGAATGTGCCGATGCCCTTGTTTCCGGTAACTAAGGCCCGAGCCTGAACCTGGAAAACCGCTTCCAAGGGCGCCTTGTATGTTTCCAGAATGACAAAAGTTGATTAAAACTGCCGTGAAATATTGATTTTCGAGCATCCTTGGTGAAGTATGTCACACGAAGGGCGTCAAGCAAGCGCGCCCGTCGAACCCATTCCGGGTCTCCGGCCGGGTTCGGCCATACGAGTCACTGGAGGGTTTAGAAATGAGCATTCAGCACCAGTCCGTTGCCCGTCGCGGCTTCCTTCGCGGCGCACTGGCTGCAGCCGTTCTGATACCAATGGGCGGATCGCTCGCATCCTGTGCGGGAGGGGGCGGCGGACCTGCAGGCCCCACCGGCGCGGTATCGGAAACGAATCCCTTTGGCATGGCTGACCAGTCAACCGTGGACGCTGTGATCTTCAAGGGCGGTTATGGCATCGACTACGTCGAATTCGCCGCCAAGGAATTCGAGAAAGTCCACCCAGGTTCAACCGCAAAGATCGCACCTTCGACGGACATCGCCCAGGAACTCCAGCCCCGCTTCGTCGGCGGCAACCCTCCTGACCTGATCGACAACTCGGGTGCCAAGGCCATCGGCTTCAGCACCATCCTTGCCCAACTCGAGGACCTCAACAGCGTCGTGGACGCCAAGAACCTCGAAGGAACCGTCATTAAGGACACCCTGTATCCGGGTGTGCTGGCCCCTGGCACCTTCGAGGGGAAACTTGCAGCGCTTAACTACGTCCTCACGGTGTTCGCCGTCTGGTACTCGGACTCCCTGTTCCAGGAGAACGGCTGGACCGCACCCAAGACCTGGGACGAAGCGCTGGCCCTGGGAGAGCAGGCAAAGACCAAAGGGAAATACCTCTTCTGCTGGGGCAAGGAAGCAGCCACGTACTATCAGGAGCTCGCCATAGCCTCGGCCATCAAGGAAGGCGGCGACGACGTCCGGCTGCAGCTTGAAAACCTCAAGGAGGGCTGCTGGTCCCATCCCGCCCTGCAGAGTGTCTTCCAGGCCATGGAACAAATCGTCAAAGCCGGCTACATCAAGCCCGGCGGATCGGGAACGGCTTTCACGGCGGCCCAGGCTCAGTGGAGCAATGGCCAGGAAGCGGTGCTTTACCCTTCGGGCTCCTGGATCGAGAACGAAATGAAGGATCAGACCAAGGCCGACTTCAAGATGACGGGCGCTCCCGTGCCCACCGTCTCCGGCTCTTCCAAGATGCCCTACACAGCAATGCACAGTGCGGCCGGTGAACCTTTCATCGTTCCGTCCCAGGCCAAGAACCCCGCGGGCGGCAAGGAGATGCTGCGCGTCATGCTCTCCAAGGAATCCGCCACCAACTTCGCAAAGACCAAGCTTGCGCCCACGATCGTCAAGGGAACCGTCCCGGATGACGGGTTCGGTTCCACCGCCCTGGTATCCCAGAACAAGATGCTGGAAGACGCCGGCACGGATATCTTCACATGGAACTTCGTGGACCTGTACGGTACGAACAAAGACCAGCTTGTGGTCTGGAATTCCTTCCTTGACGGAAAACTCGATACGGCGGGGCTCACCGCCGAGCTGCAGAAAATCACCGACAAAGTCCGCAATGACAGCTCGGTCAAGAAGATTGAAGTGAAGTGACGGCAGTGGTTCCACGGCAGTCCACGCAAGCGACGCCAACGCATCTTCCCGACGGCGACAGCGAGCCTGCCGCCGTCGTCATCCGGAAGCGGCGCAAGAAACTCACGTTCGACAAGGTGAGCTTCATGGCCGTTTTCCTCGGACTGCCCCTCGCGATTTACCTGCTCTTCGTGATCTCGCCCTTTGCGCAGGCCTTCTATTACTCCATGACGGACTGGAGCGGCTTCTCCCCCACCATGAACTTCACGGGCCTGGACAACTACCGGCGCATTTTCACGGATGACATCTTCATGAAGGCCATGAGCAACAACATTATCCTCGTGATCTTCCTGCCCATCATCACGATCGTCCTCAGCCTGATCCTCGCCACGTTCGTCACCGTGGGCGGCAGCAGTCGAGGACAGATCAAGGGCCTGCGCAACTCCAGCTTCTATCGGGTGGTGTCCTTCTTCCCGTACACCATTCCCGCCATTGCCATCGGCATCATGTGGGGGCAGATCTACGATCCCAGCAACGGGCTCCTCAACGGCATCCTCACCGCTATTGGACTGGAAAATTTCGAGTCATACCCATGGCTCGGAGACAAGAACACTGCCATGATCGCCACGATGTTCGTGATCGTCTGGGGCTTCGTGGGCTTCTATATGGTGCTTTTCGTCGCCGGCATCAAGGGCATCCCTGCCGAACTCTTCGAAGCCGCCCGGATCGACGGCGCCGGAAGGTTCCGCACAGCCGTCTCCATCACCATTCCTCTAATCCGGGACAACATCCAAACCGCCTACGTCTACATGGGCATCCTGGCGCTCGATGCCTTCGTCTATATGGCCGCCCTGAATTCCGGCGGCGGCCCTGACAACTCCACACTGGTGATGGCGCAGCAACTGTTCTTCACCGCCTTCAACAAGGGGCAGTTCGGGCTGGCAAGTGCCATGGGCGTCGTGCTGGCCGTGACCACCCTGATCTTCTCTGGCCTCGTGTTCCTGATGAACAGGCTTACCGGCGGCGATAAGGACGTGTCCCTCTGATGACTACCAAACTAGCCACGCAGGAACGCGTTTCCCTGCACTTCAACCCGCGCAAGCCGGCCACGAGTACCAACGACAAGATCGTCGGATCGGTTTCCCACGGGGTGCTGATGCTCTGGTCCGCAATCGTCATCCTTCCACTGCTCTGGACAGTGATGTCGTCGTTCAAGACCTCCAGCGAGATCTTCTCTTCGCCGTTCGCCCTTCCGGCGCAGTGGCGGTTCGACAACTACGCCAGGGCCTGGACGGAGGCCGGGATCGGAAGCTACTTCCTGAACTCGGTCATTGTGGTGGGGGCCGCCCTCATCATTGTGATGGTGCTGGGATCAATGTGTGCCTATGTCCTTGCCCGCTACACCTTCCCGGGGGCCAAGGCCATCTACTACCTCATGCTGGCAGGGCTGACGTTCCCGATCTTCCTCGCCATGGTTCCCCTGTTCTTCATCCTGCGGAACATGGGGCTGCTGAACACCTTGCCGGGCCTGATTGTCACGTACGTTGGCTTCGCCCTCCCGTTCACCGTGTTTTTCCTCTTCTCCTTCTTCAAGTCGCTCCCACATGAAATAACGGAGGCAGCAGCTCTGGACGGGGCGGGGGAGTGGCGAACCTTCTTCCAGGTCATGCTTCCCATGGCCAAGCCGGGACTCGCCTCCGTTGCGATCTTCAACTTCCTCGGCCTGTGGAACCAGTTCCTCATTCCGGTCTCCATCAACGCGGCGGGTCCCCGGGTCCTTTCCCAGGGGCTGGCGGCATTCGCGGGCCAGATGGGTTACGCGGTGGACTTTGGCGCCCTGTTCGCCGCGGTCACGGTGACTGTGGTGCCGGTCCTCATCATCTACATCATCTTCCAGCGCCAGCTGCAAGGGTCGGTTTCGCAGGGAACCTCCAAGTAGCAGGGAACCTCCGGTAGCCCGTGCGGCTAACCAGCAGAGAGCACGACGGCGGTCGCCCCCTTGGCGGGGCACCGCCGTCGAACTCCTTAAAGGCGCTGGGCTTGTTAGAGGCGTGGACTCTTTAGAGGCGCTGGTAGCGGGAGCGGAACACCGAGAAGACTCCATATCCCATGAGACCGACGCCTACACCCATCAGCACCCAGACGCCGAACGGCTGTTCCAGGAAGGCCTTCAGGGCGGCATCCAGCCCGCCTGACTGGGACGGGTCATGCCTGGCCGTGGCCACGATGACCAGCAGCCCGACTGCGAGGAGGGCCAGTCCCTTGGCGCAGTAGCCGAAAACTCCCATAGCGGTGAAGGCCCTTCCGGCGTTTCCTGCCGGTTTTCCTCGGAGGGCCTTCTCGTACCGACGGGTCACCCCAAGAAAGCCATATACGCAGCCCGCAGCCAGCAGTCCTGCTCCCAGCGCATAGAGGAGGAAGGTTCCGGGAGTGCTGGCCATCATGTCCGCGCTGAAGGTCTGCGACTTTTCGCGGCTGTTGGTGGGCTGGCCATTGGCGAAGCTGTAGAACGTTCCGGCAGCGGCCCCAAAGAGCAGCGACTGCCCCGCGGCCTTGAGCTTCTTCTTCAGTTTCCGGGCGCCATGGGAGCCCTTCCAACCGAAAAAGACCTGGCTGGCCATGAAGGCGGCAAGGGCGGCGCAGGCCACGAAGCAGATCCAGAGGAGCAGGCTGCCGCCAGGGGTGGCGGCCAATTGCGCGACGGCTCCAGACTGGTCGGCCACACCGGCGCTGCCTCCCGCAATCCTCAGCGCGATGAGGCCGATAAAGAAATGGATGAGGCCGGTAGCGACGTACCCGGCGCGTGCCGCGGTGTGGAGCACTTTGGAATCAGCGGCATCCTCGACGGCGTCCTCAACGGCGCCTTCGACGCGGTCAGCTGCGCGTGCGGCACTCCCGTGATTTGGGTGATGCCGCTTCTTGGCCACGAATCCTCCCTCGGATGCGCCGGAATGTTCCCATCTTGCCACCATCCGATACCGGAGGGGAGGGGCATCCAGACGGCGGGACCTCGCTACCATGGACGCATGTGGATCGGATGGATCGAGTTCGACATCCTGTTGGGCGACGTGCACAGCCTCAAGGAAAAACGGTCTGTTGTGCGGCCCCTGCTCGCCGAATTGAAGCGTCGCTTCGAGGTATCGGTGGCGGAGGTGGGCAACCACGATCAATATCGCAGGACCCAGCTTGGTGCGGGGCTCGTGGCCGCAGACCGGGGACATCTGGTCGAGGTGCTTGCCGCCGTCGAACATTTCGTGGCGGGACGGCCGGAAATCGAACTGCTAAGCGCCCGGCAACGAGAGATTCACAGCGAAGATTAAAGTAACGCGGGGTCACTTCCGGCCCATCCCAAGGGGATTTATGGGCCGGAAGTGACCCCGCGTTGCTTTAAGGAGTGGAGGCTAGCCGAAGTACTTCGGAAGGGTGGCCTCGTGCGCTTCGCGGAGCTCGTCCAGGGACAGGGCGTCCACACCGTTGATTTCCAGCTTGCCGCCGGCAGCGTCCACGACGCCGATCCGGAGGTGAGCAAAGCCGCGGGCCGTGCACATGTCCTTGAAGCGAACTTCCTCAGAGCGCGGGACGGCCACGATGGCCCTGCCCTGCGACTCGGAGAACAGCGCCGTGAACAAGTCCACGCCGTCGCGCTCCTGCAGTTCCTCCAGCGCGATCCGGGCACCCACGCCGTAGCGCAGCGAGGACTCCACGAGGGCTGCCGCAAGTCCGCCTTCGGAGAGGTCGTGCGCGGCGTCGATCATGCCGTCACGGGAGGCATTTATAAGGATCTCGCCCAGCGCGCGTTCGGCGGCGAGGTCAACCTTCGGCGGCAACCCACCAAGGTGTCCACGCAAGTTGGACCATTCCGAACCGTCCAGTTCTGCTGCCGTCGTGCCGAGCAGGTAAATGGCCTGGCCGTCCTCACGCCAGCCCGACGGCGTGCGGCGGGCGACGTCGTCGAGCTTGCCCAGCACGGCGACCACAGGGGATGGGTGGATGGGAGTGGTACCGGTCTGGTTGTAGAGCGATACGTTGCCGCCGGTGACCGGGATGCCCAGGACCATGCAGGCGTCGGAAAGGCCTCGGATAGCCTCGGCCAACTGCCACATCACGTCCGGATCCTCGGGTGAGCCGAAGTTCAGGCAGTCGCTGACGGCCATCGGCACGGCGCCGGAGGTGGCCACGTTGCGGTAGGCCTCCGCCAGCGCGAGCTGTGCGCCATGGTAGGGATCGAGGTAGGTGTAGCGGCCGTTGGCGTCGGTGGCCAGGGCCACGCCCAAGCCTGTTTCCTCGTCCACGCGGACCACTCCGGCGTCGTCGGGGAACGCCATGGAGGTGTTTCCGCCAACGTAGCGGTCGTATTGGTTGGTGATCCAGGACTTGTCGCACATGTTGGGCGAGGCAACGAGTTCGGTGACAGCAGCGGACATTTCCGCCGGTGTGGAAGGACGGCCTGCGTCCTGCACGGAACCGGTGAAGACATCGGCCTGCACGGCATCCTGCCATTCCGGGCGGGCATATGGGCGGTCGTAGACCGGACCGTCGTGGGCCACGGTGCGCGGGTCGACGTCGACGATGACCTCGCCTTCCCAGGTGATGATCAGGCGGCCGGTATCAGTCACCTCGCCCAGCCACGAGTACTCCACAGCCCACTTGTCCATCACGGCTTCGAAGGCGGCAATGTTCTCGGGCGTGACCACGGCCATCATGCGTTCCTGTGACTCGGACATCAGGATCTCGCCCGGGGTCAGGGTGGGGTCCCGCAGCAGGACGGAAGTGAGTTCAACTTCCATGCCGCCGTCACCATTGGAGGCGAGCTCCGAGGTGGCGCAGGAGATACCGGCGGCGCCGAGGTCCTGGATGCCCTCAACCAGCGATCCCTTGAACAGCTCGAGGCAGCATTCGATCAGGACCTTCTCAGCGAAGGGGTCGCCTACCTGAACGGCGGGGCGCTTGGAGGGCTTGGTGTCGTCGAAGGACTCCGAGGCCAAAACCGAAGCGCCGCCGATGCCGTCGCCGCCGGTGCGGGCGCCGAACAGCACTACCTTGTTGCCCTTTCCGGACGCATTGGCCAGGCGGATGTCTTCGTGGCGCATCACGCCGACGGCCAGCGCGTTTACCAGCGGATTGCCCTGGTACACAGAGTCGAAGACCATTTCGCCGCCGATGTTGGGCAGGCCCAGGCAGTTGCCGTAGCCGCCGATGCCAGCCACGGCGCCGTGCATAACGCGGGCGGTGTCCGGGTGGTCGATGGCACCGAAGCGCAGCGGATCCATGACGGCCACGGGACGGGCGCCCATGGAGATGATGTCACGGACAATGCCGCCGATGCCGGTGGCAGCACCCTGGTACGGCTCCACGAACGACGGCGAGTTGTGTGACTCGATCTTGAAGGTCACGGCCCAGCCGTCACCCAGGTTGGTCACGCCGGCGTTCTCGCCGATGCCAACGAGCATGTCCTTCTTCATCTCGTCCGTCACCTTCTCGCCGAACTGGCGCAGGTGGTTCTTGGAGGACTTGTAGGAGCAGTGCTCGCTCCACATCACGGAGTACATGGCGAGCTCGGCCCCTGTGGGGCGGCGGCCCAAAACCTTCACAATCTCATCGAACTCATTCCGCTTCAGGCCCAGTTCGGCCCAGGGGAGTTCGGTGTCCGGCGTCTTGGCCGCGTTCTCGACGGTGTCGATGTTGAACTTCTTGGTGGTTTCGATGCTCACTTGGCGCCTCCCACGAGCTTGTTGAGGACGGAGGTGAAGAAGCCCAGGCCGTCGGTGTCGGTGCCGCCGTTTCCGGCGGAGCCGGACAACCCAGATCCAGGTCCGAAGCCCACCTCTACTGCATGTTCCGGGTGCGGCATGAGGCCCACCACGTTGCCCGCGGAGTTGGAGATGCCGGCGATGTCGCGGCGCGAACCGTTCGGGTTAAAGCCGACATAGCGGAATACCACGCGACCCTCTGCCTCGAGGGCATCCAGGGTCTTCTCGTCGGCAATGTACTGGCCGTCCTGGTTCTTCAGGGGGATGGTGATTTCCTGGCCGGCGTCGTAATCGCCGGTCCAGTCCGTCGAGTTGTTCTCCACACGCAGCACCTGATCGCGGCAGATGAACTTCAGGTGGTCGTTCTTGATCATCGAGCCGGGCAGCAGGTGTGACTCAGTCAGGATCTGGAAGCCATTGCAGATACCCAACACGGGAAGCTTCGCGTCGGAGTTTGCGGCATCGATGATTTTGGACATGAGCGGCGCAAAGCGGGCAATAGCCCCGGCACGCAGGTAGTCACCGTAGGAGAAGCCTCCCGGGATGACGACGGCGTCGACGTCGCCGAGTTGGGTGTCGGCGTGCCAGAGCGGGACGGGGGTGCCGCCTGCCAGCCGGACTGCGCGGGCGGCGTCGCGGTCGTCCAAGGTGCCGGGGAAGGTGACGACGCCGATGCGGGCGCCAGCGAGCCCGCGAGCACCAGAAGCGTGCGCAGCGACAGCCGCGGCCTCGCCGATCAGGGGAAGGTCAGTCATGTCAGGCCTCGACGACCTCGACGTTGACGACATCTTCGATCACGGGGTTGGAGAGCAGGGTCTCTGCGGCTTCGCGTGCCTGTGCCAGGATGGCGTCGGTCACCTCCCCGTCGACCGTCAGTTCGAAGCGCTTGCCCTGGCGGACAGCGCTGAATCCGTTGAAGCCCAGGCGGGGCAGCGCGCCCACGATGGCCTTCCCCTGCGGGTCCAGAATCTCGGGCTTGGGCATGACGTCGACGACGATCCGGGGCATCCGGCAACTCCTGTGCGTGAGCGTTGGTTAAACCTTGGTTGAAGGCTGCCGCGGAGGTGCCGTCTCACGCCGTTCACTGCATCCAAACAGTGTTGAGGAACAGTGTTCAAACAGAATGAGGGGGCGCTCCGCGAGCTTGCATCCCCCATTCTACCGGCCCGTGCGCCCCATACCGCATTCGCCCCCTCAGGGGGAAGCAAGCCGGTGGGTGCGTCGCGAAAACACTGTGGTCCCGCGCGTCCTGCATCACTAGGATTACGGCATGGCCGAGAAGGGAAAATCCGTTGTGCTGCCTGTGGTAGTTGCCGCCGTTTTTGCCGGGCTGGGGCGGATGGTGGTGCAGAAAATCAAGGCGGATCGAGCGGCGAAGGAAAACCGCATCTCCGTACATCTCGATGAATCCATTCGCGCCAGGATCAGTGACGCCATAAGGCATCGGCACGGCTGAAGGCGGGGCTCAGAGCACAGTCAAAAGAGCACAGCTGTTATCCATGAGGTGGCTGCTTCCTAAAATGCGGTTTCAATTCCCTTTAGTGCCAACTTTGTTTTTAGATATGACAACTTCGAAAACAAACTTATGAAATATGTCATATTGATCCTCCGCTCGGTACTGTATAAATCCACACTGGATCTCCGCCGGCCTGGCATGACCTGTCGCGGCTGCGGTCCCGGTTCTCCGGACAGCGTGCCCGGATTGCGCTGATGAGAGGTCGATCACCTGTGAAATCACATGGACGATGCTTCATTCCACGAATGGCGCTTCGGAAGGCTGCAGCTTTGGCAGCAGGAATTCCGCTGCTTCTGACTTCCCTTGCCCTCGCCCCTGCACACGCAGTCCCCGCGACCCCCGCAAGCCCTGCATATACAGTCCACGCGACCCCCGCAAGCCTTTCCAACGTGCCGGCTCGGAAGAGCATCGACCCCAGGAACTATCCGGACGGACGCTACATCGTGGTCCTGGCTGAAAAGCCGGCCGCCACGTACGACGGCGGGAGGCCCGGTTTCCCGGCGACCAAACCGGCACCGGGCAGGAAGCTCAATTCCGCAGAACCTGAGGTCCAGCAATACAGGGCGCACCTCCAGCACAACCAGCAGGAACTGTCCAGGAAGCAGAACATCCAGATCAAGCGCACTTATACGGCTGCGCTTAACGGTTTCAGTGCAGCCCTGTCCCCAGAGCAGGCCGTGGAGTTGGCCAAGGACCCGGCAGTGCTGCTTGTGGCTCCGGATACAGAGCTCGCTCCCGACTATCCCAGCACCGACTTCCTTAAGCTCAGCGGACCGAACGGGTCCTGGAACACCGCGTTCGGCGGTCAGGAGAATGCCGGCAAGGGGACGGTAGTTGGCGTAATCGACACCGGCTACACACCTTCCAGTCCGTTCTTCACCGGGGAACCTGCCCAGCCCCTCACCGGGGAACCCCAAGTGGGCGTCCCCTACCGTACGGATAACGGCCGGATCGCGATGTTGAAGGCGGACGGCGAGACGTTCACCGGGCAATGCCAGGCGGGCGAGGGCTTTGATGGCACTGCCTGTAACTCCAAGATCCTCGGTGCCCGCTACTTCGCGGATGCCTTCATGGAGGTTGTTCCGGAGGAGAACCGGTCCCCGCTCGAAGTCATTTCCCCGGTCGACGTCGACAGTCACGGCACGCATACGGCCAGCACCGCGGCGGGTAATGCCAACATTGAGGCTTTCGTGGACGGACGCAGCTTCGGTCTGACCAGCGGCGTGGCGCCGGCGGCAAAGATCGCCGTCTACAAGATCTGCTGGGAAGACAATGACCCCAACAGCGGCGGATGCTACTCCTCGGCTGCAGTGGAAGCTATTGAGCAGGCGTACCTCGACGGCGTCGACGTCCTGAACTATTCCATCTCCGGGTCCACTACTACTACCGTCGACCCCGTCTCGCTGGCCTTTCTTTCTGCCGTTTCCACCGGCATCTTCGTGGCCACGTCCGCCGGGAACTCAGGCCCGGCGGCCAGCACGGTTAACCACGGTGCTCCCTGGCTGGCCACTGTGGCTGCCAGCAGTTTCTCCCAGGAGCTCCAAGGGACTGTGGAATTTTCGGATGGCAGCAAGTTCCGCGGAGCCAGCATCATGAAGAGTGAAGTTGCAGGGGCAGGAGTAGTCTTGTCCGTCAACGCCGCTTCGGGGGCCGGAAACGCGGCACTATGCGCACCGGGAAGCCTTGATCCGGCCAGGATTGCCGGGAAAGTGGTGGTTTGCGACCGGGGCGTAGTGGATAGGGTGGCCAAGAGCGCGGAAGTGGCCCGGGGTGGCGGTGTTGGCATGATCCTGGTCAACCTCACCCAGTCGTCGCTGGACGCTGACAAGCATGCCGTGCCCACCGTCCACGTCAATCCTCCAGACACGCAGGCAATCAAGGACAAGGTGGCTGCGAATCCCGGCATCACTGTCTCGTTGCTGGATTCCGACATTACGGGCCTTCCTCTGGAGGCGCAGCCGCAGATTGCCGGATTCTCCTCACGCGGACCGCTGCTCGCCACGGATTCGGATCTCCTCAAACCTGACGTCGCCGCACCAGGTGTCGCAGTATTGGCCGGTGTTTCGCCGCTGGCCACGGGTGGGGACCAATTCGGCTTCATGTCCGGTACCTCAATGGCATCGCCACATGTTGCGGGCCTTGCGGCGCTGATCCTTGGCCGCAATCCGCAATGGTCTCCAGCCGCTCTTAAATCGGCAATGATGACCACCGCCTCCGACGTCATGCTCGCAGACGGCAACAAGGACACCAACGTCCTGGCCACCGGCGCGGGACAGATGGACCCGAGCCGGGTCCTGGATCCGGGCCTGATCTACGACGCCGGGATTGAGGACTACCTCAAGTTCATCCAAGGCACTGGGGTGGATCTCGGAATGGAGGGCCTGGGGAGCACGCTGCCACGGAACATGAACGTGCCGTCCTTCTCACTCGGAAACCTGACGGGCAAGGCCGAAGTGACCCGCACGGTAACGGCTTTGACCCCAGGAATGTACCGCGTCAAGGCCAGTGTTCCCGGAATCCAAGTCTCCGTATCGCCGTCGGTCCTCAATTTCAACGCTGCCGGTGACAAGCGCAATTTCAAAGTGACCTTTGAGAACCAAGGCGCTGAGCTTGGCAAGTTCACCATGGGATCCCTGACCTGGGAAGGCGCCGGCCAGGCGGTCACCTCGCCCATCGCTGTCCGTCCGCAATCCCTGGTGGCGCCGACGAACGTGGCCTTCTCCTCACGGGATGGGTCCGGTTCGGGGGAGATTCCAATTGTTTCCGGCTCGTCAGCTCCGACAAGCGTTACTGTTGACGGGCTTTCGAAGGCGGATTCCTCCGAAATCGAATTGGTACCCGGGCCCTTTTCCGCCACGGCTGACGCTTCCAATTTCAGTAAGTCCGCCGAGGTTCCCGCGGACACGCCGCTAGCCAGGTTCTCCGTGATTTCCACAGACGAAACGGCCGATTTCGACATGGTGGTACTGACGCCGACGGGCGCCCAACTTGTATCGGCCACGGGGGCCGCGAGTGAGGCAGTAACTATCGAAAAGCCCGCAGCCGGCACGTACAGAATCTACGTCAACCTGTATGCCAGCCCCGACAACCGGCCCACCAAGGCACGAGTCGATGCAGCTGTCCTCGGTGCCAATCAGGGCAACGCGACAGTGACCCCCAACCCCATCGCCTTGCCAAACGGTAAAAAGGGCAAGATCTCTTTCTCATGGAGCGATCTCCAGCCGGGATCCTATTTAGGGCGCCTCAGCTATCAGGGAGCGAGTGCGGCAACCTTCGTCAGCGTCAATATTTCCGGGGATACGGTGGCTGTGCTTCCACCGGCCGAGGCGGAGCCCGACGAGGGCGGCTCCAAGCCAAGGAAGGAACCGCGGCTTCGGGACGACGTTCCCAGGACGAACCCGAGCCAAGGTAGTTGAACAGCTTTGGTTGGTAACGTTTAGCTGTTTCCCTCCGCGCCACCCCAGGCACCGCCCATTCCACCCAGGAGCGGTGCCATGGTCTTCCAGCGGGCGATCTCACAGCCATCCGTACGGCTGAAATGGCTGGACACAGGTCGGCCATGGAACCAGCCGCTGACAACGGCAACCTGAGGTCCGCCGTACTGCTGGGTGCAGATCCTGTCCGGCCGCGGTTCCGGGAAGAAAATCTCTTCGCCGAAGCGTTCGACGGCGGCGAGGGCTGCGGGCGCGTCCGGAACCGTTGATCCCGGAGCGACCATGCCGTTGCTGCCCAGGAGCACGAACATGATGCCCTCTGCTTCCGGGGACTCGCTGAGCTCAACGGTCAGATCGATATCGTACTGTCCGTCCCTGAATTCCATTTGTGCCTCTCCTCGCCCTTCATCGCTCCGTGCTTCATTGACCCGTGCTGGACAGCAAGGGTTGCAGGGCCACCAGGAGCCGATGGCGCAGCGCCTGTGCCTCCTCAGCGAAAGCGCGCTGGTATTCAACGTATTGGGCCTTGCCCTGGGGCGTCTCGATCCTAATGGCAGGGTAGCCCCAATCGGCCAGGTCGTAGGGCGACGCCTGCATGTCCATGGCACGGATGCGCCAGGACAATTCGAAGCAGTCCATCACCAGTTCGCTGGGCAGCGCAGGTGCCAGCTTGTACGCCCATTTGTAAAGGTCCATGTTGGCGTGCAGGCAGCCTGGCTGCTCCATATTCCGTTGATTCTCTCGAGTGGGCGAGAGCTCGTTGAGGGGGATGGCGTCCGGAGTGTAGAAACGGAAAGCATCAAAGTGTGAACACCGGATGCGGTTTTTTTCGACCACCTCGTCCGTTCCTCCGGGTCCAAGGCGGAGCTGCAGGTATTCATGCCGGAGGTCGAACTTGTCCTGCCGATACACCATTGCCCATTCGTGCAGCCCAAAGCAGCCGTACTGCGCAGGCCGGGCGACCGTACCGGAAAGAATGATGCCGGCGAACCGAATGGCATCCAGCCGCTCGTCCAGGAACCGAGCACGGTCAAAAGTCACGGCGTCGGTATCGGCGTGCAGTCCGACGGCGGCGAGTTCTCCGGCGTCGAGCCTCCTGTAATACTTCCAGCCGGATCGCTGGGCAGCGCGCTCGCCGGAAAGGACGACGCCTTCTCCCGGGTGCCAGCGCAGGAGCTGGCCGGGCTTTTGGGTGTAGTAGGTGAAGAGGAAATCCTCCACCGGGTGTTTCCGGCCCTCCGAGCGCCGGGCAAGGTACGGCTCCGAGTATTGGCGAACCCGCTTGGAATAGGCATCCTCCAGCTCAAGCCATTGCTCCTGCGGGAGGTGCCGGAGGCTAGAACGCTCCACCCGTTGAGCCCAGGACGTCGCGGGCCGCGTTCCAGGCGCTGATTTCGCACCCGTCTTTCAGGCTGAACGTTGACTCGAAGCCCCTGCCGTCAATGGCTCCGGAGACCATGGCTGTTTGCGGGCCGCCGTACTGCATGGTGCAGACGAGGTCAGTGGGGCGAGGCGCACGGATGACGATTCCGGGTTCAGCCTTCAGTGCGGCGCACGCAGCCTCCGGCGTCGGATGCTGGGTTCCCTCCGCCGGCGTACCGTCCTTGCAGACGAGCGTGAAACTATCCGGGGCCGCGGACTCCGAAGCCTTGACGAGGATGGAGAGTTCTGCGTCGCCCTTGCCCGCTGTGGGAGGGTCGGTGTGCGTGGGGGCAGGGGAGATTGGCACAGAGGGGCTCGGTGCAGGGGCAGTCGGTGCTGGGCTGGTTCCGGTTGGGCTGGTTCCGGGAGGTGTGCCCCCGCAGCCGGCAAGGACCGCGGCCGAGAGGGCCGCGAGCAGCAGATGTGCCGCGTCGCGCATGCGCATGGTAGTCCTCATTTGTGCCATTTTACGCTGGGGATCCTGTTTCAGGCGTGCCTTCCCTGGCCCCCTATTCCCCTGGCTGGCTGGACTCGGCCATCGGCTGGCGCGTGGCTGCGATGAGTCTCCTCATCGCTTCATTGAGCTCCTCGACTTCGCCGCGTGTCAGGCCCAGCCGCTGCATCATGGTGCCGGGCACATCCAATGCCTTTTCACGAAGGTCCTCGCCACGCCGGGTCAGCCTGATGGCCAAGGCGCGCTCATTGACAGGAACTCGATCCCGGGTGACGAGTCCGGCTTCCTCGAGCCGGCGCAGGAGGGGTGACAGCGTGGCCGGCTCATGGAGCAGTGTCTCGCCCAGGTCCTTTAGTGTGCGAGGGCTTTGTTCCCACAAGGCGAGCATCACCAGATACTGCGGATGTGTCAGGCCCAGCCGGTCAAGGACTGGCTTGTAGGCGCCCACAACACTGCGGGATGCCACGGTAAGGGCGAAGCAGAGTTGCCGGTTGAGCAGCAGATCCTCGTCCTCCATGCTCGAAGCGACTTCGTCGGTTGTGCTCACTGGTTCCTCCAGGTTTCGTGGGTCGGCCAAGCAACAATTAGTGCACTAATAGTTAGTGTACGCTTAAGGGGCAAAGCTAATCGAAAGGGAGACGACCGTGGCGTCAAAGGAAACCTTCGCCGGCAGGTTTATGCGGATCACTGGCAAGCTTCGTGCCGTGTTTGGGCCAGCACACAGCAGTTCCCTTGACCACGAGATGACGGACGCCAACAGATCCCTCCTGGCGCAACGCGAGGCCGAGACGCAGCAGTGGGAGACCATTCGCCGGCCCGACGGAAGCACGTACGTGGTGCCCAGGAATCCGGACGACAAGTCTCTCCGCTAAACTCCCTAAGCCGTCGACGGCCGGGCCTTTTTCAGGGGAGCGGGCGTAAAATGAGGGCACTGGGACCACCAGTGACGGCTGAACCGCTTCACCTTTTTTCGGGAAGGAGGTGGGAACAGTGGGACGGGTACTGGAAGGTTTTCTCCATGTGACTGAACGGCTCCAGTCCGTCTTCGGACCGGCTAACCGCGGCGACGTCGAGGCTCCCGTAATGCACAAGCATGACGACTTTGAGACTGCCTCTGAAGAAGAGCTGCAGCACTTCGAGGTCGAGTCGGATGACCAGGGACATCACTACGCGGTCCGCAAGGACGATCATGGCCCGCGAACAAGGCACTGAACCTGGCACGGACAAGGCTTGGACCATAACTAGCGGGTGACAAGAACACACTGACTGATGAAAACAAAGGACCGGAGCCATTGGCCCCGGTCCTTCTGCTTGTTCTTTTGCTTATCCTTTTGCGGCTTAGCGGCCCGTGCCGCCGTAAACGGTTGCTTCCGCTTCGCCGTCGAGTTCGAATGCGGCGTGGATGGCACGGACGGCATCGTCAAGCAGTTCGGCATTGGTCACCACGGAGATACGAATTTCCGAGGTGGAGATCATGTCGATGTTGATACCGGCGTCGGACAGGGCCTTGAAGAATGTTGCGGACACGCCCGGGTGGGAACGCATGCCGGCGCCAATGAGGGACAGCTTGCCAATCTTTTCGTTGTACTCAATGCTCTCGAAGCCGATCTCGGACTCGGCTGCCCGCAGGGCTGCCAGCGCGTCGGCGCCCTCGACGATCGGCAGGGTGAAGGAGATATCCGTGCGGCCCGTACCGTGCGTGGACACATTCTGGACGATCATGTCGATGTTCGAATGCGCGTCGGCGATGACCTGGAAAATGGCTGCTGCCTTGCCCGGAATGTCAGGGACACCCACAACGGTAACCTTGGCTTCGGACCGGTCATGTGCAACGCCGGAGATGATTGGCTGCTCCAAGGCAACTCCCTCTTGAGTCGTGATCTTGTCGTGGGCCCCGGGCATCACCCAGGTGCCTTCGTGCTGGCTGAATGATGAGCGGACATGCAGCGGTACACCGAATCGGCGTGCGTACTCCACGCAGCGCAGGTGGAGGATCTTGGCGCCGGAGGCGGCCAGTTCCAGCATCTCCTCGCTGGAGATGCGGTCGATCTTCTGCGCGGACGACACGACGCGGGGATCGGCGGTGTAGACGCCGTCAACGTCGGTGTAGATTTCGCAGACGTCGGCTTCGAGGGCGGCAGCCAGCGCCACCGCCGTGGTGTCCGAGCCACCACGGCCAAGGGTGGTGATCTCGTTGGTGGTGCGGCTCATTCCCTGGAAGCCGGCCACGATGGCGATGTGCCCCTTGTCCAGGGCCGTACGGATCCGGTGGGGGTCGACGTCGATGATGCGCGCCTTGCCATGGATGCCGTCGGTGATCATGCCGGCCTGCGAGCCCGTGAAGGACTGGGCGGAGGCGCCGAACTTGTTGATGGCCATGGCTAGCAGGGCCATGGAGATGCGTTCCCCGGCGGAGAGGAGCATATCCATTTCACGGGCGGGAGCGGAATCAGTGACCTGGGCTGCAAGGTCCAGGAGTTCATCGGTGGTGTCGCCCATCGCGGAGACAACCACAACAACTTCGTTGCCGGCCTTTTGGGCATCGACGACGCGCCGGGCCACCCGCTTTATTCCATCCGCGTCGGCGACCGAGGAGCCACCGAACTTCTGCACAATCAGCTGCTTGGTAACGGCGCCCTCAATGGGCAGCTCTGCATGCTGCGGCTCGGTCTTCAACTCGGTAGTGGGCATACTCATGCGCGCACCCTCACTGGATCATCGGGGGTTCAGGGGCTGACGGCCAATGGCACGACGGCGTAACTTATGGCCACAGTTTATCGTCGCCCGGCTCCGGCAGAGGAATTGTGACCAATCTCCGCCGTCACCAGGATTCCGGGACCTGACCTGGGCGCACCAGGACCAGGACTATTGGCGACTACTAGGACAGGGCGTTCCGGCGGCCCTCGAAGGCTCGTCCCAGCGTTACCTCGTCGGCGTATTCAAGGTCCCCACCCACGGGGAGGCCCGAAGCCAGCCGAGTGACGGCGACGCCGATCGACTTGAGCATGCGCGCAAGGTATGTGGCTGTGGCCTCGCCTTCCAGGTTGGGGTCGGTGGCAATAATGATTTCCTGGATGGCACCGTCGTTGAGGCGTGTCAGCAGCTCGCGGATGCGCAATTGTTCCGGGCCGATGCCGGCGATGGGGTTGATGGCCCCGCCCAGGACGTGATACTTGCCGCGGAACGAACGCGTCCGCTCAACGGCAAGTACGTCCTTGGATTCCTCCACGACGCAGATAACCGACGGATCGCGGCGGGGGTCGCGGCAAATGCTGCAGGTTTCCTGTTCCGTAACGTTGCCGCAGATGGAGCAGAACTTGACGCGTTCCTTGACTGTGGTGATGGCCGCGACCAGCCGCTTCATGTCCTCCGGGTCGGCTTCAAGAATGTGGAACGCGAGACGTTGGGCAGATTTTGGCCCGACGCCAGGGAGCCTGCCGAGTTCATCGATCAGCTCCTGAACTGCACCTTCGTACACAATTTCCTCGTTCGTTTGATGTCACACATGGCGGTAGCTACCGCCGACGCGGCGCTGGTCAGCGCAGTGGAGTGCCATCCAGGGATCGCTCTTCAAGGAGCTTTCCGCCCAGAATACGCTCGACGGCGGCCCGACCAAATACTCCCGATTCCTCGATAGTTTCGTCATCCGCGCTCGGAACGTCTTCCACGTAAGTCGTTGCGGCAGCCTGCGGGGCGCGGGCGGGGGCAAAGCCCCGGCCAGCCTGTGCCTCTGGACTATTGGAGAGTCGCTGGTAGAGGCTCTGGCGGCCTTGCCCAGCCGTGGCGGGGGAAGGCCCGGAGGCACGTGGCGCATCGACGACGGCAGTCAGGGAACGTGCTCCGGACGCCTGCATCCCGCTGGCCTGCCGCATTTCTCCGGACGGAGTCGCCCTTACCGCCCGAGCCGGAATGGATATGGGCTGCGTCGGGGAAGAGGGGACCTGCGGGGCCGGCTTCACGGCAGCCTCCGCTATGTCCCATTGCGCCTCCACGGGGTCTGCTTTGGCATGGGCTGGGACCTGTGCTGCTGCCGGTTCATACTCCGGCGTTCTTTGGGCTGCCGCTAGCCCACACCCGTTTCCTGCGGAGTCTGCGTCTGCATTAGAGTCCGTCAACGACCGGCCCACATTGGACTCGGTCCCCACCACCCAGGCGCCGGGCGCATGCTCAACAGCGCGTGACCAGGGATCCTCGGAAGTGTCAGGAGCACTTGCCGCCGGACCCGTCCCGGATGCTTCCGGAGAGCGGGCCTGCTGTCGGGGTGCTGGTTCCCAGTCTGCTGGAGATTCCTCTTCCAGGGGAGGCGCGTCCTCATCGAGCGGAGGACCCCAATCGTCGTCAGCGTAGCCGTAAGAGCCTGCCGCGTCGGAAGCCGACGAGGAAGCAGCGGGTACAGGGGAAGGCTGTGCCCCGGAACTGGTCCTGGAGGCGTCCGGGTTTACAGGAGTGGGGTTACTTGGCCGGATGGCTGCTGCCTCCTGCGATGTACCTAAATCTGAAGTACCGACGGGTGATGCGGCAGGCGCAGTTTGTACCCGGGACTCTGCAGGGACCTGTCTAGGAGTTTGTGCGGGGGCCGGTGCAGGAGTTTGTGGAGCGGCCTGAGTCGACTCCGGATCAGGATCCGAGGCGGGAACCAGACCCCACTCCGCGTCCACGGAGGCCGCAGAGGCCGGGATGCTAGAAAGTGCTTTTGGGTTTGGCTCAGAGCTCGCCTGGCTGTTGCCGTTCGCGGGGCCGCTGCCTGCTACCGCATTGATCTGGCAGTCGATGCCAATGGTCCTATGAATGGCCTGGCGAAGATTCTCTGAGTGATCTGCCCGTCCGAATGCGCCAGCCAGCCCCGTGGTGGTGAAGGCGAGCGTAAGAAACTGGCCATCGAACTGGGCCACTTGGGCATTTGGTTCCACGAGGGCCCACGTACTCCGCTTAATCTTTGCGAGCGTCTGCAGGATATCGGGCCATGCTCGGCGCAGTACCTCGACGTCTCCGCCACCTGTTGGCCTTGCGGCAGGAGCCTGGCCACCGGTTGGAGCAGCCGGTGGCTGACTCGTGGCCGGGCTATCCTGCCGCTGTTGAGCAGTGGTGTTGGGCCGTTGCTGGGCCGGGCTGTCCGGCTGGGCTGGAGGACCCTGCTGTGACTGGGAACCTGAAGCTGCTGGACGCTCATCGACTCGGCGCTCGTCCACCGGCCGGTCAGTCGTGGTGGCACGGGGAGCCGTGACCGCCTCGCGTACCGAGTCCGAAGGCTGTACAGCGTCCGGGCGGGCAGACTCCAGGCTTGCGGCGGGGGCGGCGGACGGCGTCGCTCCAGCAGGCGGAGCCGGTCGCGGTACCTGTGCCGGCGAAGCAGCTGGCCGCGTCGTGGCCGGCGTCGAAGCGGCGGAGGGCGAGGCGGCCATTGTTCCAGCCGGGATGGCAGCGCCGACATCCGAAGCGTAATTCAGCCGGCGTTCGACGCGATCAATCCGTGCCGCGATGCCACGTTCGGTCTGCTCTGAACTTGGGAGGAGGATGCGTGCGCAGAGCAGTTCGAGGTGCAAACGTGGGGAGGTGGCACCCGTCATTTCATTGAGGGCGGTGTTGGTGACGTCGGCCGCGCGGGACAATTCGGCCGCCCCCAGATTGTTGGCCTGCGTCCGCATGCGGGTGATCTGGTCGGCTGGGATACCCCGAAGGATCGCCTGGACGTTGTCCGGCATGGCCTGGACAATGATGAGGTCGCGGAACCGCTCCAGGAGGTCCTCAACGAAGCGCCGGGGGTCATGGCCGGTCTGGATCACCCTGTCCACGGCGCGGAAAACGCTGGCGGAGTCCGCGGCGGCGATGGCTTCCACGACGTCGTCGAGCAGCGAAGCGTGGGTATAGCCAAGGAGTGCAACGGCGAGCTCGTAGTCCAGCCCGTTAGGGCCTGCGCCTGCCATGAGTTGGTCAAGAACCGAAAGGGAGTCCCGGACGGAACCTCCGCCGGCCCGAATGACCAGGGACAGGACTCCGGGGGCTACCGGGACGTTCTCCTGGGCACAGAGCTGCTCAAGGTACTTCAGCAGCGGCTCCGGCGGAACCAAACGGAAGGGGTAGTGGTGGGTGCGCGAGCGGATGGTGCCGATGACCTTGTCCGGCTCGGTAGTGGCGAAGATGAACTTGATGTGTTCCGGTGGCTCTTCGACGATCTTCAGTAGGGCGTTGAAGCCCGCCGAGGTGACCATGTGGGCCTCGTCAATGATGAAGATCTTGTAGCGGTCCCTGACCGGTGCGAACGTTGCGCGTTCCCGGAGGTCACGGGCGTCGTCCACGCCTCCATGGCTGGCTGCATCGATTTCGATGACGTCCAGGGATCCCGAGCCTCCACGTGCGAGCTCAATGCAGCTTGGGCACTTTCCGCAGGGAGTGTCCGTGGGGCCTTCCGCGCAATTGAGGCAGCGGGCCAGGATGCGGGCCGAGGTGGTCTTGCCGCAGCCGCGCGGGCCGGAAAACAGGTAGGCGTGGTTGACGCGGTTCTTGCGCAGGGCCGTCATAAGCGGCTCGGTGACATGTTCCTGCCCGATAACGTCCGCGAATGAATCGGGGCGATACCTGCGGTAAAGGGCGGTAGTAACAGTCACAGTTCAAAACCTACCTATAGGTACTGACATTTAAATGTAGAGACCCCTCATGCACCCGCCAGAGCCCATCTACCCTTGCTACCTTCCGGTCCTGGGGGAGTTCAACAGGATGACGCCACATGAGGGGCCGTCAGCAAGCTTACCCGAAGATCCGATGCCATTCGAATCGACCCTCGGCAGTCGGATGGGCAGCCGGAATGGGTGGAAGATGCTCCTATCGGTGCACGTTTACCGGCCAGCTCATGAAGGCCGGTTCCTCATAGGGATGCGCTGCCCGCAATGCCCGGACAACGCCGTCGAGCACTTCGATGGACACCAGGCATTCGACCCGGATTTCGGCAACGTGCTCGGAGCTTCCTACGTCGCCGATGAAGGGGCTGGCGTCGGGGAGGGGCGTGAATCTGCCGGTCCCAGGGCTGGTAAAGGCGCAGTGGGAGTATTCTCCAATTCGGCCTGCACCGGCGTCGCCAATGGCTTTCAAAAGGTCTTCGGCATGGGATTCGGGCACGTAAACCACCAGAGTGTGGAGCTTTTCCATGGCATTATCTTCCCAGCCGACGCCTGCCTAGGGTCTTTTGGCCATTGTCAATCGACGGTGCAGGGCAGACCATGGGTATGTACACCGATTGGGGCAATGTCCAGATTGTGAGCTGCAGGGCCTGGAGCGAGGGCTGGACCCGGCAGCTCAATGGTGTTACCGGAGGAATGGACGCATTGGGGGCGTCCATTTTGACGTTAAGGCCTCTGTCGCGATAAGGGGTGGGCTGTGCAAACTGTGCCATTCCAGGGCTCAATCGCTCGATTGGGCGATGCAGGAATGTTCAGGTAATCTAGTATCTGCTTTTGATTCAGAAGCAGATGGAGAATTCGCCTAGCGGCCTATGGCGCACGCCTGGAACGCGTGTTGGGTTAACGCCCTCGGGGGTTCAAATCCCCCATTCTCCGCGTTTTGGCCCCGGTCTTAGGACCGGGGCCTTTTTGCGTCCCGCCCCTGTTTCCCAGCCGAGGTGTGAGGTCTCTGCGCTTTGGCTTGGTGAATACGCCGAGATCTCACACCTCGACGGCGGCACCCACTCACACGGCGGCGGCGTCACCCCTCCTCGTACGCTACCCGTTGTTGGGCGGCCACCCTTTCGAGCACCTGCCGGCAGGCCAGAATGGCGGGGTGGATGCGTCCGGCCGTGCGTGTGGAGGTGAAGACAGTGCGTCGCGGCAGCCCGGGGAGGTCAAGCAACTGGACCGGGAGCGAGCGTCCGGTCCATACGAGGTCCGGCATCAGGGCGACGGCGTTGCCGGATTCGATCAGCCGGATCTGCGCCTGGAGGTCCGCAGTTTCGTAGCGGACATCGGGTTCGAAGCCGGCCGAGCGGCAGGCCTGCTCTGCCCAGTGCCGCGATGCCGCCCCGCGGGGCTCCATGACCCACGCTAATTTGGCCGTGTCCGTCAGAGAATTGATGTCTTCGCCGCCCAGACCCAGAGGGGGAGTGGCCAACCGGAGCGCGTCACTGGTGAGGGTGGCGCGATCGAGTCCCGGATGGTGCGGCGCAGCATGCCCCGGATATTGCTCGGCCACGACGATGTCGAAGTCCCGGGCCCACGTTTCATACAGGGCGGTCTCAGGTTCGCGCTGGGTCATCTCCACGCGCACCTCTGGATACTCGTTCTTCATGATAGTGAGGAACTCCGGCATCAGTGCGAGTGCCGCGGACTGGAAAACGGCCAGCCGGACGGTGCCGGTTACCGTGGACAACGACGCCGCAAGATCTGTTTCGGCCCGCTCCAGGGTGGCCAGCAGGGCCGCAGTGTGTTCGACGAGAATCTCGGCCTGGGCGGTCAGTTGCACTCGCCGTCCCGACTTACGGAGCAGTTTGACGCCTGCCTCCTTCTCCAGGAGCGTGAGCTGCTGGGAGACTGAAGAAGGGCTGTACTTCATGGCATCAGCCACCTCGGCGAGCGTTCCCCGGATCTTCAGTTCGTGCAGCAGGCGAAGCCTCCGGACGTCCAACATGGCGGCCTCCAATAACTCGTCATTTCTAATCAATATTCATCGGAAAAGATCGCTTTTCCTAACGTGATTGTAGATCCATACTGGTTGAAACAGAGCAATCCAAGCCCAGAAAGAACGAGACGATCATGACCCCTACACGCGACGCCGTTATTCACAGCGCACAGGAATCCGGTCACTTCAGGGAACTGGCAGACGAAGCCGTCAGCCTGGTCCGACACTGGCTCACTGAGGCCTCCAAGATTCCCGTGGACGTCTCCGCCCAGCGACTCGCAGGCGTGCTGAAGGACCCCAATGGACTGGACTTCACGGTCGGCTTCGTCGACGGCGTCATCCGCCCGGAGGACCTTTCCGTCGCTGGACGCAACCTTGCCCGCCTGGCGCCGAAATGCCCCACGTTCCTTCCCTGGTACATGCGCAGTGCGGTTCGCGCCGGCGGCATCATGGCGCCCATCCTGCCGCACGTCGTCATCCCGATCGCCCGCAAGGTACTTCGCGATATGGTGGGCCACCTGATCGTGGACGCTACCGACTCCAAGCTGGGGCCGGCGATCTCCAAGATCCGCCAGGAAGGCGTCCACCTGAACGTCAACCTCCTCGGCGAAGCCGTGCTCGGAGAGCACGAAGCCAACCGCCGCCTTGAGGGGACCCTCAAGCTGCTGGCGAGGGACGACGTCGACTACGTCTCCATCAAGGAATCCTCCACCGTAGCTCCGCACTCACTGTGGTCCTTCGATGAGGCCGTGGAGCACGTCGTTGAGAAGCTGACACCGCTCTACCACCTCGCTGCTTCCTTCCCCAAGCCCAAGTTCATCAACCTGGACATGGAGGAATACAAGGACCTGAGCCTCACCATGGAGGTCTTCACCCGCATCCTGGACAAGCCGGAGTTCAAGAACCTTGAAGCCGGCATCGTCCTCCAGGCGTACCTGCCGGATGCGCTCTCCGCGATGCAGAAGCTCCAGGAGTGGGCAGCGGCCCGCCGGGCCCAGGGCGGAGCCCCAGTCAAGGTCCGCGTCGTGAAGGGCGCTAACCTGCCGATGGAACAGGTGGAGGCATCCCTGCACGACTGGCCGCTGGCCACCTGGGGAACCAAGCAGGACTCGGACACCAACTACAAGCGTGTCCTCAATTACTCCCTGACCAAGGAGCGCATCGACGCAGTGCGCATCGGCGTAGCCGGACACAACCTGTTCGACATCGCCTTCTCCTGGCTGCTCGCCAAGGAACGCGGAGTCACTGAAGGCATTGAATTCGAGATGCTGCTCGGTATGGCCACCGGCCAGGCCACGGCGGTCCGCAAGGACGTCGGCAGCCTCCTGCTGTACACGCCCGTTGTGCACCCGGGCGAGTTCGACGTCGCCATCGCGTACCTCATCCGCCGACTGGAGGAAGGCGCGAGCCAGGACAACTTCATGTCGGCAGTCTTTGAACTCAGCGAGAATGAGGCGTTGTTCGAACGCGAACGGAACCGCTTCCTGCGCTCGCTGGAAAACCTGGACGATTCCGTTCCGGAACCCAACCGCAAGCAGGACCGCAACAAGCCGTCGGCCCCCGCTCCCACCGAGGGCTTTGCCAACACCCCGGACACCGACCCCGCCCTTCCGGCCAACCGGGAGTGGGGCCGGAAGATCCTGGCGCGCATCCCGAACTCCACGGCGGGCAACGACGTCGTCGAGGCCACCAAGGTGACCGACGCCGATCAACTCGAGCACATCATCGCCACGGCTGTTGAGCATGGCAAGAAGTGGGCAGCCATGTCTGCCGCAGAGCGTGGTGCCATCCTGCACCGTGCCGGTGACATCATGGAGGCCCGCCGAGCCGAGTTGCTTGAGGTCATGGCTTCCGAAACGGGCAAGACCATTGAGCAGGGCGATCCCGAGGTCAGCGAAGCGATCGACTTTGCGCACTACTACGCGGAACGCGGCAAGGACCTGGAAAAGGTCGACGGCGCCACGTTCGTTCCTGCCAACCTCACCGTCGTGACACCTCCGTGGAACTTCCCCGTGGCCATCCCCGCCGGATCGACGCTCGCGGCGCTCGCCGCCGGCTCCGCCGTCGTGATCAAGCCTGCCAAGCAGGCCCGCCGCTCGGGTTCGGTCATGGTGGATGCACTGTGGGAAGCCGGCGTTCCCCGCGAAGTCCTGGCCCTCGTCCAGCTCGAGGAGCGGGACCTTGGCACCCAGCTGGTGTCCCACCCCAGCGTGGACCGGGTCATCCTCACCGGCGGCTATGAGACCGCTGAGCTGTTCCGTTCCTTCCGTGAGGATCTACCGCTGCTGGCCGAGACCTCAGGGAAGAATGCCATCATCGTCACTCCCAGCGCAGACCTGGACCTTGCGGCAAAGGACGTCGTCCAGTCGGCGTTCGGACATGCGGGGCAGAAGTGCTCGGCAGCATCGCTCGTGATCTTGGTGGGATCCGTAGCCACGTCTACCCGCTTCCACAACCAGCTGCTTGACGCCACGCGTTCCCTGAAGGTGGGCTACCCCGCCGACGCCACAACGCAGATGGGCCCCATCATCGAGCCGGCCAAGGGCAAGCTGCTCAACGCCCTGACCACGCTCGGCGAGGGCGAGACCTGGGCCGTCAAGCCCCAGCAGCTCGACGCCACTGGACGGCTGTGGTCCCCGGGCGTACGTTCCGGAGTCAAGCGCGGATCGTACTACCACCTGACCGAATTCTTCGGCCCGGTGCTTGGAGTCATGACGGCGGAGACCCTGGAAGAGGCCATCGCAATCCAGAATGACATCGAATACGGCCTCACGGCCGGCTTGCACTCCCTGGACTCGGCGGAGATCGGGCTCTGGCTGGACACCATCCAGGCTGGCAACCTCTACGTCAACCGCGGCATCACCGGCGCCATCGTCCAGAGGCAGCCGTTCGGTGGCTGGAAGAAGTCGGCAGTGGGCGCGGGTACCAAGGCCGGTGGCCCGAACTACCTGATCGGCCTGGGTAACTGGCTCCCTGCTGAACCGGCTGCCCGCCCGGGCGTCACGCTCAAGGGAGCTGCCGCGTCCATCCTTGCGGCCGCGAAGAATGCCGGCTCCGCCGTCGACGCCGCCGAGGCCGAGTGGCTGCAGGGCGCGCTCTTCAGCGACGCCGCTGCCTGGTCGGACGAGTTCGGCACCCGCAAGGACGTTTCCGGCCTTACCGCGGAGCGCAACGTTTTCCGGTATCGCCCGCTGCCGGTCACGGTTCGCCTTTCCGAAGGGGAACGGCTCGTTGAGCTGCTCCGCGTGGTGGCGGCGGGAGCCGTCGCAGGTTCCAGCGTGACCGTGTCCTCTGCTGTTGCCATCCCCGACGCCGTAGCAACCGCCTTCGCCGGGCTTGGAGTGAAGACCCGCATTGAGGATGACGCCGCCTGGCTGAATCGTGCGGCAACTCTGGGAGCCGGACGGGTCCGCCTGATCGGCGGCAACAGCAGCGCCTTGAGCGCAGCAACCGGCGGACGTCCCGACGTCGCGGTCTACCACGGCGAGGTGACCCCGGCCGGGCGGATCGAACTGCTGCCGTTCCTCCACGAACAGGCCGTCAGCATCACGGCCCACCGGTTCGGCACTCCGAACCACCTCTCCGACGCGCTGATCTAGCGGAAGAGAACGGAGGACCTGGCATTCCTGATCATTTCGTTCAGGAATGCCAGGTCCTTCCTTTGTACTAACACGCTCAATTTCATGGTCATTACAAGTCAATGGAGACTGTTATGTTCCGCGTTTACCTTGCTGCAATGGTCGTGCTCGTCGCCTCAGGCGGGCTCTGTGTATTCCAGGCCCGCACCCTTGCCCCTCTGGCTTTGGGACTCCTGCTGCTTAGCATCGGTGCCGGCGGTCTCTCCGCTGGTCTTTTTTCGGTGGCGGAAAAGAGCCGGTAGCTGTCGCTGCCGTGCGTTCAGCTATCTGCATTTGCTGACTGCCAGTTATCAGAACCGGACTCATAGCCGAGCCTCCGTAGCCGCTGGCGCGCCGCCAGTTCGCTCGGTCCCTTGCGTCCCAAAATAAGGCGGACGACGGCGAGGGTCATGCGGGCGGCCGTGATGGCCGGAAGTGGTACTGGGCCGAGATGGGGTCTCCGAAGTCCGAGGAGTTCGCGGTATTTCGGTTCAAGGCTGGCCACCGCTGCCGCGAAGAGGACTTTGTATCCAGGCCAAAGCGATGGATGAAGCGGAGGGTTGCGGATGAATTCCACCGTTTCCTTCAGGCGGTCATCGGCCCGTAGCACACCGGCGTTGTACCAGTCGTCCATTTCCGCCTTAACAGAAGCCTGGTCCAGCGGCGGATCAACGATCCCCATCAGCCGGGCTGCTTGCGCCCATTCACGAATGTAAGCGTCGGGGCCGCCGGGAATGGGCCCACCCCAGATCTCGTGGGCTTTGACAAAGGAATCTGCATAGGCCACATGGACCCATCTCAGGAGCCCGGGATCGTTCGCCGAATAGTTCCTGGTGTTCCCTTGGGCGTCCAGATATGTTCCGTGGACTCTTTCGTGAATCCGCTTCACCCGATTGGTTGCCTCCTGCGCCGCTTCCCGGGAGCCGTAGGTGACGGTGAAGATCCATTGGATGGTACTGGCCAGCCGGCCTAGGGGATCCTTCTTAAAACCCGAGTGATCATAGACACCGGCCAAGGCTCCTGGATGGAGGGACTGCATCAGCAGCACCCGAATACCGGCCACAATTGTTGGCATCGAGCCATGCACTGCCCAGACAGCGGAGCCCGGAAGGTGGTAACCGACGTCGTTACCCTCGGCCAGGCGCGGGACCCAGAGGGGCGTCGAGTCGGGATGTCCGGTGAACGCCCGCCTCAATTCCGCCCGCCAGATTTTCAGAATGTTCCCCATGTTCCATTCGACCTGCTTCTGGCGTTTGTGTACAGAGAATCATGCCAAAATTGGCCGGGATTGGGAGATCGGAATGCCAGTGCTCCCTGAGCCTGCCTTGCCCAGGCTCCAGTAAGCCCTGAACTCGGACTGTTTGGGATTCAGCCCGACCTCGTTCACAAGGTATCGGCGCAGGATCTTCACCACGCTGGCCTCGGCGCCCACCCAAGCGTATATGGCCGCCGCGCCTTCCTCGGAAGACGCGCCTTCCGGGGAGGAAAAGACATCCTGGCCACCAAGGGCAGCTTTGACTGCATGGCACAGCAGTCCGCCGTCGGAAGAACCGTCGCCGAGTGAGCCTTCTGGATTGCGGGCCAGCCAGGTGATTCGGACCCCGGAACCAGTGCCGATATCCAAAAAGTCTCTGGGATCCGAAACCTCCAGGAAGGCATGCCCCGTGATGTGGGCCGGTAGTGTTTCAAGAATCGAGCTGATAGCCGGGACGGCCGTTTCGTCCCCGGCCAGGAGGACCTGTTGGGCGCCTTGCGGGTTCCACCTGATTCCCATGTCGCAGAGGGGTGTAGCGGCACTGATTGCGGTGCTATCAGGTCCGATGAAGGAGACTCGGGTGCCGACAGTGGCCGCCTGGGCCCAGTCCGAGCCGGGGGCAGTGCTCCCCTCGGGTGCGGAATGGATGACGAAATCGACGTCGAGTTCCTGGCCACCGGCGACGGTACGGAGGGCGCGGACCGTGTAGGTGCGTATCCAGCCACGGCCTGGCAGTTCGCCCCTGAGCCAGTCCTGGTACCAGCCTTCCTGCAGCTGGCCTTCCGGCCCTCCAATCGGGTCCAGGTCATAGCCGGGAACCGGAAGGAGCATCCTGATCCTCACGTCCTGTCTTGGGCCGGGAACCCCAAAGCGCTGCAGCGCGGTGCCCGTGAAAGTGACTCGCCTTAGGCGTGGCGTCGGGTTCCGGACACCGGAGACAACGACGTCGAAGACGCGCAGTGGATATTCGTCGCTGGGAAGGGCGGCGCTCAAGGGCGATTTCCTTTCTGCGGCGGATGCCACTGTCCGAACAGTTGGGTGCCGTGGAGACGGCCACTATGCAGCGGAGGCAGCGGCCTCAGGAGTGCTTTCCTGGGGTGGCCGCTGCCTCCAAACCCGGCTACGGCAGCTGGGGGTCCACGCCGTAGTGCTTGGCCAGTTCAGTGATCACAGCATGTGCTCCCTGGATGCTGACGGACGCAATGAACGTCCCGTCATCGACCGGCTTGACCTCGCCCTGCAGCCGCTGCCACAGGGGGTTGGACTGGAACTTCTCCTGCTGCGCGCGGGCCTTGTCGCCTTCGGCGCCTGCCGGGGTGTATGCGCTCACCATCACCAGGCCGGCGTCGCCCTGCAGGATCTGCTCGGAGGAAAGGGGAACGAAGATTTCCTTCTCGGTGTCCGGGGCATCCTTCGGCCGCGGGATGCGCATGTCGGCCATGATCTCGCCGATGAAGGAGTTGGAGGAGTACAGGCGCGCGGTGTCTCCGCCGGTGAAGCGAACCAGTGAGTAAGTGGCCTCAGGCCTCTTGGCCAGGATTGCTGCCCCAACCTTCTGCGCGCGCTCTTCATAGCCCTTGACGAGTTCCTCGGCCTTGGCCTTCTTGCCCAGTGCCTCGCCCAGGAAGACAATGTTCTCTTTCCAGGTCGGGCCGGTGCTGACGGAGAAGATGGTGGGCGCGATCTTGGACAGCTGGGCGTACAGGGCCTCGTGGCGAACCTTTGCCGAAACGATCAGGTCCGGCTTCAGTTCGAGGATCTTTTCCAGGTTCGGTTCAGCGAGGGTGCCGACGTTGACTGAGTCCTTGGTGGCTTCGGCGACATCGCCGAGGTAAGGGGCGAACGGCGACTTCGGGTCCTGGCGGTACTGGACATAACCAACGAGGTCTCCGCCGAGCAGGAGCGTGGCGTCGATGTAGCTGGGATCCAGCGCAACAACCCGCTTGGGCGCTTTTTCGATGGTGGTGGAGCCCATGGTGTGTTCCATGGTGAGCGGGTAGCCGGCCGTGTCGGCAGCGGCGGCGGTGCTCTGGGAGCTGGCGGCCGGGGCACCGCAGGCGGTAGTGGCCAGCAGCGCTGCACCGGCGGCAACAGCACTGAGCTGCTTGAGGATGCGTGTTTTCACGGAGTCGCTTTCAAAGAAGATGACGGGGAGTGACGACTTGTAAGGCAAGGCTTACCTCGGTCTGCCGTAGACTGTAGCAGGATTTTTTGAAATAGATCACAAACTGATGACGTAATAGAAGGCCTATGTGAAGACCTTGGACCCGGCGGCAGCCCCTGCAGCGCCCGACGGAACCGCCACGCCGGCAGGCGAGCGCCGGCAGGCTGCCCGAACAGCGGGTGTGCGATGGGTGTTCGTCTCCCTCGTGGCCATGTTTGCCGCGGCGGTAGTGAGCATCTGCATCGGAGGGCAGCCCTCGTCGCTGCAGGACGTCTGGCATGCCGTGTTCACCCCGGACCAGAGCGTCATGGACACGACCATTCGGGAGCTGCGTTGGCCCCGCACCGTGCTGGGCATCTGCGCAGGAGTCTGCCTTGGGCTGGCGGGAACCCTTGTGCAGGGGCATACCAGGAATCCAGTCGCGGATCCCGGATTGCTCGGAATCAGCCAGGGTGCGGCGCTGGCCATCGTCACCGCTACCGCCATCGCAGGGGAAGTGCCTGCACTGAATCAGGCGCTGCTGGCCTTTGCCGGGGCCCTGGCGGCGAGCATCCTGGTCTTCATGATCGGGTCCGCTTCCCGGCACGGCTCCACCCCAATCACCCTTGTCCTGGCTGGCGCGGCCGTCACCGCCTTGTGCTCAGGCCTTGTTGCAGGAATTGTCCTGCTCAATGACACAGCCCTGGATACCTTGCGGTTTTGGCAGGTCGGTTCTCTCGCCGGACGAAGCGATGTGCTGTCCGTGATCTGGCCGTTCATCCTCCTCGGCGTCGTGCTGGCCCTGGCCAATATTCGGCCGCTGAACGCGCTGGCGCTCGGAGCCGACACCGCCGTCTCACTCGGTATTTCAGTCTTCCGGGCACGAGCGGCGGGAATCGCGGCCATCACCCTTCTGGCTGGTTCCGCCGTGACTATGGCAGGTCCCATTGCCTTTGCAGGGCTCCTGGTCCCGCATATCACCAGGGCAATGACGGGTCCCGACTACCGGTGGCTGATCCCCGTTTCGGCGATGACAGGCGTAACCATCCTGCTGTTGGCGGACACCGCAGGACGAGTCATTTCCCGCCCGGGAGAACTGTCTGTCGGAGTGGTCCTGGCCGTCGTCGGAGCCCCGTTCTTCGTCTACCTGGCACGCAGGCGCAGGCTGGTGACACTATGACTATCTCCAAGGCGCCTTCGAAGACAGGTGCCCTGTCAATCCGGGCATGGAGGGCTGGCCCCGTCTCCCTTCGCCTCAATGTCCGGGTCGTACTTATCGCCGCCATCCTGGCCGCTGCCCTCGTGGCGGCCATGGCTCTCCATATTGCCTTTGGGGGCACCCCCTTGCCCTTTCCGGATGTCCTCCGGGCACTCCTTGGCGATGCCTCCGATGCCCGGACCCACCTTGCTGTGACCGAATTCCGCGCACCCCGAATGGTCGCTGCAGTTTTGGTGGGCGCTTCACTGGCAGCCGCGGGTGCGATCACGCAGACAGTTGCGCGCAATCCCCTGGCGAGCCCGGACCTCCTGGGAGTGACAGCGGGGGCATCCCTGGGTGCGGTGGCTGTGCTGGTCATTGCCGACGGCGGCCACGCGGGCCTCAGCGGCGTGGCGGCCATCCTCGGCATGCCGGTGGCGGCATTCTCACTGGGTATTGCCAGCGGCGTGGCCGTGTACATGCTCGCCTACCGGCGGGGCCTGGACAGCTACAGGCTCGTCCTTGCGGGGCTCGGCATCTCCGGCCTTGCCGCCAGCCTCACCACCTGGATCCTGACCCTCGGCGACGTAACCAGCGCTGCCCAGGCCCTGACCTGGATGACCGGTTCGCTGAATGGCAAGGACTGGGTCACCGTACAGCCCATGGCTGTCAGTGCCGCCGTTCTTATTGGGGCAGCTGTCTTCAGCGGCCGATGGCTGCTGCTGACGAGTTTTGGCGAGGACACCGCCGTCGGGCTCGGCACCCGAATCGGCCGGGTAAGGCTCTTTACGCTAACCATTGCCGTGCTATTGGCGTCAGTCGCTACCGTCACTGCCGGCCCCGTGGCCTTCGTCGCACTGGCCAGTCCGCAGATTGCACGTTCCCTCACCCGGGGCGTTGTTCCCCCAGTGGGTGTATCGGCCCTTGTTGGTGCAGTTTTTGTCCTGGTAGCCGACACAGTTTCGGCCAATGCCCTGAGCGTTCCCTTGCCAGTGGGAGTGGCCACGGCAGTGGTGGGAGCCCCCTTCCTTATCCACCTGATTCTCAAATACCAGCGGAGGCTGAGTTGAACCCCACAGAGCGGCGCGAGGGGCTCAGCGCCCAGGATCTTAGCCTTGGATATGGAGGGCCGGACATCATCCACAAGCTGTCCGTAGCCATCCCCACTGCCCAGGTGACCGCGATCATCGGCCCCAACGGCTGCGGCAAGTCCACGCTTCTCCGGGGCCTCGGCCGGCTCCTTAACCCGCGCTCGGGCGAGGTGCTCCTTGACGGGCTGCCTCTGGCGAGGCAGTCGACGCGCCAGATCGCGACCAGGATCAGTATCCTTCCGCAGGCGCCCACTGCCCCATCGGGGTTGACGGTAGCCGATCTGGTCTCGAGGGGCAGGCATCCACGCCAGAGGTGGTATCAGCAGTTTTCTTCCGAAGACCAGTCAGTGGTGGAAGACGCCCTCCGGGCAACCGACATCCTGGAACTGGCGGATACTTCCCTGGAAGACCTGTCAGGAGGGCAACGGCAGCGGGCCTGGATCTCCATGACCCTGGCACAGGAAACCGAAATCCTCCTCCTGGACGAGCCCACCACCTACCTTGACCTGGCCCATCAGGTAGATGTCCTCGAACTCGTGCGGCGCCTCAACCGAGAGCACGGCCGCACAGTGGTGATGGTACTTCACGACATATCCCTTGCAGCCCGTTACTCGGACCGTATTGTCGCCATGAAGGACGGGCGTATCGTGGCGCAGGGTACCCCGGCAGATGTGGTCACCCCGGAGCGCCTGCGCGACGTCTTTGGCTTGGACGCGCACGTGGTCTCCGAACCCACCGATGGACGCCCCCACGTCATACCCCTGGGCCATCCCGCGACCGTTTCCAGCTGACCCGCGGCTCGCCCTTTTCGGCGGCCTGAACTTGGGCGTCCTGAACTTCGGCCTCCAGAACGCGAAAGGCCCCTTCCGGAAGTAATCCGGAAGGGGCCTCAGCTCGGCTGGACGGTTTCTCGCCGTGCCCGCTATGCGTGGCTGTATGTGAGGCAGTCCGCGTTGTCGGCGCCCGGTCCCACATGGACCTCAGGAGCCTGGCACATGAGGTGGTCGTTGTGGACGCATTCTGTGCGCTGGCAAGCTCCCACACCAGCCAGGACCTTGGGCAGGCCGCCGTGCGTTCCAATGTCGATGAAAGTGGCGCAGGCAGCGTGGTCTTGAGTGCCACCCACCGTAATGGCGGCGGCGTTGCATTCGGAATGGTCGTTGAAGGAACAATTCGTTACGGTGCAGTCTGCGACGTGCGAAGTCATAAGGATCCTCCTTTGTTCGCCGCCCGGGACGGGCCGCTCCTGTGGTCCACGGTAGGCCCCCGCGGCCCAATCAAAAAGACCCAAAAGTGTTCCCTAATTGCCCGTTACTCCGCCATCGCCGGGTACGGTCTCCATCCGCTGGGAAGCGCTTCGCCGGGCAGGCGCGGCAGCCACCAACAGTGCGCCAATCGCGACGACGGCGCTCAGGATGAGTCCCGGCCGATACTGTTCCAGCATTGCGGCTGCGGCAGCCGGAGCCCCTGCCGCTGTACCTTGACTGGTGCCATGACCGCTAACGATGGCAGTAGTGACTGCCAGTACTAGCGCAGCCCCCACCTGCGTGCTCGTCTGGATGAGTCCGGCCGCCAGGCCTTGCTCGGAATTGGGGATGCCGGCCGTTGCCTGGACATTGATGGACGGGAACGCCAGGGCGAAACCGATGCCCAGGAGGATGATGGAGGGCAGGATGTCCAGAATGTAGTTTGGGGTAGTCCCCACCCTCAGGAACAGGACATAGCCCAGTCCGAGGGCAATCAACCCGATCAGGATCAGCCTCGGGGCTCCCAGCCGTTCGATGAGGCGGTCTGCGAACGGGGCGCTGCCGGCAACGATGAGTCCGGCCGGGAGCAAGGCAAGGGCCATGTTCAGGGGCGACCAGCCCAAGACCGACTGCAGGAACAGGGTGACGATGAACTGGAAGCTGAGGTAGGAGCCGAAAAGCCCGACGGCGGCCAGGTTGGCCCTGGCGACCCAACCCTCCCGCAGGATGCCGAAGCGGATCAAGGGGTGTTTCACCCGGTTTTCGATTATGGCGAAGGCAGCGAGTATTGCCAGGGAAGCTGCGAATCCGGCGATTGTTGCCACAGATCCCCACCCCTGCTCTGGTGCTGAAACCAGCGTGTAGACCAGTCCCAGCATGCCGGCAGCCAGTGTCACGGCGCCCCAGACGTCGTGCCCGCCCTTTGCGGCGGCGTCGGGAGAGTCTTTGGGAATGAACTTCATGCCCAGGATAACCACGGCGACGGCCACGGGGACGGAGACCAGGAAGGTCCATCTCCAGCTCAGGCTCGTCATGAGTCCACCCACTACGAGGCCCAGCGAGAAGCCGCTGGCTCCGAACGTGGTGAAGATGGACAGCGCCTTGTTGCGTTCACGGCCTTCAGCGAAGTTGGTGGTGATGATGGAGAAGCCTGCGGGAGCCGTAAAGGCTGCGGCCAGGCCCTTGACGAACCTGGTGGCGATCAGGACCGCCGGATCGTTCACGAGCCCGCCGAGAAGCGACGCAGCTGCGAAAACCGTGAGGGCGATGAGGAAAATACGACGGCGGCCGAGCAGGTCGGCGAGCCTGCCGCCGAGCAGCAGGAGGCTGCCGTAGCCGAGGACATAGGCGGAGACAATCCACTGGAGCGAGTCGGTGCCGAGCTGGAGCTCCTGGCCTATCGACGGCAATGCGACGCCTACCATGGAGACGTCGAGGCCGTCGAGGGCCAGCACCGTGCACACGACCATAAGCAGGAGCCACTGGGCCCGTGTCCAGCGGACCGCGGCCAAGGCAGATTCGGAGGCTCTTTCAAGGGTGCGGGGTGAAGTCATGCGATCAATCTATATGACACGTCATTGGATGACAAGGAATATTATGACGTGGAAAATATTCACGTCTTCGACTAGAATCAAGGCATGGCAACGACGACAGACCGCCAGTTGGTTGAGCAATGGCGCACCATCCAGAGCGCGTACTTTCGCACGTCCGGCGCCATTGACCGCGAGCTCGACGCCAAGTTCCACATCGGCCTCAACGAATTCGAGATCCTGGACCTCGTAGCAGAGTGCAACGATTCGGCCTGTCGGATGAAGGAACTGGGGGAGCGGACCCCCATGACCCAAAGCGCCGTCTCCAAAGTCGTGGACAGGCTCGAGAAGGCCGGACTGATTTCAAGGCATTCCTGTGCCGATGACCGGCGTTCCCTCTTTCTCGAACTGACGGAGGCCGGGCGCGCTCTCCATGCGGAGGCCGCCGTCGAACACCGTGCTTTGCTCAAGAAAAACCTGGGTCTCAAGGAAAACCTAGGTTAGCCACAAGATACGCTCAAGCCTTGCGCGAGACGGTTCCCTTTTCCTAATCGGTGTAGCCACAATTGAAAAACCCGCCGGGAAATGGGGCCCAGCGGAATTTTCATTGGAGAAGCTTGTGGGAAAACACCAGGAAACCGGCCTTTTTTATGGCCTCCGGCATGCTGCCTGGCCGAAGCGGACGGCATCAGCCGGGCTAATAGCCGGCTTCGTCCTAGTAGCTTATGGCTTCCAACCGCCTGTAGCGCCATCGGCGCCAGGGCTGGGAGCCACCGCGGCCAAGGGCTCAGCGGAACCGCTGTCCCTGGATGCTGTGGCATCCTCCGACCTCGCCAAGAGCGTCTCGGGCCAGTCAATTTTGGCCCCGGCGGTGACTGTTCAGGCGGACCCGGCGGCGCTGGTCTCTTTTGACCGGTCGACAGTACAGACAGTGGCCAAGGACGGCACCCACCGCCTCGCGTTTGCCTCGCTGGGGCTCCAGCGGCCGGCTGCCGGCACACTCCGGGCCCCGCTGGAATCCCTTGTTCCCAGTTCCTCTTTCGGTTTCCGGATCAATCCTCTCTCAGGTGAAGCTGGTGAATTCCACTGGGGCCAGGATTTCGCCGCTCAATGTGGTACTCGCGTTTATGCCGCTGACTCGGGCACTGTTCGGGCAGTTGGCTGGCATCCGTGGGGAGGCGGCAACAGGGTGGAAATCGACCACGGGAACGGGCTCATCACCACGTACAACCACCTGGAATCCATAGCCGTGAAGCAGGGAGCTTCGGTGGAAGTGGGTGAGGTGATTGCCAAGGTAGGAACCACTGGAAACTCCACGGGATGCCACCTGCACTTCGAGACCATCCTCAACGGCGTTCATACCAACCCGGCAAACTGGAAACTCCTGGCCACTATTCAGCAGGACCCGCTCGGTGATTTCACCATGCACAACTACTCTCCGGGGACCGGCACCGCAACGGCACCCGCTCCTTATTGGGCCGTACCCATGACGGTGGGCCACGTCCATACAGATGACCCCACCCACTACGAATACAGGGAGCACCTGAGCCCGACCGAGCGTTGGGTGCCGGGGCAGCAGTCGACGCCGAGCGTAACGTCGCCAGCCCCAACGGCGCCGACGCCGACAGCGCCGGAAACTACCTCGCCGACACCTTCAGGTCCGCCATCCGAACCTGAGACTTCGACGACGACGAATCCGACGGTGATAGCACCAACGGACCCGCCAAACGAACCTGAGACGTCGACGCCGGATTCCACTCCGGAGTCGGGTTCCACTCCAAAGTCGGGCGAGGGCGAATCGTCTGTCACACCGGATCCCACAGACACCGAACCGACTGAGACGCCGGACGCCACCGTCAGCGAACCAGCGGCCGCCGACCCGACCACGGCACCGGCCGAGCCGGCCCAAGAGGTTCCCGTCACTGATGTTCCCGTCACGACTGAGCCTGCGGTTACCGCACCTGTCGTGGTGGAACCTGCTCCGATTGTCGTAGTGGAACCTGCACCTGTCGTAGAAGTTGCGCAGGCTCCGGCCCCCGCACCTGTCGTAGAAGTTGCGCAGGCTCCGGCTCCCGCACCTGTCTTAGAAGTTGCGCAGGCTCCGGCCCCCGCACCTGTCGTAGAAGTTGCGCAGGCTCCGGCCCCCGTAGCAGCGACTCCAGTTCCCCCTGCCCCGGTTGCGGTTGATCCGGCTCCGGCCTCGGCGACGGAGCCTGCTGCCGAGGTAACAGCTCCCTAGCGGGCAGGCAAACGCCCCAAGCTCACAAGCGGCGAGTCCCGGGATGCATGCATCCCGGGACTTGCCATGTCACGGCAGGAACAGTGTCACTGTAGGCGCGGCGACAATGTAGGCTCAGCACTCCCTGTAAGCTCGAAGGCTGAAATCTGAAGCCGATCAAAGGAAGCCTGCGTGTCACCCCTCTACAGCATTCCCCTCACAATGAACGACGGCACCGTCGCCGAGTTCGGCCGTTTCAAGGGCAAGGCGGTGATGGTGGTGAATGTGGCCTCCAAATGCGGGCACACCAAACAGTATGCCGGACTGGAAGAACTCTACGGACGCTTCCGGGAACAGGGTTTGGAGGTGCTGGGTGTACCGTGCAACCAGTTCGGCGGCCAGGAACCGGGCGGGGATGAGGAAATCGCAGAGTTCTGCCAGCGCAACTTCGGAGTCTCCTTTCCGCTGACCAGCAAGGCCAATGTCCGGGGCAAGGAGCAGCATCCGCTCTACGCCGAACTAACCCGCACCGCTGACGGCTCCACCCCTGAGAAGGTGAAATGGAACTTCGAGAAGTTCCTCGTCAGCCGTTCCGGTGAGGTGCTGGCCCGCTTCCCTTCGGCCGTCAAGCCCGACGACGCCGGGCTCGTGGAAGCGGTCCGGAACGCCTTGAACTAGCGACAGCCTGCAAGCCGCTTCGCTACTGTTGCGGCTACGGTCGCTCAGTCCCGAGAAGTTCGACGGCGAGCAGGTCACCGCTGAGGGCGCCGGGTAGGGCGTGTACCGCGAAAACCAGCCGCCCGTCGTCGCCGGCGTTCCTGGCCTCCTCCGGAATGGCGAAGTCGGAAACGTCCTGGTCACCCTCCCGCCAGGAATTGACCGCCTCAAGAAGCACGACGCCGTTGAGCCGGAGCCCGTGTGCGCGGCCCTCCACCGCCCTGAACCGGACGCGAAGCAAGGACGCCTGCTTTCGGACGTCGCTGAGCGTGTAGGAGAACCAGCCCGTGGCGCTACGCCAATGGATACCGTCCTGGCCGCCGGCCCTTGTGGATTCGCCGTTGAAGCTGTGGTCGGCCTCCGGCTGCTGCTCACCGGCAACCACTGAATCGACTACCTCGCCCTGGGCCGCCGCCTCGCGGTCGAGGCGGCGGAGTTCCGCGGCTCGCGACTCGTGATCGCCGACCGGCCAATAGACCGTGTAGCGCTCATCATGAATGCCGAAGAATGGTTCCAGCTGGATTGTCCGGGGCCGCCCCTCGGCATCGACGGCGGCCAGGTCCGCGGTGAGGGAAGCCCGGCTGCTGAGGGATATCGAATCCAGCGGGTTGACCGCGGCCACAATCGGAGTCTCCGACAAGGGAAGCAGGGGGCCAGAAGCCACATGACCCATTCGCGTGTCGTTAGCTTCAAAGCCTTCCACGCCTGTTGCCCCGACCCGCGCGGCAAGGACGACCGGCCCGTACAGGAACGAGACCCATGGGGAGCTATCGGGCAAAAGCTCGGCCCGAAGTTCAGGGGACAGCCGAACCGTGATGGTGCTGGTTCCCTCCCAAACCCTGTGGACCGGCACGTAGCCGCCGTCGACCGTTCCGGCGTCGGTGGCGGCGCTGAAGGGTGCACCTGCGTCGGCAGGCGAGCCGTCGACGTCGACGCTCATTTCCGCTGCCCAGGCGGGACGGCGCAGCCTGACTGTAGCAGCCGTTGGCGACTCCGCGGTGACGTGGAGCGTGGCGACGTCCGAGCGGGGGAAATCCGTCTCCAGCCGGACAGTGAGCCCGCGTTCAGACCAATCCAGCTCCGAGGCGATGTACAGGTTCACCAGGAGGTCGTCGTCCCTGCGGCTGTAGATGAATTCTCCGTAGCGGGCGTGATTCTCAAGGCTCGAGCCGACACAGCACCACATGGATTCATGGACTGTCGAATAGACGCGGTAGTGGGCCGGGCGCATGGAGGTGAAGTAGACAAATCCGCCGCGCTCCGGATGCTGCGAGGAAAGGATGTGGTTGTAGGTGGCCCGCTCATAGAAGTCGACGGCGGCCGGGTCGCCGCTGCGCTCAAACCGCATCCTGGCGAGTTTCAGCATGTTGTACGTGTTGCAGGTTTCGGGCCCCTGGGCATCCAGGATCATCGGTGCGAAGTCGCTGGCGGGATGGAAGTGTTCGCGCACGCTGTTGCCGCCGATTGAGACGCTACGGTGGCGTGTCACCGTGTTCCAGAAGAAGTCCGAGGCCTTACGAGATTCCGGATCTCCCGTTGACCGGGCCAGACGCTCGTACCCCACGACCTTGGGAATCTGCGTGTTGGCATGGAGTCCGTCCAGCCGGTCGCTTCCCGCGGCTAAGGGTTCGAGGATGCTGCGATGCGTGAAGCGGCGAGCTTCCTGGAGGTAGTGGCCCTTGCCCGTGATATCGGCCAGCATGGCGAAGGCATCGTTCATCCCTCCGAACTCGGTGTGCAGCATGTCTTCGAAGCTGTCATCGCTCAGGCTGGCCGAGACGCGAAGCCACCAGTCAGCCAGGCGCGTGACCATGGCCAGTGCTTTGTGCGAGTCCGCATGAATATACGCGTCGAGCAGCCCCGCGAAGGTTTTGTGCAAGTTGTACAGGGGAACCCATCGCCCATTGAGGGTAAACAAATCGGCATCAACGGTTCCAGCGGCAAGCTCCAAACCGAGTTTCCGGCCTCCGGGAACGCCCCCGAGGTAGCCGTCACCGGCGGCGTCCTGACATTGTTCGAGGATCCCAAGCACGTGCTCCAGCCGCGCGAGCAGGCGGCTGTCTCCGGTTGCGGCATGAAGCTGCGCACAGGCAGACAGATAATGTCCGGCGATATGTCCGTCCAGACCGTCAGATTCCCAGCCGCCATAAGCTGCAGTCGCCGTCGTCAATCCCGCTTCTCGCCGGAACGGTGCGCACAGCCGGTCAGGGTCAAGGGTCAGGACGTAGCGAATGGCTGTGTCCTGCGCCTTCTTGAAGTCACCGTCCAGCAGCCGGGTCCTGGAGAGGGGAAAGGACGACGGCGCCTCGCTCACTGGAGTTGTGGCGGACGTGGAGGGAAGGGTCATTGGTGGCTGGCTCTCGTAAAGCGCTGGGTGCGGATTATGTTAGCGCTAACGGTAGTCCGTATGAAGTAAGAAGGGGAGCCCCGTTCCGTAACCTGCGCGTTATTTTCGAACAATTTTCCAACAATGCGCCCTTTGTTAACCCTCAAGGGGCAGTTCGTCTGGTTGGATAAGAGTACTGGGATAAACAGGAGAAGAAGAGTCTCCTACCAACCAAGAAGGCAGCGATGGAGCTCATTGAGGCTGAACACCCCCAGCCACGACACACACTCCTGCACATCAGCGATCCCCACATCAAGGGCAGCTCCGACCCCCTCTACGGAGCGGTAGACAGCGAAGCCCGCCTCAGACAACTTTTTGACGAGGTCCACACATCCAGGGTCAGGCCCTCAGCGGTCGTCTTCACGGGTGACCTGGCTGACCACGGGGAGCCGGAGGCGTACGCAAAGCTCCGCGAGATCGCTGAACCCGCCTGCGAAGCCATCGGCGCAGAAGTCATTTGGACTATGGGCAATCATGATGACCGCGCCAATTTCCGGGCTGGATTGTTTGACGAAGAGGGTAGTGACCGTCCGGTCGACCGAAGCTACTATCTCGACGGCCTCCGCGTCATTACCTTGGACACCACAGTTCCGGGTCACCACCACGGCGAAGTGAGCCAATCCCAGCTCGACTGGCTCAGTAGTGAACTGGCCACCCCGGCTCCGGACGGAACCATCCTGGCCCTCCACCATCCGCCCGTACCCAGTGTCCAGGACCTCGCTGTCCTCGTGGAGCTGCGTGGCCAGGCGGCACTGGCTGAGGTTGTTGGCGGTACGGATATCCGCAGTATCCTCGGCGGACATCTTCACTACTCGACATCGGCGAGCTTCGCTGGAATTCCCGTCTCAGTGGCCTCGGCCAGCTGTTATACGCAGGACTTGAGCATTCCGGCGGGGGCAACTCGCGGTCGCGACGCCGCCCAGGCGTTCAACCTGGTGCACGTGTACGAGCACACAATTGTGCACTCCGTGGTGCCGCTGGGAGGCGGCGAAACGGTCGGCCGGTACGTCAGCCCCGAAGAGACCGCCCTGCGCCTGGCCGCGGCCGGAATCCGGATTCCCAAAGAGTCCAACTACGAAGGCTCCCGGGAGGCGGCAGCCAAGCAGCCGGAACTCGTGGACAGTTAGGCGCGCTCCGCCCTACTTTTCCCACGGCGCCTTGATTGGGAAGTACTTCTCCAGGAAGTCCGTCACGAGCTCTGCGCGTTCCGCAGCAGCGACCTCCGGGAAACTTCCATCATTGAGGCAGAAGAAGTCCACGTTTCGCTTGGCCAGGAGCGTGGGCAGGTAGTGCAGGCCGGACCACAGGGTGGTGTCGACGTAGCGCACCTTGGCGTCGGTCTGGGTTGCTGCGCGGCCTGTCAGGAGCGCGTAGTAGTGGTATAGCGAATTGGTCACGGAAATGTTGTCCGCGGCCCGGAAGCGGCTCGCAGCCGTGCGTGCAAACTCCTCGGGGAACTCTTTCTCCATTTCTGCGACGAGGCTGCGTCGCATGGGCGCCGCAGTGTGCTCGAGGTGCCTGGTGGTGATCCTGCCGAAACGGTCCCAGAGGAGTTTCCGGTTGACCCGTGCAGCATTCTCGAAGCCGCTGCGCTCGGCGTCGTTCTCGCCCAGGCCGATCCGCGTGTTCGCCTCAATGAAGCGGGTGATGCCGCCGGGAGTGAAGAACATGTCCGGGCCCACAGGGCGGCCAAAGAACATGTCGTCGTTGGAATACAGGAAGTGCTCAGACAATCCCTCGATGTGGTGCAGCTGGCATTCGACCGCCTGCGAATTGTGCGTGGGGAGCACCGAGGGGTCGGCGAAGAACTCCTCGCTTCGCACGATCGTCACCGAGGGGTGGTCGGCGAGCCAGGACGGGGCGGGGGAGTCCGTCGCTATGAAGATTCGCCGGATCCAGGGCGCGAACATGTAGACGGAGCGCAGCGCGTACTTGAGCTCGTCGATCTGGCGGAAGCGGGCCTCGTGATCATCACCGTCGCCCAGCACGGCGCCCACCATCCGTGCACGCCGGGCCGCGATGTACTCCGGATCGTTGCCGTCCACCCAGGAGAAGACGATATCGATTTCGAAGCGGATATCGCTGGCATGATCGGCGAACATGTTCTCGATCGTCGGCCAAACATGCCCATGGCGTTCCACCTTGCCCCGGACGGCGTCCTGGGCCAGCATCGTGCGCCGCGTCAGCGAGTTCTCCACCGGAAGCACCAACTGGTCGCCTTCGAAGCTCCATAGTTCCAGCTGGACGCCCAAGGAGGCTCCGTAAGCGAGGCCGCCCGCAGGTTCCAAGCGAGGACGATAAAGACGGAATATCCGCGCCTTGCGGTTCCCGGACAACTCCCCATCAGCCACCAGCACCGACTTCTTCTTGCGGGCGTCCACGCTCATGGCATAGAACGGCTCATCCTGGCACGCTTCGACCAGTGCTTCGCGAAGTTCCTTGCGTTTGTTCCAATCGACGGCGATCACGGGCCGGTGGTCGTTGCCACGAACGAGGATGAAGTCGATCTCGGCGTCCGTCAGTACGGAGCGGATGAACAGGAGATCCTCCACCATGGCCTGCTGCGGAGTCGTGTTCCTGTTGAGCAGGGAATACCGCCCGCGGTGACGGACGACGTCGTCGCGGTGCTTTAGGCGCGCGACAACGGGCAACGACGCCTCGGCGATGGCGCCGTCGTCGTCAGAAGCAGGGCCTCCGTGGTAGATCGTGGGCTGTACAGGTGCTTGCGTAATGGCAGTTCTCCGAACTGTGCTGATGTATGTAGAACTGAGTGTATGCAGAACAAAGGCGGTGCTGCCGTAGCCGGTGCGGCGGGCTGCGCAGGATTGCCTGGCGGTCAGCCGACCAATGCCTCCCGCCAGCTGCGTAGAAAGGCCTCTCCCGCATCATCATGGATGATGTCGGCACCGAGCCCCAGGTCGGCGGCAGTAAGGATATCGTACGGCTTGACGGGCACGCCGTCTGCCGGGCGGACATCCACATGCTTCACGCTATGGTCGTTGTAGTGGAGCCAGTCGGCCATTGCGTAGTCCGTGCGGGAGTCGCCCACGGTGACCCAGGCTGCCGGCGTGACGCCCTGCGCAGCCAGCAACTCTACAGCGCGACTTGCGCCGAGATCCTTGCCGAGCCGCACCGATTCAATGTCCGTGGAGATGATGGTGGGGTCCAGGCGGTAGTCTCCCGGGTCGTCGGAAGCGGGGTCATGGTGGTCCAGGATCGCCGCGGACAATCCGTGCCGGTCCATGAGGTCAAGGGCATCGGAATCGAAGAGCTTTTGCTCGGCCAGATAGTCTTCATTAGTGACGTCGAGGTGCTGTTCCACCGAGACCATCGCCCTCTTGGTTTCGTCAAAGAACATGTGGGCCGAATAGTCCTCCGCGACCATGCGCCGAACGTCGTCGCCGTACGCCTTCGGCACCGCGAGTTCATGGTCCATATGGATCGGGCCCGGGCCGGCGGCCGTGTAGCTGAACCACACCGCACCCTTCTCGCAAATCGCGTGGATGACGGTTCCTTCCGGGATCCCCGCGGCGATCATCGGCTCCATGACCTGTTCCCTGATGAAGGCGTCGGAGCGGCCGGTGTTGAAGATCACCGGAATGCCTGCCGTAGCCAAAGCGACAAGGTCAGAAATGATCTCCGGTTTCACCCTGCGACTGACGGGGCTCGCGACGGGACCGTCGACGTCGAGGAGCAGGGCCAGGGCGGGAGCCGCAACCTTGGCGGCGGTGAAGGTCGGAGCTGTCATGGCACCATTCTGTCAGCCCGGCAGCCCTGCGGTGGAGATATGACTTGTCCGCTGCTGGTCTGCTGCCCTGGGCGGGCGGATGATTACCGTTTGGCCACAACCTTGGTGTGCAGCCGGTCACAAGTTTCATTGCCGTGGCAACTTATCTAGGCTGGCAGGGTGATCTTCAAAGCCGTGGGCGAGGGACGCCCGTACCCTGACCATGGATTCAGCACGCCCCGGGACTGGGCCTCACTGCCTCCGCGGCCCGTGCGGCTCGATGAACTGGTGACCACCAAAAGGACCCTTGACCTGGAGGCACTCCTGGCTGAGGATTCAACGTTTTTTGGTGATCTTTTTCCCCACGTCGTCCAGTACCAGGGCGTCATGTACCTGGAGGACGGACTACACCGTGCTGTGCGCACGGCCCTCCACCAGCGCACAGCCATTCACGCCCGGGTACTGGTGATAGATGGCTAGGAAACGCCCCAAGGACCCCAGCAGGCTACATGGGCACCGCGTCGTCACCGGGCCCGAGCTTCGGGCCACCCTCGTTGAGCCCGGGCCGCAACGCCCGGGGCAGTTCGGTCGCAGGCTTGCGCATGGAATCGTGTTGGTCCTGCTGTTGGGCGTCCTCGCGGCGGGGATCGTCGGGGCCGTGGCCATCCTCAACGGGCAGATCAAGGTTCCGTCTGCCGTCTCTCCCCGGGAGCCGACGTCGTTATGCCCCACCGCGACGTTTGACTACCTCCCCAATGACCAGGTGAAAGTCAACGTCTTCAACGGAACCAGCAGGCCCGGACTCGCCAAGACGGTCGCTGACCAGTTCCAGGCGCGCGGCCACCAGATTGGCGAGGTGGGAAACAAGGGAACCGGCTACACCGGCGTCGCAGTGGTAGTTTCAGGCGCTGCCGGCCAGGCTGCAGCATTCAACGTCCAGCGCAACCTGGCTGGAACCGATTACTTCCAGGATGTGCGGGAGGATTCCTCGGTTGACGTCATCATTACCGACGAATTCAGTGGCCTCGTGGCCCCGGAACTGGTGGACCAAACGCCCGGAAAGCTGAGCTGCCCGCGCGAGGACAAGCGTATCGCCGACAATGCCAGATGGCCGGTCATTCCCACGGCGGGCCGCACACCTTAGCGTCTAGTAGCCCCTGCATGTAGTAGCCGCTGCACCTAGTAGTCCCTGCGCTGCGGCCTTCCGTCGTGGTCAAACGTTGCTCCAGCTCCCAGCTGGATGAAACGAACCGTTCGGTTGATGTGGTCATCGAGGGCTGTCGCCTGGCTCCCGGCCTCGGGGCCGCCGCCGTCCCCACCGGTTTTGTCCTTGGTTCCGTCCGTACTGTGTCCGTCGCTTGCAGCGGAGGGCCCACGCGCGGCACTGGAGGACAACGTGCCATGAATCAGCTGGGCAAGCTGGGTGATGTCGGTGGGCGGCAGGTAGCCCTGGTTGATGCCTTCGCGCAGGATGTCCTGAAGCAACACATTGAGTTCGCCCACGTGGTCGGCGAGCTTGGCGAAGGATCCAGGGGACATGACGGCGGCCATTGCAGGCCCGGGCGGCAGGTGGCGCCTGCTGAGGTCTTCGACCTGCGCGCGCACGTAGAGGGCCAGGCGGTCAACGGGATTAGCCAGCGCATTGAGGGAATCCCTCAGGTCCACGATGAAACGCTCGGTCTCGTCCAGGGCGTAAGCGATCAGGAGCTGTTCCAGGTCCGCGTAGTAGTTGTACACCGCTGTGCGGCCTACGCCGGCATGGCGGGCAACGTCGGTCATTGTGAGGCCCGGCAGTCCGTGGGTGAAGAGGAGTCCGCCAAAGGCGGTCAGGATGCGGCGTTGCGTTTCTGCGCGTTGGGCCGCATTGCTGACTGCTGTAATCCTTGGCATACAGACACTTTACAGTTATCTGTCAGCAAAGAGCCGCTAGGCGCTGCAGCCGTCCGGGCCGCACGCCTCGCCGCTGGAACTTCCGACGGCGGAACTTCCGACGGCGATCAGCGGATGGGCTTCCTGCCATGCCTGTTCCAGGGCCTTGGTGAAGAGGGCCGTCGGCTGGGCACCTGAGAGCCCGTACTTGCGATCGATCACGAAGAAGGGGACGCCGGTGATGCCCAGGGTGCGGGCTTCAGCGAAATCGTGGCGGACGTTGTTGGAGTACTTGTCGGTGGTGAAGAGCTCCGCGACTTCCCGGGCGTCGATCCCCAGCTCGATACCGAGGGCCGTCAGGTAGTCTTTGCTGCCGATGTCCTTGCCGTGCTCAAAATGGTCGCTGAGCAGTCGCTCCTTGGCGAGGTCCTGCTTACTGTGGGCCGCGGCCAGGTGGATCAGACGATGCGCGGTGAAGCTGTTGGCAACCACGACGTCGTCGAACTTGTAGTTGAGTCCTTCGCCCTTGGCCTGTTGAGCGACGTGGCTGAACATCTGCCGGACCTGCTCCGGGGCAAGGCCCTTGCGGCTGCTGAGATACTCCAGCTCGGTGCCGTCGTAGTGCTCCGGAAGGGAAGGATCCAGCTGGTAGCTGCGCCACTGAACTTTCACGGAGTCGGCATGGGGGAACTCTGCGAGGGCCGCTTCAAAGCGGCGCTTGCCGATGTAGCACCAAGGGCATGCGACGTCGGACCAGATCTCAATCTTCATGTCCCCAACAACCCCGGGGACGTGTAATGCATTCCTGATCCGGCTGTTGCTTTGCTCACTCCGCCAATGGCCTGGGCGAACACCATCGCCCTTGCCGGGACGCACTGCGGACAATATGTTTGTCGTAGGTTATGCAGTCAGCCTTCGAATGCCGGTCATTCGAAGCGAATCGTGAGAACTGGGGCCACGAGTCGCCAATGCTGTGGTCTTTCCCTGACGGGGAGCCATACGAAACGTTGGAGGCTAGAGGCATGCGTATAGGACTGATAGCGGCACCATGGATTCCCATTCCCCCACCCACTTATGGCGGCATCGAGAGGGTGGTGGATTCCCTGGCCAGAGGTTTCGCCGACGCCGGGCACGACGTCTTGCTGGCCGCCGCCGCCGACAGTGATTGTCCCGTCCCGAAGGCTCCCGGGATGAGAACCTCCGAGCCTGCCGAAATGGGGTTCACGCTTTCAGAGATGAGCCATGTGGTCAGGGCCTATCAGGCGATGCGGGGAATGGACATCATTCATGACCACACACTTGCCGGACCACTTTATGCGCACCGTCCGCAGGCTGTGCCAGTGGTAACAACCATCCACGGCCCACTGTCGCCCCAGATGGTCGACCTGTACAAGGCCATTGAGAAGAACACGAGCATCATCGGGATTTCCCGCGACCAATTGGCGCATGCACCGGAATTGCGTGCCACCGGAGTGATCCATCATGGGATGGACGTTTCGACCGTCCCTGTGGGCTCCGGCAAGGGCGGCTATGCCTGCTTTGTGGGAAGGGTGTGTCCTGACAAGGGCGTCATGGAGGCGATCAAGATTGCACGGAGCGCGGGAATTCCACTGCGCCTGGCGGCCAAAATGCGCGAGCCCGACGAACAGGCCTACTTCCGGGACGTTGTGAAGCCCATCCTTGGCTCCAACGAGGAGTTCCTGGGCGAGATTGGGGACGCCGAGAAGTATGAACTTATGGGAAGCGCCACGGTCTTCCTCAATCCGATCCAGTGGTCTGAACCTTTTGGCCTGGTGATGATTGAGGCCATGGCCACCGGCACTCCGGTAGTGGGCACCCCGCTCGGCGCCGCCCCTGAGATCGTGGACCACGGCAGCACCGGATTCCTGGGCTCCCTCGAAGAGTTGCCCGCCTTGGTTCCAAAGGCGGCTGCGCTAAACCGGGCTGACGTACGGGGCGCTGTGGAGGAGCGCTTCAGTTCGCAGCGCATGGTGGAGGACCATATGAAGCTGTATGGCCGGATTCTCAAGCAGTACGACCCCGAAGGTCTTCCGGTTCCAGGCCGATTGCAAGAGAATCAGAGGCAGGCTTCGCTTACTCGCGGCGCCTGGTTTTCCCGTCAGTAACTGCTCCTGTGAAGGGACCGGGCCATGACTGCATGGAACGCAGATACGTCGGCGGGCGCCTCCGAACTGGGCGCCGTGACGGTGGTAGAGGGATCCTCATTTTGCATTTCTGCCCATAGCGGCGACATCTATTCCGGCGGTTCCCAGGGAGTCTTCTACCAGGACACCAGAATCGTGTCCCGCTTGACGTTGACTGTTAACGGGGCATTGCGGGAACCGTTGGTTGCCCGCAACCCGACTGCCTTTGAAGCCGACTTCATCGGAAGGGCAGTCTCATCCGATGGCAGGTTCGACAGTCCTCTCGTAGTTGAGCAAAAGCGCCATATCGGGCCTGGACTGCGGGATGACATCACCATCAGGAACTATTCGAGCGAGTCGGCCACATGCGACGTCGAGGTCGGTATCGATGCCGACCTAGCCGATCTCTTCGACGTCAAAGGCGGCCGGACAAGGACCGCAGGCGTTGCCGGCATTAAGTCCCTTGACGGGGAGCTTCACATCGAAGCGGAGCACAACGGAGAACGCCGTGGCGTCGCCTTTCGGGCTGCAGGAGCACACGTGCGGGAGGACGCGCTGACGTTCCAGATCAGCATCCCGCCGCGGAGCCAATGGTCCACCAGCGTCATTGTGGTGCCGTTGATCAATGGAAAAGGACCGGAAGAACCCTTCACTGAAGCTGCTGAGCCGCAAGAGCGCGTGGGGGTGCGTCGGCACGTTGAATGGGAGGAGCACGTCCCGCGGATCACAGTGACGGACCAGAACATCCAGGACGTGCTGAACCGCAGCCAGAGCGATCTCGGATCGCTGAGGATCTTCGATCCTGAGCACCCCGGCCGGGCAGCAGTCGCCGCCGGCGCACCATGGTTTATGGCACTATTTGGGCGGGATTCCCTCTTCTCCTCCTACATGTCCTTGATGGTTGATCCCAACCTTGCCGCCGGAACCCTGCAGACCCTTGCCGGGCTCCAGGGAAGCAAAGTCGATCCCGATTCCGAGGAGGAGCCGGGCAGGATTCCGCATGAGGTCCGGCTGGGCGTCAGCGCGGGACTTTCCCTGGGCGGTTCCGCCTACTACGGAACCGCGGACGCCACCCCCCTTTTTGTCGGCCTGCTCGGGGAGCTCAGCAGATGGGGACTTGCCGACGACATCATCGAATCCCTGCTGCCGCATGCGGACCGAGCCCTGGAGTGGATCGAGAACTTCGGGGACCGTGACGGCGATGGCTTCGTGGAGTATCAGCGTCCCAATCTCCATGGCCTTGTGAATCAGGGGTGGAAGGACTCGTGGGACGGGATCAACTTCGCCGATGGGAGGATGGCCGAGCCTCCCATAGCCTTGTGTGAAGTCCAGACCTACGTCTTTGGTGCCTATGTTGGGCGCTCGCTGCTCGCCCGCTCGCTGGGCGACGTCGACACGGAGCGTCATTGGGCGGAGCGTGCCGCAGAGTTGAAGGCGGCTTTCAACGAGAAGTTCTGGCTGCCCGACAAGGGGTATTACGCGGTTGCCCTGGACAAGGACAAGCGGCCGGTCGATTCCTGCACGTCGAACATGGGGCACTGCCTGTGGATGCGAATTGTTGACGAAGACAAGGCCCCGCTGATTGCCGAGCGCCTGATGTCGCCTGAGATGTTCACCGGCTGGGGCATCAGGACACTGGCTTCGAACATGGCCGCGTACAACCCCGTCAGCTACCACAACGGCTCCGTCTGGCCGCACGATACAGCCATCGTGGCCACGGGACTTATGCGTTACGGCTTCGTGAAGGAGGCCAGCAGGATTGCGAGCGGCCTCTTCGCCGCTGCTGGGCATTTTGGCGGTCAATTGCCCGAGCTGTTCTGCGGATTCGACCGCGAGGACTTCGCCCTGCCGGTGCCGTATCCCACTGCATGCTCACCCCAGGCCTGGGCGGCCGCAGCACCGATCCAATTGGCCCGCGTCCTGCTTCGCTTTGATCCGGATTTCACCCGGAACGTCGTCCACCTTTCACCTATCGTCAATGCCGAATTCGGGGAGTTCAGGGCCGACAACGTGCTGCTCGGCCACTCGAGGATCACCATTCAGGCGGGGGCCGACGGCGGAAGAATAGATGGGCTTCCCGAAGGGTTGGAGCTGAGTTTGCAGCCCAGGCCGCCGCTGGAAAGGGACTTTGTGGACTAGCCGCTGGCGGCTGGTCATCAAACCGCTAGTCGCTGAACTGCTAGTCACCAAACCGGTGCTCCATGACGAAATCGTGCTCGACGGCGGTACCGAGCCGAAACGATTTGGTGCCGACTTTCCGGAACCCGCACTTTTCATAGAAGCGGATTGCCCGGGCGTTTTGGCTGTTCACGCCCAGCCACATGCCACTGGCACCCGCGAGGCGGGCGTACTCGAGCGAGGCTTCCATGAGCTGGGCAGCAGCCCCCTGCCCATGGTATTCGGGGTGGACGTAGCACTTGCTGAGCTCCATGGAAGGCAGGGCTGCCAACGCGGATGCCACGTCAGGATCCGGCCTGTCCACCAGCATGGTGTAGCCGCGAAGTGTGCCGCCCTCGTCCAGCGCCAGCACGGCGATCTCCGGATCCGCCACGTAGGCGGCAAAGTTCTCCGCACTCAGGGTCGTCGCAAGGTGCGCCTGGATATCCTCCGGTGCGGAGCCGGGCGGGCAGGCCAGCGGAAAGGTGACGGCCGCAAGCTCAGCGAGCTGGCCGGCGTCGACGGCGGTAGCCATCCGGACGACATCGTTCAAGGATTCCCCCTGCTTGAGAGTGCCAGCACAGTTCAGAGCGCAAGCACAGTCCAGATTCCCCGCACAGTCTAGAGTGCCAGCACGGCGTAGATACCCAGTATGCCCAGAGCCAGCCCCGAGGCGGCGATCCATGCCACGGACATAATGTTCGGTCCCATCAGTCCCCGGACGATCGCTTCGCCTCCACGCTCATAGCGGGCACGTTGGGTGGCGAAAATCGCAGCGGCGGTTATCAGGGACACGCCCCACAGGGTCAGCACAAAGAGGCCATGATGTTCGATCCAGCGCAGGAACAAGGTGCTGACGGTCAGCAGGGCCAGAAGCGTCCGGCCCCAGGCAAGGGTTGTGCGTTCGGGCTGGAGTCCGGGGTCGTTGTGCGGCGGCGTCGCCATCATGACACCAGGACAAGGAACACGATGACCGCCGCCACGACTGCCCCACCTATGCCAAGGATTGGAGCAATCAGTGGCAGGGGAAGCGGCAGTCCGTGGCGCAGGCTCCGTTCAACCCGAAGCCACCGCAGTGCAGAACCTCCGCTGATGAACATGCCAAGGAGCAGGAGTGCTACGGACAGAGCCTTCCGTACCGGCTCCTGGAACAAGTCCCCGGTGAAGGCCTCCACAGCGATGCCTCCGGCCAGGAAAGCCAGGGACGTACGAATCCAGGCCAGGAAGGTGCGTTCATTTGCCAGGGTAAAGCGGGGATCAGGTTCACTGCCGCCCGGCAGCAGCGTTTCAGCTATCCGGCTTCGCCCCGATGACTTCATGCAGTTCCACTCATTCCTTGCTGCTGAACGCAGCATCAAAGGATGTCTGCGAGGCCGGGAAGTCGAACTTCTTCAGGGCGGCGAGGGCTTCGGGCGCTCCATGGAGGCGATCCATGCCGGCGTCTTCCCATTCTATTGAGATGGGGCCGTCGTAGCCGATCGCCGTCAGCGCGCGGAACGAGGATTCCCAGGGAACGTCTCCACGGCCCGCGGAAACGAAGTCCCAGCCCCGGCGGGGGTCGCCCCAGGGAAGGTGGGAGCCCATAACGGTGTTCCGGCCGGTGAACCGAAGCTTGGTGTCCTTGCAATCCACGTGGTAGATCCGGTCCTTGAAGTCCCAGATGAAGGACACGGGGTCGATGCCCTGCCACATCATGTGGGACGGATCCCAATTCAAACCGAACGCTTCGCGGTGGCCGATTGCTTCGAGGCTTCGGACTGTCGTCCAGTAGTCGTAGGCGATTTCGGAGGGGTGGACCTCATGGGCAAATCGCACGCCGCATTCATCGAAGACGTCCAGGATGGGGTTCCAGCGGTCAGCGAAGTCCTGGTAACCGGCGTCGATGACCTTTTCCGGGACCGGCGGGAACATGGCGACGTACTGCCAGATGGAGGAGCCAGTGAAGCCGACGACGGTCTTCACCCCAAGCGCTTTGGCCAACCGGGCAGTGTGCTTCATTTCCTCGGCCGCGCGCTGCCGGACTCCTTCGGGATCGCCGTCGCCCCAGACCCGGGGACCGACGATGGCTTCGTGGCGGAAGTCGATGGGGTCGTCGCAGACTGCCTGGCCTTTGAGGTGGTTGGAAATGGCCCAGACCTTGAGGTTGTACTTGTCCAGGATCGCGAGTTTGGACTCGACGTACCCAGGCTCGTCCCAGCGCCACGCATCGAGGTGATCTCCGGAGACGGCGATCTCGAGGCCGTCGTAGCCCCAGCCGGAGGCGAGCCTGGCGACCTCTTCGAAGGGCAGATCCGCCCACTGTCCGGTGAAGAGGGTGTACGGGCGCGGCATATCAGGCTCCTTCAATGGATGTGGACGTCGTTGCAGACGCAAGCGGGATGATTGAACTCTTCGCGTTGGCGGATTCCTCGACGGCTGCCAGGATGCGCTGGACGGCGAGGCCGTCGTCGAACGACGGCGATGGCTCGGTACCGTCGACAATTGCGGTCAGAAAGTCGCGGATTTCGTGGGTGAAGGTGTGTTCCCACCCGATGATGTGGCCTTGGGGCCACCAGGCGTCCATGTAGGGGTGTTCGGGTTCGTTCACGAGGATGCGCCGGAAGCCCTGTTCGCGGACGGGCACGGTGGCATCCAGGAAGCCCAGTTCATTGAAGGCCTCCAGATCGAACAGTAGGGAGCCCTGGTCGCCGTAGATTTCCAGCTGTAAGGAGTTCTTCTGGCCGGTGGCCATACGGGACACCTCTACCGAGGCGATGGCTCCCGAGGCGAGCGTCAGCGTCGCCCAGGCGGCGTCGTCGACCGTGACCTCTTCGGGACCAGACGGGCCGGGACGGCTGGTCACGAAGGTGTGCAGGCGGCCGGAGACGTCGGCGACGGAATCGCCGAGGAGGAACAGGACCTGGTCGATGGCGTGGGATGCGATGTCGCCAAGCGCCCCCGACCCTGCGGTTTCCTTGTTAAGCCGCCAGGTCATGGGCGATTCGGGGTCCACGAGCCAGTCCTGCAGATACGCAGCCCTGACGTGCCGAACGGTGCCGATCCGGCCTTCGGCGATGAATTCCTTGGCAAGGGCGAGGGCGGGGACGCGGCGGTAGTTGAAGCCGATCATGGACTGCACGCCCCTCGCACGGGCAGCCCGGGCCGCCTCGGTCATGGCTTCCGCTTCGGCCAGGGTATTGGCAAGGGGTTTTTCGACCAGCACGTGCTTGCCGGCTTCCAAGGCGGCGATGGCGATCTCGGCGTGCATCCAGCCCGGGGCACAGATGTCTACGATGTCGATGTCGTCGCGCCTGATCACCTCCCGCCAGTCCGTGGCCGATTCGGCCCAGCCATATGATGCGGCGGCCGCGGCCACCGCTTCAGCATCACGGCCGACGAGAACTTTCTGCTCAAAGGCCGGGACATCGAAGTAGCTGGCCACGTTCCGCCAGGCGTTGGAATGGGCCTTGCCCATGAAGGCGTAGCCGATGGCTGCCACGCCCAGCGGGCGATCACCCGGCGAGGACGGCTGCCGGGTGACCTGGGAGGACGTCTGTGGGCGGGCCTGGGGGGACGTGCCGGGGGAGCTTCCGAGGGATGTCATCGCTGGTTCCTAGAGGGTAGCTGCTGTGGGGTTCCAGTCCTCAGGGAGGGCCGGGGAGGCGGAGGCGAAGCTTTCCACGTTCACGAAGGCGCCGGTTTCGGCGGATTCGGAGATGGAGACCATGGTGTCCACCACATGGTAGGCCAAGGCGCCGGTGGCGCGGTGGGGGACTCCGGTACGCATTGAACGTGCCATGTCCAGCACTCCCATACCCCGGCCGTTCGCCGGTCCTGTTGCGGGGACAGTGGTCCAGTCCTCGTCGCCCGCACGCCACAGCTTGATGTCGCCATGGAAGTAGTTGGGATCAGGGAGGGAGATGGTGGCCTCCGTGCCCGTGATCTCCACAAAACCCATGTTGGTGCGCGGGGACTCGAAGCTAAACACGCTGTGCGAGGATTGGCCGCCCTCGAACTCCGCCATCGCGCTGACGTGGGTGGGGACCTCCACTGGGAATTCCTCGCCGGCCTTGGGTCCCGAGCCGATGACGCGCGTTGTCTGGGATGAAGAGCCGACGGCGGCCACGCGGCGGACCGAGCCGAAGGTCTGGACCAGTGCCGTGAGGTAGTAGGGACCCATATCGAAGAGAGGCCCGGCACCATGCTGGAACAGGAAGGCAGGATTCGGGTGCCACGACTCGGGCCCGGGCGTCTGGAACATCGTCAGGGCCGTCAGCGGCGTGCCGATGTCTCCGCGTTCGATGATGCGGCGGGCCGTCTGCAGGCCGGCACCGAGGAAGGTGTCGGGGGCACAGCCAAGCCGGATCCCTGCGGCGTCGGCGTGCTTCAGTAGCCCCAACCCGGATTCGCGATCCAGGGAGAACGGCTTCTCTGTCCAGACGTGCTTGCCTGCGTCCACCGCTGCCGTGGCAACCTCCACGTGGGCCGCGGGGATGGTCAGGTTGACGACGATCTCGACGTCGGGGTGGTTCAGGGCGAGCTCGGGTGAGCCCCACTCCGGAATGCCGTATTCCTCCGCCCGCGCCTTGGCAGCTTCCTCGAAGAGGTCCGCGATGACGTGCACCTTAAGGTCCGGGAAAACCGTGAGGTTGTCCAGATATTGCTTGCTGATGTTGCCCGCTCCGATGACGGCGACGCCGACCGGGCCATGGCCAGCGGCGGCGCTCACGCGTCGGCTCCGGTGGAGGCTGCAGACTTCTGCAGGAACTCGAGGCTCTGGGTGATGCCTTCAAAAATGTCACCGGAGTAGTCGTCGAACTCAACCACGCCCACCTCAAGGGACTTGGCTGCGGCGATGACGTCCAGGACGGGGATGATGCCCTGGCCTGCGGGCTGCTGCGCCTTGGTATCCGTGGTGGCTGGCCCATCCTTGATGTGGATGAGCTTCACGCGGTCACCCAGCCTGCTGAGTAGTTCTACGGGGTCCTGGCCTCCGACCGCCACCCAGTAGGTGTCCACTTCGAGGACCAGTTCGGGGTCCAGGAGGTCAGCGAAGTATTCCAGCGCAGTGCGGCCCTCGATGGTGGACTCCAGCTCCCAGGCGTGGTTGTGATAGCCGACCCGGATGCCATACTCGGCGCCCTTCTTGGCGGCGGCGTTCAATTTCACGGCGGTTGCCTGAATGTCTTCTGCCGACTGCCAATGCTCGGCGGGCAGGAAAGGATCGATGACGGTCTTGATTCCGAGCTCCCTGGCCGCCGCGAAGATCTGGTCCTGGTCCTGGCTGAGCAGCGGGGCGTGCCCCGACTGAGCCGTCAGGCCGTTTTCCCTCAGCGCGGCCCCGAGCTCCTGTGCCGTCTCCACGAAGTTGTAAGGCTCGACCTGGGTGAAGCCGATCTCTGCCACGCGGCGGATGGTTCCGGGGAGGTCCTCCTGCATCGCGTTTCGCAGGGTGTACAGCTGGATTGAATACGACATTGTGTTCCTTTACTGGCGGCTCTTCAGAATCTCGGACGAAGACCGGTTGCCGGTCCGGTGATGCTCCCCACAACAACCTAAAGGGACTTCTGTCGATGGTCAAGCAAAAGTGGTATTCCGCTCGTCGTACTTTTCAGTAACTGACACGCATAAGCATCACGTGCTATCACTTATTGCATGACTTCAGCGCCCCCACGAGAGACAGGGAAAGACGGCCCGGCACCCGATGCCGGGAGTCTCTCGCGCGCCGGAGATCTCTTCCAGTTGCTCCGGGACGGCCGTGCGCGCACCCGTGCTGAACTTGCCCTGACTACGGGGCTCGCCCGTTCCACGGTCGCTTCCCGGATTGACGCGCTTATGCTTTCCGGACTGGTCGGGCCGGCCGGCGAGGCGAGCTCAAGCGGAGGCAGACCGCCGTCGCGCTTTGCCTTCAACCCGGCCGCCCGCGTGGTGCTGGCCGTCGACGTCGGTGCCACCCACGTGATTGTTGCCGTCACCGACCTGGGCGGGAAAGTCCTGGCCGAGCAGCGGCTGCCCCAACTGGTTTCTGATGGGCCCGAGACTGTGCTGGAGCGGGTGGTCGAAGAAGGGCGCAGGCTCCTGGCCGAGGCCGGGCGGAGCCTTGAGGAGCTCGCCGGAGTTGGCATTGGGCTCCCGGGACCTGTGGAGCATGACACCGGCAGGCCGGTGAAGCCGCCGATCATGCCGGGGTGGGATGGCTTCGACGTCGTCCGCTTTGTCCAGCGCTCGCTGCCAGTTCCGGTCCTCGTGGATAACGACGTCAACATCATGGCATTGGGAGAGCGGACTGCCCACTGGCCCGAGCACGACAACTTCCTGTTCATCAAGGTGGCCACCGGTATCGGCGCCGGCATCATCAGCAGCGGACAGTTACAGCGTGGCGCGAACGGCACTGCTGGCGACCTCGGCCACGTCCGGGTTCCGCGCGGGGACGACGTTCTCTGCCGCTGCGGAAATTATGGCTGCCTGGAGGCGCTGGCTTCGGGGCCGGCAATCGCGCGTGAGCTGCGGGAGGGAGGGGTCGACGCCGAGACAGGCAGCGGCGTCCTGAAGCTGGTCGCCAGCGGCAACCCGCAGGCCGTCCACGCCTTGAGGCAGGCGGGGCGGGATATCGGGGACGTCCTGGCCACGGTCGTGAACCTGCTCAATCCATCCGTGATCGTGATTGGCGGCAGCATCGGTCAGGCCGGCGAAAACCTCGTCGCAGGGATTCGCGAAGTCGTCTACCGGCGGTCCCTGCCGCTCGCTACCTCGCATCTCCGGATCGGTCTCTCCATGGCCGGCGACCAGGCCGCTGTGCTCGGCGCCAGCCACCTGGTGATCCAGCACGTTCTCTCGCCGTCGGTGATTGAGTCCACCCTGCAGGCAGCTGGTTAGCGCTCTGGGCCGCGCGCCCGCCTATGCGGTTCGCGCGCGAATGTTCGAGCCGCGCCCGGCTATGGGGTGAGCTGGCGCAGGGGAGCGCCGTCCAGCCAGGCGACGACGTCGTCGTACGCCCCGCCGTAAAAGCGTTCATAGCTCTCCCGGGTCACATACCCGAGATGGGGTGCGAGTACGGTGTTTGGTGCGCCGAGGATCGGATGGCCGGCCGGCAGCGGCTCCTCATCGTAGACGTCCAGTGCTGCTCCGCGGATCCATCCATCATTAAGCGCGCGAATAAGCGCGTCCTGATCAACGAGCGGACCGCGAGCCGTGTTGACCAGCACTCCTTCGGGCCCCAGCAGTCGAAGTTCCGGCTCACCGACAATCCCTTTCGAACGCTCGGACAGGCGCAAATGGAGGGACACGACGTCGGACTCGCGGAAGAGTTCATCCTTGTCCACCCTCCGAACCCCTGCTCCAGCCGCCGCTTCCTCCGTCAGGTTCTGGCTCCAGGCCAAGACGTTCATTCCGAAGGCCTGGCCGTAGGCAGCAATCCTCGTGCCGATCTTTCCCAGGCCCACAATGCCGAGCGTCTTGCCCGAAAGCTCGAAGCCGACGGTTCCCTGCCAGCCGCCACCCCGAACACGGTTTTCCTCGATAGTGAGGCTTCGGGCGAAGGCCAGCAGCAGTGCCCAGGTCATTTCGGGAGCCGCTGAGGGCGAGCCGAGGGTGCCGCAGACTGTGACACCGTGGTCCGTGGCGGCCTCGACATCGATGGAAGCATTGGCCATTCCCGTAGTGACCAGTAGCTTCAGGCGGGGGAGCTTTTCGATCACCGAGCGTGGGAACGGTGTCCGCTCCCGCATCGCGATGACGATTTCGAAGTCCTTCAAAACATCGACCACTTCGCCCTCTGATGCGAAGTGCTTCCCGAAGACGGTGGTGGAGACCCCTTTGCTCCCGAGGGAGTTCCATGGGGCGAATCCCTCAGCCACGTGCTGGTAGTCGTCCAGGATGGCAAGCCTGTACGTCGTCATGATGAGCTCCCTTTGCTTGTTGCGACTCATCGTAGTTGGTGCGGGCCTCCGGGTACGTGAGCAACGACATGACGCCAACGGATAGGCGGATTCGTGGGACCGTGATAGCAATAAAGGTGATGAAATCGCTTTCTCCTACTCATCCGCTAACCCCGTGACTGGCCGCGTCGGGACCGGCTCCTTGACGCCGGGGCGCTTCGCCGCGAAGGTTCCGCCGGCCGGGCTGCTCCTGGTCTGCATCGCCTTCATCGCGTTGAACATGCGCGGACCCTTCGTCGCCGTGGCTCCCGTCGTGGGCCGTATGCAGTCCGATCTCGGCTTCTCCTCCGTGGAGCTCGGCCTGCTGACCGGCATCCCCGTGCTGTGCTTCTCCCTCGCGTCGCCGTTGGCATCCCTGGCGGGACGTCGCTTCGGAGCCGAGTTTGCGGTCATGCTGACCTTGCTCGGCGTGCTGGCCGGCGTCGTGATCCGCTCCCTGGACGGCGGCATGGCGGTGATGCTTGGAACGGTGCTGATCGGCCTGGCCATCACCATCGGCAACATTTCGGTGCCGCTGATCATCCGCCGCGACTTTCCTGCCAAACGCCAGGGCACGGCGATGGGCATTTACACGGCAGCCTTGAACATTGGCTCGTTCCTGACCTCCGTGGCTACGGCCCCGCTGGCGGAGCTGTTGGGGTGGCGGCTCGCCCTTGCATCCAGCGGCATCCTGGCCGTGGCCGCAGTCGTGCTCTGGATGGCAGCTGTTGGAGGCCGCGGCGCCCTGGTGCCGGCCGCGGTTGGGGCGAGCGCCGGCAAGCCCAAATCGCGTAAGGCCGGCTCAGTGTGGATCACCACGGGGCTTACGATCGGCTTCGCTGGGCAGGCCTTCTCCTATTACGGAATCACGGCATGGCTGCCGAGCTTCCTCTCCGACGAGCTCGGGATGACTGCGGCGGAGGCCGGTGCGGGCTCGTCCCTGTTCCAGATCCTGGCAATAGTGGGCGGCCTCGGAGTGCCGCTCGCGGCACGATTCGCAAGTACGACGGCGATCGCGGTTACCTTGGGAGCGCTGTGGCTGTCCGTTCCCGTGGGTCTCCTGCTGCTGCCGGAACTGTGGTGGCTATGGTCTTCGTTCGGCGGGGTGGCCCAAGGCGGGGGCATCACCGTGATCTTCCTCGCGGTCATCAGATATGCCCGCGACCAGGCGTCGGCGGGGCGGATGTCCGCCGTCGTCCAGGGAGTCGGCTACTGCTTCGCCGCGCTGTCACCCACTGTGGTGGGGTACGTCCATTCCGTGACCGGTTCCTGGACGGTTCCGCTTCTGGTCATCCTGGGGTCTGTGCTGGCCTTCGTTCTGTGCACGACCCTTTCAGTGAGTCGGGTGGCCAGGCAACGCTGAGGCGCTTGCACCGCCGTATCCTCCCACCCCACTCGCCAAACGACAGATCACGGCAAATGCTTTCGAGAAACATCTGCCGTGATCTGTCATGTATCGGGGTTATTTAGTTGTGGTGGGATCCGTTTGCCGGGCTGCCTCCCCGACCATCGGGGTCACTTGTTGCGAAGAGTGGCGGCAGCCCAGCCGACGGAGTTTCTCCCGCCCAACTGACTGACAGTTGTTGCCCTCATGGACCGTCATAACGACAACAACTGCTGGTCAGATGGAGGTTGGTCTGCCCTACGCGGCGACGAGTTCCGGTTCGCGGGACTGGTGCAGGTACCGGGTGTAGGCGGGGATGGTGAGGAAGGCCGGGAATTCTTCGGTGAGGGTTACTTCTTCGAAGATGGCGCGGGCGTGTTCGAAGCGGTCGCCGTCGAAGCGCTCGAGCCGGGCGAATTCGTCGTCGAGCATTTCTTCGATCCATTCGCGGGTGATGAGGTCTCCGTGTTCGGTGATGGCGTGGGAGTAGATCCACTGCCACAGCTGTGAGCGCGAGATTTCGGCGGTCGCGGCGTCTTCCATGAGGTTGTGGATGGCGACGGCGCCGTTGCCCCGCAGCCAGGATTCGATGTAGCGGATCCCGACTTCGATGTTGTTCCGGATGCCCTGTTCCGTGATCGTGCCGTGGGTTGAGGCGATGTCGATCAGGGCACGGTCGTCCGGGGTGACGTCCTCGCGGGAACGGCCCAGCTGGTTGGGTTTTTCGCCGAGGACCGAATCGAACACCTCCTTGCATACCGGCACCAGGTCGGGGTGGGCCACCCAGGAGCCGTCGAAGCCGTCGTTGGCTTCGCGGGTCTTGTCGGCCCGGACCTTTTCGAACGCAATGGCGTTCGCGGCCTGGTCCTTGCGGTTTGGGATGGCAGCGGCCATGCCGCCGATCGCCATGGCGCCACGCCGGTGGCAGGCACGGACGAGCTGCTCGGTGTAGGCACGCATAAACGGGGCTGTCATGGTCACCTGAACGCGGTCCGGGAGCACGAAACGGGGCCCACGGGTGCGGAAGTTCTTGATCACCGAGAAGATGTAGTCCCACCGGCCGGCGTTCAGGCCCGAGGCGTGGTCCCGCAGTTCGTACAGGATTTCCTCCATCTCGAACGCGGCGGTGATGGTCTCGATCAGCACTGTGGCACGGATGGTGCCCTGGGGGATGCCCAGCAGGTCCTGGGCGAGGATGAACACGTCGTTCCACAGCCTGGCCTCGAGGTGGTTCTCGATTTTCGGTAGGTAGAAGTACGGTCCCTTGCCCTGGGCCAGGAGGCGGCGGGCGTTGTGGAAGAAGTACAGGCCAAAGTCCACGATGCCGCCGGCCACGGGCTTGCCGTCGATCAGCATATGCTTCTCAGGCAGGTGCCAGCCGCGGGGGCGCACCACGATGGTGGGCAGGTCCCCGGCCGGACGCAGCTTGTACTCCTTGCCCTCTGCCGAAGTGAAGTCGATCCGGCGCTCAAGGGCATCGGTGAGGTTCAGCTGGCCCTTGATCACGTTCCGCCACGACGGCGTGGAGGAGTCCTCCATGTCCGCAAGCCATACCTTCGCCCCGGAGTTCAGGGCGTTGATGGTCATCTTCCGGTCCACAGGTCCGGTGATCTCGACCCGGCGGTCCTCCAGGCCCGGGGCCGGAGGAGCGACCCGCCAGCTCGGATCGTTCCGGATGGACTCCGTTTCCTTCAGGAACCGCGGGTCCTGCCCTGTGCTGATCCGATTGCGCCGCTCCTCGCGGGCCTGCAGCAGTTCCTCGCGACGCTCCTCGGTAGCCCGGTGAAGCCTGGCAACAAACTCCACGGCATCGGGAGTCAAAACCTCGTTCTGCCGATGAATAGGCTGCGCAGTGGATGTGATGCCGTTGATAGTGAAGTTATCGGTGAAGCTGTTCATTGGAGTTCTCCTTAGGAGGCCAACTGACTGGCAGTAGATGCCGTTATGAGCGTTCATAACGGCATCTACTGCGATCTAGTTGGGGGAAGTTTTAGTGGAACTGGCCTTCTTCGGTGGATCCCACCAAGGCCAGGGTGGATGCGTTCGGGTTGAGCGCAGTGGCGATGTCGTCGAAGTAGCCGGTGCCGACTTCGCGCTGGTGCTTGGTTGCGGTGTAGCCGCGGGACTCGGAGGCGAATTCCTTCTCCTGCAGCTCGATGTAGGCGCTCATGCCTTCACGGGCGTAGCCATGGGCGAGGTCGAACATCGAGTAGTTCAGGGCGTGGAAGCCGGCCAGGGTGATGAACTGGAAGGTGAAGCCCATGGCACCGAGTTCGCGCTGGAACTTAGCGATGGTGGCGTCGTCCAGGTGCTTGCGCCAGTTGAATGACGGCGAGCAGTTGTAGGAGAGCATCTGGTCCGGGAACTCGGCCTTGACCGCTTCAGCGAACTTGCGGGCCAGCTCCAGGTCCGGGGTGCCGGTCTCCATCCAGATGAGGTCGGAGTATGGGGCGTAGGCCTTGGCGCGGGCAATGCAGGGTTCGATGCCGTTGCGGACCTTGTAGAAGCCCTCGGGGGTGCGTTCCCCAGTGATGAATTCCTGGTCGCGCTCGTCGACGTCGGAGGTAATCAGGGTGGCTGCCTCGGCGTCGGTGCGGGCGATGATGACGGACGGGGTGCCAGCAACGTCGGCTGCGAGGCGTGCGGCGTTCAGTGTCCGGATGTGCTGCTGGGTGGGGATGAGGACCTTGCCGCCAAGGTGGCCGCACTTCTTTTCCGACGCGAGCTGGTCCTCCCAGTGAACACCGGAGGCGCCGGCGGCAATCATGGATTTCATGAGCTCATAGGCGTTCAGCGGGCCGCCGAAGCCGGCCTCTGCGTCGGCGACGATCGGTACCAGCCAGTCCTGAACTGTCTGGATGCCTTCGGAGTACTCGATCTGGTCGGCACGGAGCAGCGCGTTGTTGATGCGGCGGACAACCTGGGGGACCGAGTTGGCCGGGTAGAGCGACTGGTCCGGGTAGGTGTGGCCCGACAGGTTGGCGTCGGCGGCGACCTGCCAGCCCGAAAGGTAGATGGCCCGCAGGCCGGCCTTGACCTGCTGCACGGCCTGGTTGCCTGTCAGGGCGCCGAGGGCGTTGGTGTACTTTCCTTCGCGGTGCTCTTCGCTGAGCTGCTTCCACAGTTTCTCGGAACCGCGGCGGGCCAGGGTGTGTTCTTCGGAGACGCGGCCGCGGAGGCGGACGACGTCGGTGGCCGAGTAGTCGCGGGTGACGCCTTCCCAACGCGGGTTGGCAGTCCATTCAAGCTCCAGCGCCGCGGCCTGCTGCTCTGCGGTCGCTGGCGCGGGCTGTGCTGGATCAAATGCTGCGGTCATTATTCTGTCTCCTTGGTGGGTTCCGGCGCCGACCGTCCCTGCGCCTTTGAAGGGCCGGCCAGCTGTTCCGGAGGGGTGTTTCTTTCCGTGACTCTTACTTTTCTGCACTTTCCAAGGGCTTTCTAGAGGAAAATGCTGGAAAGAAATGCAGTTCTTCACGTATTCTTCAGAAATGTCGCCTTCAAGCTGGAACAGGGAAGTTTCGCACACGCCGTCGTCCGCTCCCGGGGGAGTGGACGTCATTAGCCTTGGCCGCCGCGTGCGGCACCTGCGCAAGCAGGCCCGGCTGACGCTCGATGACCTGAGTGCCGCCGTCGGGACTGCACCGAGCCAGCTGAGCCTCATCGAGAACGGCAAGCGCGAACCGAAACTGGGGCTGCTGCAGCAGCTCGCCGGTGCGCTGGGGGTGAGCATCGACCAGCTCCTGGGCGCCGAGCCGCCAAGCCGGCGGGCGGCCCTGGAAATTGAGCTCGAACGGTACCAGCGCGGGCCCCTGTACGAGTCCCTAAACCTGCCGAAAATCCGCATCAGTTCGCGGCTTCCGGTGGATGTGCTCGAGGCCCAGGTGGGCCTGCTCCAGGAGCTGGAACGCAAGATGAATGAGCAGGTTGCGACGCCGGAGGAAGCCCGCCGCGCGAACGGCGAGCTGCGTGCCATGATGCGCGAGCGAGGCAACTACTTCCCTGAGTACGAGGCCGAGGCGCAAAAGGTCCTCAAGGAGGTGGGCTACAGCTCCGGTCCGTTGAGCCAGCATGTCATCGCGGACATCGCGGCGCACCTCGGTTTCTCGCTCCACCACGTTGGGGATTTGCCCCATTCCACGCGTTCGGTCACCGATTTGAAGAATCGCAGAATTTACCTGACGCAGAGCCAGCGGCAGGACCACGACCCCCGTTCCGTGCTGCTGCAGGCCCTTGGACACTACGTCCTGGGCCATGAAACGCCTCGCAACTATGGAGACTTCCTGGCCCAACGCGTAGCCACGAACTACTTCGCCGCGTCGCTCTTGCTGCCCGAACAGGCCACGGTGGAGTTCCTGCAAAATGCCAAGGCAGCCAAGGAAATCGCCGTGGAGGACATCCGGGACGCCTTCGCGGTGTCCTACGAGACTGCAGCACACCGCTTCACCAACCTGGCCACCCAGCACCTGGGCCTCACTACGCATTTCCAGAAAACGCATCAGAGCGGCATCATCTACAAGGCTTACGAGAACGACGGCGTGACCTTCCCGCAGGACCACACCGGCGCAATCGAGGGGCAGCCGTCGTGCAAGGCGTGGACGTCCCGGGCCGTCTTCGATGTGCCCGACAAGTTCAGCGCCTATAGCCAGTACACAGACACGCCGTCGGGCACCTACTGGTGCACCGCGCGGACGGAACGCTCCGCCAGCGGCGAGTTCTCGCTCAGCATCGGTGTGCCGTACCAGCACGTGAAATGGTTCCGGGGGCGGGAGACGACGGCGCGGGCCACGTCCACTTGCCCGGACCCGAACTGCTGCAAGCGCCCGCCGGCGTCGTTGGCGTCAGAATGGGCCGGAAATGCCTGGCCGTCCGCCCGTGCCCACTCTCATCTGCTGGCGGCCATGCCTCCGGGAGCGTTCCCTGGCGTGGACGAGACCGAGGTTTATTCGTTCCTGGCGGCGCACTCGGGGAATTAGGGGCGGTTTTGGTGGGTGTAGCACACGCGGCCACCCATTTTTGCGAGACGGCCATGAATATGGGAATTAATCGAGGTTCATAGTTCCTTGGCAGCGCTGCGGGCGAGCCGGTCGTCGTGAGCTGCCAAGAACGATTGGTCTAATCCGTGGTTCTGTCGCCATTTCTTTGCTTCCTTTATGGCTCTTCTAGCGTCCTGCTAAGCCTTGATCCACCGATCCGTGGTCGGTTCTGATTGATTGTCGGGCGGGCAGCGGATTCTGGTTTCGGGCACGGCGGATCGCCGGCCTCGCTGCCGGTGGTGTTCCACTGGATGGTCTTGGCCGTTTTCGGCGGGCGGGCGGGGTCCTATGCCGTTTGCGGTGGGGCGTGGACGGTGCTGAATAGCCCTTCCCAAGCGCATTGCCAGGGCCAGGCTGTAGGCAGGTGAAGACGGATGCATCGCGCGCTGGTGGCGATGCGGGCCGGGATGTGGATTAGTTTGCGGCGGATCGTGCCGGTCCGGGCCTTGCCGAAGGGGCCCGCGGCGAGGATCCCGGCGGCGCGGCTGAGGTTGTAGGCCATGACCGCGGCAACGAGCCAGGCCGAGTTCGCGGCAAAAACGCTTGAGG
>NZ_JAGGPK010000002.1 GCF_018613855.1 Arthrobacter sp. ISL-30
ACTTAAGACACGCTGCACTAGATCAGTTCTGTTTGGCCTTACGAGGAGACCGTTGCCCCCATCCCGGCGGCTCATTTTCGCTGCTCCAGGTGTGCCGTCAAGAGCGCTGCGCGTCACTTCGTGATGGGCCTCCGGCCCACCCTTGACGGATCACCCTCCGCAGACATTTCGGCCTTTATCGGGATGGGAGAACAGTGCATCCGCTCAGGGATGAAGGAGCAGGAGCACACCGGCCCGGACGTCAACGCACTTCGCCCCACTCCCGGATCAAGCGGCTCAGCGGCCGAGTTCAGTCTGGCGGGCGGGAATAGCACCGGAACGCCCGGACTAGGAGGCTGCTGAACAACGTGGTTGTGGGGCGGGCGGAACGCCACCAATGGCCGCCAAGCGGCGTGTTCAGGTCAGCACTCTAGGTGCGACAACGGGGTCGTTCCGCCCGCTTTGTTCATTGTGCCCCTAGATGTAGGGCATCATCCAGTGGTCGGGTGGGCCGGGTTCGAACGGATGGTTCATCCCAGCGCCCATGATCCCTCGTTCACGGTCAGTCCGAGGGTGAGCAGACGTCGCAGGTTAAGTCCCGCGATCCTCAGTTGGAGCCAGGCGTTGTTCGGGTTGACGCCGCGGTGGGGAACACGGCGGTTGCCGCGGGTGAGCCAGGCGATGGACCGTTCCACCATGGGCCGGTGGGTGCGGTAGTCGTGCTGGAAGTCCTGGTCCTTGGCGCGGTGGCGGTGTTCGCGCTGCAACGCGTCGTGTTCGTGCAGGACGAGTTTCCGGCCCCGTGGTGATGTGGTGCACCGGGCTCTGAGCGGGCAGCCGGTGCAGGCGGCGCCGAACGTGACCCGGCGCTTGGCGGTGATGGCCCGGGTGATGTTGTTCGGGCAGGTCATGGTCCCGACGGTCTCGTCGACGGTGAAGTCATCCAGGGTGAACCCGCCCTCGACGGCCGGGCGCAGCGGCCAGGGTTTGATGACCGGGGTGTGGTTGGTCAGGGCGAGGGCTGCGAGCATTTCCCCGGAACCGTAGGCCGAATCCGCCAGAATCTGGACGCTGCTACTGGTGATCGTGGGATCCTTGGCGATCAGCCGGGCACCGACGGCCCCGTCGCTGTTCTGGGGCCCGGAGGCTTTCGTCAGTTCCGCGGCGGTGATCAGCCCGGTGTCAGGCTCGATCACGATGTGGGCCTTGAACCCGTCCTGCTGACGGGCTTGGGTCTTATGGGCATGCCGGGTATCCGGGTCCACGGTGGCGATCATCCGGTCCGGGGCGACTTTCCGGGCCAGCCGCCACCGCCCGTCCGTACCGTCAGAGCCGTCCGCGGGCTCGACGTCCTGCCCGGCCACCAGCGCCAGCAGCGCGTACGCATCAGCGGCCTTGCCCTCGAGGATTTCGGGATCGACAGCGGCCAGCAGGGCAAGAGCGTCGGTGACCAGGGCCGAGATCAGCCCGTCTTTGGCGTCCTGGTCATCCCACGCGATGTCCGGTTTGCCGGTTCGCGTGTAGTCATACCCGGTCGCCCGGGTGGTAACCAGGTCCTGCCCGCCGGGGACGTCACGGCCGAAACGGCGGATGCCCGCGATCAGCTGCGTGATGGTGTCCTGCCTCGCCACGGCGTCGTCCAGGACCGTTGAATCCACCGCCCGCCGGCGCTTACCCTTCAAGATGCCGGTTTCCGCCACAACTTCGGCAATCGCCTCCATAATCCGGTGCGGGTTCTTCGACGCGGCCAGGCGCCGGCGCCAGTACGTCAGGGTGCTCGGGTGGAATGCGGTATCGGTCAGCCCGTACCCGCACGCAGCCTTCCATCGCAGATCGAACGTCAACGCCTCGGCCGTTTCGCGGTCGGAAAGCCCCTGTAACGCCTGCAGCAGCAGGACCGAGCCGATCACCGGCGCCGGAACCGAAGGCCGGCCCCGCCGCGACGGAAACAGGTCCTCCATCATCGAATCCGGAAACAGACGCCCCCGGTTCTTGGCCAGAAAAGCGAAGACACTGCCCGGGACCAACAACTCCCCGGCCAGTGCCTCCACATCCAAATACCCGCGCTGCGCGTCCTCACGTCCCTGCATAAGACCAGTCTTAACGACCAGCCTCACCGGTCCAGCCGACGCGCCTAAGCCAGCGATTATTTCAGCAGTCTCCTAGCGGACATCCCCTTCGTGCGGGATCCCGCCTGCAACGAGAACACAGAAAACCAACTCACGAAAATCATGCACTTGCCCAGAGCAGCGCCATGAACAGCTGTGAAAAACAAAAGCAGAAACGCGCCACCGCAGAACCACTCCCCCGGCTCCAAAAAAGTCATGCTCTCACGACCTGGCCCAGCCATGAAGGAGTAGCACGGCAAAAACGTCACCGACGAAACGAAGGAGACTCCGGGCCACAAGAACGGCCACCGACAAACTCGGCGTGACCGACACCCGTCATAACAACCCCGCGGACGGCGTGTGTACAGCGCGCACGCGGCTAGAGGCGCCCTTAAAAGGCCCCGAGCCTGAGGGAAAACGTGCCCGAGGTGGGACTCCTCTCAGGCGTAGGACCAGACGTTGCCAGCCAGCTCCTCATCACCGTGGGAGACAACCAGGAACGGATCGGAAACGAAGCCCAGTTCGCGGCACTCGTCGGCGTTGCACCCATCCCGGCGTCATCAGGAAAAACGACCCGCCACCGGCTCAGCCGAGGCGGTGACCGCAACGCAAACCGTGCCCTGCATCAAGTGGTGCTGACCCGCATGGCTTCATGCTCACGCACGAAAAACTACGTCAATAAACGCACCACTGAAGGAAAAAGCAAGCGAGAGATCATGCGTTGTCTCAAACGCTACGTATCCCGCGAAATATACCGACAGATATTCAACCCGAAATCGGCGCCAGGCGTCACGGACCTACGCCCGAAACGCAAACGCCTCGGGTTGACCATCAACGCGGTCGCCGCCGAATTCAGCCAATGGCCCTCCGTTATCTCCCGCATCGAACGAGGACTCATGCGCAACGACGACCTCGCAACAAGCTACCGGAAATGGCTCGAGAAGCAAGCGACTCAAAAAACGAATTGACAGCCATAGGAGCATCAATGGGGCTTCAGAAACTTCGCCAATCCGAGCCAGTCCGGCCGATGTACGGCCCAGTCCGAAGCCGAAAGTGTGCGCATTGTACACAGCCCCTTTTGAGACAATTCCGTCCACTGCGACAGCTACCGCCGTCCCGCGGCGAGGGCGCGTTCTTGTGGGCAAGCATGGCCGACGGCTGTCAAAGGTCTTACATATCGTGCGGACGCGAAAGACCAGGCCGGACGCGGAACTACGGTGGGACCAGGTGTTTGGAAATCAGGGCCGCGCTGTGTTCGAGCTCGATGTGGCCAGCTGCAACACCCACGACCAGATCGAATGCCTCCTCGGTACTGAAATCGTGCCGGTAGCCGTTGATCCACAGCGTCAGGACCATGAGCGTCCAGGCGGTGCGTTTGTTGCCATCGATGAGAGGGTGGAATCTGGCAACGGATTCGAGCAACGCGGCCGCCTTCAAAGGCAACTGCGGGTAAGCCTCCCTGCCCATAACCGTCGTTGCAGGTCTCGCCAAGGCCGAGGCCAGCAGTCCGACGTCACGGACATGGAAGCCGTACCGATCAACGACCAGCAGTGCGTCCTCGATTTCGAGGGACGCGCTCATGCATCCTCAAGGCGCTTCAAAAGTTCAGCATCATGGCTCAACACAAAGTCCAGTCCCGCGGCGACCTCACGCCTGCGGGCGTGACGCTGCAGAACCAGCTCAGCGCCCTGAAGAAGCAGGGCCGACTTCGAAGTGTGCTCCTCGGTGGCCAGCTCATCGAGCCGACGATCCAAGTCTTCCGGAACACGCAGATTCATAGCCATGCGATCAATGGTACCAAAGCAGTACCAAGCTTTACTATTCGGCCATATCTGGATCTCCAAGGAACTCGGCATCATTCTGATCGCCGTGATCGCTCCCAGGCTGGGAACGCAATGGCTTCTTACCGCATTCCGGAACAACTATTCGGCGAGGGCCAGGCGGAACCAGTCAGGATTCCGGCTGAAGTAATTCCCGCCGGTGGTGTATGCCTACACCCCATCGGTCCTGGAATCAGACTGCTCCTTTACACCGGACAACAGGATGGGAGCCAGCCTGGCCATCGACCATCTCGTATCACGGGGCAGGAAAAAGATCGTGATGCTCAACGGGGAGCCTCAATATGAGGCGGCACGCGAACGCGCCGCTGGTGCGCAGGAAGCACTTGCTCGCCATGGGCTGAACCTGGTCACCAACGAGGTCCTGTACGGCAGTTGGAATGAAGCGTGAGGGCATCAGGGGTTACGGGCGCTGCTCAGCGCCGGCCTGGACTTTGATGGAATATTTTGCGGCAGCGACCAAATTGCCCGGGGCGTCATCGATGCCCTGAGGGAGTCGGGAATGTCCGACCCACACGAAGTCGGAGTCGTAGGGTTCGATAACTGGGAACTCTTCAGCGCAACCTCGCGGCCCCCCATCACGACAATCGACATGAACCTCGAAGCCATGGGTCGTGCCGTGGCCGGCGAGTTGTCAGCGGCCATCTCCGGAAAAAAACCTCCCAGGACTTCACCGCTTACCGGTCCGGCTGGTTCCAAGGGAAATGCACTGCCGGGCTGGTGAGTAGCGCGCAAACCTCAGCCTAAAAGGGAACGAGCACACGCCTGTCCCGGCCGACATCCTCGGCATCCACCGGAATTGCACAGCTTCTCCCGGCATGAAGACGGACATCATGGTCGAGAACTTGGAAGCCGGGCCCTGCACGATCATCGACACCAAGTTCACGTCAATTCGCGGAAGCGCCCACCACGGCAGGGAAAGGTTCAAGAGCGGACACCTGTTACCAGCTGTACGCAGACCTTCGGTCCCAAGAATGCCCCGAGATTTCGCGACGATCAGGACGGCACATCCACGCCCCCTACGCCTTCCCTGCGGTGCTGCGGGAGGCGTAGGACCCCTAGTACTACAGTCGCGGTTATTTCTTTGTTTGTCGTTTGCGGTAGTGGTGTTCACGGGCCCGGTGTTGGTGTTTTCGGCGCCAGCGTGAGCGTTCCAGTACGTGGTTTTGGGCGGGGATCCTGGCCCAGACGAGACGGGTGATCAGGTGCCGGATTTCGGGCAGGGAGAGCATTACGAGGCCTTCCTGCCGGGTTCCGGCGCCCCTTTT
>NZ_JAGGPK010000029.1 GCF_018613855.1 Arthrobacter sp. ISL-30
ATTGAGTTCTCAAACAACAGAAGCAATTCGAATACTTACTGAATAAATTGCTTATTCAGCATTTCTTCGCTGCGGTGTTTCAAGCTTATTTCATTCATTTTCACTTTGCAAATCCGGTAAATTCTTCCGAAATTCACAATTGAACCGAATTACTCCAACAAGGCGACAAATAATCCGGATTTCCCGAACTTTTCGTCCTGGCCGGAGTTTCTCGTTTGAAGGGGTTCGTTGCCACTCAGCGGCGGCAACCCAAGAAACACTACACGCTCCCCGATGACCGCGCAAGTCGGTCCTCGGGAAGCGTGTGAAGTGGAGTGTTGGCACCCGGTCAGGGCCTTCGTCAGGACGAAGAAACCTCAACGGTGGCCAGGTGCTTCTTGCCGCGCCGGAGCAGCAGGTACCTGCCATGCAGCAGCTGTGCATGGTCAATTACAACCTCCGGATCCGAGACCTTTACGTTGTTTACGTAAGCCCCACCCTCCCCGATGATGCGTCGGGCAGCAGACTTGCTTTCGGAAAGTCCGGAAGCCACAAGCAGATCTACGATGCCAAGTCCATCCGCGCCTACCTTGGCCGTGGGTAGTTCGGCCGTTGCCGCAGCCAGCGTTCGTTCATCCAGGACTGTGAGATCTCCGTTGCCGAAGACGGCGGCAGATGCCGCAATCACCTTTTCCGTGGCTTCGGTACCATGCACCAGGGCGGTAACTTCGTAGGCGAGCCGGCGCTGGGCTTCCCTGGCGAAGGGACGCTCAGCCACGGACTTGGCGATGTCCTCGATTTCTGCACGGGTAAGGAACGTGAAGACCTTCAGGCGGTCAACGACGTCGGCGTCTGTTGTGTTAAGCCAGAACTGGTAGAACGTGTACGGGCTGCACATCGCTGCGTCCAGCCAGATGGCGTTGCCCTCGCTCTTGCCGAACTTGGTGCCGTCGGAATTGGTGATAAGCGGGGTTCCCAAGGCGTGCACGGACTTGCCCTCGACCTTGCGGATCAGCTCAGTGCCACTAGTGAGGTTGCCCCACTGGTCGGATCCCCCGGTCTGGAGCACGCAGTCGTAAACGCGGTAGAGCTCGAGGTAGTCCATGCCCTGGAGGATCTGGTAGCTGAACTCCGTGTAACTGATGCCTTCGTCGGAATTCAGGCGGGAGGCCACGGCGTCTTTGCGCATCATGGTTCCCACGCGGAAATGCTTACCGATTTCGCGCAGGAAATCGATGGCGCTGAGCGGCGCCGTCCAATCAAGGTTATTGACCATCCGCGCGGCATTGTCGCCCTCGAAGCTGAGGAAGCGCATTACCTGTTCCTGCAGGTAGCCAACCCATTCGGCCACGGTGTCCTTGGTGTTCAAGGTGCGTTCCGCCGTCGGACGGGGATCACCGATCAGTCCGGTGGAGCCGCCGACCAGCCCAAGCGGCTTGTGGCCGGCGAGCTGCAGCCGGCGCATGAGGAGGAGTTGGACCAGGTTACCCAAGTGCAGGGAAGGAGCGGTGGGGTCAAAGCCACAGTAATACGTGATCGGGTCCCCGGCGAGCAGCTTTTCCAGTTCCGTTTCGTCGGTGGAAACATGGATCAGGCCGCGCCATTTGAGCTCCTGCCAGATATTGGCGAAGCCCGGGTCGTTGTGCTGGGACTCAAGGTTATTTACGTGTGACACGGCTTCTAAGTTAGCAGGATTGGCAGGCCCCCATGGCGGCGGACCTGCTGTCCGCCTCCCCGGGGCGTGGATCAGCGTTCAATGCCTGCCGGAACAGGACGTGAAGCGATGAGGCGCAGGCGTTGCGTTGGCCTGGTCATGGCCACGTAAAGGTCACCAACCTTGCCGTGTTCGTGGTTCAGCATTACAGCGGGTTCGAGCACCACGACGCCGTCGAATTCCAGCCCCTTGGCTTCCTGCGGACTGATCACCACGATGTCCTGCGAGTAACTTCCGGCGCCGCTGCCTACTCGGTGGCCATACATACCCCGCAGGGTCGAGGCCGCTTGGGGCAGCAGTTCGCCGTCGGCAATCACGGCCAGCAGTCCGCCGTCGATAGCTTCCAGTTCGTCAGGAACCACCTGCGCGAGCCGCTCGATGATGTCCTCGGCCTCCACCCGGTCGATGACCGGCGACCAGCGGCCCTCGCGGACAGCCTTCGGCGCGGAGACCACAAGGCCGGCACGATTGGCCATCCGGACTGCGGCCTCGGCGATCTGCGACGGCGTCCGATAGTTGACGGTAAGTTCCTCCAGCTGCCAGCGGTCCCCGAAGAGCGGGGACAGCGCACCCTGCCAGGAGTTGGCGCCAGCAGCCGAACTCGTTTGGGCGATGTCCCCCACGATCGTGAACGACTTCAGCGGGCAACGACGGACGAGAAGGCGCCACTGCATGGGCGAAAGCTCCTGGGCCTCATCCACCACGATGTGCCCGAACGCCCAGGTTCGGTCGCTCGTGGCGCGCTCAGCCGCAGTCAGCCGACCTTCCCGCTCCTGGTTCTGTTCGGCAAGCTCTTCCGCCGTCATCAGCACGTCCACGCCGGACGCCTCCATGTTGACCAGCGTCTGGCGGGCATTGGCAAGATCCCTGGCGCGGTCGTGCTCCTGCTGGGCCAGCCCGCGCCCCGCAGCTGCATCCAGCTCGCCAAGCAACTCTGCCGCCTCGTCCAGCAGCGGCACATCGGCCTCGGTCCATGGCGCATCGGCCGGGCGTGCGAGCAAGGCGCGCTGCTCGCGCGTGAGATGCGGGGTGCAGGCCTCAAGGATCGCGGGCTTGCTGAAGAGCTCCGATACGAGTTTCTCCGGCGTCATCGGCATCCAGCAGAGATTCAGCATGATTCGCACGTCACGCGAGGTCCGAACGTCCTCTGCCAGGTAGGAACGGTCGGCGTTGTTGCCGATGTTGGCTTCCTCGACGAGCTCGGTCAGTTGCTCCGTCAGCTCGCGGAGAAGGATCTTGACGAACGTGACGCGCGCCTCGTTGTGTGGCTTCCCGGTGCCTCGTGCCTTTTCGCGGGCGCGGCGGGCCTGGCGTTCCGTCAGCTTCAGCTTGCGGCCGTCCACTTCGAGGATGCGGTCGCCGCCAGGGGTCCGCTGCCGGTTGGCCACTGCATTGGCGACCACCTCGGCCATGTCCAGGCGGCCCTTCAGTGCCGCAACTGCCGGATCCTTTTCCGGCACGGCATGGATTCCGGGCATCAGGCGCCCGAGGCTGGCCATGACCACGCCGGTCTCGCCGAGCGAGGGCAGCACGCGTTCGATGTAGTGCATAAACGATGACGACGGGCCCACGAGCAGCACCCCGGCGGACTTCAGGCGGTCCCGATGGGTGTAGAGCAGGTAGGCGGCACGGTGAAGTGCGACGGCGGTTTTGCCGGTACCGGGACCACCCTGGACCACGAGTGCTCCAGAGATTGACGAGCGGATGATGCGATCCTGCTCGGACTGGATGGTGCCGACGATGTCCGACATCCGGCCGGTGCGCTTGGAGTTCAGGGCGGCGAGGAGGGCGCCCTCCCCCTGAAGTGACTCGCTGCCGGACAGCATTGAGGCGTCAAGGACGTCATCCTCAATGGCCTTGACCTCGCGGCCCTGCAGGATCAGGTGACGACGGCGGCGCACTCCCTGGCGGTCGAAAGCAGTGGCCTGGTAAAAGTGGCCAGCTTCCGGTGCCCGCCAGTCGACCATTAGCCTCTGCAGGTCTGCCGTGGAGAGACCGATGCGGCCGATGTATTGCGCTTCGCCTGAATCAAGGTCAAGCCGACCGAAGACCAGGCGGTCATCGACGGCGTCGAGCTGGGCCAGGCGATCCTCGTACAGTGCCGCAAAAGCGTCACGCTCCGACACATTCTGCATGGTGCCGACCGCGCCGGCACGCCGCACCTGGGCAAGCTGGGCGCGCTTTTCCTCGCGCAATTCGTCCAGGCGTGCGTAAAGTCCAGCAACGTATTCCCGTTCGTGGACCAAATCAGCGTCTTGCATCGAAACGTTCCCCTATCGCAAAAGACAGACCGTCCATTCTACAGCCATTTTGGTTAATCTGTACGAACCCCGGACGGGACTGGCTGTGTAACCCAATGTTCATGTCCGCCTCCCCAACTACCCATTTCCAGCGTCGCATCGTGGTGCTTCAATACTGCAATGCAGCACGATGTTGCCCTTTCAGCACATGGCATACGACTCATTCCCCTGTCCCCGCTTCACGCAGGGATACTCTTCGATTTCGTGGACTCCGGAATGTGGGCGGGGTTGGCAGCGAACCTGCCGCTCAGCGTTGAAGAGCTGGCTTCCCTCTTCGCCGCACGACTTGATGACGCATCAACTATTCCCTTTGCCGTGACGGACCATTTCACAGGCGCATTGCTCGGCACTTCATCGCTGTGCGACTTCGACCTGCGCCAGCAACGCGTCGAAATCGGCGGTACGTTCTATGGCCGCCAGTTCTGGGGCACCCACGTCAACCCGGCCAGCAAGCACTTGCTACTCTCCTATGCTTTCGACGTCCTCGCCGTGCACCGGGTGGCATTCCGCTGCGATGCCACGAATACCCGCAGCGCCGGCGCCATCGCCCGGCTTGGCGCGAGGTACGAGGGAACCCTACGCCGTCATCGCCTCGCACCCGACGGCGGCCGTTCCGATACCGCCGTTTTCTCCATCCTTCGCCATGAATGGCCCGACATCAGGCAGGGGCTGCTGGAGCGTCTCGCGCCGTTTGCCCTTCCCGAGCGCCCCGGCGTCGATTTCGATACAGGGTTGCCGAGCGGACAGGCAGCCTAAAGCAACGCGGGGTCACCTACGGCCCATCCGGGGCGCCCACATGGGCCGTAGGCGACCCCGCGTTGCTTTAAGGGGTGCGGATCCGGGCAGGTCGGTATCGCGAAACCGTGGGATCGCCCGTGAGCCAGTACCGCCAGGGGTAGGCCTCGCTCCCGCCCTCCCCGGCAACGCCCACCCGCGGACCGCTGCTGATGTCGGGAGGATCCCCATGATAGTTCGGAAGCACGAGACCGTAAGGCATCACGAGGGCATCCCGGCCACTGTCCGCCGTCGTGAATCCCATGACAGCGGCGAGCCGGCCGGGACCGCTGGCCAGATCCTTGGCTGCCTTGGAGGACGCACGGCGCGACCGTGCGAGGTCCCGACCCTCCACCACTTCTCCAGCACGCAGCAGGACAGCCGAGGCGGTACCGTCAGGGCCAGTGACGAGGTTGGCGCAATGGTGCATCCCGTAGGTGAAGTAGACGTAGAGGTGTCCGGCGGGCCCGAACATGGGCGCGTTGCGTGCCGTTCGTCCTCGGTAGGCGTGGGAGCCGGGGTCCACTTGGCCAAAGTACGCCTCTACTTCCGTCAACCGGACCGCCACAGTTCCTTCCGGGCTGTGATGACTGAGCACAGCACCGAGGAGCAGCTTGGCGGCGTCTCGGGGATCCACCGCCAGCAACTCCCGAATTCCACGGCCCGACGTCATGCTCAGACCCTAGCAAAGGGCGTGTCCGCAAAGGCGTGTCCGGGATCCCAGCGGCATGTCCGATTTCCGCTAGCAACGGTGGACGTGGCCTGAGACCATGAAGCAATGGACTTTTGGGAGCGCTACCGTGCGATTGATGGGCGTGATCCTCGCTTTGACGGCCAGTTCGTCACGGCGGTGCGTTCCACGGGCATCTACTGCAGGCCTTCCTGTCCTGCCCGCACGCCCAAGGCTTCGAACGTGACCTTCTATGAGACGTCCGCAGCAGCTCATGAGGCGGGCTACCGTGCCTGCAAGAGGTGCCTGCCGGAGGCCGTCCCCGGCACCCCCGCCTGGAACGTCAGGTCCGACGTCGCCGGCCGCGCCATGCGCCTCATCAACGACGGCGTTATCAACCGTGAAGGCGTGGACGGACTCGCCTTGCGGCTCGGTTACTCAACCAGGCACCTCAACCGGATCCTGGGCACCGAACTTGGCGCCGGTCCCTTGGCGCTGGCGCGGGCAAGCCGCGCCCAGACGGCGCGGACGCTGCTGGTCTCGACATCCATGAAGCTTGCCGACGTCGCCTTCGCGGCCGGCTTCAACAGCGTCCGACAGTTCAACGACACCATCACGGAAGTCTTTGCCCTGACGCCGAGTGCACTCAGGGCCACGGCTGCGGCCAGGGCTTCCGCTCCCGCCAAAGTCGCGACGGATCACCACGTCCGGAAAGGTAGCGGCACGTCCCTTCGCCTGAACCTGCCCTATCGCAAACCCTACGATCCCGGCATCTTCAGCTTTCTTGCTGCCCGCGCGATTCCCGGCGTCGAGGCGGCCACAGCCAACAGCTATTCGCGAATGATCCACCTGCCCCGCAGCACTGCAGCCTTCACCGTCTCGTACGGCTCACCTGGAAACGGCTCAGAGGGAATCGGCTCAGACGGAAATGGTTCCGTCGGGAATTTGGCTCTCCGGGTGGATACGCTCGACCTCCGCGACCTGCCCGTGTTGCTGAGCCGCGTGCGTCGCCTCTTCGATCTCGACGCCGATCCAGTTGCCATCGACGACGTCCTGCGCCGGGATCCACGGCTTGAGCAAGCAGTCATGGCTGTTCCGGGGATACGGGTTCCAGGCGCCATCGATCCCCAGGAGTTGCTCGTACGGGCCATGATTGGGCAGCAGATTACGGTTTCAGCCGCACGGACAGCGCTTGGCAGGCTCTGTGCTGCTGGAACTGCCCTCGAGCCGGCACAGGGGGTCCAGGATCAGCAGTCCGGATCCATCGAGCGCCTGTTCCCGACGGCGGCGCAAATCGCCGCATCCGGTGCCGGACTGCTCAACGGGCCGCGGCGCAGGATCGAGTCCCTTTTTGGTGCCGCCCGGGCGATGGCAGCAGGCGGACTGGACTTCGGCTACGGCGACGACCTGCCAGGGCTCAGGTCCAAGCTGTTGCCGCTGCCCGGCGTTGGGCCGTGGACAGTGGGATACGTTGCCATGAGGGTTATCGCCGCCCCGGACATCTTCCTGGATAACGACGCAGCGGTCCGCAACGGCGTGCGGAGGCTCGTGGAGGAATCAGCCGATACTGCCGTAGGGCCGACAGGATCCTCAGAAGCGAGATCACAGGACTTTAGGGAGGTGAGCCCGTGGCGCTCTTACGCCACCATGCACCTCTGGCGGGCCGCCGCGGCGAAGGCTGCCGGAGCAATTTAGCTACCGGAGTAATTAGCTGGCAGTGGGTATCACGGAAGGCCAGGGCAGGAGCTCAGGCAGGTCGACGTCGTCGGCCGCCTCGGATGCGCGAAGGCTTCCGAGACTGGGTGTTCGGCCTGCCAGCCAGGCGGCGATGTCAGTCAGCATGCCGCTGATCACGATCGACTTGGCGCCCGAGCCGATAGACACGGCCGGGAGGCCAAGCGGCTGCAGGACGAATCTGTACTCGTCCGGAACCCGGGCGGCCAGGAACTCAAAGAGATGCTCACAGAAACGCCTGCTCCACGTTTCCGGTCCGCGGCCCATTCCAAGATCTGAAGCATGGATAACCAGTTCCCGCCACAGGGCCAGCCCGCCGTCGAAAACTGCTCCCCCGCGGTAGGCAATGGGCGCCTGCCAGCCGGAGTCGTCCAAGCGGTCGAAGGCAGCAAGGGCACGCGAGGTTGCTTCGCGGATGGCGGACACGTGCTCAGCCGCGCTGTGGCCGGCGGCGAGCTCAATCGCCTTCGTCCGGCCCTCAAAGCCGCCGTCGTACAACTCAACGGTTTCGCCGCGTTGTGCATATTCAAGCTGCCGCGCCATCGCATTGGAGATGCCGACTAGATGCGCCAGGACATGCCCACGGGTCCAGCCGGGGAGTTCCGACGGCATCGTGACGTCCGGCTCGGTGAGCTTGGCAGCCAGGCTCCCCACCGCGACAGCTGCATCCTTGATATCGGCCAGGAGTTGATCGGGCGAGATATGCGTCATGGGGCCATCGTAACGTGCAGCAAGTTGCCGCTTCGCGGCAATGTTCGGGAGGAACACTGCCGCGAAGATCCCCCCTAGCCGGCGTAGGAGCGCACTTCTGCCAGTTCGGCCTGCAGGGCCGTCAGCTGGCGTTCGACGGCGGCCGGAGCCGTACCGCCCTGGGAGTTACGGCTGTTGAGCGAACCCTCCGTGGAAAGCACGCTGCGGACCTCGGGTGTCAGATGCTCCGAGATAGAGGCATATTCCTCATCCGTCAGGTCCCACAGCTCCGCTCCACGCGCCTCGGCCTGCTTCACCGCGGCCCCGGAGAGTTCGTGTGCCTCACGGAACGGAACGCCCTGGCGGACCAGCCATTCGGCGATGTCCGTGGCCAGCGCGAAACCCTGTGGCGCTAGCGATTCCATCCGCTCGATGTTGAACTTCAGGGTGGCGATCATGCCTGACACGGCCGGGAGCAGCAACTCCAGGGTGTCGGCGGCGTCGAACACCGGCTCCTTGTCCTCCTGGAGGTCCCTGTTGTAGGCGAGCGGCAGGCCCTTCAGCGTGGCCAGCAGCCCGGTCAGGTTGCCGATCAGCCGGCCGGCCTTCCCGCGAGCGAGCTCGGCCACGTCCGGGTTTTTCTTCTGCGGCATGATGGACGATCCCGTGGAATACGAATCGTCCAGCGTGACGAAAGAGAACTCCTTCGTGGCCCAGAAGATGACTTCCTCGGAAATGCGGGACAGGTCCACGCCGATCATGGAGCACACCCAGGCGAACTCGGCGAAGACGTCGCGGGAAGCGGTGCCGTCGATCGAGTTGTGTACCGCTGAGTAGAAACCCAGGTCCGCGGCAACCGCTTCAGGGTCCAGTCCCAAGGATGAACCGGCCAGCGCTCCCGAGCCGTAGGGTGACACTCCCGCACGCTTGTCCCAGTCCTGGAGCCGCTGCACATCTCGCAGCAGCGCCCAGGCATGGGCCAGCAGGTGGTGGCTCAGCAGCACCGGCTGGGCATGCTGCAGGTGCGTACGGCCTGGCATGGCAACGCCGTGGTGCACCCTGGCCTGCTCCACGAGGGCGTCGACGGTAGCCAGGACACCGCGGGCAATGATCCGCGCGTGGTCGCGCAGGAACATGCGCCCGAGGGTGGCTACCTGGTCATTGCGGGAACGCCCGGCACGGAGCTTGCCGCCCAATTGGGCACCAGCCCGTTCGATGAGGCCGCGTTCAAGGGAACCGTGCACATCCTCATCGCTCTCGGCTGGCAGGTAGGCGCCGCTGGCGACGTCCTCATCCAGCTTGCTGAGGGCCTTCAGCATTCCGTCGAGCTCAGCGTCATCCAGTAGCCCGGCCTTGTGCAGGACTCGGGCGTGCGCCTTGGACCCGGCGATGTCGTAGCGTGCCAGCCGCCAGTCGAAGTGCGTGGACTTGCTCAGTGCTGCCAGGGCGTCTGCAGGGCCGCCGGCAAAGCGACCGCCCCACAGGGCACCTACATTCGTCCCCGAACTTTGCTCAACCACCGGGGCTACTTTCCCGCAACCCGCAGGTCGCGGCCTGAGGCGACCTTCGAGGACATGCCCCAAAGCTCGATGAAGCCACGGGCCATCGACTGGTCGAACGTGTCGCCGGTGTCGTACGTGGCGAGCTCGAAGTCGTAGAGCGAGGTCTCGGAGCGGCGGCCGTTGACAATGGCCTGGCCACCGTGGAGGACCATGCGGATGTCGCCGGAAACATAGCGCTGGGTGTCCTCGATGAAGGCGTCCAGGGAGCGCTTCAGCGGGGAGAACCACTGGCCGTCGTACACGAGTTCGGACCAGCGCTGGCCGACGGTTGCCTTGAAGCGGGCCTGCTCGCGTTCGATGGTGACGTCCTCGAGGTGCTTGTGCGCGGTGATGAGTGCCATGGCGCCCGGGGCTTCGTAGATCTCGCGGGACTTGATGCCCACGAGGCGGTCCTCGACGACGTCGATGCGGCCGACGCCCTGGGCACCGGCACGGCGGTTCAGTTCCTGGATGACCTGCAGCGGGGTGTGCTTCACGCCGTCGATAGCAACTGGAACGCCGGCTTCGAACGTGATGACGACCTCGTCCGGGGCGGGCGGGAATTCCGGCGTTGCCGTGTAGTCGTAGATGTCCTTGGTGGGGGCGTTCCAGATGTCCTCGAGGTAGCCGGTTTCGACGGCGCGTCCCCAGACGTTCTGGTCGATCGAGTACGGGTTCTTCTTCGTGGTCTCGATCGGCAGTCCCTTTTCCTCGGCGAAGGCGATGGCCTTGTCGCGGGTCAGGGCCAGGTCGCGGACCGGGGCGATGCACTTCAGGTCCGGGCCCAGGGTCTGGATTCCCACCTCGAAGCGGACCTGGTCGTTGCCCTTGCCCGTGCAGCCGTGGGCAACGGTGGTGGCGCCGAATTCACGGGCAGCCTTGACCAGGTGCTTCACGATCACCGGGCGGGAAATGGCGGAAACCAGCGGGTAGTGGCCCTGGTACAGCGCGTTCGCTTTCAGGGTCGGGACGCAGTATTCGTTGGCGAACTCGTCACGGGCGTCGGCAACGTAGGCCTCGACGGCGCCGCAACCCAGGGCGCGCTGGCGAATGGTCTCCAGCGACTCGCCGCCCTGTCCGACGTCGACGGCCACGGCGATAACTTCGGCGCCGGTGGCTTCACCGATCCAGCCGATGGCTACGGAAGTATCAAGGCCACCGGAGTAGGCCAGAACAATGCGCTCAGTCACGAGAGGGCTCCTTTGTTGTTTCTTGGATCTTGTTGATTATCAATGCTTGGCGGGCACTATGCCCCGCACGAGCTGCCTGGGGCGCTGTTCGCTGCCCTAAGCGCCTGCGCCGGCCTCTTCGGCGAATCGGAGGAACCGCGCAGCAAGCTCCGCGCCCCCGTCAGGCTCCCGGGCAACGAGCAACACCGTGTCGTCTCCGGCGATGGTGCCAATAACGCTCGGCATCACCGAATGGTCGATCGCCAGGGCCAGGAAGTTCGCGGCTCCCGGCGGGGTCCTGAGAACGGCGAGGTTCCCGGATGCTTCAGCCGTCACGAGGAGTTCCCCGCACAGCCTGGTCAGCCGGGCGTCAAGGATCTCCTGGGTGACACCACTTTTCGCGGCACGCTCCCCTCCCTCACCCGGCACGGCATAGACCAGGGCGCCGTCCTTGCCCCTCACCCGGACCGCTCCCAGTTCAACCAGGTCGCGGGACAGCGTCGCCTGGGTGACCTGGACGCCGTCGTCCGCGAGCAAGGCAGCCAGTTCCGCCTGCGAACGGACCGATTCACCCGTCAGGATGGCGGTGATCCGGGCCTGGCGGGCTGTCTTGGTGGCCGGGCTCACGCCCGGAGTGGACGGCTGGGCTGACACAGCTACACGCGCTCCGCAACCGGCTGCAGCCCGTCGACTGCGGCGAGTCCGGACTGGTGCATCAGCCAGGCCATGAGTGCCTTCTGGGCGTGGAGGCGGTTCTCGGCCTCGTCCCACACAATGGACTGCGGGCCGTCGATAACGCCGGCCGAAATCTCATAGCCGCGGTACGCGGGCAGGCAATGCAAAACGACGGCGTCGCCCGCGGCCAGGGCCATGGCGGACTCGTCCACGGAGTACTCGCGGAAGAGCTGCAGGCGGGCTTCCTTCTCGGCTTCCTGGCCCATGGAAACCCACGTATCGGTGGCGACGACGTCCGCCCCCTCGAGGGCGGCATTCGCGTCAGTGGTGATCAGGACCGAACCCCCGGTCTCGGCGGCCCGTTCCTCGGCTGCCGCAACGATGTCCCCGGCCGGGAGGTAGCCCTCGGGTCCGGCAATGCGCACATGCATGCCAGCTGTGACACCGGCCAGGAGATAGGAGTTGGCCATGTTGTTGGCGGCGTCACCGAGGTAGCTCATGGTGACGCCCTTGAGCTCGCCCTTGTGTTCCTTGACGGTGAGCAGGTCGGCGAGGAGCTGGCACGGGTGGTAGTCATCGCACAGGGCGTTGATCACGGGGACCCGGGAGTTCTCGGCCATGGCCACGAGCCCCGAATGCGCGGACGTGCGCCACACGATGGTGGAAACCATGCGCTCAAGCACCTTGGCGGTGTCCTCAACGGATTCCTTGTGGCCGATCTGCGCTTCCCCCGGGTTGATGATGAGCGCGTTGCCGCCCATGTCCGCCACCCCGGTGGCGAAGGAAACCCGGGTGCGGGTGGAGGTCTTGTCGAAGATGACGGCCACGGTCTTGCGGCCGCTGCCGTCCGCAGCGAACGGCTGGACGCTGTACGGGGCCGCCTTCATGCGGACGGCCAGCTCCAGGACCTCGGCCTGTTCGGCCGGGGTGAGGTCCGTGTCCTTCAGGAAGTGGCGGATTGTTGCGGAACTGCTCACTGTGCGTCCTTAGCGGTCTGGGCTGTGGCACTTTGAATAATGGCAGGGAGGGCCGCCACGAAACGGTCTGCCTGCTCGGTGGTCAGGATGAGCGGCGGGGCGAGGCGGATGGTTCGGGGTCCAGGGCTGTTGATGATGAATCCGGCGTCGAGCCCGGCAGTAACCATGGCCGGAGCGATCTCGCCCTCAAGGTCGAAGCCGATCAGGAGGCCCTCGCCGCGGACCTCGGTGACGCCGTCGACGTCGGCCAGCCGGTTCCGCAGGTAATCGCCAACGGTGCGGACGTTGTCCAGGATCCCCTGGCTTTCGACGGCGTGCAGGGTTGCCAGTGCCGCAGCCGTGGCCACGGGGTTCCCGCCGAACGTGGTGCCATGCTGCCCGGCGGACAGCATGGCGGACGTCGCCTCGCCGAACGTGATCAGGGCGCCCACAGGGAAACCGCCGCCGAGGCCCTTGGCGAGCGTCACGGCGTCGGGCACAATGCCGGCGTCCTCGCTGGCCAGCCACTTGCCGGTGCGGCCAATGCCCGTCTGCACCTCGTCGAGGATGAGCAGGGCGCCCGCGGCCGTGGTGGCCTCGCGTGCCGCCTTGAGGTAATCGGCGGGCAGCGGCCGGACGCCCGCTTCTCCTTGGATGGGCTCCAAGAAGACTGCCGAGGTGGTGTCGTCGACGGCGGCGCGGAGGGCGTCGATGTCGCCGAACGGAATGTGGACCACACCGCCGGGAAGGGGCTCGAACGGTGTCCGATAGGCCTCCTTGGCCGTCAATGCCAGGGCGCCCATGGTGCGGCCGTGGAAGGCGCCCTCGAGGGCAATGATCTTGGTGCGCGGCTTGCCGCTTGCTCCAGCCGGATTCCGACGGGCGAGCTTGAAGGCCGCCTCATTGGCCTCCGTGCCGGAATTGGCGAAGAACACCTTGGACCCGGCCGGGGCCTTGGCGATGACCAGGAGCCGTTCGGCGAGCGCGATCTGGGTGGGGCTCGTGAAGAAGTTCGAGACGTGTCCCAGGGTGGCCAGCTGGCTGGAAATGACCGACGTCACGAACGGGTGGGCATGGCCCAGCGCGTTAACGGCGATGCCGCCCAGCAGGTCGAGGTATTCCTTGCCGTCGGCATCCCAGACGAGGCAGCCGGCACCGCGCACGAGGACGCGTTGTGGAGTACCGAAGACGCCCATGAGGGACGAAGAGTAGCGGGCCAGCCATTCGGAACCGGCGTGGCCCTGGGTTTCAACGAGCTCGCCAACCGGAGACTGATCGACCGCCGGGGATTTCTCAATCGTGTTCATGCCTTCGCTTCCTCGTCAGGGACGACCTCGTCGGGGACAACCTGGGTGCCGATTCCCGCCGTCGTGAATGTTTCCAGGAGCATCGAGTGTGGCAGCCTGCCGTCCACGATGTGCGCGCGTTCAACGCCCTCATCGATAGCCTTCAGGCATGCCGCCATCTTCGGAATCATGCCCGATTCAAGGTTCGGCAGCATGTCCCGGAGTTCGGAGGCCGTTAGGGAGGAGATGAGCGAGGATTTGTCAGGCCAGTTGGCGTACAACCCCTCGACATCCGTGAGGATCACCAGTTTCGAGGCGCCCAGCGCGGCGGCCAGGGCCGCTGCCGCGGTGTCCGCGTTGACGTTCAACACCTGGCCCGTCGTCTGCGCCCGTTGGGTGCCCGCACCGCCGTCGCCCGCGATTTCCGGGGCCACGGTGGAGATCACCGGAATGCGTCCGGCATCCAGGATGTCAACAATCCCGGCAGGATTGACGCCGACAACCTCGCCGACCAATCCTAGGTCAACCTCTTCGCCATCCACGACTGTCCCTGTTCGAACGGCACGCAGCAGGCCGCCGTCTTCGCCGGACATCCCCACCGCATACGGCCCATGCGAGTTGATGAGCCCGACGAGTTCACGACCCACCTGCCCGGTGAGGACCATGCGGACCACGTCCATGGCCTCGGGGGTGGTCACGCGCAGGCCGCCCTTGAACTCGGATTCAATGCCAAGGCGTCCCAGCATGGAGTTGATCTGCGGACCTCCGCCGTGAACCACCACCGGGTGGATCCCCACATGATGGAGGAACACGATGTCTTCGGCGAAGGCTCGGCGGAGTTCCTCATTGACCATGGCGTTGCCGCCGTACTTGATCACCATGGTGGTCCCGGCAAAGCGCTGGATCCACGGCAGGGCCTCGATGAGGGTGGCCGCCTTGTCCTGGGCGTCGGTCATCGACGTCGTTTCACGCGTCTGGGTGTTCATGCTGCTGTCTCCCGGATAACGGCGAAGTGCCTAGCTCGAGTAGGCGCTGTTCTCATGCACGTAGTCGTGCGTGAGGTCATTGGTCCAGATGGTCGCTTCGGCTTCGCCGGCCTTCAGGTCGATCTCGACGATCACTTCCCGTGGCTTAAGGTCGACCAGGCTGCGGTCCTCGCCAATGCCCCCGTCCCGGCAGATCTGCACGCCATTCATGGAGACCGCAAGCTGATCGGGTTCAAACACGGCATCCGTGGTGCCCACGGCCGACAGCACCCGGCCCCAGTTCGGATCGTTGCCGAAAACAGCTGCCTTGAACAGGTTGGACCGGGCGACAGCGCGGCTGACGACTTCCGCATCCTTCTCGCTTGCGGCGTTGAACGTCCGTATAGCGATGTCGTGGCTGGCACCCTCGGCATCACCAATGAGTTTGCGGGCGAGCTCGGCGCATACATGAGTGACGCCCTCTCCCAGGGCCTCGGCGGACGGTACGGCGCCTGAAGCCCCGGAGGCGAGCAGCACCACAGTATCGTTCGTGGACATGCAACCGTCCGAATCGGTCCGGTCGAAGGTAATCCGGGCGGCGTCGCGGAGGACGACGTCCAGCAGTTCTGCCTCAACTTCGGCATCAGTGGTGAGGACCACCAGCATGGTGGCAAGTCCTGGCGCAAGCATCCCGGCGCCTTTGGCAATGCCCCCCACGGTGAAGACCGTGCCGTCGGCGTCCTCGCCGATGAAGACCGCCTGCTTTGCAACGGTGTCTGTGGTCATGATCGCGGTAGCCGCGGCAAGCCCGCCGTCGTCCGACAGTTCAGCGGCGGCAGCGTCGACGCCAGGGAGGAGTTTGTCCATGGGCATCTGCTCCCCGATGAGCCCGGTGGAACAGACCACGACGTCGGACGCCGAGATTCCGAGGACACTAGCAACCTTCTCCGCCGTAGCATGGGTGTTCTGGAACCCCTGCGGGCCCGTGCAGGCGTTGGCGCCGCCCGAGTTCAGGACGACGGCGTCCACCCGGCCGTCCGAAACGACTTGGCGGGACCAATGAACGGGGGCTGCCGCAACACGGTTGGACGTGAAGACGGCGGCGGCTGCCTTAAGCGGGCCGTCGTTGACAACGAGGGCGAGGTCGGGATTTCCGGAGGCCTTGATTCCTGCTTTGACTCCGGAGGCCCGGAATCCATGGGGGGCGGTGATTGTCACGGGGCTACTCCCTGGAGGTTCAGGCCGGCGGTTTCATCCAGGCCGAGGGCAATGTTCATGGACTGCACGGCGCCGCCGGCGGTTCCCTTGGTGAGGTTATCGAGGGCGCAAGTGATTATGACGCGGCCGGCGTGCTCGTCGAAGGCCAACTGCATGACGGCATGGTTGGAACCCTGAACCGACTTTGTGGTGGGCCATTGGCCTTCGGGAAGAAGGTGGACAAAGGGCTCGTCGTCGTAGGCTTCGGCCCAGGCCCGCCGCAGTTCAGCTGCCGTGACTGCATGGCCTACCTTCGCGGTGGCCGTGGTGAGGATGCCGCGGCCCATAGGAGCAAGCGTCGGAGTGAAAGATACAGTGACAGGCTCGCCGGCCGCACCGGACAATCCCTGCTCGATCTCCGGGGTGTGGCGGTGGAGACCACCCACGCCGTAAGGGCTCATTGAGCCCATGACCTCGGAGCCGATGAGGTTGACCTTTGCAGCCTTGCCGGCACCTGAGGTACCGGAGGCGGAGACGATGACGACGTCGTCCGGCAGCAGGAGGTTCGCGGTAAACCCTGGCGTGAGGGCGAGCAGGGCCGACGTCGGGTAGCAGCCGGGGACAGCGATCCGCTTCGCCCCCTTGAGGGCGTCGCGCTGGCCAGGAAGTTCCGGCAGCCCATAAGGCCAGCTGCCGGCGTGCGGCGAGCCGTAGAACTTCTCCCATGCTGCGGCGTCGGTAAGGCGGTGGTCGGCACCGGCGTCGACAACCAGTGTGCCTTCGGGCAACTGGGCGGCAATCTCTGCTGAGGCGCCGTGCGGGAGTGCCAGGAACACGACGTCGTGGCCGCTGAGGTTCTCCACGGTTGTGTCCTCCAGAATGCGGCTGGACAAACCATGGAGATGCGGCTGCAACTCGCCTAGTCTTGAACCGGCGTTGCTATGAGCTGTGATGGCACCGATGGTGACGTTCGGATGGCTGGCCAGAAGGCGCAGCACTTCACCTCCGGCATAACCGCTGGCACCGGAGACCGCAACAGAAATAGTCATGGCATGAACTATACAGCAACTTTATTCACTCTTGCTGATATTTATGCATGTCATTTTCGATGATTTTCCAGATCCGGGAAGGCAGCCTCTTGCTATCCGGCGGGAAATGTGGGTCAGCCGGCACCCCTTATGCTGGGTAGAGGGTGATCTTGACCGTGCAGTCCGAACGTCGGCTGTAGCGTTGCCCGTTACTTTGTTACGGGGCAACTGAATATGTCATCCACCACCACTGCCGATCTGCTGCCTGCGCCAGTCCGCCAGCCAAACGCCGTCGTCCTCAGCTATTCAGAGCTGCTCAAGGCAGTACGGGCGGAAGGACTCCTGGAACGACGGGTGGGCTTCTATGTCACCGTCTTTTCCGCGCTTGTCACGCTCCTTGCCGGCACCTGGGTGGGTTTCGCCGTCATCGGGGACAGCTGGTTCCAGCTCATCATTGCGGCAGCTTTGGGCGTCATCTGCACCCAGCTGAGCTTCCTGGCCCATGAGGCCGGGCACCGCCAGATCTTCGCGTCGCGCCGGGCGAACGACTGGTCAGCCAGGCTGCTCGCCACTTCCGTAGCCGGCATCAGTTACTCCTGGTGGGAACAGAAGCACGGTGCGCACCACAACCACCCCAACGTGATCTCCAAGGATCCGGACATCAAGACCAACGCCCTGGTATTCCACACTGAAGCTGCTGAAAAGCGCCAGGGCCGGTTCTCTTTCCTCACGCGTAAGCAGGGCTGGTTCTTCTTCCCGCTCCTGATGCTGCTGGGCATCAGCCTCCAGATCGATTCCATCCGCTATGTGTTCGGGCGCTCCAAAGTGGCCCACCGTTGGATCGAGATTCCCATCCTCGTGGTCAGGCTGAGCCTTCTTCCCGCCCTCGCCTTTACTTTCCTGCCCCTCGGCATGGCCTTCGCCTTCATCGGCGTGCAGATCGTCGTGTTCGGCTTCTACATGGGTGCCTCCTTCGCACCCAACCACAAGGGAATGCCGGTACTGCCTGCCGACAGCCGAGTGGACTTCTTCAGCCGCCAAGTCCTGACCTCGCGGAACATCTCCGGCGGCCGCTTCATGGACATCCTGCTGGGCGGGCTCAACCGGCAGGCTGAGCACCACTTGTTCCCGGACATGGCCAGGCCCCAGCTGCATCGGGCAGCCGTCATCGTGCGACGCTACTGCGACAAGCACGGCATTCCCTATACCGAAACCACCCTGCTGGCTTCCTACGGCATTATCGTCCGCTACCTCAACGAAGTTGGCCTCTCCGCAGGTCGCCACTTCGAATGCCCGATGGCCACCGTTACCAGGCGCTACTAAGGCCTGCCTTCCGCTCCCGGTTTGCCCCCAAACCTCCGCTCCATAGGATGGGTGGGGAAGTCGCAACCGCTGCCCCAAAGGAGAGCCATGACGCACGCCATCGTTGCCCACGAGCCAGGAGGCGCCGAAGTCCTCAAGCTTGAGGAAGTCGAAAAGCCCGTTCCGGACCCTGGGCAGCTTCTGGTGAAGGTGGCAGCGGCCGGCGTAAATTTCATCGACACCTATCAGCGGGGCGGGACCTATAAGGTTCCGTTCCCCTTCGTTCCCGGTGCCGAAGCCGCGGGCACCGTTGAAGCCGTGGGCGGGAACGTCGTCGACTTTTCCCCGGGTGATCGAGTGGCGACCGCTGAAGGAAAGCGAAGCTATGCCGGCTACATGCTGGTCGACGCCGAGAAAGCACTCCCCGTGCCGGATGGCGTGGACGACCACACAGCCGCCGCACTCCCCCTCCAAGGCATGACGGCGCATTACCTCATCAATTCCTCCTTCCGGGTCGAGCCAGGCCACTCCGTCCTCACGCATGCTGGCGCCGGCGGCGTCGGGCTCCTCTTGATCCAGCTGCTCAAGGCCAGGGGCGCGCGAGTGATCACCACTGTCTCCTCGGACGAAAAGGAGGCGCTGGCACGCGAAGCCGGGGCCGATGAGGTCCTTCGCTATGAGGGCTTCCCGCACCACGTCCGCCAGCTGACTCACGGAGAAGGCGTCCAGGTGGTGTACGACGGCGTTGGCAGGAACACCTTCGACGGCTCGCTGTCCTGTTTGCGCACCCGGGGATCACTGGTTCTCTTTGGCGCAGCCTCGGGCCCGGTACCACCCTTCGACCCCCAGCGGCTCAATGCCGCAGGCTCGCTGTCCCTGACCCGGCCTAGCTTGGGGCACTTCCTGCTGAACGCCCAGGAACGGCGGTGGCGTTCGACAGAAATTTTCGAAGCGGCCGCCAATGGCAGCCTCAAAGTCCGGATTGGCGCTACTTACCCCCTCGCCGAAGCAGCACAAGCCCACCGCGACCTCGAGGGCAGGCAGACCACAGGCAAGGTACTGCTGCTTCCGTAGCCATCGGCAAAAAGCCTCCGCCACCGCTGCAAGCGCGATGGCGGAGGCTTTTTGGTTTGATCTTGCAGGCGTCAGCGCTGGATAGCTCCAAACCGTTCGGCTGCAAGGGCGACGGCAGCCTCCCGCGCCTGTGACGCCTCGTCCGCCGTCAGGGTGCGGTCAGCGGCGCGGAAGCGAAGTCCGAAGGCCAGGGATTTCTTCCCCTCTTCAATCCCCTTGCCAGCGTAGACGTCGAACAGTGCAACATCCTCGAGCAGCTCGCCGGCACCCTCGCGAAGCGCGTTCAGTACTGCGTCGGCGGGCACGTCCTGCGGGACTACCAGGGCAACGTCCTGCGTCGCTACGGGGAACCCGGAGATGTGCTTCGCAACAATGACATCAGCGGCGGCCCCGAAGACAGCATCCGCGTTGACTTCCACGGCGACCGAGCGCGCGGGCATGTCATGGGCCGCGAGCAGCTTGGGATGGAGCTCGCCTGCGTATCCCACCACTTCCCCGCTCCGCAGCGACAGCCGAGCAGTCCGGCCCGGGTGGAACGCCTGGTGGCTACCCTGGCTGACGACGAGGTCGACGCCGAGGACATCGCCCATAAGCCTGGCAACGTCAAGGGCGTCGGCCCAGTCCCAGGCACGTGGCGTGTGGGCGGCGGCCGCGGGTGAATCGTGCCCAGTCAGGACTGCGGCGACGTGCAGCGGCTGGTCAGGAACGCCGTCGTACAGTGCATCCAGGACCTCATCCGCTGGCTTGACTCCCAGCGGCGGAATGGAGTCCGTGCCAAGCTGGCCATCGGGAAGGAACACTGAGCCTGCCTCGAACAGGGCGAGGTCACGGAAGCCGCGCGAATGGTTGCGCCGCGCCACTTCAATCAGTCCCGGCAGGATGGACGTGCGCAAGTAGCCGTGTTCCTCGCTGATGGGGTTCGCCAGCTTGAGGGCTTCCCGCCCGGCGCCTTCCTCAGCCACTCCGAAGGTGTCGTTGGCGGCCTTGGACACAAACGGGTAGGACAGCACCTCGGTCAGCCCGGCGTCGGCGAGGGCCTGCACGAGGCGGCGCTTCTGCTGCTGGGCACGGGTGAAACCCCGGCCCGGAGGGGCAACGGGAAGGGTGGCCGGAATGTTCTCATAGCCAACCAGCCTGGCGATCTCCTCGGAAAGGTCTTCCTTGGTCTCGAGGTCATGGCGCCAGCTCGGGGCCGTGACGGAATAGGAGCCCGCAACCTCGTTCTTTTGGACAACCGCACCCAGGTCCTCGAGGCAGCCGACGATCTGCTCTTCGCTGAAGTCGATGCCGATCCGGGCTGCCGCGAAACCAGCTGGCAGTTCGATGGTCACAGCATCCGGCGCAGTTCCGACGTCGGTGCCTGCCTCGTCGGCCGTGCCGCCCCCGAATTCAACCAGGAGATCGACCACCCGCTGGGCCGCAATGTTCGCAACCTGCCAGTCGACGCCGCGCTCGAAGCGCTTGGAGGCCTCGGACGGGAGCTTGTGGCGACGGCGGGACCGGGCGATCGAGACTTCGTCGAAGTGTGCCGCTTCAACCAGGATGTTGGTAGTGGCATCCGAAACCTCGGTGTATGCCCCGCCCATGACACCCGCGATACCAATGGCTCCGGAGTCGTCGGTGATCAGGAGGTCTTCGACGTCGAGCGCGCGTTCCTTGCCGTCCAGGGTGGTGATCTTCTCGCCTGCCACCGCACGGCGGACCACGATGTCTCCCGACAGCTTGTCCAGGTCATAGCAGTGGTTGGGCTGGCCGAGCTCCAGCATGACGTAGTTGGAAATGTCCACGGGCAGCGAGATCGACCGAATGCCGGCCAGGCGCAGTCGGGAAGACATCCAGGGAGGCGTCGGCCGTGTGGCATCGACGCCGCGCACGGTGCGGGCTACAAAGCGGTCGCAGCCGGCCCTGCCATAGATCGGGGCATCGTCGTTGAGCTTCACGCCATAGCCGCCGGAGACGCTGGAAGGTGCGTTGACCTTCGACGCCGGGTCCGTGAAGGCGGTACCGGTGGCATGGGCATATTCACGCGCAACACCGCGGATCGAAAACGCGTAGCCGCGGTCGGGTGTGACGTTGATTTCGGCTGCTTGGTCGTACAGGCCAAGCAGCTCCATGGCGTCCGTGCCGATTTCCGGATCCAGGCCGATGCGCGAGAGCACCAGGATGCCGTCGTGGTCGTCGCCGATACCGAGTTCACGCACGGAGGCGATCATGCCTGCGGAGAGGTGGCCATAGGTCTTCCGGGCAGAGATGTGGAAGTCTCCGGGCAGCACCGCGCCAGGGAGCGTCACCACCACCTTGTCGCCCTCGACGAAGTTGTGCGCGCCGCAGATGATTCCCTGCACACCGGAAGGATCAATGCCCTTGCCGGTCAGGGTCTGCTCCTGGCCTTCCGGAACAACGCGGACCTGGCACCAGTTGATGGTCTTGCCGTTGGTCTGCGGTTCCTTGACCAGGCTCAGGACCTGCCCCACCACGATGGGGCCCTTCAAGGTGTCAGTGGGGCGGTGGACCGCTTCTTCTTCAAAACCTACCTTGACGAGCTCCGCCATAACGTCTTCGGCCGTTGCATCTGCCGGTACCTGCGCGAATTCGCGCAACCAGGAAAGGGGGATACGCACTGTTAGATCTCCATCCCGAAGTGCTCGCTGAAACGTACATCGCCTTCGATCATGTCGCGCATGTCGCCGACCTCGTTGCGGAACATGAGCGTGCGCTCGATGCCCATGCCGAAGGCAAAACCTGAATAGATGTCCGGGTCGATGCCCGCCGCCCGAAGAACGTTGGGGTTTACCATGCCGCAGCCGCCCCATTCGATCCAGCGCGGTCCGCCCTTGGCGCCGGGGTGCCAGATGTCCAGTTCGGCGGACGGTTCGGTGAAGGGGAAGTAGTTCGGGCGCAGGCGGATCTGTGCCTCGTCTCCGAACATCTGCCGGGCAAAGTGTTCCAACGTGCCACGCAGATCGGCCATGCTAAGGCTCTTGTCGATGGCCAGGCCCTCGAACTGATGGAACACAGGGGTGTGGGTGGCATCGAGTTCGTCCGTGCGGAAAACCTTGCCCGGGCAAAGGACATAGATGGGCACTTCGCGCTCCAGCATTGAGCGGACCTGCACCGGAGAGGTGTGCGTGCGCATCAGCAGGTGCGCTTCCGGCGGCTCGACAAAGAACGTGTCCTGCATTTCCCGGGCCGGGTGGTCCGGCTTGAAGTTCAGGGCATCGAAGTTGAACCATTCGGATTCGACCTCGGGCCCCTCGGCGATTTCCCAGCCCATGCCGACGAAGATCTCGGCCACACGGTCCTGGAGCGTCGACAGCGGGTGGCGGGCTCCTGCCCGGCGACGGCGGGGCGCGGCCGTGACGTCCACGGTCTCCTCCACCAGGATGCGCGCATCATTCTGTGCCTCAAGCTCCGCCGTACGTACGGCGAGCGCCTGGTTCACGCGGCCCCGTGACGCTCCCATGAGCTTGCCGGCCACGGCCTTTTGCTCCTTGGCGAGGCCGCCGATCTCACGGTTGGCCAGGCTCAGCGGCGACTTCTCACCCGCGTGGGCGAGGCGCACAGCCTTCAATTCATCGAGCGAGGAGGCTGCGGCGATCGCGGCGAGCGCCTGCTCTACGACGGCGGTAACGGCGGCCTCATCCAACGGGTTCGGGATGGCGGCGCCCGGCAAAGTTTCAGTCATCTACTGTTCTTAGCTACGAGTCGGGAGGTCGTTGAGGGCATGATCAGGACTGCGAGCTGAGGCAACCTGAAGATCCGCCCCCAACAAGGACGGTTCATTCCAGTCTAATTGAACCGCTCGCAAGGACTTTAACGGGCCGCGCTAGCATGGGCACATGACACCCGGGCAGAGGATCCGTCAACTGGCCAACCTCATCAACCTGTCAACGCCCCTGGGCGCGCTGATAGCTCGACTAAGCGGCTCCCGGTTGTCCCAGGGCCCGAGGGGGCTGATGATCGCTGCCGGATACTCCTGGCCGCTACCCCATGCTGCAGCCTTCACAATGGGCAACGTGGTGCTTTACCGGGCCGGAAGCGGCAGCGCCGGAGCGGATGCGCGGCTCCTTGCACACGAGGAAAAGCACAGCACCCAGTACGCCTGGTGCCTGGGCCTTCCCTTCCTGGTTCTGTACTTTGCTTGTGCGGGGTGGTCCATCATCCGGACTGGAAATCCCGCGTCCCGGAACTTCTTCGAGCGGCGAGCCGGCCTTCCGGCAGGCGGCTACGGAGGCACACACTATGGAGGCAGGATCTGATCATGACGCGCACCATAACTGTCACAGGCAACGGGTCAGCCCAGGCAGCCCCGGACATGCTCACCGTTTCGTTCGGTGTAGAGACACGCCGTGGGGCTGCGGGCGCCGCTTACGACGACGTCGGAGCGTCGGCGGCGGCCATTTCTGCTGCCCTGCGTGACCATGGCGTGCCCGACGCCGATATTCGCACCAGCGCACTTAACCTGCGGGCCGAACTGCTCTGGCAGGAAGGGCAAGGTCAGCGCGTCACGGGTTACCTGGCATCAACCGTACTCAGCGTGAGCCTGCGGCAGCTCTCTTCGGCGTCGGCGACCATTTCCGCCGCCGTCGAAGCGGGCGGTGACGCGATCAGGCTCAATGGGATGGAACTGGGCTTTGCGGACGCCTCCGCCGTGACCGCGAGGGCCCGGGAAGCAGCCTGGAAGGACGCCGTGGCAAAGGCTACCCAGTTCGCGTCCCTGGCTGAGTCCACCCTTGGGCAAGTCGTCTCAGTAGAACAAAACCCGTCGAGCCCACCCCCCATCCCCATGGGCGGAGGTATGTTGCGCGCCGCGGCCGTGGACAGTGTGACCATAGAGCCAGGCGAGACCTCGGTCGATGCTTCCGTGACCGTGGCCTGGGAACTGCAGACAGCCTGACCGCCCGGACGCCTGCCTGAGGCGCTATTTGCCGGCTTGGCGCCATGGCAGTGCCCCCGCGGACAGCTTTGGCTCAGCCGCATCGGTATGCTCTGCTGTGCGTACGACGACGGCAATCGCCTCCGCCATCTCCCCCAGGGTCATGGACGTTTCCCTGCCGCCAGCGACCACCTGCGTGTCCGGGAACGGGACGTGGACGAAGCCGCCTTTGGTTCCGGGGTTGCCCTGCAGGTGATGCATGAGGGTATAGAACACGTGGTTACAGACGTAGGTACCGGCCGTTTGGGACACTTCGGCCCGGACACCAGCGATCCGAAGCTCGCGCAGGGCGGCCTTGAGGGGAAGAGAAGTGAAATAGGCGGCCGGACCGCCGCTCACCACCTCTTCATCGACGGGCTTGTTGCCGGCGTTGTCCGGAATTACGGCATCGTCGCAATTTATTGCGACTCGTTCCAGGGATATCCTCTCCCGGCCCCCGGCCAGCCCCACGCAGACGATGATGGTCGGCCGCAGGCGATCGACGGCCTGGCACAATACCTCCCCGGCGGTTCCGAAGACGCAAGGCAGTTCAAGGCATTCAACGCTCCCCCTGTCGGCGCGGAGGAGTTCGGCGGCCAACTGTGCGGCGTCCCACGAGGGGTTGGTGTCGTTGCCGCCAAACGGCTCGAAACCCGTCAGCAGAATCATGGGGCAAGGTTAGCAAGTCGGTCTGAATCACCGGCAGCTCAAAGGCACGCCCTTGACATGGATTCGAACATAGATTCGAATGGTAAGTATGAGATGGGACGCACAGGCAGTCAATCATCCCGACGGACCGGACCAACGGGAAAACGGCATAACAGGCGACGGCGGACAGGCTTCCGTGGCGGCCCCAGCCATGGACGCACTGCTGCCTTTGTCTGGCCTCGTGCGTTCCGTCTCTACCCCCGGTTTTGCCGGAATCACTTTCCATGAGGTCACTGCCAAATCGGTGCTCAACAAGGTGCCCGCCGGTTCCCGGATGCCGTTCGAATGGACGGTCAATCCCTACCGCGGCTGCAGCCATGCCTGCGTATATTGCTTCGCGAGAAAGAGCCACAGCTACCTGGAATTCGATTCCGGGAGGGACTTCGATTCGCAGGTTGTGGTCAAGATCAATGCCGTCGAAGTCTTGACGAAGGAACTTGCGAAGCCATCGTGGGGCCATCACCACGTTGCCCTCGGAACCAACACGGACCCGTACCAGCGCGCAGAGGGCAGGTATCAGCTGATGCCGGGGATCATCCGGGCGCTGGCGGATTCAGGAACCCCGCTGTCCATCCTGACGAAGGGAACCCTCCTGGCCCGGGACATTCCCCTGCTAAAGCATGCTGCAACGCAGGTGCCGGTTGGAGTGGGGATCTCGCTCGCCATGACCGACGAGCACCTGTCCGAAACCATCGAGCCCGGTACGCCGGGTCCCCGTGCACGGCTCAAGCTCATCAGCCGGATCCGGGAGTCCGGACTGCCGTGCAATGTCATGGCCATGCCCATTCTTCCGTGGCTGTCGGACAGTGACGAAGCCCTTGATTCCCTCTTCTCCGCCCTATCCGAAGCCGGAGCCACCGGAGTCACCGGCGGCGCCCTGTATTTGAAGCCCGGAACGCGCGAATGGTTCATGAAATGGCTGGCCGCGAATCACCCCGAATTGGTGGACCGCTACAACAGGCTTTACGGGCAGGGGTCCTACGCTCCGAAGGAATACCGCACCTGGCTCGGGGAACGCATCAACCACTTCAAGGGCCGATACGGCTTCACCGGAACCCAGGGCTTCAGCCATCGTAAGTCGGCGTCGACACCGGACGGAAAGGAAGCAAACAACAGGATCACAGGGCCAGCCCCCACTCAACCTGCCCTTTTCTGAGGAGAGCAAAGGAGGGTATCGCAAGAGATCCCTCCCGGAGCCTGCCTAGGGAAAGGTCCTCGACGCCGCGGTGCCCGACGTCGGCAAAGCTGCTACCTTGTCGAGCAACGCCCGCACGATCGGAGCGTCGGCAGGAATCCAAGGCAGTCCGAGGGTCGCGTCGCTGTCAGCCAGTGGAACCCACCTCAGCTCATCGTGGTCTTCCAGTGCACGCGGTTCGCCGTCACTGACCTCCGCAAACCAGACCCTCATGACTGCCCTCTCGTTCAGCGGCCAACCGGCCTCCACCGGCGCCCTGAGCTCATCACCGAGGCGGACGGAGACGCCGAGTTCCTCGCGCAACTCGCGATGCAGGGCCTGTTCGAAGGTCTCCCCGTTTTCTACTTTCCCTCCGGGGAATTCCCACATTCCCGCAAATTGCGGCGGAGCGGTCCGCCTGGCAACCAGCAGCCGGCCGGGGTTTTCGAGGGAGTCGACGAGGGCAGCACCCACAACGTTGATCAGTCGGGTCATCGAAACAGTCTATGGCCACGGCTTTAGGGCATCGCTATGCGGGCATGGCAATAGTCACATTTCCAGCAGATAGTTGCAGACGCCGGTAAAGTTTAATTCGATTCGCCATTTTTGATGTGGCCGGATCCAGCCAAGCCCACTGTGGCACCCTCCCTGCCCAAAGGCGCGCAGCGCCCTACACCAGCACGCCCGAAAAGCAGGCCAATGACCATCAATGTAGCGTCTCCAACAACATCCAAAGCTACCCACCAACACACTGCCCTGGCGATCTTCGCCCTTGCCATGGGTGGCTTCGCCATCGGCGTCACCGAATTCACCATGATGGGACTCCTCAAGGAAATTGAGGCAGGCCTGGGCATCAGCACACCGGAGGCCGGGAACCTTATTTCCGCCTATGCGCTGGGCGTGGTGGTAGGAGCACCGCTGTTTGCCGCCTTCGGGGCCCGCCTCCCGCGCAAAACCCTGGCCATGGGCCTCATGCTGTTCCTGGCGCTGGCCAACCTCACCTCATTCATTGCACCGGACTATGGCACCATGCTGGTCACGCGCTTCGGCTCAGGCCTGCCCCACGGCGCTTTCTTCGGCGTCGCCGCGGTCATTGCGGCTTCCCTCGTCGCGCCAACAAGGCGCGGATGGGCAATCTCGATGGTCATGGCCGGACTTACGGTTTCGAATGTTGTCGGCGTGCCAGCTGCCACCTGGCTGGGGCAGGCCCTGGGCTGGCGGCTGCTTTTCGTAGTAGTCGGCGCAATGGGATTCGCAACGGTGGCGATGATCTGGAAGTCTGTCCCCTTCGAACCCGCACATCCCGATGCGAGCATCCGACGGGAGCTGGGCGCCCTGAAGCGGATCCAGGTGTGGCTCGCCCTCTTGATCGGAATCATCGGCTTCGGCGGCTTCTTCGCCACCTACACGTATATCGCCCACACCATGACCTCGGTGGCAGGCATGCCCCAGGCCATTATCCCCTTGGTGGTGGCACTGTATGGGCTCGGGATGGTGTTCGGAAACATCGTCGGAGGGCGCATCGCCGACAAGTCCGTGATGGGCACCATTTATTGGGTTCTTCCCGGAATTGCCGCTGCCCTCGCCGTGTACGCCATCGCGGCCCAGTGGGCATGGGCCCTTGTGATGGTGTTCGTCGTGGGCGCGATCGGCTCCATGCTCGTTCCGCCGCTCCAGACCCGCCTGCTTGACGCCTCCCCCGACGCGCCGTCGCTTGCGTCCTCCTTGAACCACTCTGCCCTAAACGTGGCCAACGCCCTGGGCGCTTTCCTTGGCGGCGTCGTGATCGCCTGGGGCTGGGGCTACACCGCCCCCGCCCTGGTTGGTGCGGTCCTTGCCCTGCTGGGCCTGGGCATTGCCGCCATCAGCGGCCTCCTGGAACGCCGAAAGCCGCTGTCCGCGAAGCCCCTCTAGGGGCCTGCGGCAGCGGCTTTCGTTTCATCCGGTTCAGACCTGGACTCGCTCCACATCCGGCTCGAGGTAGATGATTCGGGCAATGGGAACGGCGGCACGAACCCGCTCTTCGGCGTCGTCGATCACTTTGGCGATGTCCTCGCCCGTGGCGGCAGCCCCCACGGAGATTTTGGCGGCCACCAGAAGTTCCTCCGGGCCGAGGTGCATCGTCTTGATGTGGATAATCCGGGTTCCATCGGACTGAATGGCTTCCTCGATCCGGGATACGTGCTCCTTCGTGGCGGATTCGCCGAGCAGGAGCGACTTCGTTTCCAGCGCAAGCACAACGGCGATGGCCACGAGAAGGACGCCGATCATGGCGGTTCCCGCTGCGTCCCAGACGCCATCCCCGGTAATGAGAGTCAGGCTGACTCCAAAGAGGGCGAACACGAGCCCAAGGAGCGCGCCAAGGTCCTCTAGAAGAATGACGGGAAGTTCCGGCTGCTTGGCGTTGCGGACGAAGTTGACCCAACTCTCGTTGCCGCGCACATGGTTGGATTCGATGATCGCAGTGCGGAAGGAGAAGATTTCGGCGACGATGGCCCCCACCAGGACAGCCAGCGGAACCCACCAGAAGTCGCCTTCAATGGCATGCGGATGCTGGAACTTGTCCCAGGCCTCATAGAGGGCAAAGAGGCCGCCCACGCTAAACAGGACGATCGAGACGATGAATGCGTAGATGTACCGCTCCCGGCCATAGCCAAAGGGGTGTCGGGAGCTGGCTGAGCGTTGGGCGCGCTTGCCGCCGATCAGGAGAAGTATCTGGTTTCCGGAGTCGGCAACCGAGTGGATTGCTTCCGCGAGCATTGAGGATGAGGCCGTCAGGATGAAAGCGATGAACTTGAGAACGGCAATGGTCAGGTTGGCGGCCAGTGCCGCCACGATCGCCTTGGTACCGCCACTAGCAGCCACGAAAGCTTCACCTCTTCAGGGTTTGGGGATTACGAAGTATGTGCCCGGACTGACGCTAAGAACGCCGGAAGTCCTTCAAGCAATACCGTACCCGGCACCCTGCCTGCGGCGCATCCCGGCGAATCGCCGTAGAAACTAAGCCTACTGACAATGCCACATGTCTGTGTTAGCTTGAAGCTGTGGACGGGGCGGTTTTCCGCCCCACCGATTGCACTAGGAGGAGATATGGGCTTTCTTGCTTGGATCGTTCTCGGCCTGATCGTTGGAGCAATTGTTAAGGCCGTCATGCCCGGTCGCGTAGGCGGCGGATGGGTAACCAGCCTGGTTCTGGGGGTCGTTGGCGCAATCGTCGGCGGATGGATCGGCAGCATGCTGTTCGGCCGGGGTGACCTTGCGTTCTTTGACCTCGGAACATGGATTCTCGCGATTGTCGGCGGCCTCCTGGTCGCAGGCATCTACGGAGCTGTGACCGGTCGCAACAGGACAACCTGATATCGACGCCGTCCTTCCGAACGGCAAACGCTTCGGTCGGCGCGTTTAGCGCGAAGGCCGAAATGAAGAAGGGATCCACCCGTTACGGGCGGATCCCTTCATACATTAACGCCGGTTAACACCGGCCATGGCGGAATTAGCGGCCCGGCACGGTGGAAGGCTGCTGGGACCGTGCACTGGCGTAGAGGCAGACGGTGGCCGCCGTACCGAGGTTGAGGCTTTCAGCCGAGCCATAGACGGGCACAGCCACTCGATGATCAGCCAAGGACAGTTCGGCGTCGGACAATCCCTGGGCCTCATTGCCGAATAACCACAGCGTAGGCATTTCCAAGGCGTATTCGGAGTCCGGCGTCTCCACACCGAGCCTCCGCGCCGCGTTTTCGTCCTGCAGCTTGTCCAGGTTCACCGTGCCATAACCGTCGGCAGCCAGGACGCCCATGCCCCTGGCCCTGCAGCGCTCAACAAGCTGATCGACGTCGGCGCCCAGGACAACCGGCAGATGGAACAGTGATCCCGCCGTCGAGCGGACTGCCTTAGGGTTGTAGATGTCCACGCTGGAGGACGTCAGCACTACGGCGTCCGCGCCCGCGGCATCCGCGGCACGAAGCACGGTCCCGGCGTTCCCGGGATCACGGACCTGGCACAGGACGGCAATCAGCCTGGGGCCGGCGTCGAGCACTGTCTCCAGGGTGACGTCCATAAAGGAGCACACGGCCAGGATGCCCTGCGGGTTGACTGTATCCGCCATCGCCGACAGCACCTCGTCCGTCGCCAGTCGAAGCTTAGTCGCGGCGGCGAGGTCCTCAAGCTCCGGGAGCCTGTCCAGGCATGCCCTGCTCGCGTAAACCTCATGCACGACGGCGGGCTGCCCGGCCGAAATGCGTTCGGCGTTCAGCCGCAGCGCCTCGCGGACCGCCTGCGGCCCCTCTGCCAGGAAACGCCCGCGCTTTAAACGGGCCGGGCGCCCTGCAAGCTTTGCGACATCCCTGACCCGATCGGCTCGGGGGTTGGACATCGGTTCTTGCGGGCGCCCGGTTTCGTTCATATAAGAACTTTAGTGGCTGATGCGACTCGTTCTTGAACGACTACGTGGACACATAGCCGTCAGCTACTACTCAGCAGCCTCAACAGCGACAGGCTTCTTGGCTGCCTTCGCCTTAGGAGCGGGAGTTTCCTCAGCGGCAGGAGACTCAACCTTGGCAGCCTTCGGTGCCTTGGTCGCCGCTACGGCCTGGACGGCAGGAGCAGACGTGTCAGACGGCAGGGAGTCCTTGGCGATCTTGACCAGGGCTGCGAAAGCGTTGGCATCGGAAACGGCCAGCTCGGCGAGCATACGACGGTCAACCTCAACCTCAGCGGCCTTCAGGCCCTGGATCAGGCGGTTGTAGGTCAGGCCGTTGGCGCGGGACGCAGCGTTGATGCGCTGGATCCAGAGGCGACGGAAGTCACCCTTCTTCTTGCGGCGGTCGCCGTAGCTGTACACAAACGAGTGCAGCAGCTGTTCCTTGGCCTTGCGGTACAGGCGCGAACGCTGACCCCGGTAGCCTTTGGCGCGTTCGAGGACAACCCGGCGCTTCTTGTGGGCATTTACCGCCCGCTTCACACGTGCCACGTGCGTACTCCTTCAAAATTCTTATCCCAAGCATCTACTGCCGGCATTCCGGCTGGCCTGAGAAGGCGTTTATGTAGTCGGCCGACGCCGGAAGGCGCCAGCCCATGAGCTTGGAACCTAGAGGCCCAGCATCTTCTTGATGACCTTGGCGTCGCCCTTGAAGACGATCTTGTCGCCGGCGAGGCGACGGGTCAGGATGGAGGACTTGTGCTCCAGGTAGTGGCGGCGGTTAGCCTGCTGGCGCTTCAGCTTGCCGGTGCCGGTCAGCTTAAAGCGCTTCTTGGCACCGCTGTGGGTCTTCATCTTCGGCATGGGAACCGATCTCCTTACGTGTCCGCAGACGTAGTCTGCAGTTCCTTCGCGCAGCCGCCCGTGGGGCGGCATGCTGGTTGCTTGCCGGGCGGAGGACTCCCCCGCCGCGGCGCTGAACTAGTTGGTCTTCCTTGCGGCAGGCTTCGGTACAGCCTTCGGCGCGGCCGGCCGTGCTACGGGCTTCGGCGCTGCGGGCTTGGCCACGGGCTTCGGTGCCGATGGAACAGGAGGCTTGGGAGCCGCCGGCTTTGCCGCCGCCTCCGCTTCCTCGGCCACCGGCGCCTTTTCGACGGCGGGGGCAACAGCTGCCTTCTCGGCAACCGGCGCCTCTTCGGCAGCCAGCGACTCTTCAGCAACCGGAGCTTCCTGGACCGGAGCCTCTTCAGCCACGGTTTCCTCAGCTACGGCTTCCTCAGCCGGAGCCGAAGCTTCCTCCGTGGCAACCGGGGTTTCAACGGCTACTGCTTCCGCCGCCTCTTCAGAGGGCGTCTCTTCCGAGGGCGTCTCTTCCGAGGGCGTCTCTTCCGAGGGAGCAAGGAAATCTGCCGGCAGCAGGTCGCCCAGGGACTGGGTCAGGGGAGCCTGGTCGCCGGAAACATCAATGCGGCCGGCTGCCTTGGCCTCGTTCTGCGCCTTGGCTTCTGCACGCTGGGCTGCCCGCCGTGCCTCTGCCTTAGCTTCAGCCTTGTTCTTGAGAGGCCCAATGACCATCACCATGTTGCGGCCGTCGATGCGCGGGCTGGATTCCACGACACCGACTTCCGAGACGTCGTCCGCGAAACGCTGAAGCAAGCGGATGCCCATCTCAGGGCGCTGCTGCTCACGACCGCGGAACTGGATCATGGCCTTGACCTTGTCACCGGCACCCAGGAAGCGCAGCGCGTGCCCGCGCTTCGTTTCGTAGTCGTGGGTGTCGATCTTCAGGCGGAAGCGGATTTCCTTCAAAACCGTGTTGGTCTGGTTCTTCCGGGCTTCACGCGCCTTGACCGCGGCTTCGTACTTGTACTTACCGAAGTCCATGAGCTTGCACACCGGAGGCTTGGCCTGCGGCGCAACTTCAACGAGATCCAGATCAGCCTCGGCAGCCAGTCGCAGGGCGTCCTCTATACGGACGATTCCTACCTGTTCGCCGGCAGGGCCGACCAACCGTACCTCGGGGACGCGGATACGCTCATTGATTCTTGGCTCGCTAATGTCAAAGCTCCTGTGGTTGTGGTGAGTATTCCACCGACAAATAGAGAAGGCCCCCAATTGCCGGTGCAATCGAAGGCCTCGAAGATCGGGGCACCGGCCTCAAAGGAGGCGGTGCGCACTACATCCGGGCATGGGGCCCGGCTACAGTGTCCGACCAGGTACCCGGCAACTTCTCATCCCCGAAGGGAAACGGCTGACGCGGGTGGGAGAGAACTCCGCTTGCAAACTGAAAATCAATTCTACAGAAACGAACCCGCTATCCGCACATTTGCGGCAATGGGTTTCGACCCTGCAGTTTTGAACAGTGCATTTTTGAACACTGCAAATAACGACTTCCAGTCGGTCTGTGACAAGCTTACCAGTATGAGCACTTCAGACAGCAATTCACACGCCCCCGAGCCTGCCACCGGCGTCTCGCAGGAAATCCGCGACATCGCCGAAGTTCCCGCAGTGGAGGTCATTACCACCGGGGCCGTCCACCTCATGAGCGCCGCCGCGGTCAAGGTCGGCCTGGCCACCGAGGAGAACGCCGAAGAGCTCAAGGACCTGGACGAGGCCCGCAAACTCATCACGGCGCTGGCCGGCTTGGTCACAGCTGCCGCTCCAGAGATCGGTTCCCAGCACGCCGGACCGTTGCGCGATGGCCTGCGCTCCCTCCAACTGGCGTTCCGCGAAGCCTCCCTCATCCCGGATGAGCCCGGCAAGGGACCGGGAGAGAAATTCACGGGTCCCGTCAACTAAGGGACTTCAGTCAACCATTCCCTAAGGATTCGCCACGGCGGCTGGCAGACCAATCCGGGTCAGCCGGCCGCTTTGCGGTGGCGTTGCAGGGCGAGGCCTGCGAGGCAGAGCGCGACGCCGGCCGAACCCACCGTGACAAAGCCGGACCACGCTCCGATGCCATCGATAAAGATCCCGGCAAGCGGCGCCCCAAGGGCCACCCCGGCAGTGAGGGCGGAACCGTACCAACCCATGGCTTCGCCCCGCCTGGCCTCGTCGACCAGCTCGGCTACCTTTTCGGAGGCGGCTGAAAGCACCGGGGCGCACAGCAAGCCGGGCAGGAGCGAGAGGAAGGCCAGCGTCCAGGTGTCGGTGGCGAAGCCCATCGGAATGGTCAGGGCGGCCATGCCAAGCAGGAGGAGGATGGGTGAGACGGGGCGATGCATCGCGCCATAGGCGAGACCTCCCACCACCGATGCCGCACACCAGAAGAAGAAGACGATTCCGATATCGGACTGGTGTCCCCCGCGCTCGAGCAGGGCGACAATCCCGACATCGGTTCCGCTCAGGACCATTCCAGTGCCAGTGGCTACGGCAAACACAGCGGCAACTGCTGCCGAGAACCATGTGAAGCTCCGGGACAGTCTGTCGAGGAGACCGGCAGGCCGAGAAGTGCCGCCTGACCTTCCGTTGGAGGCAGCAGGTCCAAGTTCTGCAGCCGCTTCCTGGAGATGCGCCGGAGCCGACGCCACCAGCGCGGCTTCGGCGGCATCCAGGTCGACGGCGTCTAGATCGCTGGCGTCCAGATCGGCGGCATCGCCGGGACGTCCGGCAGTGGTACGGGTGGGCGGATTGAACCAGATCAGAAAGAGCCCTGCCAGTGAGGTGGAGACGCCGACGACGGTCAATCCCGCCGCCGAAAAACCTGCGGTAGCCACGATGGCGCCGATCGCAGGGCCGATCATGAAGACGAGTTCAGTCATGATGGAGTCCAGGGCGAAGGCCGTGCGACGCTGCTCCTCATCCACCATGACGCCCAGCGACTGTCGGATGACGCTGAAGATGGGCAGGGTCAAAAGGCCGCCGATAAACACGAGCGGCAGGATCCACTGGTAGCTGACGTGCGGCACGATCGCCCAAATGACCAGTTCGGAGACCACTGACGGAATCAGGGCCCTGCGCAGGCCTGCGATATCCACGCGACGTCCGCGCCATGGTGCTCCCAGGGCGATGCCAATGGTCATGACGGCTGCTGCCGTGCCGGCTGCGGCGTACCCCTGATCCAGCGTCAGGACGATATGCAGCGTGAGCAGCACGCCCGCCGCGGAGTGTGGGATGCGCGCGATCATGCCCACAAGGAGCAGGCGGCGCACGGGCCCGATGGCCAGCAGCTCCCGATACAGTGCGAAGTTCACGAGGTGCGTCCTTCTATGTCACCAGGGCGGTACGAAGGACTTCCCCCAACCGCCAGCTATCCCGCAGCGCGTCTCAGCTTGACCTCGAGTGAGTCAACGCGGTCGACGAACAGTTCATTCCCCGACCAGGCCTCATTGAGTCCCGCGACAAGGGCTTGCACCGCAGCCGCATCCAGGCCGTCTTCAAGATAGAGCACGACGCGCAGTTCGGGTCCCGCACCCCCGCCTTGGACGACGTTGCCGCTGGCGGTCCGCGAAGCGACGCCCCCACCGACTTGCGTTTCCAGGCTCCGGACGGCCGGAAACCCTGCGGCCAAGGAACTGAGAGCGGACTCCAGTTCATCATCCAGGTACGACGGCGTCCAGTCGCGTTGCTGGGCAAGGGCCCAAACGGCAGGGCGACGCACCACGAATGCCAGCTCGGATCCCGGATCGACTACCAGCAGCTGTGCATCTTCGGAGACCGCGGACAAGGCGGCACGGGCGGCGTAGACAGCTATGGGACGTGCCTCGGCATGCCACGCCTCCAGTGCCTGGACGGAGGTGAATACAGGCATGGCCTTGCGCCCGTCGGGGGCGTTGAGGGTCACGAGCGCCATGTCGGCCTGCTTGTCGGCATGCAAGCCGGCCACGCCATCGGTTTCTTCTGTGAGGCTCGCAACCACAGGTACGAACACACGTGCCGTGGCAAGTGACGCCACGACGGCCCGTTCGTCCCCGGAACCGGCGACTAGTCCATTGAGGGCCGCGACGTACCGGACGTCAGCTGTGCCGTCGTCGTCCTCGAAGTTGTGGATCCTGGCGTCGTCACCGCTCAAGCTACGGCCGGCCCAAGGCTGCCCTGCCGAGTCTGTTGGTCCCCCGGCCCCCGCCAGGGCGGCAGCGATGTGTCCCGGAAGGTCGCGTTTCTGCGGAGCCTTCGGCTCTTCGGAGGAGTTGTCCTGGGGCATGACCGTTATCCGATCAGCGCCTGCCGGCTACGTCCAGGGCTTCCGGCAGCGTAAAGGCGCCGGCATATAGCGCCTTGCCCACGATTGCCCCTTCGACGCCGGCGGGAACCAGTTCACGCAGCACCCGCAGGTCTTCGAGGCTGGAAATACCGCCGGAGGCGATGACGGGTTGGCCGGTCTTCTCCACCATTTGCCGGAGCAGCTCCAAGTTCGGGCCCTGAAGAGTGCCGTCCTTGGTGACGTCGGTGATTACATAGCGGGCACAGCCAGCGTCTTCAAGGCGCGCGAGCACCTCCCAGAGGTCACCGCCTTCCTTCGTCCACCCACGGCCTGCAAGGGTGGTCCCGCGGACATCGAGGCCGACGGCGATCTTGTCGCCAAAGCGTTCGATGGCCCGACGGGTCCATTCCGGATTCTCCAGAGCGGCCGTGCCCAGGTTCACGCGTTCGACGCCGAGGCCGAGCGCGCGTTCCAGGGACTCGTCGTCGCGCAGCCCTCCGGAGAGTTCAACCTTGACCTTGAGCTGGGCTACTACGTCGCTGATGAGTTCGGCATTGTTGCCCCGCCCGAAGGCGGCATCGAGGTCCACCATATGCACCCACTCGGCGCCGGCTTCCTGCCAGTTAAGGGCCGCTTCCAGCGGGGTGCCGTAACTGGTTTCCGAGCCTGCCTCTCCCTGAAGAAGGCGGACGGCCTGTCCGTCCACGATGTCGACGGCGGGCAGGAGTTCCAGGACGGGCAACTCGGAGGCAGTGGTCATTGGGGTCCTCACTGATGGTGGATGGGGCCGGCGTCAGTTGCCGGGAATGGTAAGAAGATAGGCGGCCAGCAGCGCCATTCCTGCCAGCACGTAAAAGGAAACGGAGATCCAGGCAGGCTGTTTCTGCTGACGGAAGGATAGGCCCCCTCCCACAAGCAGACCGGCCAGTCCCATCAGGATGACAGACCACATTCAGGCGGACTCTCTGGCCTGCGGCTCGGCTGCGGGGGTGTGGTGCAGGCCCTGGACCCAGTTGCGCAGGAGCCGCGCGCCGGCATCCCCCGACTTTTCCGGGTGGAACTGGGTGGCGCAAAGCGGTCCGTTTTCGACGGCGGCAATGAAAGGTGCGCCGTGTTCGGACCAGGTGACCAGCGGCGGGGCCATCCGTGGCTGAATGACGTCAAAGTCCCACTTCTGCACGCCATAGGAGTGGACGAAGTAAAAGCGTTCGTCTTCGACGCCGGCGAAAAGTTGCGAGCCTTCGGGCACCTTGACGTTGTTCCAGCCCATGTGGGGAACTACCGGCGCGGGGAGGAGTTCCACCTTCCCCGGCCATTCACCCATACCTTCGGCCTCAGTGCCGTGTTCAACGCCGGCCTCGAACAGGACCTGCAGTCCAACGCAGATAGCCAGTACGGGACGGCCACCTGCCACCCGGCGACCGATCATTCGAATGGCATCGACGGCCTTGAGCTCGCGCATCACAGTTTCGAAGGCGCCCACCCCGGGAACCACCAGCCCGTCGGCATTGAGCACATCTTCGGGTTTGGCGCTCAGTATCACTTCGGCCCCGGCACGCTCAAGGGCGCGCACGGCCGAACGTACGTTGCCGGAACCATAGTCCAGGACTGTGACAGTCGGCTTGCCCTGAGGCGATGCCGGCCGGACAGAAGCCGAAGGATCAAGAATCGCGCCGTCCTTGAGAATCTGGCCGCTCACAGCGCCCCCTTGGTAGACGGAATGCCCTCAACGCGCGGGTCGGGCTCGACGGCGGCACGCAAGGCACGCGCGAACGCCTTGAACTGGGCCTCGACGATGTGGTGAGGGTCCCTGCCGGCGATGACATTCATGTGCAGGCAAATGCCGGCGTGCAGGGTGATGGCCTCGAAGACATGACGGGTCAGCGAACCGGTGAAATGTCCGCCGATAAGGTGATACTCCTGCCCGGCGGGCTCGCCGCCGTGGACCAGGTACGGGCGGCCGGAAACGTCGACAACGGCGTGGGCCAGCGCTTCATCCAGAGGAACGGTGGCCTCACCGAAGCGCCGGATGCCTGCCTTGTCCCCCAGGGCCGTGCGCAGCACTTCACCGAAGGTGATGGCGACGTCCTCGACGGTGTGGTGGACGTCAATGTGGGTATCACCGCTCGCCTTGACGGTCATATCAATGAGTGAGTGCTTGCAGAGTGCCGTCAGCATGTGGTCGTAGAACGGGACTGACGTGCTGATATCGGAGACTCCGGTGCCGTCGAGGTTGATCTCGACCAGGACCGATGACTCACTGGTGGCACGCTCCATGCGCGCCGTACGGACGGCTGCCGTCGTGGCACGGGTTACGCTCATTGATTCTTGTCCTTATGTGGAAGGATGAGTGGTTTTGACTTCCAGTTTAGGCCGACAGCGGTGACTGCCCGGCCAGCAGCGCTTCCAGGGCCTCCAGGAACACTGTGGTTTCCGTCTCAGTTCCGGCCGTTACCCGCAGGTGGCCGGGGATGCCGACGTCGCGGATGAGTACCCCGGCTTCGAGGAGTCCCTGCCAGACACGGTGTGGATCCTCGAGCCCGCCAAAGAAGACATAGTTCGAATCCGAGGCGGCCGGGGTGAGCCCCATCCGGGTAAGTTCAGCGACGATGCGGTCTCGCTGGATCTTGATGTCCTCGACGTCCGCCATGAGGGCCTCACGGTGGTGCAGGGCAGCGAGTGCCGTTGCCTGGGTGACCGCCGACAGGTGGTACGGCAACCGAACAAGGCGAATGGCATCGGTGACTTCGGGGGCAGCCGCCATGTAGCCGAGCCGCGCTCCCGCCAAGGCGAAGGCCTTGCTCATGGTTCGCGAAACAATAAGGCGCTCCCGCCCTGGAAGCAAAGTCAGTGCACTGGGAGTGCCGTCGTGAACGAACTCGTGGTACGCCTCGTCGACGATCACGATTGCCTGGCTGACCTCTCCTGCCTCGTAGACAGCCTCCACAACGTCAAGGCCCAAGCCGGTACCTGTGGGATTGTTCGGCGAGCACAGGAAGACAATGTTGGGCGCCAGGTCCCGCACCTGCCCGGCAGCTGATTCCGCACTCAGGTTGTAGTCATCTGCGCGCACGCCCCGCACATATTCCGTGTCCGTTCCGCTGGCAAGCAGCGGGTACATGGAGTACGTAGGAGGGAATCCCAGCGCTTTTCGGCCAGGTCCCCCGAATGCCTGCAGGATTTGCTGGAGGACTTCATTAGAGCCATTGGCGGCCCAGAGGTTTTCGGGACCAAGTCCGTGGCCCAGGTATTCGGCCAGTGCTTCGCGGAGCTCGGTGAACTCGCGGTCCGGGTACCGGTTCAGGCCAGTGGCCGCTTTAGCTACGGCCTCCGTAATCGCCGACTGCACATCGTCGGGGACGCCGTGGGTGTTCTCGTTCACGTTAAGCAGGATGGGCACGTCCAGTTGCGGCGCACCATAGGGACTGAGTCCGCGGAGGTTTGCCCGAAGGGGAAGTTTGTTTAGTCGCTCAAGCTGCTCACTCACCATGACAGTTTAAGTGCCTTGGGTAGCGGCTTGAAATGTGACGACCGACCGACTCCCCAAGCTGCCTCTCAAGTGGTCGGAACGAAGAGCTGCTGCCCCGGCACTACGCGCCCGCCGCTGAGGTTGTTCAGCTCCACGATCTCCGCGATAACATCGCGGGGATCCCGGTCAGGAGCAGTGGCGGCAGCAATTCCCCACAGGGACTCACCGGGCTGGACGGTCACCGAAACCGCCGGGGTGCGTTCAAGATCCTGGATTGAGTCGGCCGCTTTCGCCGGGGCGTTGAGGAAGCCCGAAAGACTCAGGACAAGGACAGCCAAAAGCATCAGTGGGATGCAAGAGAACACTAGCCGTCCACGACGCGTCAGCCGAAGCCGACCGGGCCGTATCGGAGCATTTAGTATCCGAACAACACCTTCGAACATAATCCCACCCTCCATTGATCAGTTCGAACGTGTATTCGAACTACGTCTCTCCTTTTTTAGCACTTATCAACGAATGATGTCGAGACTCGCTCGAACAAATGTTTGATAAACGCCAGCGCCTGGCCTACGTTGGAGTGAAGGAAACAAGCACCATTTCAGTGGAACAGCAGGGTCTGACATTTTGAGTACGTCCGGAACTTCAGCAATCCGGGCAATTCACTTCAGGCGGTGCGGAGAAGGCAGTGCCCGGTCGGGCGGAGAGAGGGCGTTGGCGAACATGGCAGCGAAAGCCAGCAGCAGTAGCGGATCCCAGCGGGGCTCCGGTACTGCGAAGACCCCCAAAAGCCTTACCGTCCGCCAGAAGAAGATCCTGGAAACGATCCAGCGCTCCGTCAACGACAACGGTTATCCCCCGTCGATGAGGGAAATCGGGGACACCGTTGGCCTCGCAAGCCTTTCCAGCGTCACGCACCAGCTGTCCCAACTTGAGAAGCTGGGCTACCTGCGCCGCGATCCCAAGCGTCCGCGGGCCATGGAGATCCTCATGCCGCTGACGCTGGACGAACGCAGCATGGAGATTCCCGGCATGGAATCTCCCGGAAAGCTCCGTAGTACCGGCGGATTGGCGGTGACCGAGCTGGCCAGTTCAAGCGACACTGCCATGGTTCCCCTGGTTGGGCGGATTGCCGCTGGTGGGCCGATCCTGGCGGATCAGGCCGTGGAGGACGTTGTGCCCCTGCCGCGCCAGCTTGTGGGCCATGGCGAGCTTTTTATGCTGAAGATCGCTGGCGACTCCATGATCGATGCCGCGATTTGCGACGGCGACTGGGTTGTGGTGCGTCGCCAAAACGATGCCGTCAACGGGGACATCGTGGCTGCCCTCCTGGAGGACGAAGCTACCGTCAAGACCTTCCGCCAGCGCGACGGCCACACTTGGCTGCTGCCGCAGAACACGCAGTACGAACCTATCCTCGGCGACCAGGCGACAATCATGGGCAAGGTCGTCTCCGTCCTGCGATCCCTGTAGTCGCTGCGTTCCCTATAGCTGCTGCGTTCCCTTCAGCCCCTACTCTCAGTTCGAGTCCTGCCCGGCGGCCAGCCGCTCCAACGCGGACCGGACAATACCGCCGTCGGTGGTGGCCCAAAACGGCGGCAGCGCGGCCCGGAGGAAGCCGCCGTATCGTTCAGTGGAGAGCCGCGAGTCGAGCACCGCAACAACACCCTTGTCAGCCGTGGAGCGGATCAAACGACCGGCCCCCTGCGCAAGCCGAATGGCCGCATGGGTTGCTGACACAGTCATGAATCCATTGCCGCCGGACTGGGCAACAGCCCGAGAGCGGGCCGTCATGAGGGGGTCGTCGGGACGCGGGAAAGGTATCCGGTCGATCACTACAAGCCTGCAGGAGCCTCCCGGAACGTCCACGCCCTGCCACAGGGACATCGTCCCGAAAAGGCAGGTATTTGGTTCCTCGGCAAACTGACGGACCAGCGCGGCCATGGTGGACTCGCCCTGGCAGAGGATCCCTACGTCCAGGCGCTGCCTCATCTCCTCGGCGGCTTCCTCTGCTGCACGGCGGGAGGAAAACAGGCACAACGCCCCGCCATGTGAGGCGCGAATCAGGGATTCCAGCTCATTGAGCGCCTCCGGCGAGGTGCCGCGGCCAGGCTTCGGCAGGTGCCTGGCGACGTACAGCATGCCTTGCTTCCGATAGTCGAAGGGTGAACCGACGTCGACTCCGGTCCAGCTCGGTGCCCCCTCCCCGAGCAGCCCAAGGCCACCCGCTGCGGGCTCAAAGGCTGCACCGATAGCGAGGGTGGCGGACGTCAGCACCACGGTGTGGCCAGCGAAGAGCCCCTCCCTCAGCCTGGCCGCAACGCTGAGGGGTGCGACGTTCACCAGTACTGGCGCAGATTCTTCCGGCTGGGAGTAACCCTGCTGAGGATCGAAAGTACTGGCTCGCGAGAACCACACAACTTCCTGCTTCTCGCGGGAAGCGAGAAGCCGTTCACATAGCTCCAGGATCAGGAGGAGTCGCGAACGCGCCAACTGCCTCCCGCCGTCGGCCGCGTTTGAGGAGTCACCCTTCGAATCGGATAGGGCGGCGCGACAGGCGTCCCTTAACTGATCCACGCAATCAAGCTGTTCGTCGTTGAGTCCGTTCGGAAGCAGCCCGCCGGGCGCGCCGGCAAGCGCAAGTTCCAGGTTCGCCGCCGCCGCGTTCAGCGCATCAACGCTGATTGCCGTGTGCTTCCGCGCGCTGGAGGCCGCGGCATGGACCATGGCCACCGAGAGCTGGCCGGAGACGGCTCCCGTCACACGGTCCTGGAGCTCATGCGCTTCATCAACCACCACGACGTCATACTCCGGCAGGACGGCGAGCCCCTCAAACGCGCTGACGGCCAGCATGGCATGGTTGGTGACCACGACGTCGGCTTCCGCCGCATGTTGCCGGGCCCGCTCGCTGAAGCATTCCTCGGCCAGGGGACATTTCTGTGCACCGAGGCATTCCATTGACGTTACGGATACCTGCCGCCAGGCCCGATCGGTCACCCCCGGCATCAACTCGTCGCGGTCGCCCGTGTCGGTTTTCTCTGCCCACTCGCGGAGCCTGAGGACTTCCTTCCCAAGCTGGGATGAAGCTCCGCCCAGCGCCGCCGCGACGTGCGGCACACTGGTGTCCTCGCCCAGCGAGAACAACTGCCCCTCCGACGGTTCCTCGCTGGGAAAGCCTCCCTGCAGCTTGTGCAGGCACACGTAATTTGCCCGTCCCTTGACCAGGGCGACATCAACGGGCCTGTCCAGCGCCGGATTGATCGTCTCCAGCAGGCGCGGGAGGTCACGGCCCACAATCTGGGTCTGCAGGGCCAACGTGGCTGTCGAGACGAGAGTGGGTTTGTCGCTGTTCATCGAATGCGCGATCAGTGGAATCAGGTACGCCAGCGACTTTCCCGTGCCTGTTCCTGCCTGGACCAGCAGGTGGTTCCCGCTCTCAATGGCGCGAACCACCTGCTTGGTCATTTCGTGCTGTCCAACCCGGCTTTGGCCACCCATGCCGGCGACCGCTTTATCCAGGAGTTCGAGGGCGAACTTCTCCCCAGTTGTTTCGTCGCGGTCTCCGGCCCGCGCTCCAGGCGTCGCAGGCTCAGGCATTACGGATGAACGGCCCCAGTTCCGCTGCAAGACCTTCACGGACCTTGGCCACGACGCGTGTGCCGTGCTCCACATGCTCCAGGTTCAGGATTTCCGAATCCGAGTCATGCAGCTTGCTGATCAGGTCGCCGCGGTTGTAGGGAACCAGGACGTCAACGCGCACACCTGGCCGGGGAATGGCCTGACTGATGGCTTCCAGAAGTTCCGGTATGCCCTGGCCGGTGCGCGTGGAGACGACGGCGTGGCGCGGCTCCTTTTGCTTCAGCCGTTCCAGCACGAAGGGGTCGGCCACGTCGACCTTGTTCAGGACGATGATTTCCGGAATCTTCCGTGCATCAACTTCGCTGAAAACCGTTCGGACGGCTGCAATTTGGCCTTCCGGGTCCGGGTGTGACGCGTCGACTACGTGCAGGATGAGGTCTGCGTCTGCTACTTCCTCCAAGGTGGAGCGGAAGGCCTCCACGAGCTGTGTAGGCAGGGAGCGCACGAAGCCCACAGTGTCAGAGAGGGTATAGGCAATGCCATCAGGCGTCTCTGCTTTCCTCACGGTGGGATCGAGGGTGGCAAACAGTGCGTTTTCCACCAGGACGCCGGCGTCGGTCAGGCGATTGAGCAAAGAGGACTTGCCAGCGTTGGTGTAGCCGGCAATGGCGACTGAGGGAACCTCATTCCGACGGCGGTTGGCCCGCTTGGTATCACGGGCGGGCTTCATCCCGGCGATCTCCCGCCGGAGTTTGGCCATTCGCGTCCGAATGCGGCGGCGGTCCAGTTCGATCTTGGTTTCACCGGGACCGCGTGAACCCATGCCGGCGCCAGCTCCACCCACCTGGCCACCGGCCTGGCGGGACATGGACTCGCCCCAGCCGCGCAGCCTCGGGAGCAGGTATTCAAGCTGTGCCAGCTCAACCTGTGCCTTGCCCTCACGGCTCTTGGCGTGCTGCGCGAAGATGTCTAGGATCAGGGTGGTGCGGTCGACGACCTTGACCTTGACGATGTCCTCAAGCCCACGGCGCTGGGAAGGGGAAAGCTCGGTATCGACAACCACCGTGTCCGCCCCGGTGGAAAGTACGATGTCCTTGAGCTCCTGGGCCTTGCCGGAGCCAAGGAAGGTTCCGGGGTCTGGCTTAATGCGGCGCTGAACGATCCCGTCCAGAACCTCCGAGCCCGCAGTCTCGGCGAGGGCGGCCAGCTCACGAAGCGAATTTTCTGCGTCGGCCAGGGTTCCCTCGGTCCAGAGCCCGGCGAGGACCACACGCTCCAGGCGGAGTTGCCGATATTCGACTTCGGTAACGTCCTCAAGTTCGGTGGACAATCCAGCTACGCGGCGGAGGGCTCGACGTTCCTCGAGGTCCTGCTGCTCGCCGTCGTAGTCGCCGTGCTCCTCATCCAGGCTGGAAATTGCCTGGGCCCTGCCGAAAACACCCCTGGCTGCGCCGCCATTGGTGTCGTCGTCGCTGACGGCGCTACCATTTCCGGTCGGGGCCGTATCCTTCGAGAGAATCCGGTCGATGACAGCTTGGATCTCCTCGGGAGTGAGGTCCTGAGTCTCCGACTCAGCCCCGTTTTTCTTCTGAATGGTCATGGTCTCCTTCGAATGTTCAGCATATCCAGAATAGTGCCGATCGGTGCTTTGGGGTGAGGGATTCGCGCTGGGCTTAGCTTGATTGGTCAAAACCAGTCCTCCTGAAATGGGGGTTGCCCGGGGCAGGCCGTGGCTGCAGTCGGCCATAGCCGACGGGAACCGCGGGGCACCGGGAAAAGCGGGATGAAAGTCCTCGTGAGCAGTTCCGGAGTGCAGGGTCGCACCCGGAGGTCATAGCGGCGGAAAGGCTGCTTTGGCGGATTCGGACTGGACAGCCAAGGGAAGGCCCGGGTCCGGGGGTTTCAGCCAAAGGGCCTGCATCGCAGGCTTCTGCTACTCAAAGATCAAGAACATGCCTACAACCATAACATCGAGTGTCAACCGCCAGGTTCAGGCACGCGGTTTCACAAGCTGCGCGCGGCCAACTACGCTGGCAAATTATGGAGTCCGCACACTATTTCAGCGCACAGCCCGCCGGGCCCTTCAACCGCAAGCCGCTGACTGTTGATTTAGCTGGGGCCCAGCGACACCTTCGGACTTCTTCAGGCATTTTCAGCCCCGACGGAATCGACAAGGGTACGGCTGTGCTGCTTGCCGAGGTGCCGCCACCATCTCCGCAGGGCAACCTTCTGGATATCGGGTGCGGCTGGGGTCCCGTGGCGCTGACTATGGCCCTCATGGCCCCGCATGCCCACGTCTATGCGGTGGACGTCAATGAGCGTTGCATCACCCTGACCAACGAGAACGCTGCACTCCTGGGTCTTGGCAACGTGAGGGCGAGCCGGCCGGAGGAAGTGGATCCCGAGCTGCGCTTCGACACCATCTGGTCCAATCCGCCCATTCGCATCGGGAAGGACGAACTTCATTCGCTGCTGCTCACCTGGCTTCCCCGGCTGGCTCAGGGAGGAACTGCTCGGCTGGTTGTGCAAAAGAACCTCGGCTCGGATTCGCTTCAGCGCTGGCTGGCCGCCGAACTCGATGACACGTTTACCGTCTCGCGGGAAAGCACGTCCAAGTCCTTCCGGATCCTGAAGGTCAGGAAAGCGTCCCGCTAGCAACCATGACGGCGGGTCCGCTGAGTTCGACGTGTTCGTGACCGTCCACGCCAGGGAAGAACTTGACGCCCACAACGCCGCCGGGCACATGGACATTCCAGGCATCCGGTGCGCCCGCTCCAGCCCAATGGCGGATGGCGACGGCGGCCGCACAGGCGCCGGTTCCACAGGACTGCGTCTCCCCTACGCCCCGTTCATGGACACGCATGGTGATGGTTCCCACGCCGTCGTGGACCAGCGGTTCGGCAGGGACCACGAACTCGACGTTAGTGCCGTTGGCGGGCTTGGGGTCCACGGTGGGCGCTTTGAAGAGCTGGGTCGCCGCAAGCTCCGACAACTCGGCCAGCGCGACTACAGTGTGGGGATTTCCCATGCTGACAGAGATGGCAGGGCGGGCAACTTCGAGTCCGTCCGCACGCACCAGCGAATCCATGGCCTTGCTGGCAGCTTCTCCAGGGAAGATGAACTTCCACGGGCCCATGTCCACCGCGTAGCCGCCCGGGGTTCGGACGATCTTCTTGATGCCGCCGCGCGTGCCGATGGTGAGCGATTCGCCTTCACCCAGAGTTGCCAGTCCCTGTTCGATCAGGAACTGCACAAAGACGCGGACTCCGTTGCCGCACATTTCCGAGAGGGAGCCATCGCCGTTGCGATAGTCCATGAACCATTCGGCGGCAGGGTCGGCGTCGAGCAGTGCCTGGCCTTCGGGCAGGTAGCGGGAGGGCACGGCCCTGATGAGTCCGTCGCCGCCAATCCCCCGATGGCGGTCGCATAGCGCCGCGACCTGTTCCGGGGTAATAGCGTGCCGGTCCTCGGGATCGGCGATCAGCACGAAGTCATTGCCCGTTCCATGCCCCTTGGAGAAACGCAGTCCGCTCAGGGCGGAAAGGGGACCCGTCAGGTCCGCAGGTGCGGCCTGGGGGGAAGGAGCAGCGAGCGTTTCGTCCATGGATCTAGGCTACCGTCACGGCCACGAGGGCAGGAAATTCGGTTGCTGCCTTGCATCCAGCAGGATCCAGGCTCCCTTGGAACTAGCAGAGCGCGGCGGCCTTCTCAACGAGCTCAGGGTCCTGCCAGTCAAGCCAGTGGATGCGGGGGTCAGCCCTAAACCAGGTGAGCTGGCGACGCGCAAACTGCCGGGTAGCCACGATGGTTTCCTCCGCCGCCTGCGCCACCCCGATATCGCCGTCGAGCACTTTCAGGAACTGTGCGTAACCCAAAGCCCTGGATGCGGTCTTGCCCTTTCTGAGTCCTTGTTCGTCAAGGCGGCGGACTTCTTCCAGGAGGCCGGCGTCGACCATCCGATGGACCCTTTCGGCAAGGCGTTCCTTGAGCTGGGTGCGGTCCACGTCCAGGCCTATTTGGACGGCAGGCTGGAAGTACTCCCTTTTAGGCATGTAGGAACTGAAGGGCCGTCCCGTCAGCTCGAACACTTCCAGTGCCCGAATGACGCGACGGGCATCCGCAACCCTGGCAGCGGACTCGGGATCCACTGAATGCAGCCGCTCCCGCAGCACGCCAAGTCCAACGGTGGCGCAGGCCTCTTCAAGCCGTTTGCGCAGGACGGGATCGGTGCCGGGGAACTCAAGGACGTCAAGGGCCGCCCGAACATAGAGCCCGGAGCCGCCCACCATGATGGCGCGCTTGCCGCGACTGTGGATCTCCTCGATCACCGCCCGGCACTCGGACTGGAAGTCCGAGACACTGGCTTCCTCGGTCACATCCATCATGTCCAGCAGATGATGCGGAACTCCCCTGCGCTCGGCGAGGGTCACTTTTGCTGTTCCGATGTCCATCCCCCGATAGAACTGCATGGCGTCGGCGTTGATGACTTCACCATCAAGTTCCAGTGCCAGCCGCACTCCGAGGTCCGATTTTCCGGAACCGGTGGGCCCGACGACGGCGATCACCGGAGGCTGGATCCGGGCAGCCTCATCAGGGTTCACGGCCTAGCCGCGGCGGACGGGGAGGGAAGGCATGCCAAGGGAGACGCTCTTCTTCCCGGAAGCCTGTCCCGGAACTCCCTGGCCCGGCGCCGGGACGCCACAGGAATCAGCCTGGGCGCGGTCCCAGGCGTCCCCGGCACGTGAGCGGCGCAGGGCGTAATCGTCGGAGGTCGCGGGGTCTGCCACGAGGTGGAAAGCTCCGGCTTCCGTGATGGTTACGGTTACGAAGTCTCCGGGGCGCGGAGCATCGGCGCCTTCCGGAACCGAGAAGTGGACCAGGCGCTGATCCTGGGAGCGGCCGGAGAGGCGATGCGTCTCTTCGGCCTTGCGTCCGGACTGGGCAGTGACAAGTACTTCCACACGCCGGCCCAGCTGTTTCCTGTTTTCTTCGGCAGCGATACGGTCCTGCAGTGCAGTCAGCCTCTCGAAGCGCTCCTGAACAACGGCCTTGGGCAGCTGCTCCGGGAGTTCTGCAGCGGGTGTGCCGGGACGCTTGGAGTACTGGAAGGTAAAGGCGGTGGCGAAGCGGGATTTTTCCACGACATCGAGGGTTGCCTGGAAGTCCTCCTCCGTCTCTCCGGGGAAGCCTACGATGATGTCGGTCGAAATCGCTGCGTGTGGAATCTTCTCGCGGACCTTGTCCAGGATGCCTAGGAACTTAGTGGAGCGATAAGACCGCCTCATGTCCCGCAGCACCTTGTCCGAGCCCGACTGCAGCGGCATATGCAACTGGGGCATGACATTGGGGGTTTCGGCCATTGCCTCGATGACGTCGTCCGTGAAGGCGGCCGGGTGGGGGCTGGTGAAGCGTACCCGTTCCAGCTCGCGGATTTCGCCGCAGTCGCGCAGAAGTTTGGAGAATGCCTGCCGATCGCCGAACTCCACTCCGTAGGAGTTCACGTTCTGCCCCAACAACGTCACCTCAACGGCGCCGTCGTCCACCAGCGCCTGGATTTCGGCCAGGATGTCGCCGGGGCGGCGGTCCTTTTCCTTGCCCCTTAGGGACGGCACGATGCAGAACGTGCAGGTGTTATTGCACCCGACGGAAATGGAAACCCAGCCCGAGTACACGGAATCGCGCTTGGTGGGCAGGGTGGATGGAAAGACGTCCAGGGATTCCAGGATCTCGAGCTGCGCCTCACTGTTGTGCCGCGCCCGTTCAAGCAGGGCCGGCAGCGCTCCAACGTTGTGGGTGCCGAACACTGCATCCACCCACGGAGCCTTCTGCAGGATAGTGTCCCGGTCCTTCTGTGCCAGGCAGCCTCCCACTGCGATCTGCATCCGCGGGTTTGCCGCCTTGACCGGCGCCAGCTGTCCAAGGTTTCCGTAGAGTTTGTTGTCCGCGTTCTCCCGCACCGCGCACGTGTTGAACACCACGACGTCGGCCTGGCCGCCGTCAGCGGGCACGTAGCCGGCGGCTTCGAGGAGGCCGGCCATGCGCTCGGAGTCATGGACGTTCATCTGGCAGCCGAAAGTGCGCACCTGGTACGTACGCGGCTGCACCGACTGGGGCTCGGTGGATTCGACGGAGCCGGTGGAGGGGGAAGGAATGGTCAAACTCACTCGTTAAGGGTACCGGCTTCGCCCAACACTTCACCGACGATCCTGAAGGCCATGGAAGATGAATAGCCCTTGCGCGCCAGCATGGCGGCGAGGCGGCGCGCCTGCTTCTCCCGTTCCGCCCTGTCGGAGAGGTCCGTTCCGGGCCGAAGGCGACGCAGCACGAGTTCCCGTGCCGCGTCTTCCTCCTGATCATCGGAGACCTGCTGCAGCGCGGCCTCGGCGAGTTCAGTGTCAATACCCTTGTCTGACAGTTCCCGTCGCAGGGCGCCGCGTGCCAGCTTACGGGTCTGCACACGGCTCCGGACCCACATCTCGGCGAAGTCGGCGTCGTCAATCAGCTTGACGTCTTCGAACCGGTCCAGCACAGCCTCGGCAACATTGGCCGGGACATTCCGCTCCGCCAGCTTCCGGGCCAGCTGATGGCGGCTCTTGGGCGAATTGGTCAGTTGCCGCAGCACAATGGCCCGTGCCGCGGACTCCGGGTCCGGTTCAGGATCCTGTTCGAGGTTCGGGGAAACGCCTGGGGCGACAGCCGAAGCGGGGTCCGGGCCGTCCGAGCGAGTCTCCTCCTCCGTCCAGCGCCCCCGGTCGCCGCGTCTTCCGTAAGTCCTGGTCCTAGCCGTCAACGGCCTTCAGTTTCGGTGTGGCCTCATTCTCGGCAGCCGGCTTGGCTCCGACGCCCAGCTTCTCCTTGATGAGGCGTTCCAGCTCCTGAGCCAGCTCCGGGTTGTCCCGCAGGAAGCGCCGAGAGTTCTCCATGCCCTGGCCGAGCTGATCGCCGTCATAAGTGAACCAGGAGCCGGACTTCTTGATGATGCCGTGCTCCACGCCCATGTCGATAATGCCGCCCTCGCGGGAGATGCCCTGGCCGTAGATGATGTCGAACTCAGCCACCTTGAAAGGCGGAGCCATCTTGTTCTTGACGATCTTCGCCTTGGTTCGGTTGCCGACCGAGTCGGCCCCTTCCTTGAGGGTCTGGATCCGGCGGACGTCGATGCGGACGGAGGCATAGAACTTCAGCGCCTTACCGCCGGTGGTGGTTTCAGGGGAACCGAAGAAGACACCGATCTTTTCACGCAGCTGGTTAATAAAAATCGCGGTGGTTTTGGTCTGGCTCAAGCGGCCGGTGATCTTACGAAGGGCCTGGCTCATGAGCCGGGCCTGCAGACCCACATGGCTGTCACCCATTTCGCCCTCGATTTCCGCGCGCGGCACGAGGGCTGCCACGGAGTCGATGACGATGATGTCCAGTGAGCCGGAACCAACCAGCATGTCCATGATCTCGAGCGCCTGCTCACCGGTGTCCGGCTGCGAGACCAGCAGGGCGTCCGTGTCCACGCCAAGCTTTGCGGCATAGTCCGGGTCCAGGGCGTGTTCGGCGTCAATGAAAGCCGCAATTCCGCCATTGCGCTGGGCGTTGGCAACTGCGTGCAGGGCGACTGTGGTCTTACCGGATGATTCGGGTCCATAGATCTCTACGACTCGTCCGCGAGGGAGTCCCCCAATGCCCAGCGCCACGTCTAGCGCGATGGATCCGGTGGGAATAACCTCGATGGGCGCGCGGGTGTCATCCCCCAGGCGCATGATGGAGCCCTTGCCGAACTGCTTGTCGATTTGGGCAAGCGCTGCTTCCAGCGCCTTCTCACGGTCCGGATTTGCCGCCATGGTTCACACCTCTGATGCTTTCTCGCTGTGGAGCGGCCTGATGGGCCGCTTCCTGTCATTCCTGACGCTACTGCCGTCCTGCGACAATTTTCGCGGACATCTGGCGCTATGTGGATAAACAGTGCGCGTGGATGGCTCCGGAACCGTCCGTCAGGATCAATTTTCCTCTGCTAGGAGCATAGCCTCATCCGAACAAGTATTCGAACAGCATGCCGGGCGTGTCAGGAAAACTTGGGCGCGCTGCAGGAACGGCGTCTGGAACAGCCCAAGGAAGCTTCTCAGGCGCCCACTCAGGCGCGTCTGTTCTCAGCGGGCTTGATGTCGCGGCCAAGCCGCCTGGACTCCGGGACGTCCTGCACATCGCAGATGGCCAGCCAGACGTCGCGCGGATTGACGCCGGCGGCGAGGGCCTCGTCGGCCGTCCGCCCTCTGACTCCGGCGAGCACGAGTGAGCTACTGAGGACGCGGGAATATCCCGTCCCGAACTCATCGTCCATGAGCCGCCAGAAGTCACTGATTCGCATCAATAGAGTCTCTCACGACACGGAACTCTAGAATGGTTGCCATGAGCAATACTCCTGGCGAAGCGCAGGAACCTGCGGGCGCGGGCGACAGCGTGGACGGTGCACTGCAGTTGGTCGAACACCAGCTCAGTATTTTTTGGCGGAGGGCAAGGGCTGTGTCCCACCAGCTCTCGCGGCAGGTCCATCCCGACATGGAGCCTGCCGCCTATGGCCTGTTGACCATCATCCGTAAGGAAGGACCCATCAGGCTCACCGACCTGGCCACGTGCATTGGCGTGGGCAAGCCCTCCGTCAGCCGCCAGATCGCCTTCCTCGAAAGCATCGGGCTGGTCTACAAAGAAGCGGACCCCCTGGACGGGCGCGCCCAGTCGATCCGGCTGACGCCCCAAGGCGAGGAAAAGATGCACCAAGTCCAGGACGCGAGGCGCCAGGTCTTCCGTGAACGCCTCGGTGAATGGCCGCTCGAGGAGATCCAGACGCTGGCCGAGTACATGGCCAAGCTCAACGCCGCATACGAGAGCGTGGGATTGGCGCGGGAGCAATTTAGCGGCAAGGACCACTTCAGCAAGGACGACTGACTCGCAGTAGTTGTCGTTAAAGCGGGTTTTTGCGACAACAACTGCGGGTCAGTTGGGAGACTTTCCATCGAGCAAAAGCAGGAGCCCCCGGGTAACCGAGGGCTCCTGCTGTTTGAGGTATGGGGGACTATCGGGCGGCGGAGAGCATTCCGGTGGTCAGGTCGTCGCCCAGGTCGGCGGCGATGACGCGATCGAGATCGCGACCGTAGCGTTGTGCGAATTCCTGCGGAACGGTGTCCGGGACGGCCACGCCTTCAGCCACTGCCACGCGGTCGCTGACCTCGCGGAGCATGCTTGAAAGGGGAACGTCAAGGGCTGAGCAGATCGAAGACAGCAACTCCGAGGAAGCTTCCTTCTGGCCGCGCTCCACTTCACTCAGGTAGCCGAGCGAAACGCGGGCACTGTGCGAAACTTCACGAAGGGTACGGCCCTGACGCTGGCGGACATCGCGCAGAACATCACCAATCTCGTGACGTAATACAACCATTTTGCGCTCCCTCTGTTCGCTCTTTGCCTGATCGGCCAAGCCCACATCCTTCCAGCGGACAACGCCGTTAACGGATACGGGCTGCTTTACCATCTGTATCGCCTTGCTCCCTTTCAGTCCGGTCCACTAAGGGGTGAACCGATTGGTTCTCTACATCCTAGGCGCCTCGATCGATCCGAAGCGACACAATGTAACAACTATTAGGCATCGGTTTTTGTTCCCTGCAACTTTACGCGCGGTAGGAAAGGCTGTCGAGGGCCTCGAGGAGGCGCTGCAGGGCGGCCTCGCATGACTGTTGCCGGACCTGCGCACGGTCTCCTCGAAAGGTGTAGGCAAACGACGTCGCACCCCTGGGCGTGGCTATCCCGACATAGACCGTTCCCACGGGCTTCCCGTCATGCGGCTCAGGACCGGCGACGCCAGTCGTGGCAACACCGACGTCGGCCCGGCAGGCGTTGCGGGCCCCTGCCGCCATCGCCTCAGCAACACCCGCGTGGACCGAGCCCACAGTGTCCAGGAGGGACTGCGGCACTCCAAGAACGTCGGCCTTGACGAAATTCTGGTAGGCCACAACGCCGCCCTGCAGCATTCCCGAGGCTCCGGGTGTGTCCGCAAGCGATGCCGCAACCAGTCCTGCCGTGAGGGACTCGGCCGTCGCGACGGTTAGTCCCCGTTCGATGGCGAGGGCTACGACGGCGGCGGCGGCCTCAGGGATGCCCTGGCTCATTTCCGCCTGCCCGCCGCCCGGAGCCGAAGCGCCTGGATGACGTACTGCACGCCCGTCCAGACCGTGATGACCGCGGCAGCAACCATGACCCAGAAGGCCACGACCGACAGCCATGGCGCAAACGACATCAGCGGCAGCAGGAAGAAGAAGATCGCCACCGTTTGCACCAGCGTCTTGATCTTGCCGCCGCGGGAGGCCGGGATCACTCCGTAGCGGATGACGAAGAAGCGCAGGGCCGTGATGCCCCACTCCCGCACGAGGATGACGATGGTGATCCACCACGGCAGCTCCCCCATCGCGGAGAGGACTACCAGGGCCGAGCCGATCAGCAGTTTGTCCGCGATGGGATCGGCAATCTTGCCGAAGTCCGTGATGAGTCCTCGCGCCCGGGCGATGTCGCCGTCGAGCTTGTCTGTGTAGATCGCGACGGCGAACGTGGCAACGGCCGCCCAGCGCCAGCCGCCATGGGTACCCGCGTCCTCGAGGAGGAACCAGATAAAGAACGGCACAAGGGCGATGCGGAGCATCGTCAGGATGTTGGGAAGGTTCCAGACGGTGGATCCGGCTTTGCCGGCGTTGGTGCTAGTCACTAGCTAAGATTACCGGCCTGTGAGCGACCAGGCGTCTTCGCCGTCGTCGTCCTCGCCCGAGGAACCGTCGGCGCCGTCGTAGTAGTCCACCGCCTGGGTCCGCGCTTCCAGGTCATTCGCCACGAGGTCCTCGGCGTAACCGCCGACGGCGACATTCGCGTTGGCGTTATCGCTGAGGGCAGCGGTGTGGGCGTCGGGGGACGACGGCGATTCCTGGCCTTTCATGGCGGCGAGGACTGTGGCGAGGTCGTCCGGTTTGACGAGCACATCGCGGGCCTTGGAGCCTTCGGACGGTCCAACCACGCCTCGGGACTCGAGGAGGTCCATGAGCCTCCCGGCCTTCGCAAAGCCGACGCGGAGCTTTCGCTGCAGCATCGACGTCGAGCCGAACTGCGTGGTGACCACGAGTTCGGTGGCTTGCAGCAGGACCTCGAGGTCGTCTCCGATGTCGTCGTCGATCTGCTTCTTGGGCGCATCGGCGGCGACGTCTTCCCGGTAAACGGCCTGCAGCTGACCCTTGACGTGCTCCACCACCTTGTGGATTTCCGATTCCGTGACCCAGGCGCCCTGCACGCGCATGGCCTTGGAAGCACCCATCGGCAGGAAGAGCGCATCACCCTGGCCGATGAGCTTCTCGGCGCCGGGCTGGTCCAACACCACTCGGGAGTCCGTTACAGAGGAGGTGGCGAAGGCCATTCGCGAGGGCACATTCGCCTTGATCAGGCCGGTGACGACGTCAACGGACGGCCGCTGCGTCGCCAGGACGAGGTGGATGCCGGCGGCACGGGCCAACTGGGTGATACGCACAATCGAATCTTCGACGTCCCGCGGCGCAACCATCATGAGGTCCGCGAGCTCGTCCACGATCACCAGCAGGTAGGGGTAGGGCTTGATGACGCGCTTGGAGTCCGGCGGCGGCTGGACCTTTCCGGCGCGGACGGCTTTGTTGAAATCGTCGACGTGCTTGTAGCCGTAGTTGGCGAGGTCGTCGTAGCGGGCATCCATTTCCCGGACCACCCACTGAAGCGCCTCGGCGGCCTTCTTGGGATTGGTGATGATGGGCGTTATCAGGTGGGGAACGCCCTCATATGCGGTCAATTCCACGCGTTTGGGGTCCACCATGACCATGCGGACCTCATCGGGAGTGGCCCTCATGAGGATGGAGGTGATCATGGAGTTCACGAAGCTGGACTTACCCGCACCGGTGGCACCGGCCACCAGCAGGTGAGGCATCTTCGCGAGGTTCGCGACGACGTACCCGCCTTCAACGTCCTTTCCGACGCCCATCACCATGGGGTGGTCCGTGCGGCGCGCGTTCTGGCTGCGAAGGACGTCGCCCAGGGACACCGTTTCACGGTCCGTGTTGGGGATTTCGATGCCAATGGCGGACTTCCCCGGAATGGGGCTGAGGATCCTGACGTCGCTTGAGGCAACGGCGTAGGAGATGTTCTTGGACAGCGCCGTGACGCGTTCCACCTTGGTGCCCGGTGAGAGCTCGATCTCGTAGCGGGTGACGGTGGGGCCGCGGCTGAAGCCGGTCACGGCGGCGTCGACATTGAACTGCTGGAGCGTGTCCGTCAGGGCGGCGACGACGGCGTCGTTGGCTTCCGTGCGTTCCTTCGGGATGGATCCGGGGGTCAGGTAGTCCGACGCCGGGAGGGTGTAGGTGACGTCGCCGGCGAGGGACAGCTGCTCCGTCCGCTGTGGGATGGGAGTGGGCGGCGGCGCCGGGGCGACCGGCGTCGACGGCACTGGCGGGACTGCCCCGGCCGGCGACGCGATGCCCGCGGCAGCCATGCCGGACGTGACCAGCGGAATAGCCTCGGTGGCGTTGTCCGCGCCGGCCGCGGAACTCGCAGTGGCCAGCCCTTGGGCGGCTTTGATCTTCTCGACGGCGATTTCCGCCTGGGTGGGACGGCGCACGCCCGGAGGCACGGCGGGACCGGCCTTGCCGGCGGCGCTGTCGTCGTCGTCCACGATTGCGTGCTCGAAGGCCTCGTCGCCCACGTAACCCTCGAGGCCGGGGTCGACATCTTCGTCCTTGCCGAAGAGGCGCATGCGCTTCTTCTTCCTGGGCTTCTCCGGCGCATTGTTCTCATAGAGGTAGCTGCGGTCGTGTCCGTCGTCGCCCGAACGCTCATCCATAAGGTCGATGCCCATGAGGTGCTCATACGCCCCGCGAATCCTTCGCGGAATGGCGCCGAAGGGGGTAGCCGTGACGATGAGAAGCGAGACGAAGGCCAGGGCGCTGTAGGCGATGAGCGGCACCGCCGGGTGGAGCGCGGCCAGGGGCGCAGAGGCCAGGAACCCCAGCATTCCGCCCGCCTGGCGGAGGCCGGCAAAACCATCGGCGACGGTAGGTTCTCCCCCGATGACGTGGGCGAGGCCGCAGCCTGCGAAGGTCATGATCAGGAAGCCGATGCCCACGCGGTTGTTCCCTCGGCCGTCGTGCGGTTGCCGGAACAGGCGGAAGGCGCAGACAAAGAGCATGAGCGGGAGTAGGAGGGCCATCCAGCCGAACGTGCCGTTGACGATTCCGTACACGATGTCCGGGAACCAGCCTTTGAATCCCCACCATGCAAAGGTGGCGATGAAGACGCCTAGGGCCAGGTTGAACAGTGCGGCTCCGTCGCGGCGGTCCGCGGGATCAAGGTCACTGACGTCATGGCCGATCCGCCGGACTCCTGCGCCGACCAGATGTCCTATGGCCTGCCAGGCGCCGCTGAGGATTCGAAGAGGCCAGGGTTGCGGAGCATCAACAGCAGGTAGTTGCCGGGTGCGGGCGGTGCCGCGTCGTGCGTTGGAGGCGGTGCCGCGTGCCTTGGAGGCCGCCGTGCCCGAGGCCCGGCCCCTGGAGCCACCCGTCTTGCCGCTGGAATTCCCTCTAGGCGCGGAGGAAGTACGTGTCGCCATAGCTGCCACGCTACCCGACGCCGGCCGGATAGCCGCGGATTTGCAGGCTCACAGATGTCATGTTGTCCCTCACAGGGAACTGCCCGATGAAAGCGGAACGCCGGCCCGATTCCAGAGAATCGGGCCGGCGTTGGACTGGAGCCGGGGCTTGTCAGGCTTCCAGGACGACCGGGATGATCATCGGACGGCGCCGCAGCTTGCGGTTGACCCAGGTCCCGATAATGCGTCGCACTACTTGCTGCAGTTGATGGTTGGTGTGGTCGGTGTGGTTGAGCACGGCATCTTCCAGGGCGCTGTTGATCTTCGGGATGATCTCATCGAACACGGAATCATCTTCCGCGACCCCGCGCGCATGGATCTCGGGACCGGAGACGATCTTGCCGGTAGTGCGATTGATGACCGTGATGACGGAGATGAACCCCTCGTCGCCGAGGATACGGCGGTCCTTGAGGTCGGCGTCGGTGATTTCGCCGACGCTTGATCCGTCAACGTACACGAAGCCCACTTCGACCTGGCCGACTAGCTCGGCCTTGTGGTCCCTCAGGTCGATGACGCTGCCGTTGTCGCCTTGGATGACACGGTCTGCAGAGATTCCGGACTCAATCGCCAGCTTTCCATTGGCAATGAGGTGCCGGGTCTCGCCGTGGACAGGCATGGCATTGAGCGGCTTGAGGATGTTGTAGCAGTACAACAGTTCGCCCGCTGCCGCGTGACCGGAAACATGGACCTTGGCGTTGCCCTTGTGGACGACGTCGGCTCCGAGCTTGAGCAGGCCGTTGATGACCCGGAAAACTGCGTTCTCGTTACCTGGGATCAGGCTCGAAGCGAGGATCACGGTGTCGCCCTCGCCGACGAGGACCCGGTGGTCGCCGGCGGCCATGCGCGAGAGTGCGGCCATGGGCTCGCCCTGGGAACCTGTAGACATGAGCACCACGCGGTGGTCAGGCAATTCCTCGATGTTCTTGATGTCCACCAGGATTCCCGGCGGGACGTCCAGGTATCCGAGCTTGGCGGCGATGGCCATGTTCCGGACCATCGACCGTCCCACGAAGGCGACGCTGCGGCCATGGGCCGCGGCGGCGTCGAGGACCTGCTGGACGCGGTGCACGTGCGAGGAAAAGGATGCGACGATGATGCGTTTCCTGGCCTGCCCAAACACGCGGTCGAGGGTGGGGCCAATTTCCTTCTCAGCCGTGGTGAAGCCGGGAACGTCGGCATTGGTGGAGTCTGCCATGAACAGGTCCACTCCTTCTTCGCCAAGCCGGGCAAAGTGGCGCAGGTCCGTGATCCGGCCGTCCAGGGGCAGCTGATCCATCTTGAAGTCGCCGGTATGCAGGACAGTGCCGCCCGCAGTGCGGATGAACACTGCCAAGGCGTCAGGAATGGAGTGGTTAACGGCCACGAACTCGCATTCGAACGGACCGAACTGTTCCACCTGCCCCTCTGTGACAGTGAGGGTGTACGGCTTGATGCGGTGCTCCTGGAGCTTCGCTTCAACCAGGGCAAGCGTCAGCTGGGAACCCACCAGCGGCAGGTCGGGGCGCAGCCGGAGGAGGTACGGCACTGCGCCGATGTGGTCCTCGTGTCCATGGGTCAGGACGATGGCGACGACGTCGTCCAACCGGTCCTCGATGTATGAGAAATCGGGCAGGATGAGATCAACGCCAGGCTGGGTCTCCTCAGGGAAGAGGACACCGCAGTCCACGACGAGCAGCTTGCCGTCGATCTCGAAGACGGCCATGTTGCGGCCGATCTCCCCCAGCCCTCCTAACGGCACGATCCGAAGGGTGCCTTTGGGCAGTTTCGGCGGAGTGACAAGTCCGGCAAGGGCGGTTTGGGTCATAGTGCGCTACTTTCCGGCGGATCCTTCTAGACAGTGAAGTCCATTCCGGCTTCCGCCAAGTCCTCGCGGATGGTTGCGATCTCGGCGTCGTCCGGCTCCACGAGGGGCAAACGGACAACCGAGTTGGGCAGGACTCCCTGCCATTTAAGAATCTGCTTGGCCGCGACGGCACCCTGGACACGGGTCATGGTGGCGCGGACTACCGGCTCCAGTTCGAAGTTGATCTTGCGGGCCGTTCCGAGGTCATTGGCATTGACGGCGTCGATGAGTCCGCGGAAACTGCGGGTTGCCACATGTGTGGTGACGCCTACCAGCCCGACCGCGCCGAGGGCCATCCACTGCAACGTCAGTCCGTCGTCGCCCGAATAGAACAGGAGATCGGTTTCGGCCATGACACGCGTGGCGGCGGCGAAATCTGCCTTGGCGTCCTTCACCGCGACAATGTTCGGGTGGTCAGCCAGGCGGATCATGGTTTCGGGGGCGATCTGGATGGAGGAGCGGCCCGGAATGTCGTACAGCATTACGGGGACGTCGGTGGACGAGGCGATCGTCTCGAAGTGCGCCCGGACGCCGGCCTGGCTGGGCTTGTTGTAGTAGGGGGTGACAATCAACAGGCCGTCAACGCCGAGTTCCGCGGCCCGCTGGGAAAGGTGCACCGAATGCGCGGTGTCGTTGGTTCCGGTTCCGGCGATGATTGCCGCACGGCCGCCGACGGCTTCCTTTACGGCGCGGAACATCCCGAGGTTTTCCTCATCGGTGAGGGTGGACGTCTCACCGGTAGTGCCGGTGACCACCAGGCCGTCACAGCCGTCATCCACCAGTTTGCTCGCCAGCTCCGCCGCCTGCTTATAGTCCACTTTGCCGTCCGTCGTGAACGGCGTGACCATCGCGGTCAGGAGCGTGCCAAAAGCAGGATTGTTCGAGGGAGTGTCAGCCATAGGAAAAACGTTACCTTGTCACCTGCTTGTTAGGACAATGGCAAGCGGGTGATTGTCGTCAAATTTGCGTCGCTTGGCTAGTTCCTTACTGACAGTTCCGCCACCACCATTCCCCGTCCGGTTCCGCCTACCCTGGCGATCCTTCGCCCATTCGGATCCCAGATTCCGCTGAGCCCGCAGGACCGGCCGAGCGTAGTGTCACCGGCGAGGTTCGCGAGAATGCTGTACATGGCATGGTCCATGGATCGCCCTGCCAAATGGAGCTCGAGCCGCTGCTCCTGGCCTTCGACGTACAGCGCCGACACAGCGTAGACGTCCGCACCGAGCCTGGCCGCTTCCACGGCATGGGCGGGGTGGGCGGCATCTGAGCATATGGCGAAGGCTATCTTCCATCCGTGGAGCTTCAGAAGCGCCGGCCCGTCGCCTGCCACGAAGAGCTCCTTTTCCTGTCCGTGCAGGTGCGTTTTATACACCGGTGTGACGTGCCCATCCGGATGAACGGCCAGGGAGGCAAGGCGTGGATTGCCTTGCGGATCGCGCCAGGGGGCACCGACGACGGCAGTGATGCCTGTGCGTCGGCAGATTTCGTGCAGGTCCGTGAGCCGGGCGTCCTCCGCCGACAGCCACTCGCCTGGCCCCTCGAGAAGCCGCAGGTCATAGCCGGTCAAGGAGAGTTCGGGAAACAGGACCAGTGATGCGCCGTGGGAGTCGGCGTCCTCGATGCACCGGACATGCTCGACGGCATTGGCAGCCACACCGCCGTCAAGCGCGTTGTACTGAACGGCTGCAACTGTCAGGACGGGGGCGACATACGGCTGGAGGGCGATCATCAAGCCATACTATGCAGGCCTGCCCCCGGGGAGGCGCCCCGGCGAACAGTACAGCTCAACGGCCGCTTCCCGCAGCCTTCCGGCCCACTCCTCCAGGCGCTGCGCAGCTCGAACATACTCAAACAGCTCCAGCGGCGTCAGTGCCTCGAGCTCCGTCTCCCCCAGCCGCCTGGCAAGTTCGGCCCCCGGCGGCTCCTCAGCCAGCGCGGGGCCCTCCCGCTGCCACTCGATATCTTCAGCAGGCTTGCCGGCCACCAACTGCCGGAAGAGATAATCCACCACCCCGGGACTCATCGCCTTCATAGGTCCATGCATGCCCGCCGGTGTTTGCTGCGGCGTACGAACGTGGGCCGCGCGAACATGCGCCGCGTAAACAGCTGGCGGTATGTGTCCTGATCCATTCTCCATCCCTTCATAATATTCGAACACATATTCGAAGACAACAGCAGGACAACAGGAGGACAGGAGCACAGCATGCCCACAGCTATCTGTGAGAACATCGGCTCATGACCTCCCCCGGCACGGCAGCAACCCGCCGATCCCCTGCCCTGCGTGAAGGCTCACAAAGGCTGACAGGCATCGATGCCGCACGGGGACTCGCACTACTGGGCATGATGGCAACCCACCTCATGGCAACGTTTGGGAGGGACCTCCTACTGACGCCCACCTGGGTGGGCCTTGCGTTTTCGGGAAGGGCAGCGGCGTTATTCGCCGTCCTGGCTGGCGTAGGACTAGCGTTGTCGACCGGACGGGAACAGCCGCGGACCGGCCCGGAGCTTTCGGCGGCCCGCAGGGGCATCGCGGCGAGAGCCCTCGTGATCGCGCTTGTGGGCCTGCTGCTGGGCGGCCTGGAAGTGAACATTGCCGTTATCCTGGTCCACTACGCTGTGCTGTTCCTCTGTGTGCTGCCGTTCATCGGCATTGGTGTTCGGGCGCTGTGCGCATGGGCGGCAGGCTGGGTGCTGCTTTCGCCCCTCCTGGCCTACCTCGTGCGTCCCTGGCTCCTCGAAACAGGAACGCCCCTGCGCCTGGGGCACAACCCGAACCTTGAGGATTTCCAGACTCCCGGAAAACTAGTGGCGGACCTGTTCTTCACTGGCTATTACCCGGTTTTCCAGTGGTTGTCGTATTTGCTGATTGGCCTGGTGATCGGCAGGCTCGCCCTGACGGCGTCGGCCGTGCAGCTCATCCTCCTGGCCGGCGGGATGGTTGTAGCCGCTGGCGCCAAAATCCTTGGCACGCTGGCCCTCGATGAGTGGGGAGGCAGGGAGGCGCTTCATGCCATCCAGGAAGATCCCTCATTTCCGCTGGACAGCCTGCTGCAGGTCAACCTGACAGGCGTCGAGCAGTCCGGATCGGGGTGGTGGCTTGCAACCAGCGCGCCGCACTCTGGCACCACACTGGACCTGCTTCACACGTCAGGAGTCGCCGCCGCCGTCATTGGGCTGTGCCTGCTGATCGCGCGGCTAGGCGAATGGCTCAACCTGAACCTGCTGCTGCCGTTCAGCGGACCGGGCGCCATGACCCTGTCCCTGTATTCGGCCCATGTCTGGCTGGTGGCTGCGATGTACGGGCAGCCCCTGCCGATCGGCTGGACTGAGGAAGGAATGTACCTCGCCCAGGCCCTGCCTGCAGTCGGAATTGGCATCCTGTTCGCCGTCCTGGGCTGGCGAGGTCCTCTAGAACAGCTGGCGCACTCTGCGTCGCAGCTTGCCCGCTACCGGCGCGTCGGCGTCGGCTGAGAGCGGAACAGGCGAACGGCGTCACGCATTGAGGCCCGGGCACGCTTACGGTCCCCGGAAGCGTCGTAGGCGCAGCTGAGGCGGAACCAGCTTCTCCAGTCTTCGGGGGCTGCCTCGGCTTCAATCCGGTATTTGTCGAATTCGGCGTCGGCGGCTTCCCGAACGATGCGGCCGCCGGGCGTGCGCGGCAGGGTATCCTCCGGCAGGCCCCCCTCGGCCTCCAGGACTTTGGCCATTTGCTCGGTCCGGGCGCCGAACAGCAGCTCCCGGATGAGCGCCCATGCGCCGATGACGGGCAGGACGAGGTAGGCGGCGCCGATGGCCTTGGCCACCGGCTCGGGGTCGCCGAGAAGCAGCACCGAACGCTGGAAGGACACCACAAGGTACAGCACCAGGAGCAGCGTCACAGCGCCCACCCAGATTTTGGTCCGGTTCTTTTTCAGGCCGGTCCAGAATTTTCCCATGGCCGTCAGATCCCGAGGTCCAGGTAGCCGTCGAGTCCGACGGTGAGGCCGGGGTGTGAGGCGACGTTTCGCAGGCCCAGCAGGACGCCGGGCATGAAGGAGGCGCGGTCGAAGGAGTCGTGCCGGAAGGTCAACTGCTCTCCGGGACCGCCCAAGAGGACCTCTTGGTGGGCCACAAGGCCGCGAAGGCGCACGCTGTGCACCCGAACGCCGTCGACGTCGCAGCCTCGAGCCCCGGCAAGGGACTTTTCCGTGGCGTCCGGGCTTGCGGGCATGCCCGCCTCCTGCCGTACGGCTGAAATCAGCTGCGCCGTCCGTACTGCCGTGCCCGAGGGAGCGTCCACCTTGCTGGGGTGGTGCAGTTCGATGATCTCGACCGATTCAAAGTACTTGGAGGCCTTGGCGGCGAAGGCGGAGGCGAGAACCGACCCCAGGGCGAAGTTGGGGGCGATGAGGACTCCGGTACCGGGGTTTGCGGCGAGGGTGGCCTCCAGCGAGGAGAGGCGTGCTGCATCCCAGCCCGTAGTGCCCACTACCGAGTGGATGCCATGTTCGACGGCGAACCGGACGTTGTCTTCAGTGCTGTCCGGAACAGTAAGGTCAACAATGTAGCGGGCGCCGGCGTCGAGGAGTCCTTCAAGGGAATCGCCGCGGCCAAGGGCGGCCACAAGCTTCATGTCTGCGGCAGCTTCCACAGCCTTGACGGCCTCGCTTCCCATGCGCCCGTTGGCGCCCAGCACTGCCACTGCAAGTTGTTCGGTCATGCCGTTAACCCTACCGCCGGGCCGGACCCGGGCCGGAACCGGGTCATCGGATGACGGCACCAGGACGAAAGTCACGGATGACGCGCAGCGCCTACTCCCCTGCGCCCACCCATTCGACCGTGCCGTCGCTGAAGAACTGTTCCTTCCAGATGGGCACCTCCGCCTTGATGAGGTCCACAAGTTCGGCGCAGACAGCGAAGGCCTGGCCGCGATGGGCGGCTGACACTGCGCAGACCAGCGCGGGATCGCCAATTTCGAGCATGCCGATGCGGTGGGCGGCCCAGATCCTTACCGGCTGGCTGGCCTCGCCGGAGTGCTCGTTCACCAGCCGGGTGACGACGTCGCTCATCACCTGGTGTGCGGTGGGGTGGGCGCTGTAGCTGAGCCGGTCCACTGCCTTTCCGGCGTCATGGTTGCGGACGACGCCGCTGAAGCTGACAACGGCGCCCGCCGTCTCGGATTCGACGGCTGCTATGGCCTGGTCGACAGAGATGGGTTCAGCGCTGAGCACTGCGCTGACCACCTCGAAATCGGTTCTAGTGCCCATGGCTTCCTTCCAGTTGCTCGCAGAGGTGCCCGATCACGGGATCCAGGACCGACAAGCCATCCATGACGCCTTTCGGTGACCCCGGCAGGTTGATGATGAAGGTTTTGCCGGATGCCCCGGCGTGGCCGCGGCTCAGCATGGCCAATGGTGTCTTGGCCGAGCCATGCCGCCGAATACCTTCCATGATCCCCGGTATTTCGCGGTCCAGGAGTGGTAGGGTCATTTCCGGCGTGCGGTCATCGGGACTCAGTCCGGTCCCGCCGCTGGTAATCACGACGGCGGGTTCCTGCGTCAGGAACGCACGGATGGCCGCTCCCACAGGTTCCCCGTCCGGCACCACCATGACGGGGAACGTTTCGTAGCCATGTTCGGTGAGCCAGTCCACGATCACCGGCCCGGTCTCGTCCTGATAGATCCCGGCCGCGGCCCGCGTAGAGGCGATGACGACGCCGGCCTTCCGGGGACTATGGGAGTGGGGTTCGCAGCCGGTCAATGCCTGTCGCCTTCGCCCAGGCTCCAGTCGCCACTCTTGCCGCCGCTCTTCGCGAGCACTTGCACGTCGTTGATAACGGCGTGCTTGTCCACGGCCTTGATCATGTCGTACACGCTCAGGGCGGCCACGGAAGCAGCGGTCAGGGCTTCCATCTCGACGCCGGTCACGCCCTTGGTCTTCACCGTGGCAAGGATTTCGACGGAGTCTGCGTCCACCCGAAAGTCGATGGTGACTTTGGACAGTGGCAGCGGGTGGCACAGCGGAATCAGCTCGGGAGTCTTCTTTGCGGCCATGATCCCGGCAACGCGCGCGACGGCCAGGGCATCGCCCTTCGGCAGCTCGCCGGAACCCAGGAGCGCCAGGACTTCGCGAGTGCTGCGTACAGTGGCGGTGGCCGTGGCTTCACGGGTAGTCACCGCCTTGCTCGAAACATCGACCATCTGGGCGGTACCGTCCTGGCGCAGGTGCGTGAGTCCACCCAGGGCTTTCTCGGAATTGTTCACAACATCCATACTTCCACTTCCGCGCCCGCAGGGAGGTCCGTGACGCCTTCCGGAACCTGAACGAAGGCGTTGGATCGTGCCAAGGCGTGCATCAGATGGGAACCTGCCCCGCCCTCAAGCTGGACAATGCCATCCGTCCGGAGCGTGGCCCGCCGCACTTGGTGCTTGCCGGCCGGCGAGGTCAGTGCCTCGGCCAGCCGTGCCCGGACTACGGGCCGGGGCGCAGGCGCTCCGAACAGGGCCCCGAGCGCCGGGCGCAGGAACATTTCAAAGGACACCAGGCAGCTGACGGGGTTGCCCGGAAAGCCAAGGAAGGGCAACCCGTCAAAGGTCCCGATGCCCTGGGGTCCGCCCGGCTGCATGGCGACGGACAGGAATTCAATGGCCTGGCCGTCCATGGCCTGGCGCACCACTTCATAGGCGCCTTTGCTGACGCCACCGGTGGTCACTACAAGGTCCGCGCTGTCCATCCTGCCGCGTACAAGTTCGAGGAAGACGTCGGGTTCGTCGCCCGAGATGTCCAGCCGCCGGACCTCCAGCCCCGCCTGGCGCATGGCCGCTTCAAGGAGCGTGCCGTTCGAGTCATAGATTTTGCCGGGGCCAAGGGGGTTTCCCGGCGGCACCACTTCGTCTCCGGTTGTCAGCAGCAGAACCCGCAGCGGCCTGTAGACCTCGACCTCGGTGAGGCCGAGGGCTGCCAGCAGTCCCAGCTGCCCTGGACCCAGCGCAGTTCCGGCCTCAAGCGCGACCGTACCTTCTGCAATGTCGCTCCCGGTGCGCCGCACGTAATCCCCTGCGTCTGTCTTCGGGAGCATCACGGACGACCTGGACTGAGGTGGCGGGAAGGCCGCGGGTACGGCCCGCTCCACAGGGACGACGGCGTCGGAACCCTTCGGAATCATGGCTCCAGTCATGATCGGGGCCGCCGTGCCGGGCTCGAGTGGCTGCGGGGCTGCACCGGCCGGCACCGGCGCGACGACGCGAAGGACTCCCCCGCCATGGGAGAGTTCCTTGCTGCGGACTGCGAAGCCGTCCATCTGTGAATTATCAAAGGGCGGCAGGCTGATGGGCGCTACGACGTCGACGGCGAGGGCGAGGCCCAGCGCATCCAGGAGCGGCAGCATCGTGGTCCTTGACGGCCCGCGAAGGTTCGACAGCAGGTCCTCCACTGCCTGGCGGTGGGCGGCTACGGATCGGGCCACGGTGTTCCTTCCGGCTTGGTTGCGCTCGGTCCCAGCCTAGTGTCAGTTCACCCTGACGCTGATCGTGTGGAATCCGGTGGCCCCGTCGGGAGCCACGGGACGACGTGTTTCGTCCTGGGCGGTGCCAGAGGAGTCGGTCGCGCGAACCTGGATTTCGTGTTCGCCAGGGGACAGATCGAGACCGAGCTGCCACTGGTACCACGTGTCTACCGAAATCCCCGGCGCCAGGTCCGCTTCCTGCCACGGCCCACGATCAACGCGCAGCTCGACGCGCCTGATCCCCGTATGCTGCGCCCAGGCCACTCCGCCAAACTGCACCCGTCCCGCGGGAACCGTCCGCCCAGGCCGCGGTACGTCGATGCGCGACTGGGTTTTGATTGGCCCCCGCTCGCTCCAACCCCTCGGAGTCCAATAAGCCGTGTCGTCAGCAAATCGCGTCACTTTGAGGGCAGTGAGCCATTTGGTGGCCGACACGAAGCCATACAGCCCCGGCACAACCAGTCGGACCGGAAAACCGTGCTCAAGCGGCAGCGCTTCCCCGTTCATGCCAACGGCAAGGATTGCATCCCTTTCGTCAGTAAGCGCCTCAAGCGGAGTGCTGGCAGTCCAGCCGTCGCTGCTGGTGGACAGCACCATGTCTGCGCCCGCCTGCGGCCCCGCCATGGCCAGGAGTTCCCGGACGGGCCACCCCAGCCACAGGGCGCTGCCGATCAGGTCCCCGCCCACTTCGTTGGAGACGCAAGCGATGGTGATGTGGCGCTCGATCATGGGCCTGGAAAGGAGCGTGTCAAAATCGATCTCGATTTCCCGGTCCACCAGTCCGGTGACCTTGAGCTTCCAGTCCGCAGGGTCCAGCGCCGGTACGGTCAAGGCGGTGTCGATCCGGTAGAAATCCCGATTGGACGTGACGAGGTCCGGCATGCCGTCAACGTCCACATCCGCACCGTCGGGAATAGGCGTTGCTGGCGATTCGGGCCGAGGCAGAGCCAGGTTGTCCCTGTAGGCGGCGACGGCGGAGGCCCCCCGGCGAACGAGCGCGGTAATGGCGCCGCCCACGCCAACGGCGAGCGCGCTTCCAGCCATGAGGCGCAGGAATCCACGCCTGGCAGGCAGCTTCGCTGCATCCGGGTTGTCCGGATTCCATTCGCCGAGACGGCGCATGAACAGCCGCAGCAGGAGCATGGAAAGCCCGACGGCGACGATCGGCGCCAATGCCGCCGCGTAGCTCGACTGGGCCCGCGTAAGCACGGCCGTGAGCCCGACAATTCCAGCGACAGCCATGAGTGTCATTCCCGCCGCGGCACGGCGGTACTCCAGGATTCCGGCGACCGCAGCCAGGACGGCAATAACCAGGCCGATACCGACAACCAGGGCAATCTTGTCCGCGGTGCCGAAGGCGGCGATGGCCCAGTCCTTGAGCCAGGGCGGGACCAAGTCGATGATTGCTCCGCCCACTCCGGTAACGGGCGAAACCGACGGGCTGAACAGTCCTGCCACCAACTCGCCGGCTACCGTGCCGGTGGCCGTCGCCGCGACGCCGGCAGTCGCTGCCCAGCCGGTGGTCCTGTTCATCATCCTGCTGGTAAGCCTGTTTGACACCCCATTTGACGTGCCGTTCGCCATCCTCGTCATGGCGCACCTGCCGGGAGCCTGAGCGTGAACTTGCAGCCGCCGTCGACGTTTTCCACGGCAACCGTACCCGCGTGGGCTTTGAGGATGCCGGCCACCATGCTCAGCCCCACTCCCGCCCCGCTGTAGCGGCGCGTTTCGTGACGCGCTTCCTCGTCCGCTGCGTCGGCCAGCTCAGTGCCTCCGCGTGTCCTCGCCGGGTCCTTTTGCCATCCAGTTTCGAAGATATGCGGCAGGTCCTCCTGGGGGATGCCGCCGCAGCCGTCCTGCACTGCTACCACCGCATCACTGTCTTCCCGGCCCACCGCGATGTGCACTGTCGTCCCCGGCCGACTGTAGACGACGGCGTTCAACAGTACGTTGCGGACGGCGCGGCCCAGGCTGGGACCATCGGCCACGGCCATGCACTCCCGCGTGCCGCCGCCGTCGAGGCTGATGTTCCGGCGTTCTGCCAGGGGCATGAGGTCGGCAATGGCGTCGCTCGCGAGATCGTACAGATCTACGGGCTCGGAGCGGAGGCGCAATGTTCCGGCCTGAATCTTGGACAGTTCCAGGAGGTCATTGACCATGCCCGCCATCTGGTCCGTTTGCCCGATGAGCTTCCGGTAGGAGCCGGGCACGTCCGAAACCATTCCGTCCTCCAGGGCTTCAGCCACCGCGCGAATGCTGGCCAGGGGCGTCCGGAGGTCGTGCGAGATCCAGGACACCAGCTCCCGGCGGGCGGTTTCGATGGCAGCCTCACGACGTCGCGATTCGGCAAGGCTCTTGCTGCTCGCCTCGAGTTCCTCCGCGAGTTTCGCCAGCTCGGAATTCATCCCGCGGGTTATCTGGCCGCTCGCCTCCCCCTGGCCGATAGCCTCACCGTGTCCGAGGCGCCTGGCGACGGACACGAGGGAAGCGGCGTTTCGGGAAACCCCGGCGCCGAGGATCAGGGAGATGGCGACGGCGACCACCGAGGCGATCGCCAGGATGTACCACATCACTTCCAGGTCCCGGGCGGAGATGAACATAGCGTTGAAGGCGCTGACCATTCCGGCCACCAGGACAGCGACCGTGGCGAGGACAACCAGGCACACCTGGACGAGGATCGAGGCACCACTCAGGGCCCGCAGCGCCGCCAGGGTAAGCACCCCGATAACCAGCGCCCACAAGAGCACCCAACCGACGATTGTGAAGAGTTCAGCGCTCTGCATGGCGGACCGTGTCCTTATCGCCGGATGGTTCGGCTACGTTCGCTTCAACGTCAGTGTCGAAGCGATATCCGACGCCCCACACGGTCTTCAACAGCTGCGGCCTCGTAGGATTGTCCTCGATCTTCTCCCGCAACCGCCTCACGTGTACGGTCACCGTGGAGAGATCACCAAAATCCCAGCCCCACACGGCCTTGATCAGCTCTTCCCGGCTGAAGACCTGGTTTGGCCGCCTCAGCAGGAAGGCCAGGAGGTCGAACTCGCGGAGGGTAAGCGTCAGTGGCTTGCCGTTGTGGATGACGGTTCGCGAGGCCGGATCGAGCGCGAAGCCTGCCAGCTCCACTGGCGGCTCGGGTGAAAATTCCCGGATGCTCCTGCGCAGCACGGACTTGACCCGCAGCACCAGTTCTCGTGGTGAGAACGGCTTGGTGACATAGTCGTCGGCCCCGGTTTCGAGGCCCAGGATCCTGTCGTCCTCCGTGCCGAGGGCGGTGACCATGATGACGGGTACGGCCATGGTTCGCCGGATCCGCCGGCACACCTCCACGCCGTCCAGTCCGGGCAGCATCCGGTCCAGGATGATCAGGTCGGGGTTCCGGGAAGCGGCCAACTGCAGCGCCGTGAAGCCGTCCCTGGCCAGGTCCACCTGGAACCCCGCCTGCAGCAGGTAATCGCGGACGACGTCGGCGATGGTCTGTTCGTCCTCGACCAGGAGGATCCGGCGGTTGCCGGGCTCAGCAGGAGCGGGAACGGGCTGCGTGTTCACACCTTCAGCATAGGTTCGCCGCCCCCGCCCGGCACCAGTTCCGCCGCCGTCGTCGCCATCCGTAGGGAATCCGTAATAACTGGCCGGCAACTCCAGTAACCGGCGAACAATTTTGGCCGATTGGCGTAGCCTGAATTCATGAGTGTTCAGCTAGGCATGCCACAGCTCCCTGTGGGCGCCGGCACCGGTTCAGGCCCGCTGGTGCCTCCACCGAGGCCTGCCGGAACGCCGGTGGGACTTTGGGACCGCTACGGTCGGCGTGCAACAGATATGCGGTTGTCCCTGACGGACAAGTGCAATCTTCGCTGCACCTACTGCATGCCGGCAGAAGGCCTCGAATGGCTCGCCAAGCAGGCCGTTATGACTGGTGACGAGATCATCCGGATCGTTCGAATCGGCGTCGCCGAACTGGGCGTGCGGGAGCTTCGGCTCACTGGCGGAGAACCCCTTGTCCGGGCGGACCTCGTGGACATCATTGCCGGTATCCGAGGCGAACACCCCGATCTTCCGATCTCCATTACCACCAACGGCATTGGCCTGGACAAGAAGGCTGCGCCGCTCAAGGCTGCTGGCCTGACCCGGATCAATGTTTCCCTGGATTCGCTGCATGAAGAGACCTTCGCCAAGCTCACCCGCAGGCCCTTCCTGGACCGTGTCCTGGCCGGCGTCGATGCCGCCTGGGCTGCGGGCCTGGGGCCTGTGAAGCTCAATGCCGTGCTCATGCGCGGCATCAACGACGAGGAGTCACCGGACCTGCTCGCGTGGGCGCTAGACCGCGGCTATGAACTCCGCTTCATCGAGCAGATGCCCCTCGACGCCGACCACGGCTGGACCCGCCGGAACATGATCACCGCTGCCGAGATTCGCGGGCTCCTGTCGCGGGACTTTGTCCTCGGACCGGATCCGAGGGCCCGCGACGGCGCCCCGGCAGAGCGTTTCCAGGTGCGCCGCCGCGACCCGAAGACAAGCGAAGCCGCCGGACCCGTGCTGGGAACGGTGGGGATCATCGCCTCCGTGACAGAACCCTTCTGCTCGGATTGTCGCCGCACACGGATCACTGCGGAGGGCAAGATCATGAGCTGCCTGTTCTCCCGGGAGGAGTTCGACCTCCTGGGGCTGCTGCGCCAGGGCGCCTCGGACGAGGAGCTGGCAGAACGCTGGCAGGATGCCATGTGGGCCAAGCCCAAGGCGCATGGCATGGACCATACAGGACTGGGAGCGCCGGACTTCGTCCAGCCCGACCGCAGCATGAGCGCCATCGGAGGCTAACCCTTGCTTGTACGTTACTTCGCTGCCGCACGCTCCGCCGCCGGAGTGGAAGAGGAAAACTACGCCTTGCCGGACGGAACGAGCCTGGCCGAATTGCTTGACTCAGTCCTCGCCGTGGAGCGGCCCGCTCCTCCCGCCGGTACCCCGCCGCTGGCACGGATCATCTCCCGCAGCAGCTTCCTGCGGAACGAGGTGGCGGTGAGGGATCGGTCCGCTGGCCTCAAGACCGATGACGTCGTGGATGTGCTGCCGCCCTTCGCCGGCGGATAACTCCCTGGCTTTTTCCGGCTGAGACTCTGCCTGCGCTCGCCTATTGCCCTAGGCTCGCCTATGCCCTAGGCTCGCCTAGACCGTACGCCCGCCTGCAGGTAGACCGGAGGACCGGGCTGAAGGCCCGGGCCTCTCCGAGCCGTAGTTCGGTAGTGTGCGTCAGGACGTCATCCTCCACCCGGAACGTGTGCCGCGCTATGCCCCTGTCCGCCTGGCGCTCGACTGTCAACGTGCCCTTGTGCCATGTGCCCCGGGACGGCACTTCCGGCGTCCCGCCCAGGCTGTCGACGTAGTACCACAGGGTGCCGCCACGCCCGGGGTCCGCGCTGAAGATCCCGTGGCCCTCAAAGTGGGAACCGTCCTCCTCAACGTGCCGGTAGCTCTGGACGACGGCATGGCCTCCCGCCACAGCCGTGAACGTCATCTCGGCCTCGGCCGTGCGCGCCGGGCCCAAGTGCGAGTCCACCAGCTCTGTATGTCCTACCCAGTGGCCCAGGAAGGCCTCGAGCGCCTGCCGGGCAGTTGCTTTCGGCGGCGCAGTGATTTTCGGCTGCCCTTCCATGGCATCATCATCTGCCTGCCCGGCAGGGGTGTCTAGGCCAGCCTGGTGGCAGGCTGGCCTAGACAGCAGCGGCGGCGGCTAAAGCCCGAACGTCTCGGTTTCCTCGAAGGGGCCGACGACGGTCACGGTGCGTGGTGCCGCGGCCAGCTCACGGGCAAGTTCCTGCACCTCGTCCACGGTGACGGCCTTGATCTGGCGAAGGGTTTCGTCGATGTCCTGGAATTCCCCGGACACGAGTTCGGCCCTGCCCAGCCTGGACATGCGCGAGCCGGTGTCCTCCAGGGCCAGCACGATCCCGCCGCACAACTGGCCGACGGCCTTCCGGAGTTCCTCGTCCGTGATGCCGTGGGCGGCGAGCTTGTCCAGCTCCACGCCCAGCAGTTCCAGGACCTGGCGCACCTTAGTCGGGGTGCACCCGGCGTACATTCCGAAGTAGCCGGCATCCGCATACGAGGACGCGAACGAGTACGTGGAGTAGACAAGGCCTCGCTTTTCCCGGATCTCCTGGAACAGGCGGGAGGACATGCCCCCGCCCAGGACCGCGTTGAGGACGCTCATCACGTAGCGCCGCTCGTCAGTCGCCACAATCGTAGGACAGCCCATGATGATGTTGGCCTGCTCCACGGGTCGGGTCACTACATGCAGGCCCGCTGTGCCGGTGATGTCAGCGCGGACTGTCGAGCGCCGCCCCACGGGGGCGGCATCCTCGGTCAGCTCCCAGCCGGCGTTCCGAAGCGCGTCCAGGACAAGGTGGCAGACGACGTCGTGATCCAGTCCCCCGGCAGCGGTAATCACCAGCTCCTCCGGCCGGTAGTACCTCTGGTAGTGTTCCCAGACCGAGTCCCGCGGCACTGCCCTGATGGCTTCAGGGGTTCCGCCGATGGGCCGTCCGAGGGGGTGCTGCCCCAGTACGGCGGCCACGAAGTTCTCGTGGGCAACGTCAGTTGGATCATCGCTGTCCATGGCGATTTCCTCGAGGATGACGTCGCGTTCCTGCTCAAGTTCGGCGGGATCGAGGACGGCTCCGGTGATCATGTCAGCAATGACGTCGATCGCCATGGGCAGGTCCGTGTCCAGTACCCGCGCGAAGTAGCACGTGCTCTCCTTGGCGGTAGCCGCGTTGGATTCGCCGCCCACTTCGTCGAATGCGGAAGCGATCTCCAGCGCAGTACGCCGCCTGGTCCCCTTGAAGAGCAGATGCTCCAGGAAGTGCGTGGAACCATGCTGTCCGGGGGCCTCGTCCCGCGAGCCCACTGCAACCCAGAATCCGACGGTCGCGGATCGCTGCCCTGGCATTTCCTCGGTCAGCACCCTAACGCCGCCAGGCAGGACGGATCGGCGGACGACGGAGCCGCCTTCCGCTCCATGGATGAGTTGGCCACCGGGCAGGGTCTGCACCAACGGCAGGGGTACGACAGTCATCTAGGCCTTCCGATTTTGGGAAAATTCAGCGCGAAATCTGCCTGCCATGCTATCAGCGGACAGCTTTGTTAAAGCCCGGCGGGGCCGGTGGAAAACCCACCGGCCCCGCCGTTATTGCAGTTGTTGAGGCTACTCTGCCGAGTCCTCGGACGCAGCTTCCTCGGATGCTGCCTCTTCGGGAGCGGCTTCCTCGGCTACTACCGGGGCCAGGGACAGCTTGCCACGGTCGTCGATCTTGGTGATCTCGACCTGCAGCTTCTGGCCAACCGAGACGACGTCGTCGACGTTGTCCACGCGCTTGCCGTTGGCCAGCTTGCGCAGTTCGGAGATGTGCAGGAGGCCGTCCTTGCCCGGGGTGAGGGAAACGAAGGCGCCGAACGTGGTGGTCTTCACAACCGTGCCCAGGTAGCGCTCGCCGATTTCCGGAACCTGTGGGTTCGCGATCGCGTTGATGGCCGAGCGTGCTGCGTCAGCAGAAGGGCCATCAGTAGCGCCAATGTAGACTGTGCCGTCGTCCTCGATGGAGATGTCGGCTCCCGTGTCTTCCTGGATCTGGTTGATCATCTTGCCCTTGGGGCCGATGACCTCGCCGATCTTGTCCACGGGGATCTTCACGGCAATGACGCGGGGAGCGAACTCGGAGAGCTCGTCCGGAGTGTCGATTGCCGCGTTGATGACGTCCAGGATGTGCAAGCGGGCTTCGCGGGCCTGCTTCAGGGCCGCGGCCAGCACGGAGGCCGGGATGCCGTCGAGCTTGGTGTCCAGCTGGATGGCCGTGACGAACTCGGAGGTACCGGCAACCTTGAAGTCCATGTCACCGAAGGCATCTTCAGCGCCAAGGATGTCGGTCAGGGCGGCGTAGCGGGTCTGGCCGTCGACTTCGTCGGAGACGAGGCCCATGGCGATGCCGGCTACGGCAGCCTTCAGCGGCACGCCTGCGTTGAGCAGGGACAGGGTGGAGGCGCAGACGGAACCCATCGACGTCGAACCGTTGGAGCTGAGGGCCTCGGACACCTGGCGGATGGCGTACGGGAACTCCTCGCGGGACGGCAGCACCGGCACCAGGGCGCGCTCGGCCAGGGCACCGTGGCCGATTTCGCGGCGCTTGGGGGAACCGACGCGGCCGGTCTCACCAGTGGAGTACGGCGGGAAGTTGTAGTTGTGCATGTAGCGCTTGGTCTTCTCCGGCGAGAGGGAGTCGATCTGCTGCTCCATCTTGAGCATGTTCAACGTGGTGACACCCATGATCTGGGTTTCACCACGCTCGAAGATGGCGGAACCGTGAACGCGGGGAAGGACCTCGACCTCGGCGGTGAGCTGACGGATGTCCGTCAGGCCTCGGCCGTCGATGCGGACCTGGTCCTTGAGGATGCGCTGGCGCACTACGTGCTTGGTGACCGAACGGAAAGCTGCGGACAGCTCCTTTTCGCGGCCCTCAAACTGGGCGGCGAGGGAGGAGATGACTTCATCCTTCAACGCGTCCGAAGCGTCATTGCGCTCCTGCTTGTCGGCGATCTGGAACACCGCGGTGAGCTTGTCGGCAGCGGCCGCTTCCACGGCTGCGTAGACGTCGTCTTCGTAGTCAAGGAAGATCGGGAATTCAACTGTCGGCTTTGCGGCGCGGGCGGCAAGGTCGGCCTGTGCTTCGCAAAGTGCCTTGATGAACGGCTTGGCGGCCTCGAGGCCCTCGGACACGATCTCCTCGGTGGGAGCGGTGGCACCCTGTTCCTTGATGAGGTTCCAGGAGTTGTCCGTGGCTTCGGCTTCCACCATCATGATGGCGACGTCGTCACCGGCGACCCTTCCGGCAACAACCATGTCGAACACGGCGTTCTCAAGCTGGGAGTGCTTGGGGAAGGCAACCCACTGCGAACCCTGCTCGTCGGCGATGAGGGCAACGCGGACGCCGCCGATCGGGCCGGAGAACGGCAGGCCGGACAGCTGGGTGGAGATGGAGGACGCATTGATGGCGACGACGTCGTACAGCTCGTCCGGGTTGATGGCGAGGACAGTCACGACGATCTGGACCTCGTTGCGCAGGCCCTTGACGAAGGCCGGACGCAGCGGACGGTCCATAAGGCGGCAGGCCAGGATGGCCTCGGTGGACGGGCGGCCTTCGCGGCGGAAGAACGAGCCCGGGATGCGGCCGGCTGCGTACATGCGCTCTTCGACGTCGACCGTCAGCGGGAAGAAGTCAAAGCCTTCGCGCGGCTGCTTGCCCGCGGTGGTTGCCGACAGCAGTGCCGTGTCGTCGTCGATGTAAACCATCGCGGCGCCGGCTGCCTGCTTGGCAAGGCGGCCGGTTTCGAAGCGGATGACCCGCTTGCCGAAGCGGCCGTTGTCAATGATGGCTTCTGAGAACTGGATTTCGGGACCCTCCATGAGAGTCACCTCCGTTTCCTGATTGCGGAAGTCCTCCGCATCAACCCAGGCCTTCGTCTGTTCCGGCCTGTACGGCACCCGGTCATCGATCGAGACCCTCGGGCATGCCTTCGTCGCCGAAGCCTGCTCCCGGGGATCACTACCGAGGACCGCGAATGCGTGATGCGGTTGATCTTCCTGATTTAGTTTTTAGAAGTAGGCGGCCCGGTCCGCGAGGGAACGGGCCGCCCGAAGTCAAACTAGCGGCGCAGGCCGAGGCGCTCGATGAGCGAACGGTAGCGGGCGATGTCAGTCTTCTTGAGGTAGGTCAGCATGCGCTTGCGACGACCGACCATGGCCAGAAGGCCACGCTGGGTGTGGAAGTCGTGCTTGTGCTCCTTCATGTGCTCAGTCAGATCCTTGATCCGCTGAGTCAGGACCGCAATCTGAACCTCGGGGGAACCGGTGTCGCCCTCGGAGGTTGCGTATTCCTTGATGATGGACTGCTTGACAGCGGCTTCAAGTGCCACATGAACTCCTAGAGTTGTGCCGTGCGTCCCGATCAGCACTTCGCTGCCGGGTATGACTACGAACAGGGAGCTTTCTGCAAAGCCCCAACGTAGAGCAGGTCCAGCCACCACGGACTGCAGCCGGAACCACCGACCAGTTTACCGTCAGTGCTGTGATGTTGTCGAAACGGCGCTCTGCCGAATTAACCCTCGACGGAAAGGCGCTGAAGCAGCTGCTCCCTGATGGCGGCTACGCCATGCAGCACTTCGCTGAAGCTCGTGCTCAGCGGTGACAGGCCGATCCTGATGCCGTGTGGGGCGCGGAAATCTGGAATCACATCCAGATCCCACAAAGCTGCCGTTACGTCCCGGAAGGACGGGTGGTTGAGCGTGACATGGCTCCCTCGCAGCTCCGGGTTCCGTGGCGTCGCGGGTTCGACGCCGAGAGGCGCCAGCAGTGCGTCGTGCAGTTCGAAGGCAAACTCGGTGAGCTTGGTGGCTTTGGCGCGGATGGGGCCCATGCCGGCTTCTTCGATGAGGTCCAGCGTGCCCTTCATGGCGATCATTCCGAAGATTGCCGGAGTGCCGCTCAGGAATCGCCGGATTCCCTCGGCGGGTTCGTAGCCCGGGCACATTTCGAAAGCATCCCGCCGTCCCATCCAGCCCCAGATCGGCTGGTGAAGATCGGGCAGGTGGCGGCGGTTGACGTAGGCGAACGCCGGGGAGCCGGGTCCGCCGTTCAGGTATTTGTAGGTGCATCCTGCGGCGAAGTCTACGTCGCATTCGTCAACCGCCAGCTCCACCGATCCCGCGGAATGGCACAGGTCCCACACCATGAGGGCGCCGGCCTCGTGGGCGGCGGCGGTAATGCCCCGCATATCCGCCAGGTAGCCCGAGCGGTAGGCCACATGACTAAGGAGTACGACGGCGGTGGCGGGGCCCGCGGCCTCCCTCACCTGCCCTTCTGTCACCCCGGAGGCAGGATCGGCGTCGATCCAGCGGAGCGTGAGCCTGAGCTCCTCGGCGATGCCCTCGACTAGATAGCGGTCGGTCGGGAAGTTGTCGGTATCAAGCAGGATTTCGGTCCGTCGGGGATCCTTCACGGCGGCCAGCGCGGCCCTCACGATCTTGTAGAGAACCACGGTTGTCGAATCGGCAATAACGGTCTGGCCGGCCGCGGCGCCCAGCACCGCCCTACCCAGCTGGCCTCCGATAGCCTCCGGCAGTTCAAGCCATTCTTCGTCCCAGCCACGAATCAGGCGTCCGCCCCAGGCCTCATGGATGAAGCGGTTGATCTCCTCTGCTGTGCGCTTGAGTGGCCGCCCGAGGGAGTTGCCGTCGAGATAGCCCAACGGGGTGTCTGTTCCCACGAACAGTTCCCGGTACCCTGCCAGGGGATCATTGGCATCCAGTTCGCGGGCGCGGGCGGCAAAGTCCGGAAGGTCCGGGAGGCCGGCAAGGTTCGGAAACTTGGAACCGGGAGCGGAGGTGGTCATTTGCCGATCTCCGTCCGCACGGCAAACAATTCGGGGAAGAACGTCAGCTCCAGTGCCTTTTGCAGGAACGCGGCGCCCGTGGAGCCGCCTGTACCGGTTTTCATCCCGATGGTGCGCTGTACGGTCCTCAAATGCCGGAACCGCCAGAGCTGGAAGTTGTCTTCCAGGTCCACGAGTTCCTCGCAGGCCTCGTAGGCTCCCCAGTTGTCGGCGGCGTTTTCATAGATGTCCTTGAACAGCGGCACGAGTTCCGGAGTGAACTCATGGGCGAGCGTAACGTCCCGCTCCAGCACCGCCGCGGGTACCGCATGTCCATGGCGGCTGAGGTAGGCAAGGAATTCGTCATAGATGCTCGGGGCATGGAGGACCTCGTCGAGCAGGGCGTAGGCCTCAGGATCGGAGTGGAATACCTGCAGCATGCCGCTGTTCTTGTTTCCCAGGACGAACTCAACGGCGCGGTATTGGCTTGATTGGAAGCCTGAGGAATTTCCCAGGAATCCGCGGAACTGGGCGTATTCGGTGGGAGTCAGGGTAGCCAGCACAGACCATTGTTCCGTGAGGGTCTTCTGGATGTGCTTGACCCGGGCGATCCCCTTCAGGGCGGCCCCCAGGTCATCCTCCCGCAGCCAGATGGCAGCGCTGCGCAACTCGTGCAACACGAGCTTGAGCCAGAGTTCCGTGGTCTGGTGCTGGATGATGAAGAGCAGCTCATCGTGATGCTCGGGCACGCTGACGGGCTTCTGGGCACTCAGCAAAATAGGCAACTGCAGATAGGATGCGTAGCTCATCCTTGAGCTGAAATCCTTGACGATTCCTTCGTCCAGCTTCCGGGTGTTTCTCTCGATCGACACGGTGTTGCCTTCCTCGCCTTGAAATCCCCGAATCTAGCGGCGGAGCAGGATCTCGTGCGCTTTGATGACGTCGAGGCGCATCTGTTCCACCAGCGCCTCCGGCCCACGGTAGGCGACCATGCCCCGCAACCTGGCCGTGAATTCCACTATTACTGTCTGGCCATACAGATTGAAGGCGTCAACGTCCTCTTCCGGGCGGTCGATGACGTGTGCTTCCACCTGGCGGCTCACGCCGTCAAAAGTGGGATTCGAGCCGACCGAAATTGCTGCTGGCCAGCGTGTTCCGGACTCGTCGATGAGCCAGCCGGCGTAGATGCCGTCAGCGGGTATGTACCCGGTGGCCTCGTGCGCGAGGTTCGCGGTGGGGAAGCCAAGTGCCCGTCCCCGCGCCGCACCATGCACCACTTCCCCCCGCATGCGGTGGGGACGTCCAAGCACTGCCGCAGCAGTCGCAACATCGCCCTCAGCGAGGGCCTCGCGAACCCAGGTGGATGAGCAGCGCCGGTCTCCGCCGTCGTCCGTATGCAGCGGAAAGCCTTCCGCACCGAATTCGCTGATGACCTGCACTTCGAAGCCGAGCTGTTCGCCGAGTTCCTGCATGGTGACCACATCGCCGGAATTTCCCTTGCCGAAGCGCAGGTCATGGCCGACAACTACGTGGGCAGCGTGGAGGCAGTCAACCAGGATGGCCTGGGTAAATTCCTCCGGAGTCATCCCCGCGAGCTGATGGGTGTACTTCAGGACGAGCACGGCATCAAGGCCGGTTTCCGCCAGGGCGTCCAGCTTGTCCTGCAGTCCCATGATCAGTTCGGGAGCAAATTCGGGGCGGTGCAGCTGGGCGGGGTGGGGATCGAAGGTTACTGCGACGGACTGCGCCTTGTTGCGCCTGGAAATCCGGATCACTTGTGACAGTACCTGCTGGTGTCCCCGGTGGACGCCGTCGAAATTACCGATGGTAACTACTGACGGACCGAAGTCCACGGGGACTTCAGTGGGATCGTTCCAAACGTGGACCATCAACCTCGCCTCTTGCCGCGTACGCTCTGTCAGCTCCAGGACCTTGTCCGGGCCTGGAACTCTCTAAGGTTACCCGCAAAAACCCCGGCAGCCCGACGGCGTCAGCCCACCCAGGGCTCTCTGGGTGACCGAGGCTCGTCACGTTGCAGGGACAGGCACCAGACGTTCCGCAACTCACCTCGATGTTCTGCCGCACCGCGCAGTTCGCCGTCGAAGGCGAAGCCGCATTTCCAGGCCAGTTTCCGGCTGCCCCAATTTCCTGTGATGGCGCGCCAAGCGACGTACTCAAGGTTGAGATGGTCAAAGGCGTAGTCCAGGATCAGGCGAACGGCGCGTTCGGCTGCTCCAGTGCCACGCGCCTCCGCGCCGAACGCCAGCCCGATCTCGGCCCTTCCGAAGGCAAAGGCATGCAGGTTGATGCTCCCGAGGTACTTGGATGGGGAGCCGCTTTCGGCAGCGGTCTCTGTCGTGGCCACGACCGCCCAGACCTGTTTGGTGCCGTCGCGCCACCAGCCCGGAACCACCTGGTGGATATGCCTGCGGGCCATGTCCAGCGTGTAGTCGTCCGGGACGTTGGTCCAGCGCCTGACCTCCTCGTCCCGGCACACCGCTACCAGTCCCGCCGCGTCCGACTCCTGGAAGGCACGAACCGTGACAAGGCCGTCGCTAAGCAACGGGACTACGGACCGCTGGTGCGCGGAGCCCGCCCTGGCGTGGTCGTCGTCCGGCACGCGAATGGTCATTCGTCGGTTTTAGCCGGACGCCGTCGATAAAGCCAGACGAGGCCCAGGACGGGCAGCACCAGCGGCACAAAACCGTAGCCCCGGCCAAACATCGACCAGACGGTGTCGTGCGGGAAGGCCACGGGGTCGAAAATGCTTATCGCTCCCACCACGATGACGCCGAACAGCTCCACCAGCACGGCAGCCAATGAGATCTTGAACCATGTAGCTCCGGGCTTGGCCAGTGAGACCGTTGCTACGACATAAACGAGGGCGGCGAAGGCGGAGAGGATGTGTGCCAACGGCGCTTCGGAGAACTTGGTGAGGATCTGGTACCCGGCCCGCGCGGTGGCCGAGATGGCGAACACTGCGTAGACCGCAATCAGGAGCCGGCCGGGGCCTGTGTTGCGGGTGTTACGAGTCGGCTGCGTGGTCTTGGCACTCACCTTGTGTGATTCCTTCATTTCAGTACCAGATCTGGTTCATGCGGGCGGCCATGACCAGGGCTGTGACCCCCACGGCGCCCAGGACAAAGTTGCTCCAGCGGGTGCGTTCCAGGACTGACCAGTACACCGCCGCTGGGGGCAGGAGGAGCGCCGTTGCCAGATAGCCCCAGAACTCCCAAGCTGCACCGGCAATGTGTTCACCCACGGCAACGCGCACGATCGACCCGATGAAGTACACCAACAGGACAAGTTCGACGGCGGCCACGGACAGGATGGTGACATCGTTGGGAGCCTTCTTCAGGATCCCTGCGACCACGCAAATAATCGTCGAGAGCAGGCCCACCGCAAGGATCGCGTAGAAATAGCCGTCCACGCCTAGGAGCCCTGCCCTTCGGCTTTGGCCCGGACGGCTTCAGCGGCCGGGGCCGCTTCCTTGATGGTGCCGCCGGTATCAGGCGTGAAGACCAGCACAGGCTTTGCGTGGCTCCCGGAATCGGCCAGCAGCGCCACCAGGGTTCCGTCCGGCGAGAAAGCGGCGGCCGGTTTCTCCGGCGTCGGCGCCTGCGGAGTTCCCGCCAACGGCCCGGCAGGGATACGGCGACCAAAGGAGAGTTCGGCGGTCTCCTCCTCAGTGAGTTCCCTGTTGGGCATTAGCGCCCGCGCGGCCTCCGAAATCTCAAGCACTTCAAGCTCTTCGGCGAGCTGTTCGAGGGTGCGTGCCTGCTCGAGCGTGTAAGGCCCCACCTGCGTCCGCCGTAACGCGGTCAGGTGGCCGCCGACGCCAAGAGCCTCTCCGAGGTCCCGGGCAAGGGCTCGAATATAGGTTCCGGAAGAACATTCCACGGTAACGTCGACGTCGACCACCTCGCCGTTGCGTTCCCGGCGGACCTCGTGCACATCGAAGCGGTGGATGGTGACGGGCCTGGCGGCAAGCTTCACGTCCTCCCCTGACCTGACCCGGGCATAGGAACGTTCTCCATTTACCTTGATGGCGCTAACGCTGCTGGGAACCTGGCTGATTTCGCCCTTAAGCTCCGCGACCCCATGGCGGATCTGTTGCTCGTCGATTTGTCCCGCGCTGCGACTGAGGATCACTTCGCCCTCGGCGTCATCAGTGATGGTGGACTCGCCGAGCCTGATGGTGGCCGTATACGTCTTGGACGTTCCGACGATGTACGTAAGCAGGCGGGTTGCCTTGTTGATGCCGAGCACCAGGACCCCTGTTGCCATGGGGTCGAGCGTGCCCGCATGACCGACTTTCCGTGTACTGGCAAGCCGCCGCATTCGGCCAACCACATCATGGCTGGTCCATCCCTGCGGCTTGTCAACGATCACCAGTCCAGAAAGCACGCCTCCCAGTATATCTGTGCGGCCTTCCCTCCCTGTTCGCCCCTCCGAAGGCATCCCTTGGGCCTCGGGGAGGGCTAGTATGCTGCCATGCCTGTACTAGCCCGCCACATCCACGAAGTTCCCGTGAACCAGATCCGTGAGATTACTGAGGCAGCGTGGCGGACGCCGGGCGCCATTGTGCTCAGCATCGGTGAGCCTGGTTTCCCGTTGCCGCGACATGTCCTCGAGGCAGGCATCGACTGCTTGGACAGGGACGAGACCAACTACACGCCCAACGCCGGCCTTCCGGCACTTAGGGAGGCCTTTGCCACACGCTTCCGCTCCCACAACAGCGTGGAAATGGGTCCTGAACGCGTGTATGTGGTTGCCGGGGCCCAGCAGGGCCTCCACATGGCCATGAGCCTCCTGCTCTCCCCCGGCGACGAGATCCTGATCCCGAATCCGGGCTATCCCACCTTCGCCATGACCAGTCGGCTGCTGCACGGTGTGCCAGTGCGCTACCCCCTGTACCCGGAATATGACTTCCAGCCACGAATCGAAGACGTCGAGGCCCTCATTACACCCCGGACGCGCGTGCTCATGCTGAATTCGCCGTCGAATCCCCTGGGCGCCGTGATCAGTCATGACCTGATGCGGGAACTCGTCGAGCTCGCACGACGATATGACCTGTGGATCATTTCGGACGAATGCTACGAGGCCTTCACCTTCGATGTACCTCATGTGAGCGCCGCCTCCTTCGACGCAGATGTTCCAGGCGAAGCGAGGGTCTTCACCTCCCTGACGCTCTCCAAGACGTACGGACTGACAGGACTGCGAATCGGTGCCCTGGTCTGCCCCCCGGGCTTTGAGAAGACCATGAACAACGTGATGGAATCCATCGTGTCCTGCGTTGCCTCGCCATCTCAGTACGCGGCGCTGGCCGCGTTGACCGGACCGCAGGACTATGTGCGGGAAGCCCATGCACACTATCGGTCCAATCGGGACACCGCGTCGGACATCCTGGGAGGCAAGGGCATCCCTTACCTGGGCGCCCAGGGAGCGTTCTATCTGTGGGCCGACGTTTCACACCTCACCGGAGGCGACGTCCGCAGCTGGGTCCATAGCTTCCTCGCCGATTCTGGCGTATCGTTCGCGCCCGGTACGGCGTTTGGGTCGATCGGAGAAGGCTGGATCCGGATCTCGCTGTGCGCTGAACAGCCGGCGCTCGTGGAGGGGCTGAGCAAGCTGCCTGCACGGGCTGCGCTTCTCCAGCAGGCAGGTTCCTAGCAGCTGGTTCGGTTACTAATAGTCGGTCCGTCCGGAATTGTTCCGCCACAGCTGGAACGGAATGTCCGACGTCGGAATGGCGGCCTGGCGTACGGGCAGCAGTTCCGGGCGCCTGCCTGAAAAGTACTCATAGAAGAGGGCGTCATCGAATCCTGCTGCCGCCGCTCCATGCCGATCGGCTGCGAAGTACACTTCGTCGATCCTGGCCCACAATGATGCTGCCAGACAGAGGGGGCAGGGCTCGCAGCTGGCGTAGAGTACCGAGCCACTGAGATTGAAGTTGCCCAAGTCAGCCGCTGCCCGGCGTATCGCCACCACCTCGGCATGGGCAGTGGGGTCGTTGTCCCGTGTGACGCGGTTGACTCCTGCATGGACCTGCCCGTCCGGCGTGACCACCAGCGCGCTGAAAGGTCCCCCACCGTCGGCCACGTTCTGCGCGGCCAGGCGCACCGCGATCTCCAAGTACCCTTCAGGTGATGTCTCTGCTTCTGACGCCATGTCCCGATCTTAGCCACGGCACGCGGCTTATACAGGTAATGCTGTGCGTACTTTCCCGGGGACCTGTTTCCCCCCCATTGGCCTTTGTGCCTCCCCAAATAGTAAGTAGGCTTATCTGTGCAGGCCGTAGCGAGGAAAGGACGACTCAATGAGTGAGCAAAACAAGGGCGAGGATGAGTTTGTCACTCCGGACCCTTCAACCGTGCGCGAAGACGTGCCGGGCGACGCCGGGGACGAAGGCAACGAGATCCGCTTTAGCGAAGAACAGGCGTTGATCCAGGAACAGGCCCGCGGCATCCGACCGGAGCGTCATGATGTTCCCAGCGGCGGTCCTACCCTGGACGAGGCCCGCGGAAATCTGGATATTTCCGACCCCACCGGCGCCGATGCCGCCGATGACAGCAGCGATGATCCCATGCATGGCGGCGCAATGCAGTGAGGCGCTTAGGTTGGCGCGGACGACACCATCCACTGCAAGAGAGCTCCGGCCGGGGATTTCCGAACGGAGCTCTTTTGTGCGTGGTTCATGAAGCGGCAGTTAGCTGGATTCTATGGACTCACCCCAAGGTCAGTACTAGCGTGAGTCGCGGGGGTTGAAGCACATTCCGCCACACACCAAGGTCTCGCACAGCTAATGTCCGCACCGTCACCTTGGAGCCAAAATGTTCAGGAGATCCAACCTTGCTGCGTGTGCTGCCGTAGCCGGCATGCTTCTCGCGTCCGGACCCGCAGCCCTTGCCACGTCCCCGTCGACCCCGCAACTACTGGCCGATAACCTTGTTAGTCCCTTGCATCTTGCCATCGGACGCGAAGGCACTGTCCTCGTCACCCAACAATTCGCCGGGCTGATTAGCAAAATCAACGACGACGGCAGCGCCAGTACCGTGTACGACTCCCAAGGCTGGAACGTTGCGGGGCTGCACAGAAGTGGGGATTCCCTCTACTTTGTGGAAAGCCTGGGCGCCGGTGAGGGCCGCCTAACGGATCTGGCAGGCCGGCTCAAAGTTATCGGGGACGCTACGGCGGAGGTGCCCGGCCCCATCCGCGAGATTGCTGATCTTGCGACCATCGAAATAAGCACGAATCCGGATTCGGTCAACCATTACGGCTTCGCCCCCGAAGTCGCCGCCGATTGCCTGGCCCAGGTCCCGCCGATGGTCCGACCCAGTTATGACGGCGAAGTTGACTCGCACCCGTACGCCCTCACCGTTTCCGGAGACAACGTCTTCATCGCGGATGCAGGCTCGAACACCATCCTGAAGGTCAATGAATCCACAGGTGCGGTGTCTACACTGGCCGTGCTCCCGCCGCAGCCGGTTGTCGTGACAGCAGAGGCAGCCGCTGCAGTTGGCCTGCCGCCATGCACGGTGGGCCACAGCTACGCTTTCGAGCCCGTACCCACGGACATCGAGCTTGGCCGGGACGGTTGGCTCTACGTGAGCCTGCTTCCGGGCGGCCCGGAGGATCCCTCGCTGGGAGACCGCGGCTCAATTGTCCGTGTGAATCCGGAGACCGGGGACGTGCAGACGTGGGCCGAGGAGATCCTGAGCCCGACCGGTCTTGCCATCGCGCGCAACGGCGATGTGTACGTCGCCTCCCTCTTCGGCGAAGGCATCTTCCGGTTCGATGCGAAGACACAGGATCGCTCGCTGTTCTTGCCAACGTCCATGGCCGCCGACGTCGAAATCAAGGGTTCCACACTGTACGCCACCGTGGATGCAATCAGCTTCGACCCGGCCGCGCCGCCGGCGGGCAAAGTCATCTCGGTTCCTTTGAAGGGAGACCGGGACGACGAGCACGACGACAGTAGCGACAGTTAGCCGCTAGCGGCGACGGCGGCTACTTGTTGCTGTCCTCTTCAATGTCGCCGTCGCCGCCGAGGTCAAGGTCCTCTTCGTCGAAGTCGTCCTCGTCAATCTCGGACCCTTCGATCCCAGCATGCGGCGAGTCGGACTTGTACGGGTCAGCTTCCCCCGCAGGTTGGGCATTGGCCGCAAGAGCGGCCACCTCTGCATCACGCTGTTTCGCGACGCGAAGAAGCTCTTCCAGGTTCGAGGCATTGACGGGGATCTGGTCCGCCACAAACTCAAGGGTGGGGGTCAGGCGCACCGTGATATTGCGGCCGACTTCCTGCCGAAGCACGCCCTTGGCCTTCTCAAGTGCCTTGGCGGCATCCGTCTGGGCAACGCCGTCACCAAACACGGTGTAGTAGACAGTCGCGTGCTGCAGGTCGTTGGTAACGCGGGCATCGGTAACAGTGATGGCCTCAACCCGCGGATCCTTGACCCGCCGACCCAACGCCTCGGCAACGACAACCTTAATTCGCTGCGCCAACTTGGCAGCCCGTGCGGGATCAGCCATGACATCCTCCTGGATAACAAATTAGAAAAATGGGGGCGCTAACGTGCTCAGCAACGTCAGCGCGTAGCGATTGAGGGGGCCCGGGAGTGGCATTGGGGCTGCCGGAGACGGACGGCCACGATCGTAGATCGTTGCCGTCCGTCATAGGGGCGGGGCCCCCTCAATCGCGAAGTGTGGTGCAGGGCCGCCGGAAAAATCCAACGGCCCCGCCAGAGCTGCCAGCCCTACGTTAGACGCGCGGCTTTTCGCGCATCTCGAAGGTCTCGATGATGTCGCCTTCGGTGAGGTCGTTGTAGGACCCCAGGCCGATACCGCACTCGAAGCCTTCGCGGACTTCGGTGGCATCGTCCTTGAACCGCTTGAGCGAGTCGACGGTGAGGTTTTCACCGATGACCTTGCTGTCGCGCATGACGCGGGCCTTGGCGTTACGGCGGATGATGCCGGACCGAACGATGGAACCAGCAATGTTGCCGAACTTGGAGGAACGGAACACTTCACGGACCTCGGCGGTGCCCAGCTGGACTTCCTCGTACTCCGGCTTGAGCATGCCCTTGAGGGCCAGCTCGATGTCATCGATTGCTGCGTAGATGACGGAGTAGAAGCGCATGTCCACGCCTTCGCGGTCGGCCAGTTCGGCAACGCGCTCAGCCGGCTTGACGTTGAAGCCGATGATGATCGCGTTGTCCACCGTTGCGAGGTTGACGTCGTTCTGCGTGATGGCACCCACACCGCGGTGGATGACACGCAGCTGAACGTCGTCGTCGCCGACGTCGATCTTGAGCAGGGCGTCCTCGAGGGCTTCCACGGCACCGGAGACGTCACCCTTGAGGATGAGGTTGAGGGTGTCGATCTTGCCTTCGGCCACTGCCTGGTCGAAGTCTTCCAGGCTGATGCGCTTGCGGCGCTTGGCGAGCTGGGCGTTGCGCTCCGCGGCCTCACGCTTTTCGGCGATCTGGCGGGCAGTGCGCTCGTCCGGGGTCACCAGGAAGGTGTCACCTGCACGCGGCACGTTGGACAGGCCGAGGACCTGGACCGGGCGTGACGGCAGCGCGACGTCGAGGGCTTGGCCGTCTTCGTCGAACATTGCACGGACGCGGCCATGAGCCGTACCGGCCACGATCGTGTCACCAACAGCCAAGGTACCGGACTGCACCAGCACGGTGGCCACTGAGCCGCGGCCCTTGTCAAGGTTGGCTTCAATGGCAATGCCTCGAGCGTCCTTGTCCGGGTTGGCACGCAGGTCCAGCGCGGCGTCGGCCGTCAGGAGCACGGCGTCGATCAGTTCGTCGATGTTGAGGTTCTGGCGCGCAGAGACCTCCACGAACATGGTGTCGCCACCGTATTCCTCGGGAACCAGGCCGTACTCGGTGAGCTGGCCCTTGACCTTGTCCGGGTTCGCGCCGTCCTTGTCGATCTTGTTCACTGCGACGACGATCGGCACGTTGGCTGCCTGGGCGTGGTTGAGTGCTTCCACCGTCTGGGGCATAACGCCGTCGTCGGCTGCCACAACCAGGATGGCGATGTCGGTGACCTTGGCACCACGGGCACGCATGGCGGTGAACGCCTCGTGACCGGGGGTGTCAATGAAGGTGATGTCGCGCAGGGCGCCTTCGTGCTCGTGGCTGATCTGGTACGCACCGATGTGCTGGGTAATACCGCCGTGCTCGCCCGCCATAACGTCCGAGTTACGGATGGCATCCAGCAGTCGGGTCTTACCGTGGTCAACGTGGCCCATGACGGTGACTACCGGCGGACGGGGCTCGAGGACGTCGTCGCCTTCGGCTTCGAGTTCGGCGTCGAGGTCGATGTCGAACGAATCCAGCAGCTCGCGCTCTTCGTCCTCCGGAGAGACGACCTGCAGCTTGTAGCCAAGCTCGGCGCCCAGCAGGCCGAAGGTGTCCTCGTCCAGCGACTGGGTAGCCGTAGCCATTTCACCGAGGTGGAACAGCACGGTTACCAGCGAGGCGGGGTTCGCATCGATCTTCTCGGCAAAGTCCGTGATCGAGGAGCCGCGACGCAAGCGGATGATGGTCTCGCCGTCGCCGCGGGGAACGGTCACGCCGCCCAGCGACGGAGCGCTCATCTGCTCGAGTTCCTGGCGCTTCGCGCGCTTGGACTTGCGCTGCTTGCCGCGGCCTGCGCCGCCCTTGCCAAACGCGCCCTGGGTGCCGCCGCGACCGCGACCGCCCTTGCCAAAGCCACCGCCGGCGGGAGCTCCGCCGCCAGCACCAGGAGCGCCGGTGCCGGGAGCGCCACCGGGACGTCCGGGACCCCGACCGCCGCCGCCGCCGGGGCGGGCCGCGGTACCGGGAGCAGGACGCTCGGTACGGTTGGGCATCATGCCCGGGCTGGGCCGGTTTCCACCTGCGCCGCCACCCGGACGGGGTGCACCGCCAGGACGCGCTGTGCCGCCCGGACGGGGTGCGCCCGGACGGGGACCGCCCGAGCCTGCGGCAGGACGGGGACCGCCGGCGCCGGCCGCGGGACGGGGACCGCCGGGACGCTCACCTTCAGTGCGGCCGCCGCCGGGACGGGGCATGCCTTGGGAGGTGGCAAACGGGTTGTTGCCAGGACGGGGAGGACGTTCGCCGTCGCCGCGACCACGGGGCATGCCCTGGGACGTGGCGAAAGGATTGTTGCCCGGGCGGGGACCGCCGGGACGGGGTGCCTGGCCGCCCGGACGGGTCGGGGCAGGAGCCTCGGCCTTCGGGGCGGGACGCGCACCGGGCTTGGCCGAGAACTGTGCTGCGGGCGCGGCCGGAGCTGCAGGGGCAGCAGGAGCCGGAGCGGGCGCTTCAGCCTTGGGTGCTTCAGCTTTGGGTGCCTCTGTCCTGGGTGCTTCAGCCTTGGGTGCTTGGGCAGGGGCAGGTGCCTTGGGGGCAGCAGGACCGGGTGCCGGGGCGGCAGGTCGGGAAGCTGCCGGGGCGGCAGGTCGGGAAGCTGCCGGGGCGGCGGGCGCCTTCGGAGCGGCTGCTGGGGCCTCGGACTTCGAAGCGCCGGCAGCGGGAAAGGCGTTGCGCAGTTTCCGCACAACGGGGGCCTCGATAGTTGACGAGGCGGAGCGAACGAATTCGCCCAGTTCCTGCAGTTTGGTCACTGCATCTTTGGAAGTGATACCGAGCTCTTTGGCGAGCTCATGTACGCGGACCTTGGCCACATTTCTCCTGTCTCGGTCCGCACCGAGCCAGGCACGAACCGTCTACTTCTTACTGCGGACCTCCGCCGCGAGTGCAGCTGAAAGGTCCATTGCTGAGCGCAACAAAGTTGTCATCGTTACGCACTCATCGCTGGGAACTCATCGGGTTTCCATCAGTTTTCTGACCCGCTTTCAGGTTTGGACGGTTTTCCTGCATCTACCGGGGCATCAGCAGGGGGCATGCCCGCCGCTATGTAGCGTTCGACGGCGGCGATTTCCGTTGCGCCCGCAAGGGCCCTTCCGAAAGCGCGCCGCTTGATCGCAAGCGCCAGGCACGTATCACTGGGGTGCAGCCAGGCACCCCTGCCAGCCATCCGACGTCGTTCGTCTACCACAACGGTTGACCCGCCGTTTCGGGCGACAAGCCGGATAAGCTGCGACCGGGAGCCTTGCTTCCGGCATCCGATGCAGGTGCGCACGGGCTCATGCCCATGCCGAAGCGGTTCAGCCACTGTGTGTCTTTACCTGCCTCTGTCACTCTGCTTTCCCGGGGCCGGAAGTACGGCGCGGGGGCCGACTCAGGCGCCAAGGCGCACGGATACCGGCCGTAAGCCCGGTCTGTTCCATTCTAGCCCATGGGCACCGCCAACCGAATCAGGCACGCCCATGGCTCCGGCCCGGAGCTATCCCTCCGCGCCGGGTGCTTCCTTGCTTGTTTGCTACTTTGCCGCGGCGTCGGACACGATGTCGATGCGCCAGCCGGTCAGCTTGGCAGCGAGGCGGGCATTCTGCCCTTCCTTGCCGATGGCCAGCGAAAGCTGGTAGTCCGGAACGACCACTCGGGCGGACCTGGTGGCCTCGTCGGTAATGGTGACCGAATTCACGCGGGACGGCGAGAGCGAGTTGGCGATGAACGTGGCGGGGTCGTCGCTGTAATCGACGATGTCAATCTTTTCGTCGTTCAGTTCCGTCATGACCGCCCGGACGCGCGAGCCCATTTCCCCGATGCAGGCACCCTTGGCGTTGATGCCAGGGGCGTTGGCCTTGACGGCGATCTTGGTCCGGTGCCCTGCTTCGCGCGCCAAGGCCACGATCTCGACCGACCTGTCCGCGATCTCGGGAACCTCGAGTTCGAAAAGCTTGCGCACAAGGCCCGGGTGCGAACGGGACAGCGTGATGGAGGGTCCCTTCATGCCGCGGTGGACGTCCACCACATATGCACGGAGGCGGTTTCCATGGGTGTACTTCTCCCCCGGAACCTGCTCGGGCGGCGGCAGCAGTGCCTCCACTGAACCCAGGTTCACCTGGATCATGTGCGGGTTGTTGCCCTGCTGGATCAGCCCGGCCACCAGTTCACCTTCGCGGCCCTTGAACTCGCCAAGGACGTTGTCGTCCTCGACGTCCCGGAGCCGTTGCAGGATGATCTGGCGCGCAGTGCTGGCCGCGATCCGGCCGAAGCCGGCGGGGGTGTCCTCGAATTCACCAATGGGCTGGCCGTCGTCGTCGATCTCCGTTGCCCAGATGGTCACGTGTCCGCTCTTGCGATCAAGCTCCGCCCGGGCCTTCTCGAAGGCTCCGGGCGTCTTGTGATAAGCCACCAGGAGCGCCTGCTCAATGGTGGGGATCAGGAGGTCCAGCGGGATTTCACGCTCACGCTCCAGGAGTCTCAGTGCGCTCATGTCAATATCCATTAGGCCTCCTCGGAAGGTCCATTGTGCTCGTTTTCCAGCCCGGCCTCGTCGAGGTGGCTGAATTCAATTTCGACTTTTCCTTGCCGGATCTTGTCGAAAGGAAGTTTCACGGGGTCACCCTGCTTGGGCTTCATCCCTTTTTTGGCCTCAAGTTCGGGGATGAGGTTTACCCCGGTGTCGTCGACGGCCTTGATCCTGCCCGTAATGTTCTCGCCCTGGATGACCTTGACGGTAACCATGCGGCCGCGGGCACGGTGCCAGTGCCGGGGTTCAGTAAGGGGACGTCCGACGCCGGGCGAAGAGACCTCGAGGTCGTAGGGCCGGGAATCGCCGCCGGGATCATTGTCCAGGACCGTGGAAAGTGCGCGTGAGATGTCCGCAATGACATCTAGGCTGACCCCGCCGGTTTCTTCCTGCGGCAGGTCTACCACCACATGCACCGTTCGGTGCGAACCGGCAACGTGAATGGAAACATCTTCAAGGTAAAGGCGGTTGGCGAGGACAGTCGGTTCCAGCAGGGCCCTGAGCCGGGCCGCCTCCGGGTTGTGGAGTTCCGTGACGCCCGTGTCCGTCCTTGTCCGGCCTGATGAAGTCGTGGCTTCCGAAGAGCTCATGATGCCAGCCGCCTCCCGATAGATGATGTTGTGTGTACTAGCCTATCGACATTCCAGGCGGCTTGGTGCACGCACTTCCCGCCATGCATGACAACATGGACTGTTGTGATTGAGGACAGCGGGGACAAACAGCGGCCTGGGCGGACAGCGAGGACCATCCTTGTGTCCTTGGTCGCAGTGCTGGCCCTTGGCGTCGGGGTTGTGCTGACGCCGCACCCCGAACAGGACCCGCAACCGACCTTCTCGGAAGCCGCCCTGGCCGCGGCCTATGAGGACGCGATGTCCCTCGGCAACAGCGCACGACTGCTGCAGGCATCCGCAGCTGAATCCGGGACCACCTCGGAGTTGCTCACGACACAGGCCCGTGCCCTCCAGGAACCCGGGACCTCCCAGGAATCCGGGACCTCCCAGGAACCGGGGACATCGTCACCTTCCGCCGCGAGCGCCGGTACAGCAGCTCCTGCCTCCTCGACGTCGTCCCCGGATGCCGCGCCCGGTATGCAGGGCCGTGGAGTGGCGCGGGAGGACCTGGTGACCGGCCTGTCCTCCAGCGCTGCCCGACGGCTGGCTGATGCTGCCCAGGCCGACGGCGGCACCGGCCGCCTGCTGGCCGCCGTCGGAACCGCGCAGTTCCTGGAGGCATCCCGACTGGCCAATGCATGGGGGCTGGCCGCACCTACCGAACCCGCATCGCCAACCACGACCCCGATCGCTCCTGACCCGCAGGCAACTCCGGAAGCCCAGGAGTTGGCGGCCGCCGGGGCACCAGCCACCTCTGGTGGGACGCCGGAGGCTTGTCCTTCCGAGGGTTCAGTCGCAGAGGGTCCAGTCGACGAGGGTTCATCAAACGCCACCACCCCGACGGCGACTCCGGCGACCCTTGGCACGGCACTGTCCGCCGCCGTCGGTGCCGAGCTTGAAGCCGTGTATGTGTACCAGGTGGCAGTGACGCGGCTCGACCCGAAGGCCGGGGCCGTCGCAGGCGAGCTGCTTGCCAGGCATCAGGACGCCCTGCGGACGGCGGAAGCAAACAGTGTGCTGCACTGCGCGACCATTCCTCCACGTGAAGCCGGCTACCGCCTCCCGGCCGCCTTTGCTTCGGAACCTGCCGCCGCGCTCGGTGACCTTGAATCTGAGATGCTCGCCGTCTATGGAGACCTAATTGCCGTAAGCGACGGCGACACCCGCGCCTGGGCGATTTCCGAGCTCCTGGCCACAGCACGCCGGGCAGTCGCCTGGGCTATCCCCCCAGTTGCCCTGCCCGGCATCGACGTCGACCCAACAGCACTTCCGCCGCTTCCTTCCCCCTCAACCCCCACTCCCCTCCCCAAGTAACCAGCATTTGTTGTCGTCATTCGCCCTCTTGGCGACCACAACTGCGACTCAGTTTGCTGCTGTTAGCTGGAAGGCGACGCCGCTTGGTGGTTGGCTGGAGGCATGACCACCGCCGAAGCCGCTTCGCTCCATGAGAATGAGCCGCACGGAAATGACCTCGCCCACCGCCTGAACTGGCTTCGTGCTGGCGTCCTTGGCGCAAACGACGGCATCGTCTCCGTCGCCGCCATCGTGGTGGGCGTTGCCGGTGCTACCGCCAGCACCGGGCCCATCCTGGCTGCAGGTGCTGCCGGAATGGTGGGCGGAGCGGTCTCAATGGCGCTTGGTGAATACGTGTCCGTGAGCAGCCAAAGCGACAGCCAGAAAGCCATGATCGAAAAGGAGCGGCGGGAGCTGGCCGAGCAGCCTAAAGAGGAACTTGCCGAACTCACTGCGATCTTCCAGGAAAAGGGCCTGACGGCGGAAACTGCCCACAAAGTGGCTCTTGAACTGACCGAACACGATGCCCTGGCGGCCCACTTGTCCGCCGAGCTGAACATCGACCAGGACGATATCGTCAGTCCCTGGAATGCGGCCTTCGCCTCGGCCATAGCGTTTACCCTGGGCGCGATCCTTCCGATGCTGTCCATCCTGCTGCCTCCTGTGGAAATCCGGGTACCCTTGACCTTCGCGGCCGTCCTTATAGCCCTCGCGCTGACTGGAGCGGTCGGTGCCTGGATCGGCGGAGGCTCGAGAATCCGAGCCGCTGTACGCGTGGTGGTGGGCGGCGCCGTGGCTCTCGCCGCGACATTCACCATCGGTAACCTGCTTGGTGCCAGCGGGATCGTGTAGTGCCTGAGTACCCTTGGGTTAATGAGCCTGCTCGCCGATGTACCCATTCCCGCGGACCTCGCCGCACGCTATAGCCGGTCATCCGGTGGACGCGCGTGGCTCGTCAGCCTGCCTGCACTGCTGAGGGGCTGCCTGGAACGCTGGGACCTCACGGTTGACCTGGCGCCGGGCGCCCTGCCGTGGAACGGTCACGGCGCACTGGTGGTTCCTGTGCTGCTGCCCACCGGAAGGCCGGCGGCACTCAAGGTGGCCTATCCGCACGACGAAGCTCGTGTGGAACGGAACGCCCTGATGCTGTGGAACGGCAGGGGTGCGGTGCGGCTGCTGGACTCCGACGCCGGAAGTTGCGCCATGCTCCTGGAACGCCTGGACGCAGTGCACTCCCTTCAGGATGAAGCGATGGATCGTGCCGCCGAAGTCTGGGGGCGACTCATGCAGGAACTGTCCCTTAGGCCGGATGGACGCTTCGAGTGGGTGGAGTTGGACCATGTGGCTGCCCGCGCTGAGCAGTGGAGTGATGACCTGCCTGCAGAATGGGAACAACTCGGCCGGCCCTTCCCCCGCTGGCTGCTTGAGGCAGCCCTGGAGGTTTGCCAGACCCGCGGTGCCGTAGGGCGGCGGGCTGCCAACGACGTCCTGGTCCACACCGATTTCCATTTCCTGAACATCCTCGCCCGACTGGACAGCGCTCCGGACGCCGGAGGAATTCAGGACCACTTCGCCGCCATCGATCCCCAGCCCCTGGTCGGGGAAGCCGAGTTCGCCGTCGCGCCCGTGCTCTGGAACCGCATCTCCGAGCTTTCCCTGCGGGATCCGGAGGGCGCACTGCGCGAGCGCTGCAGGGACTTCAGCCTCGCGGCCGGGCTGGACGCTGAGGTGGCCCGGCAATGGAGTGTGGCTCGCGAAGTGGACAATGCACTGTGGTATGCCTCCCATCAGGGGCACAGCGGTGACCTGGCCCGTTCGCTCTGGGTGGCCAGCACGCTGGCTGGGCGCACCCTCGACGGGCTGCCCGCAGCACATGCCCTCCCTGCGCCGGGAGAAGGTGCCTTCAGCTAAGCAGTCCCGGCAAGGGCATCACGGACGACGGCGACAGCAACGTCGACGTCCGCGGCATCGGTTGACCAGTTGGTCACCGAGACACGCAGGATGTCGCGGCCCTTCCACCGCGAGCCGGACATCCAGATCCGGCCGTCGGCCATGATGTGCTCCGTCACAGCCCTGGTGCGTGCATCCGTTCCGAAGGCCAGGGAGATCTGGGTATACACGACGTCGTTGAGTACTTCGACGCCGGGGACCGCTGTGAGGCGCCGGGCAAGCTCCATGGCAAGGACGGCGCGGCCCTCCACGAGAGATGCCACGCCGTCCCGTCCAAGCGAACGCAGGGCGGCCCAGACCGGGACGCCCCGGGCGCGACGCGAGAGCTCAGGTACCTTTTCCATCGGGTCCCCGGGTCCGTGGTTCTCCTGCGGAAGGTATTCGGCATGCATGCCGATGGCGGATCGCAGGGCGGGAACATCGCGGGAGATGACAATGCCGGCGTCGTAGGGCACGTTCAGGGTCTTATGCGCGTCGGTGCCCCAGGAATCGGCCTGCTCGATCCCTTCGCACAGGTGCCTCAGCGCCGGAGAGGCGGCCGCCCACAGCCCGAAGGCGCCGTCGATGTGCACCCAGGCACCCTGTTCCCTGGCCGCTTCGATGGCCTGGGGAAAAGGATCGAAGGCACCGGAGTGGAGGTTGCCGGCCTGCAAGCACACAATGGCCGGGCCGGGCTTTGAGGCCAGGGCCTTCCGCAGCTCCCTGGCATCGATGCGGCCCTCGGAATCAGCGGGAATGAGTTCGGGCCGGCCGAGTCCCAGGTAGCGGAGCCCCATGTCCAATGATTCGTGACGCTCTGCTCCGGCGATGACCCGGACACGAGGGGCGCCGCCCAGGCCATCGACATTCACATCCCATCCCGCATCGGCCAACAAACGCCAGCGTGCCGCAGTCAGCGCCGTGAAGTTGGCCATGGTAGCGCCGGTGGCGAAGCCGACGTCGCTGTCTTCCGGCAGCCCCAGGAGCTCAAGGAGCCACTGCCCGGCGGCCTGTTCGATGGCCGCCGTCGCCGGAGTGGCGAAGCGCAGGCCGGTGTTCTGGTCCCAGGCCGTCACCAGCCAGTCGGCCGCCATTGCCGCCGGGAGGGTACCGCCGATGACCCAGCCGAAGAAGCGGCCGGACTGCATGGACATCAGCCCTGGCTCGGCGTGTTCGGCCAGGAAGTCGATCACCTCGACTGGCGGGATTCCTGTTGCGGGCAGCGGCCCACCAAACTTGCGAGCGACGTCTTCGACGGCGGCCGAGGGCTTTACGGGGCGGTCAGGAAGCTCCTGGAGCCACCTCCTAGCGTGCAGTGATGCCCGGTCCAACGCTTGCTCAAATTCACGCGAATTGGCCCACATGGGTGCATGCTACGCCGATCCGAGAAGGCCTTCCATAGCGGCGGGACTAGCTGAAATTGTCCTGCCAGACGTCGTAGCCGAGCTTGATGATTAGCGCCGCGACGACGAGGAGGAACACCACCCGGACGAAGCCGCTCCCCTGCCTCACCGCCGTCCTCGCGCCAAGGTAGCCTCCGGCCATGTTCGCGAGGCCGAGGACCAGGCCGACGCCCCATAGCAGTGAGCCGTGGGGCAGGAAGAACAGCAGCGCACCCGCGTTCGTGGCCATGTTCACAATCTTGGCCTTGGCGCTGGCTTCGAGGAATGCATAACCCATGACGGAGACCAGGGCGATGACGAGGAAGGAGCCGGTACCCGGGCCGATGAGGCCGTCGTAGAAACCGATGACCGCGCCGATCACGCACGCCACCACATAGTGTTTGTGCCCGTCGTGGCGCAGGGCGGTGAGCTCGCCGGCGCTCGGCCGAAGCGCCGTGAAAAGCGCGACGGCAACCAGCGCCACAACGATGATGGGTTTGAACACGCTGGCTGGCAGGCTGGCCGCCAGGAGCGCCCCGCCAAAACTGCCGGCCAGGGCGATCAGGGCCATCGGCACGGCCGTCTTCAGGTCCGGTCCCACACGCCGGTAATAGGTGGCCGCGCTGGTGGCTGTCCCGAAAATGGAACCCATCTTGTTCGTGGCCAGGGCCTGGACCGGCGAGATCCCGGGGACCAGCAGCAGCGCCGGGAGCTGGATCAGCCCGCCGCCGCCAACTACCGCATCAACCCAGCCGGCGGCGAAGCCCGCCACAACAATGAGGATCAGGGTTGTGAGCTGGATTGACTCAAATCCCGAGATCACCGTGAGCGGGCGGCGTTCACCACGAAGTCCACTGCCTTTTCTACGGGGACGTTTTCGGCATCTCCGCTGCGGCGGTCCTTGATCTCGACGACGCCGTCAACCAGGCCGCGGCCGACGGCCAGGATGGTGGGAACGCCGACGAGCTCAGCATCGCCAAACTTCACGCCCGGTGAGACCTTGGGGCGGTCGTCGTAGATGACGTCCAAACCAGCGGCTTCAAGCTCAATGGCGAGCTTTTCGGCGGTCTGGAAAATTTCTTCTCCACGGCCGACGGCAACCACATGCACATCGGCCGGCGCGACGGAGCGGGGCCAGACCAGGCCCTTGTCGTCGTGGTTGGATTCAGCGAGCGCGGCGACCGCACGTGTGACACCGACGCCATACGAGCCCATGGTCACGACGACCTGCTTGCCGTTCTGGTCCAGGACCTTCAGGTCCAGGGCTTCTGCGTACTTACGTCCGAGCTGGAAGATGTGGCCCATTTCGATGCCGCGGGCCGTTTCCAGCAGGCCGGAGCCGTCCGGTGCTTCGTCGCCGGCACGGACCTCGGTGCATTCGATGACCCCGTCCCAGGTGAAATCGCGTCCGGCGACAAGACCGTAGACGTGCTTGCCGTCCTCGTTCGCGCCGGTGATCCAGCTGGTGCCGGAGACAATACGGGGGTCCACGAGGTAGAGCAGCTTGCTGGCGCCTTCCAGGCCCAGCAGCGGCTTGCCTGCCTCGACCCCGGGGCCGATGTAGCCCTTGACCAGAAGCGGGTTCTTCTTGAGGTCGTCCTCGTTAGCGGCTTCGAGACCAATCTCACCGGCGATCGGCAGGAAGGAACCGATGTTCGCCTCCACTCGCTTGAGGTCCACCGCACGGTCGCCGGGCAGGCCGATGACGACGAGTTGCCGTTCGCCCGTGGGAAGCGTGACTGCGAGGACCACGTTCTTCAGGGTGTCAGCGGCAGTCCAGGGACCGCCGTCGGCCTCGCTGCGGGGCGCGAGCTGGTTGGAGGCGTCCACGAGCGTCTCAATGGTTGGGGTGTTCGGAGTATCGAGGACGCGTGCCGGGGGTGCGGTGCTGTAGTCGATTTCCGGAGGCGCAATCGTGGTGACGGCCTCGACATTGGCAGCGTAGCCGCCGGGCGAGCGAACGAACGTGTCTTCACCGATTTCTGTCGGGTGCAGGAATTCCTCGCTCTTGGAACCGCCCATTGCTCCGGCAGTCGCGGCGACCGGAATCACGTCCAGGCCCAGCCGCGCGAAGATCTTCAGGTAGGCCTCGCGGTGGGCGGCATAGCTGGCGTCCAGTCCGGCGTCGTCGGCATCGAAGGAATAGGAGTCCTTCATGATGAATTCGCGTCCGCGAAGGAGGCCGGCGCGCGGGCGGGCTTCGTCACGGTACTTGTTCTGGATCTGGTAGATGCTCAGCGGCAGGTCCTTGTAGGACGAGTACAGATCCTTGACCAGGAGGGTGAACATTTCTTCGTGCGTGGGGGCAAGGAGGTAGTCCGCGCCCTTGCGGTCCTTGAGCCGGAAGATCCCCTCGCCATACTCGGTCCAGCGATTGCTGGCCTCATAGGGATCCTTGGGCAGCAGCGCCGGGAAGTGAACCTCCTGGGCCCCGATGGCTGTCATTTCCTCTCGGATGATCTGTTCTACCTTGCGCAGCACGCTCAGTCCCAGCGGAAGCCAGGTGTAGATTCCCGGGGCCGCCCGGCGAATGTAGCCTGCCCGGACCAGGAGTTTGTGGCTGGCGACTTCGGCGTCGGCGGGATCTTCACGCAGGGTGCGCAGGAACAGCTGGGAGAGTCGAAGGACCACGGGCAGGTATCCGTTTCTATGGCAAATGCGGCAAAAACTACTGTTACTAATCTACCGGCTGCCGGAGACCGGTCCTGCCGCTTGGCTCTCCCGGGGGAACACAGAAGAGCCACGCCGCTGTTGAAGGAAGCCCCTGGCCGTTTACGACTGGTCATCCTGCAGTGACGTGGCTTCACGGCCAAAACGGCCGGAGGCTCTTTTTACATCCCCCTGAATCAGCCGTGCCCCAGCGGCACGGTAATCAAGAACTTATGTGATGGACACCACGATTCAAGCGGTCGACAGGGCGTTTCGGGCTATTGACCGCCGGGGTGGAGGGGTCTACTTTAAATTCATCAGCTGATGAATTAGCTGATGAGTTAGTGGTTGACAAGGACCGATGAGGCGGCCATGACCCACATCGCCAAACATAAAGCAGAATTCGGCACGCAAGCGGAAATCGGTACGCAGGACGCGGAGCCGTCCCTCACAGTTGCCATCGAAGTCGTTGGACTGCACATCACGCGGGGTCGCACCGCTATCCTGCGCGGCATCGACTGTACAGTCAACCAGGGGAAAATTACGGGTCTCCTAGGCCCTTCCGGCAGCGGCAAGACCACCCTCATGCGCGCCATCGTCGGCGTCCAGCGAATCACTCGAGGCAGTGTGAAAGTGCTCGGGCGACCTGCGGGCAGCCCTTCACTGAGGCACGAGGTCGGGTACGTCACCCAGGACCCCAGCGTCTATCCGGATCTCAGCGTGGAGTCGAACGTGCGCTATTTCGGCGCCATGTACGGCGCGACGGCGGCCGACATCACCGAGGCGATCGCCGCCGTCGGGCTTGAGCAGTTTGCCCGGCAAAAAGCCGCGGATCTCTCCGGCGGTCAATTCAGCCGCGTATCGCTGGCATGCGCCCTTGTCTCCCGGCCGCGGCTCCTGATCCTCGACGAACCCACGGTCGGCCTCGACCCCGTCCTGAGGGCCGAGCTGTGGGATAGGTTCGCAGGAATGGCGGACGCGGGAACCACGCTGCTCATCTCCAGCCATGTTATGGAGGAAGCCGGCCACTGCTCGTCGCTACTCCTGTTGCGCGAAGGCCGGCTCATGGCCCAGCTTTCTCCGGCAGAGCTAAGCCGACGAGGCCGCAGCGACGACCTTGAGAGGGCCTTCCTCCACGTCATTCGGGAGGCCGAATCAGGCGAAAGAGAGGCCGAATCCGGCGAAAGGGAGGTCCGGCCATGAATCCCCTCATGATGCTTGCCACTACACGGCGAGTCCTCGGCGAGCTCAGGCATGACCATCGCAGCATCGCCATGATCCTGGTAGTTCCGGCCCTGCTGCTCACGGCCGTCTACTTCCTCTTCGAAAACGAAACCCTTCCTCCCGGAGTCCCGCGAACGTTCGACCGGGTAGGACTCATGATGCTGGCCATCTTCCCCTTTGTGGTGATGTTCCTGGTCACCTCCATCACGATGCTTCGGGAACGGACTTCGGGAACCCTTGAGCGGCTGATGACGACGCCGATCCACAAGGCGGACCTGCTGTTCGGCTATGCCCTGGCGTTTTCCATCATGGCCGCGCTGCAGTCGCTCGTGGCGACGGCCGTGGCCTACCTGGTCTTCGACCTCGATATCCAAGGACCGCCTGGCTATGTGGTGATGATCGCTGTGATCAACGCCGTGCTGGGCGTGGCGCTGGGGCTGCTGTGCTCGGCGTTTGCGCGGACGGAATTCCAGGCCGTCCAGTTCATGCCAGTTGTTGTGGTGCCCCAGATCCTGCTCTGCGGGCTCTTCGTCGCCCGGGACCGCATGAACGACGTCCTCGAAGCGATCTCCAACGTCCTGCCGCTTACATTCTCCGTCGATGCCTTGCAGGAGATTGCGGCAAACACCGAAGCTACGCCCGCTTTGTGGGAGAACGCCGGCATCATGGCTGCGATTGTGCTGGGTGTACTGGTGCTCGCCTCGCTCACGCTGCGGCGGCAAACGGCGTGAGCGGCGTCCTTCCATCCCGTCGCGGACGGCGCTCGGGCGGTGCGGATTCCCGGGAGCAGATCCTCAACACGGCCCGGCGGCTTTTCGCTGAGCATGGCTTCGAAGGCACGAGCCTGCGGCAGGTTGCCCGCGAGGCGGAGGTGGATCCGGCCATGATCCACCATTTCTTCAAAGGAAAGGACGAGCTTTTCGCCTTGAGCGTGGAGCTTCCGGCAGATCCCGAACTAGTCCTCGCCGGCGTTGAGACCCAGCCTCCGGCCCAGCGGGCGGAGGCGATCATCCGCGCTGTCCTCCGGCTCTGGGAAAGCCCCGCCCAGCACGGGCTCGTGGCCTTCGTCCGCGGCACCATTGGCTCCAAGGCCAAGACGGCGCTCCTCAGGGAAATGGTCAGTCGGACCATCCTCAGCAGGATCATGGCCGGAGTTCCCGGCCCGGCCCAGGAGGTGGCACTTCGCGGAAACCTTATTGCGACCCAGATGGTCGGACTCATGCTGGTGCGCTATGTGGTCAGGCTCGAACCCCTGGCGTCTGCCTCGCCGGACGAAGTGGTGAGGCTGGTCGCGCCGAATGTGCAGAGGTACCTGACTGGAGACCTCGGCACATTCGGCACAGACTAGCTGTTTCTTCTGCGCGTGTTACCCAGAGACGTGTTACTTAACGAGTGCGGCGGCCTGGTCCAGCAGTGCACCGGCCCTGGAAACCGCGTCGGCTTCACTGGCGCCTCCCGAAGACACTGCGCCAAGGCACACCGCCCTTCACTACCTGACCCACAATTAGGGACTGTTTCCTGCCATCGGGCAAGGCTGTTTCCGTCTTCAGGCCCAGGGTCCCCGGCAGTGAACCAATCCCCTCCACGGGAGTGAGTGTCACGTTAGCTGTGACTCCCTTGACGCTCATGGACATGTTGCCGCACTTCTCCAGCTGAACGGACTGGCTGTCCAAACTCCTGGAAAGTAGTTCAGGGTCAAGTCCGGATGTCAGGGTAAGGGCAATGCTTGATCCCGCTGCCGCATCGAGGCTTACGGCTGCCGCCCAACAGTGCGCAGCATGACCTTATTCATTTATTCCCCCAGAGGATAGGAGTGAGGGCGGGCCTTTGCTCCGCTAGAAGAGAACTGTAGCGAACGTGCCCAATTGCCTGAAACCGACCCGTTCATAAGTCGCACGGGCACGCTTGTTGTAGTCATTGACGTACAGGCTGGTCACCGGAGCGTACGTCTGTGCCAGCTGCACGACGGCGGCCATGTACCCGGCGCTGAGGCCCAGGCCACGATATTCGGGATTCATCCAGACCCCCTGCACCTGGGTGGCGGCGGAGGTCACGGCTCCCAACTCCGCCTTGAAAACCACGGCTCCACTGCCGTCCACGTGAACAAGGGAGTGGCGCTGGCGGATGAGTCCTGCCACCCTGCGGCTGTAGTAGTCCTGTCCCCCGAGGAACGGGGAATAGCCCACTTCCTCCTCGAACATGGCGGCGCAGGCCGGGAGGATCCGGTCAAAGTCCGCCATCTGACCGAAGGCCAGCTGGGGGTTGGCCGGGATAGCGGGGGCGCCGGAAATGGCCAGCAGCGGCTGGCGGGAACGTACTTCGTGAGCGAAGTGGCCCAGTTGTTCAAGCCTGGAATAGAGCGAGAGCACTGCGTCAGCGGGCCCGAAGATGGACGCGTAGCGGCGACCGGAGCGGTGTGCCGCCATGGCCACGAAGCCCGCCAGGTCGGGATCCAGCTGTACCGGTACCAGGTTGGCGCCGGCCCAGCACGCACCCAGCAGGGTGCCGCCGTCGAACACGCCGAAAATACTCGCCCCGCTGCTGGTGGGCGCGGCGGTGCCTGCCCCGTCGAGGTGGGCGAGGAGGAAGATATTTGCGACCTCGTCCTCCATCGCCAACTCACGGAGTGCGTGCGTATCGGCAGCACCGAGTACCCGCACCGAGACGGCGGCGTAGGTGCCGTTCTCGTTACGAGACGCTAACCACGGGGCTACCCTTGACAGCATCTTCGCCATCGGCCTCCCCCATCTCTTCGGCTATGCGCATGGCCTCTTCGATCAGTGTCTCAACAATCTCGCTTTCGGGAACAGTCTTGATGACCTCCCCCTTCACGAAGATCTGTCCCTTGCCGTTACCGGAGGCAACGCCGAGGTCAGCTTCGCGGGCTTCCCCGGGTCCGTTGACCACGCAGCCCATGACTGCCACGCGCAGGGGAATCTCCATTCCCTCGAGCCCTGCAGTCACCTGCTCGGCCAGAGTGTAGACATCCACCTGGGCACGTCCGCAGGACGGGCAGGAGACGATTTCCAGCTTCCGGGGGCGGAGATTGAGCGACTGGAGGATCTGGTTGCCCACCTTGATCTCCTCCACCGGGGGCGCCGACAGCGAGACGCGGATGGTGTCGCCGATGCCCCGGGAGAGGAGCGCACCGAAGGCGGTGGCGGATTTGATGGTTCCCTGGAAAGCTGGCCCGGCCTCAGTCACGCCAAGGTGCAGGGGCCAGTCGCCCTTCTCTGCCAGCATTTCATAAGCAGCAACCATGATCACGGGGTCGTTGTGCTTGACCGAGATCTTGAAGTCGTGGAAGCCATGCTCCTCGAACAGCGAGGCCTCCCAGACGGCGGACTCCACTAGTGCCTCGGGGGTGGCCTTGCCGTACTTCTTCAGGATGCCAGGCTCCAGCGAACCGGCGTTGACGCCGATGCGGATGGACGTGCCGTGATCGCGGGCTGCGGCGGCGATTTCTTTGACCTGGTCGTCGAACTTACGGATGTTTCCCGGGTTGACTCGAACGGCGGCGCAGCCGGCTTCGATAGCTGCAAACACATACTTGGGCTGGAAGTGGATATCCGCAATCACAGGGATCTGAGACTTGCGCGCAATGATGGGCAGCGCCTCGGCATCGTCGGCCGACGGGCAGGCTACGCGTACGATATCGCAGCCGGACGCCGTGAGCTCGGCGATCTGCTGCAGGGTTGCATTGATGTCCGTAGTGGGCGTGGTGGTCATCGACTGCACGCTGATGGGCGAATCGGAGCCGACGCCGACCGAACCGACCTTGATCTGGCGGGTCTTCCTGCGCGGGGCGAGAACGGGGGGTGGTGCTGACGGCATTCCCAGGCTGACCGAGGTCACGTGGACTCCTTGAATTGAAGAGGTGGTTCTAGCGGTGATCCTGGCCTACGCGGAGTGGGCAGCCAGGAGTCCGATGATGGGGTTCCATTCGGTGGTACGGATTCCCGCGATGACGCCTGCCGCTGCGAAGGGGTCCTGCTTCAGGGTCTCATTCAGCTGCGCTTCATCCGCTGCCTTGAAAAGCAGCAATGCGCCCGCTCCATCGCCGTAGGGCCCGCTGGCGAGGAGCGTGCCATCCTCAGCGAGCCCGCCGAGCCATTCACGGTGCGCGGGGCGGAATTCGTTGCGGGCGTCGTCGGAATCGGCAGCATACACGTACTCAACAGCGAAAACAGTCATAGGGCTACCCTATCCAGTTTTAACCGAACAGGTTGACCGGCTTGACGATATCGGCGTAGATGAGGAGGGCGCCCATCGCCATCAGCAAGGCGGCCACCACGTAGGTGGCAGGGAGCAGCTTGGCGATGTCGAAGGCACCGGGGTCCGGCTTGCCGAACAGCTTGGCAACGCGTCGCCTCACGCCCTCATACAGTGCTCCGGCAACGTGTCCGCCGTCGAGCGGAAGCAACGGGATCAAGTTAAAGACGGCGAGCGCGAAGTTCAGGCCAGCCAGCAGGCCAATAAGCGCCCCGGTCCTGGACTGGAGCGGAATCTCTTCCATCGCAGCCACCTCGCCGGCCACGCGTCCGACTCCCACTACGCTGATAGGCCCATTGGGGTCGCGGGGTTCGGAGCTGAAGGCTGCCTGGGCAACGCCGGCCACCCGGGCCGGGAGGTTGAGGATCACGCCGGCCACCTGGGCGATATTGTCACCGGCCATGGGCAGCACGCTCGACGCCGGCTGGGGCACGAGCTTTGTCTGTGAGCCGACTCCGAGGAAGCCGACCTCCTGGTACTTGTTTTTGCCGTCGGCGTCCTTCTCCGGACGGCCGTCGCTTCCGATCACGGGTCGGGCCGACAGCACAGGGGTGACCGTGGCGGCCACGGTGGCGCCGTCGCGCTCCACCGTCAGGTTCACTTCCCGGCCCGCGGACGCCCGGATCCAGCCGGTGAGCTCATCCCAACTGGTCACGGCTTTCCCGTCGAAGGTCTTGATCACGTCATTTGGCTTCAACCCGGCAGCGGCAGCCGGGGTCAGCTTGCAGTCGGTCGAATCAGGATCCACGGTCTCCCCCGCAGCGACCTGGCACTTGGAGACGTCGGCGATGGTGGTAGTAGGGGTGGCAATGCCAAAGCCTATGAGCAGCACGGCTGTGAGGATCACGCCAATCAGCAGGTTCATGGCGGGCCCGCCGAGCATAATGGTGATCTTCTTCCACACAGGGAGCTTGTAGAAGACCCTGTTTTCGTCGCCCGGGCCGACCTCCTCATGCGCCATGGAGCGGGCTTCGGTGGCGAGGGTCTGGAACATTCCGGTGCTTGAGGGCCGCACGCCGCCGTCGTCCTTGTTTGGCGGATACATGCCGATCATGGCGACGAAGCCGCCCAACGGTATCGCCTTGAAGCCGTACTCCGTTTCGCCTTTCCGGCGTGACCAGAGGGTGGGGCCGAAGCCGATCATGTACTTGGTCACCCGGACCTTGAACAGCTTGGCGGGCACCAGGTGCCCCACTTCATGCAGCGCGATGGATGCCGCAACGCCAATTGCGACAAAGACGACGCCGAGAATGAAGAGGATGATGGAGTTCATGCTTGGTCTGCTGCTTCCTGGAGGGTCCTGCTGGCTAAACGTTCGTGGGTGCGGGTGCGTGCCCACCGTTCAGCATCCAATACCGACTCAAGCGTCAGCTCGGAAGATCCTGAATGCTCACTGAGGACGGCTTCCACCGTCTCAACGATGTCAGTGAAGCGGATGCGCCCTGCATGGAACGCATCCACTGCTTCCTCATTGGCGGCATTAAAGACGGCAGGGAACGTGCTTCCCTGTTTCGCGGCATCCTTGGCAAGCTCGACGGCGGGGAACGCGTCGGAGTCCAGGGGTTCGAAGGTCCAACTGGTCGCCTGGCTCCAGTCACAGGCGCTCGCTGCGCCTGGAACACGGTCCGGCCAGCCGAGCCCCAAGGCGATGGGCAGCCGCATGTTCGGCGGAGAGGCCTGGGCAATGATGGAACCGTCCACGAACTGCACCATGGAGTGCACTACGGACTGTGGGTGGACAACGACGTCGATCCTGTCCAGCGGAACATCGAACAGAAGGTGCGCCTCAATCACCTCAAGGCCCTTGTTTACCAGGCTCGCGGAGTTGGTGGTTACAACGCGGCCCATGTCCCACGTCGGGTGGTCCAGGGCTTCCTCCGGCGTGACATGCCGCAACTGTTCCCTGGACCGTCCCCGGAAGGGGCCCCCGGACGCGGTGAGGATGAGCTTGTCCACCTCGCGCTCGTTTCCGGAGCGGAGGCATTGGGCGATCGCGGAGTGTTCGGAATCAACGGGGACGATCTGACCGTCGGCGGCTGCGGCTTTGACCAAGGCACCACCAACGATCAGGGACTCTTTGTTGGCCAATGCAAGGGTTGCGCCTGACTTCAGCGCGGCCAGTGTAGGCGCGAGGCCGATCGATCCCGTGATGCCGTTCAGCACAACATCGGCCTCGATCCCGGCGATTCGGGTTGATGCATCCGGCCCAGTAATGATCTCCGGGCGATAGTTCCGCAGTCCCTCGGCAGCGGCTGCGGAATCAATCAGCTCCTGCAACACCGACGCATCGCCCTGGGCAATGCCCACCGCCTGGGCCCTGGTATGGACAGCCTGCCTGGCAAGGAGTTCAAGGTTGCCGCCTGCGCTCAGGGCCACGACCTCGAAGAGGTGGGGCGCGCCGTCGACGACATCAATCGCCTGTGTGCCGATGGAACCGGTGGACCCGAGAAGGACGATTTTGCGCGGCTGCATTGCTTAAGTATCCCGCACCGCAGGCGTACCGTTGTTGGCGTGGACTGGGTTGCGTGGTTTGACGCTACGGACTATGAGTTCGCCAGACTGGTGCTGCAACGAGGGGTGGCGGCTCTCTACTTCATCGCGTTCCTGTCATGCCTGAACCAGTTCCCCGCACTTCTTGGTGAGCGCGGACTGCTTCCCGTCCCGGAGTTCCTCGCCGTTTTCCGGCTGCGCCAGCCGGCGCTGTTCCGCTGGCGCTACTCCGACAGGCTCCTCCGGCTGGTGTGCATCGCGGGCATGCTGATCGCGTTGTTGCTGGTGCTCGGCCTGCCCCAGACGGGCCCGCCCTGGGTGCCGATGCTGGCGTTCCTGGCCTTGTGGCTGCTGTACATGTCGATCGTCAACGTGGGGCAGACCTTCTATGGTTTCGGGTGGGAAATCCTGCTCCTGGAAATGGGCTTCACTGTGGCGTTCCTGGGCTCGGACCAGACTGCCCCGCCCCAAACCATCCTGATCCTGCTGGTCTGGCTCCTGTTCAGGCTGGAATTCGGCGCCGGGATGATCAAGATTCACGGAGGAAGTGAATGGCGCGACCTGACTGCGTTGTACTACCACCATGAAACCCAGCCAATGCCTGGCCCCTTCAGCCGCCAGGCACATTTGCTGCCAAAGTTCTTTCACCGAGGGGAGGTCCTGGGCAATCATTTCGCCCAGCTTGCGGTGCCCTTCTTCCTGTTCGCACCGCAGCCCCTGGCGAGCATCGCCGCGGGTATCGTCATTTTCACGCAGCTCTGGCTTGTCGTCACGGGTAACTTCGCCTGGCTGAACTGGTCGGCGATCATCCTCGCCTTTGCAGCCGTCAGCGACCCGGTGGCCCATGCCGTGCTGCCGTTCCTGCCGCTGGACTGGCACGGCCACGAGGCAGCCGCAGCGGCCGGCAACGCCGTCGAAACCCCGATCTATTGGCTTGTCATTGTCCTCGCCGTGACGGTTCTCCTGCTGGTGCTCAGCTATTGGCCCATCCGCAACCTCTTCTCGCGGCATCAATTGATGAACGCCAGTTTCAACCGCTGGCGCCTGGTCAATACCTACGGCGCGTTCGGAACCGTGACCAAGCACCGCATCGAGATTGTGGTGGAAGGGTCCATGGAGCAGATGCCGGAGTCCGACGGCGACTGGCAGGAATACGGCTTCAAGGGAAAGCCGGGCGAGGTTCGCCGGATTCCGCGGCAGTGGGCGCCCTACCACCTGAGGCTGGACTGGCTCATGTGGTTCCTGCCGCTGCGGACCGTCCATGAGGACTGGTTCTACATGTTCCTTCGAAAGCTGCTGGAGGCGGACCCGGCGATCCTTCGGCTGCTGCGGCATGACCCGTTCGACGGCGAGCGGCCGCGTTGGGTGCGGGTCCGGCGGTATCTGTACCGCTTTGCGACACGGAAGGAATTCCGCGAGTCCGGGCAGCGCTGGGTGCGGACGCTGCTGTCCGAGGCGATTCCGCCGTCGGGCCTGCCCCGCGGCGAGCAGAAGCAGTCCGGGCGTTAGCCCTGGGTCCTCAGTTAGGGTGGGACCTCAGTTAGGCTGGGCCCTCAACTAGCCTTGGGCCCTCCGCAGGATGGATTCTGCGTGCTTCAGGATTGGCCCGTCGATCATCCTGCCGTTGAACTGGAAGACTCCGCTGCCAGCGGCACCCGCGGCCTGAAGGAGCTCCGCGGCCGCCACCACTTCATCCTCAGACGGCGCATACGCCCCCCGCACCACCGGGACCTGGTTGGGATGAATGCATGCTTTGGACCCAAAGCCGCTGGCCACGGCGTCCCGTGATTCCAGGGCGAGGCCCTCGAGGTCGGGAATGTTGACGTAGACGGCGTCAATGGCTTCCTTGCCGTGAGCCCGTGCTGCCATAAGCACGGTGGAGCGGGCGTGCTGGGCAACAGCCCGGTAGGCGCCGTCGTCGTTGCGGCTGGAGGTTCCGCCAAGGGAGGCGAGGAGATCTTCGGCGCCCCACATCAGCGCGACGACGTTCGGAGCGGCAGCGATCGCGGCGGCATTCAAGACCCCGGCCGCCGTTTCGCACAGGGCAATGACCTTATAGCCTTCTAGCGCGGCGAGCTGCTCCGCGCTTTCGGCCTTCGCCAGCATCACTGTCCGGTACGGGCTATGCGCCAGGCAGTGCAGGTCCTTTTCGAAGTCCTCGCTGCCTACAGGATTGACCCTGACGATGGTGCGGCTCGGTTCGAGCTCGGGGATCTCGGCGTCGGCTCCGATCTGGGCCAGGATGGCGCCCCTTGCCCTCTGTTTGTCGGCCGGAGCCACGGCGTCTTCAAGGTCCAGGATCACGGCGTCCGAACGCTCGGCGGCCTTGTTGTACCGCTCCGGCCTGTCCGCGGGGCAAAAGAGGAGGGCGGGGCCCATCGTGAAAACGAGATCGCTGTGCAATGCGGGCATCCTGGTTCCTTGGTCGTCGCTGGCGGACCGGTGCCTGTTCACGGCCCTGCGGCATCCGTGCTGACGGAGGCCTCATGGGCCTCCCTCAGCCACATCAGGCACGTCCTGGTGACCAGCGCCACCACCACCCCGTCCTGGTTGCGGCCGCTGTGCTGCATGATGACGATGCCCTGTCCGGGCCGAGATGACGAGGGCCGCTTGCCGGTAACCACCGTTTCCGTATACAGCGTATCGCCGTGGTAGAGCGGATGTGGAAAGGTCACGTCGCTCAGGGCGAGTTGGGCAACGATCGTGCCCTGTGTGAGTTGCGGAACCGACTGGCCCACCACCGTGGCGAGGGTGAACATGGAGTTGACCAGCCGCTGGCCGAAGGGCTGCGTTGCGCTCCATGCGGCGTCCAGGTGGAGCCCTTGGGTGTTCATGGTCATGGTGGTAAAGAGCACGTTGTCGGCCTCGGTGACGGTGCGGCCGGGTCTGTGGACGTAGACAACCCCTTCCTCAAGCTCGTCGAAATACAGTCCTCGCTGCTTGATCAGGCGTTGGCCTGTCTCCCGTTCCCCCGGGCCATTCGCCGTCATACGGTCAGTTCCTGGTCTTCCTCGAAGAGCTCGACGCCGGTCGCGGCGGCAACGTCCTCGACCAAAACATTGGGGGCCAGTTCGCGAAGTACCAGCCTGGGTTCACCGTCCCCGGTGACGACGTCGATGACGGCGAGGTCGGTGATGATGCGGTCCACGCACGCCTTTCCGGTCACTGGCAGGGTGCACTCTTTGACAATCTTCGGCCTGCCGTTCCGGTCCACGTGCTCCATCATCACGATGACCTTTTTGGCTCCGAAGACCAGGTCCATGGCCCCGCCCATTCCCTTTACCATCTTGCCCGGAATCATCCAGTTGGCCAGGTCCCCGTTTGCTGCGACCTCCATGGCCCCGAGGACGGCCACGTCAACATGCCCTCCCCGGATCATCCCAAATGAGGTCGCGGAATCGAAGAATGCGGCGCCGGGGTTGACCGTGACCGTCTCCTTGCCTGCATTGATCAGGTCGGGATCCACCTGATCCTCAGCCGGGTAGGGACCGACGCCCAGGATGCCGTTCTCCGAATGCAGGATCACCTCTACACCTGCCGGGATGTAGTTGGGGATGAGGGTGGGCATTCCAATACCCAGGTTGACGTACTGCCCGTTGCTCAGTTCCTGTGCCACACGGGCGGCCAGTTCATTGCGCGTCCACCCTTTGCCGTGATGCTCCACGGCGGCACCCCGATATTCGTGGCGCACCGACTCGGGGCGGGGAGGGATGTCCGGCGAGCTGTTCGATTCCATGGCTAGGCTCCTTCTTGGCTGCTGGCGATCCGGGTGCTGCCGGTTCCGGTGGCACCCGGATCGGTGGTGCCCGTTCCAGTGGCGCCGGTGACTCCGGCTCCTGCCGCCGGGGAGGAGGACGCCAGCGCGACGGTCCGCTTTTCGATGCGCTTCTCGACCGCCGGTGCGTGGACAATCCTTTGGACGAAGATGCCAGGAGTGTGGATATGCTCCGGGTCCAGCTCCCCCGGTTCAACAAGCTCCTCAACTTCCGCAATGGTGATTCGTCCGGCCATGGCGCACAGGGGGTTGAAGTTCATGGCGGTTGCGTGGAAGACCAGGTTGCCATGCCGGTCCCCCTTCCAGGCATGGACAAGTCCGAAGTCGGGAGTCAGGGACTCCTCGAGCACATAGTCGGCCCCGTTGAAGTTCCGGACTTCCTTGGGCGATGAGGCGACGGCGATGGCACCGTTAGAGTCGTACTTTTGCGGCAATCCGCCCTCCGACACCTGCGTTCCGACACCGGCTTTGGTGTAGAAGGCTGGAATACCGGCGCCACCGGCCCTCAGCTTCTCCGCCAGCGTCCCTTGGGGCGTCAGCACCACTTCCAGCTCGCCGGCGAGGTACTGGCGGGCGAACTCCTTGTTCTCCCCCACATAGGAGCTGACGGTGCGGCGGATGCGGCCGTCCTTGAGCAGGATCCCAAGGCCCCAGTCATCCACGCCGCAGTTGTTGCTGACCGTTTCCAGGTCCCTGGTTCCCTGCGCGTGGAGCGCATCGATCAGGGCCACCGGGATGCCGCAGAGTCCAAAACCGCCGACGGCGAGGGAGGCGCCGTCGGGAATGTCCTTGACCGCTTCAGCGGCAGTGGCCACCACTTTGTTGATCATCGTCGATCCTTCCGGCGTTGTGGGACTAAAGTCCCAGCTCACGGGCGATGAGCATCAGCTGTACCTCGGTGGTGCCTTCCCCGATTTCCAGGATCTTGGAATCGCGGTAATGGCGCGCCACTGTGGATTCGTTGATGAAGCCATAGCCGCCGAACACCTGGGTGGCGTCCCGCGCGTTGTCCATGGCTGCCTCGCCTGCGACCATCTTAGCGATGGCCGCCTGGGTCTTGAACGGCTTCCCGGCCAGCATTCTGGCGCCCGCATCGTAGTAGGCAAGCCGGGCAGTGTGCGCCCGTGCCTGCATCCGTGCGATCTTGAACTGGATGCCCTGGTACTTGCCGATCATGGTGCCGAACGCATGCCGTTCCTTGGCATATTTCACGGAGAGGTCCACGCACGCCTGGGCCGCTCCGGTGCCCAGGGCCGCGATGGCGATCCTGCCCTCATCCAGGACAGTCAGGAAGTTCGCGTATCCCCGGCCCTGCTCGCCCAGCAGGTTCTCCTCGGGCACATGGACGTCCTTGAGCGTCAGCGGATGCGTGTCCGAGGCGTTCCAACCCACTTTGTTGTAGGCCTTCTCTGCTTTGAAACCCGGAGTGGAGGTGGGCACCAGGATGGTGGAGATCTCCTTCTTGGTTGACCCGTCCTCCCGGTCAGTGAGCCCGGTGACCGCCGTAACCGTGACCAGAGTGCTGATGTCCGTGCCCGAGTTGGTGATGAACTCCTTTGTGCCGTTGATGACCCATTCGCCGTCGACGAGCCGTGCACGGGTCTTGGTGCCGCCGGCGTCGGAGCCTGCTTCCGGCTCCGTCAGGCCGAACCCGGCCAGCGCCTGCCCGGAGGCCAGCGGCGGAAGCCACTGTTCCTTTTGAGCCTGGGTGCCAAAGCGGTAGATGGGCATGGCACCAAGGGACACACCAGCCTCTAGGGTGATGGCCACCGACTGGTCCACCCGGCCAAGCTGCTCGAGTGCAAGCGCCAAAGCGAAGAGGTCACCACCCATGCCGCCGAACTCTTCCGGGAACGGCAGCCCGAAGAGCCCCATCTCCCCCATCTGCTTCACGATTTCGTAGGGGAAACTGTGCTCTTCGTCGTGCTTCGCGGAGACCGGCGCAACAACTTCATCGGCGAACTCGCGCACGGTGTTGCTGAGGTCCTGGTACTCCTCGCTGAGCTCGAAACTGGCCATGGTCAGGCCTCCTTGCCTTTCGTTGTTCGGTCTTTCGTTGTTCGGTCTTCCGTTGAACGCTCTTGTGGTGCGCTGTTGGCTTCTTCGATGACATGGATGGTGGCGAGGACCTGGTCGGCCTTGACCAGGTCGCCCTTCCTGACGCCCAGGTGCAGCTTGCCGGCGACCGAGGCCGTGAGCTGGTGCTCCATTTTCATTGCCTCTACGGAGAGCAGCGCCTGCCCGGCCGCAACGCTTTCACCGTCGGTGGCCAGAACGGCAACAACGGTGCCCGGCATCGGAGATCGGATCTCCGGATCCGCGATGTCTTCCTCCCGCTGGATGCCGGCCAGGATTCGCTGCAGCCGCGCCTCCCGGTCAACGACCTCAAGACTGCAAGACCAGCCTTCATTGCCAATCCAAAGTTTGGAAGGCGAGCCTTCGCCGAACGCAAAACGACGCGCCACGCCGTCGACTTCCGCCACAATCCATGGCGAAGGCGCCTGCTCAAGGCTGAAGGCCGCATCGTGGGCTCCGTTTTTGTCCACGTGATTGTCCACGCTGGCGGTGTAACCGCCGTCGCGCTCCAACGCCAGCGACACGGTTGCCTTGGAGCCGTCCGGGAGGCCGAAAGTGGTCCGGAGCGGGGCTGCGTCGCCCAGCCGCCAGCCGTCCCTCATGCTCCATGGAGAGTTCCGCTGCGCGTCAGTGGCTGCAACTGCAGCCGGGGAGGCCAGGCGGAGGTAGCCTGCTGCCGCGATAAGTTCGACCTCCCCGGGCTCCCTGAACCGCAGGCCTGGCAGCTTCCGCTCTATCAGGTTGGTGTCCAGCCGCCCGGCCCGGACTTCGTCGTCATTCACCAGCAGCCGCAGGTATTCAACGTTCGTGTGCAGGCCCAAGAGCGTGTACGCCCCGAGCGCGGTATCAAGCCGGTCCAGGGCCGCCTTCCGGTCTGGCGCCCACGCGATGACTTTCGCGAGCATCGGGTCATAGTCACCGGTCACCGTGAGTCCCGGGAGCATGGCCGAGTCGATCCGCACGTGCGGGTCCGCCAGCTCGCCGCTCCGTTCGACGGGTTGCGCTCCGCGCTCGTCGAGGGTAACCACCCTGCCGAAGGACGGCAGGAAATTGCGCTCCGGCCGTTCCGCGTAGATTCGCGCTTCGGCAGCATGGCCTGTAAGTACGACGCCGGACTGGGACAAGGTGAGTTGCTCACCGGCCGCTATGCGGACCTGCCATTCCACGAGGTCGACGCCGGTGACCATTTCGGTTACGGGGTGCTCTACCTGCAGGCGGGTGTTCATTTCCATGAAGTAGAAGTGCTCGGGGTCCTCGTTCGAGACGAGGAACTCCACGGTCCCGGCTCCGCTGTAGTTCACCGAACGGGCGGCGTCGCAGGCAGCCTGCCCCAGCCTGTTGCGGATCGCGGTCCCATCCTGGAGTGATTCCAGGAGCGGTGAAGGCGCTTCCTCGATGACCTTCTGGTGGCGGCGCTGGAGTGAGCATTCGCGCTCCCCCAGATGGATGATGTTGCCGTGGTTGTCGGCAAGGATCTGGACTTCGATGTGCCGGGGTTCGAGCACAAGGCGTTCCAGGAAGAGGGTGTCATCCCCAAAGGCGGCGGCAGCAACGCGCCGTGCCGCCTTGAGCGTGAATTCCAGCTCGTCCTGGCGTTCCACGATGTACATCCCCTTGCCTCCACCGCCCGCGGAGGGTTTGACGAGGAGGGGGTAGCCCACAGCCTGCGCAGCGTCCAGGAGGTCCGCGTCGCTCAGGCCGGGCTTCGCGATTCCGGGCACGCACGGCACGCCGTAGTCCATAACGTGGTTCTTGGATCGGATCTTGTCGCCCATGATTTCGATTGCTTCAACCCCCGGGCCAATAAACGCGATCCCCGCGGCATCAAGGGCCTTGGCGAAGGCCACGTTCTCAGCCAGGAAGCCGTAGCCGGGATGGACAGCCTGGGCGCCGCTACGGAGGCAGGCACCAATAATGGCATCGATCCTCAGGTAGCTGTCGGCGGCAGGGGCCGGGCCGATGTGTACTGCGGCATCAGCCTCCAGGACATGGCGGGCTCCAGAGTCGGCGTCGGAGTAGACGGCCACCGAGCGGATGCCCATGGACCGAAGTGTGCGAATCACGCGGCACGCAATTTCGCCGCGGTTGGCCACCAGGACGGTGGTGAAGGGTGCCGAATCCAAGGTCATGGGAGTCACATCCGGAAGAGGCCGAAGGAGGTTTCCGGCAGCGGCTGGCGCGAGACGACGTCGAGGGCCATCCCCAGCACCCTGCGAGTGTCGGCAGGATCGATCACGCCGTCGTCCCAGAGTCTGGCCGTTGAGTAGTAGGGGCTCCCCTGCTCCTCATACTGCTGCCTGATGGGCGCCTTGAACGCCTCTTCCTCTTCGGCTGGCCATTGCTGCCCGGCCGCCTCAAGCTGGTCCCTTTTTACTGTGGCCAGGACGCTGGCGGCCTGGTTTCCGCCCATGACGGAGATCCTGGCGGCCGGCCACATCCAGAGGAACCTTGGCGAATAGGCGCGCCCGCACATCGAGTAGTTTCCGGCGCCGAAAGAGCCCCCGATGATCACTGTGAGCTTCGGGACCCGGGCTGTGGCCACTGCAGTGACCATCTTGGCCCCGTTCTTGGCGATTCCTCCCTGTTCATAGTCCCGGCCGACCATAAAGCCCGAGAGGTTCTGCAGGAACACGAGTGGGATGCCACGCTGGTCGCAAAGTTCTATGAAGTGGGCACCCTTCAGGGACGATTCGCTGAACAGGACTCCGTTGTTGGCCACTATTCCCACGGGATGACCATGCAATCGCGCAAAACCGGTTACGAGGGTTGTGCCGTAGTTCTTCTTGAACTCATGGAAGCGGGAGGCGTCTACCAGGCGGGCTATGACTTCCCGGACATCGTAGGCGGCGTTGACGTCCACCGGCACTACCCCATACAGCTCCTCCTGGTCCACCGCAGGTTCCACGGACTTCGTGACATCCCAGGCGGGCGCTGCTGGCATTGGCAGTGTGGCGACGATGTCGCGCACAATTTCCAGGGCATGAAGATCGTTCTCTGCCAGATGATCCGTAACACCGGAAATCCTGGAATGCACCTCCCCGCCGCCCAGTTCCTCTGCCGTGACGATTTCGCCGATTGCGGCCTTTACCAGGGGCGGTCCTCCCAGGAAAATCGTCCCCTGGTTCCGCACAATCACCGTTTCGTCGCTCATGGCCGGCACATAGGCTCCGCCGGCGGTGCAGGAGCCCAGGACGGCAGCGATCTGCGGGATGCGGGCGGCGGACATCCGGGCCTGGTTGTAGAAGATCCGGCCGAAATGCTCCCTGTCCGGAAAGACCTCGTCCTGCTTGGGCAGGAATGCACCGCCCGAATCCACCAGGTAGATGCAGGGGAGGCGGTTTTCGAGCGCGATCTCCTGGGCGCGCAGGTGCTTCTTGACGGTCATGGGATAGTACGTGCCGCCCTTGACGGTGGCGTCGTTGGAAATGATGAGGACATGGCGTCCGTGGACCAGCCCGATGCCTGCAATCACCCCGGCTCCGGGCGAATCGTCGTTGTACATGCCGTTTGCCGCCAAGGGCGCTATTTCCAGGAACGGGCTGCCGTCGTCGAGAAGCTGGTCAATGCGTTCACGCGGCAGCAGCTTGCCGCGTGAGACGTGGCGTTCTCGGGACTTTTCCGGGCCACCCAGCGCTGCCTTGGCCAGCCGCTCCCGCAGTTCCCGGACCAGCTGCAGCTGTGCTTCCCGGTTGGAAGCGAACGCCGTTCCGGCGGCGTCGAACTCAGTGGCGATGGTCTCCATGGACTCTTCCATTCCCGGCCCGTGGCCATTTCGGTTAGTACCGTGTAACTGAAATTTAGGTTAGTCTCTATTAACTGTGATGTCCACCACAGGGTGTGCGTCAGGGCAGTCGGACAGGGCCGTGCCAACAGGGACCATAGGAGGGCGAGTGCGCATCACCCAGCGGGGCCAGGCGAAGGAAAGCCGCCGGCAGGCCCTCCTGGCCGCGGCGGCCGGGCTCTTTGCCGAAAGTGGCTTCAACCGCGTGTCCCTTGAGGATCTCGGGGCGGCGGCCGGGGTCAGCGGGCCGGCGGTGTACCGCCATTTTCCCGGCAAGCAGGCGGTGCTCGGCGAACTGCTGCTCAGCGTAAGTCGGGACTTGTTGGACGGAGGCCGGGATGTGGTGCTGGGATCGCCCGGAGCTCCGGAGGCGCTGCGTCGGCTTGTGGCATTCCACGTCGATTTCGCGCTGCGCAACCCCGACGTCATTCGAGTGCAGGACAGGGACTTCAGCAACCTCACTGAAGCGGACCAAGCCGAGGTTCGGGCGCTCCAGCGCAGCTACGTGGAAGTGTGGGTAGACGTCCTCGCCCGGCTTTTTCCGCAGGTAGAGGCAAGTGACCTGCGCGTTCGCGCCCATGCCGCTTTTGGGCTCATCAACTCAACTCCGCACTCTGTGCGGCACCACGGGCGTCGGATGGCCGTGAAGTCCGCCCGGCCCATTCTCGAGCACATGGCGATGGCCGCCCTTACGGTCCCCGCGGACTAGTAGCGGGCATGTTCGTAAGTTACTCCTGGCTGCCCGACGGTCGCTGCTAGGCGGCGGGCCTTATGGCGGCGTAGCTGCGCCGGGTGTAGGTGCGGCGTCGTCTATCGGTCTGGCCCACGGGCGCAACCGCCAATCGGGTTGGCGGGAGTGGAGGATTTTCCAGCCTTGCATGATGCCGGGATCTCGTACGCTGGCGGATTTTCCGGCGCCGATGGCCAAGCGCGGTTGCGGGGAGCCCGGTCGGCGCTTGCCGTTCCCGTCGGCTCTGATCGCTAACGCTGGTTCCGGGCAGTGGGGGCGCGGTGGAGTGGTAGGTGTGGGCTGTGGGTGTGCGGTATTCGATGGTGTGTTGGGGTCCGGGGCTTGGTCTGGTGGTCCAGCCGGGGTTCTCTTTGGTGTGGTTGCAGGCTTCGCAGAGGCCTGC
>NZ_JAGGPK010000030.1:0-77424 GCF_018613855.1 Arthrobacter sp. ISL-30
GCCTTGGGCCGACTTCACTACTACCTCCTTGAGGACGCCGGGTTCGAGGTCATGCTGGTCAACGCCAGGCACGTCAAGAACTTGCCTGGCCGCAAGAGCGATGTCGCCGACGCGACGTGGCTGGCCCAGCTCGGCGCGCACGGCCTGGTCCGCGGGTCGTTCGTGCCCCCGGAGCCGATCCGCCAGTTGCGCGATCTGACCCGGGCCCGGACCGCGATCACCCGGGAACGTGGCCGGGAGATCCAACGGCTCGAGAAGCTGCTCGAGGACGCCAGCATCAAACTGTCCTCGGTCGCCTCCGACATCACTGGCGTCTCCGGACGGGCAATGCTCGAGGCGATGATCGCGGGGCAAGACGATCCCGCCGCACTCGCCGACCTGGCCAAGCGGCGGCTGCGCTCGAAGATCCCCGCGTTGACCGAGGCGCTGACCGGCCGGTTCACCGAACACCACGGCTTCCTGGCGCGGGTACATCTGGACCTGATCGACCGGCACACGAGGGCGATCGAGGACATCACCGCCCGGATCGAGGTGGTGATCGAACCCTTTCAGGGATTCCGGGACCTGATCGCCACCATCCCCGGCATCGGCACCCTCGTCGCCGACGTCGTCGTCGCCGAGACCGGCGCGGACATGACCAGGTTCGCCACCGCCGGGCACCTCGCGTCGTGGGCCGGGACCACACCGGGTCACAACGAGTCCGCCGGACGAGTCAAGTCGACCAAGACCCGGCCCGGAAACCCCTATCTCCAAGGAGCGCTCGGCGCTGCCGCGATGGCGTGCGCACAGAACCCCGGCACCTACCTGGGCGCCCGCTACCGCCGAATTTCGTCGCGGCGAGGCCCCATGAAAGCTAACGTTGCGATCCAACACACCATGCTCATCGCGATCTGGCACATGGGCCGCTACGGAACCCTCTACGAGGACCCGGGTGCAGACTTCTTCACCCGTCTCCACCCCGAACGCGCCAAGAACCGCGCACTCCACCAACTCGAGGCCATGGGCTACCAGGTCACCCTCGATCGGACGGGGTAACAAGACGCGATTCCCCTTTGACGCGAAAGGGGAATCTTCGCGTCAAAGGGGAATCTTCGCGTCAGAGGGCCTTTTCTGTGGAGCTAAGGAGATTCGAACTCCTGACCTCTTCGATGCGAACGAAGCGCTCTACCAACTGAGCTATAGCCCCGCGACAACTGCTTTCGCGGTTACCGGTGTCCCTAGGCTACAAAGTATCGCGTTGCTTTGCCAACCAAGCCTCAAAAGCCTCACTGCCGAACGGCCGCTCCGGGACCAAGTTCAACCCTTGTCTCAGGAATACGCCTGCCAGGCTACCTCCCGACCCAGCTGCCCGTCACGCCAGCGACACAGCTCCTTGCCAGCACCAGGACAATCAGGCCCGGCGGCGCTGAAGGACGTCGTCGAGGTTACTCAGGGCACTCTGGGTCTTTGCGGCGCCGTTCGACTGCGCTGCAATGTTGGGCTGGGCGGCGGGGGTCCCTGTTACAGACTGGGAACCGGGGGTGCTCATGGCGCCTTGCTTCAACGACGGCTTGCCAACGGGTTTGGGGGCTTCGGGCAGGTCCAGCGGTTCCGGCGCCGGTCGCTCGGCCTTGGCAGCGTCAACATATGTCGGCTTGGGCAATTCCACGGGCTCCCACGCCTCATCCTTCGCCATCGCCGCAGACTTTGACTCGGCCAGGGCGGATTCGTCCCCCGCTTCCCTGGCCACGGCAAGCGCTGCTTGTCGCAGTTCAAAGGCGCACAGCGGGGGCGGCGGTGCCTGCTTGCCGGCCTCGGCGTCGAAGACCTTCGCTTCCCTGCGATCAGCCGAAGGAGCACTGGACGGGGCGGCAACAGGTTTGGCCGACGGAGCAGTCATTGCTGCGGTGAAGGCCGCGCTGACCCTCCGACGCCGATCCCGCAGTGCGAGTCTCCTCAGGAGCAGGATTGAACCCATCGCGCCGGCAAGCCCGATAATCGGCAGCCAAATTGATCCGATACCGATGATCCGGAGTATGCCCGTGACGGGCACGGCCAGCAGCATCACCAGGCCCAGCAGGGCGATAGTGCAGCGGCCGTACTTGACTCGCAGGGGGGCCACTGCTGCCGCAGGATCCCGATGCCGGTCGTGTGTGGTTTTGGAGTCCAATCCTGTTGACGTGCTCTGCGAGGTATCCATAGATTTCTCCTGCTGGGCGGCCAGCATCAGAGCCGACCCGGCTTGCGATTCTTGTGGTTCATAGTCAGCGGCATGGCCCACCGCCTCGCCGACAGCCTCGAACTGCTGCCGGCCGTTCCTGAGCACATAGGGAGCTACCCACACAATCCACAGCGCGACAGCGACCATGAGGATCACTGAGCTGCTGAGAGGAAAGTCCACACTCAAAACGGTAGAAGCATTCCCTCGACCGTGGCCGCATTCCCCCCGGTGTGTCGTGGGACGAGCGGCAATTGATTGGACTTATAGCGGGCGGCCAAATCCGGGCTTTCCAGGATGGTCATGCCAGGTTTTAAGCTGAGCGCGTCGGCTCATCAGTGCCCCGGGCGCTACCCTTGAGCCATCTGTGGAGCAGGCCGTCCGGCACTTCCTCAGAAGTGAGGGCAAAGCTCCTGTGGTCAGCCCACTGTCCGTTGATATGCAAGAAGCGCTCACGATACCCCTCGTCGCGGAAATTCAGCTTTTCCACAACCCTCAGGCTCGCCCGGTTCTCCGGACGAATGTTGATTTCCATCCGGTGAAGTCCGAGCTCCTTGAAGCAATGATCCGTGGCCATCGCGACAGCCGTCGGCGCTATGCCTCGTCCTGCCCTTGCCTGGTCCACCCAGTAACCCAAGGTGGCCATCATGGCCGAACCCCAAACGATGGACGAGACAGTAAGCTGTCCGACGATCACGGGATCCTGATGACCTGGGGTTTGCTCGGTGATCAGAAAGGGAAGGGCAGTGGATTGGCGCGCCTGTGCGTTAAGGGACCGCACCATTTGCCGATAACTCGGCAGGCGTCCCCCGGGCGCAGGGTTCGAAGCCTCCCACGGCGCCAGCCACTCGTTATTGCGGGACCGGACCTGGGTCCATTCCTTCTGATCGCGGTACCGGATAGGCCGCAGGACAAGTTCGCCGCATTCCAGCGTCACCGGCCAAATGGACGGACCCCACATTGGGTCTTACTTATCCAGGCCGTTGGCGAATCCGGGCAACCACGCACGCAGGCCGGGGCCAAGGTCTTCACTGTCGCAAGCGAGTTCAACGCAGGCCTTCAGGTAGCTCAGCTTGTCTCCGGTGTCGTAGCGGCGTCCGCGGAAAACCACACCGTAAACACCGGAGCCTTCTCCCTCGCCGGCCGCGAGAACCTGGAGGGCGTCGGTCAGCTGAATCTCGTCGCCCCGACCCGGCTCGGTATGTTCCAGGACGTCGAAGACGGCCGGATGCAGCACATAGCGGCCAATCAATGCAAGGTTTGAGGGAGCCTCCTCCAATGAGGGCTTCTCCACAAGTTCGTTGATCCGGACATAGCCGTCTTCGCCGCTAGGCACGACGTCAGCACATCCATAGGCGCTGATCTGGTCCGGCTCCACCTCGATAAGCGCCACCACAGAACCGCCGGTCCTGGCCTGGACATCCATCATGACGCTGAGGAGGTCATCTCGGGGATCGATCAAGTCATCGCCCAGGAGGACCGCGAAGGGTTCATTGCCCACGTGCTGCTTTGCCCGAAGGACAGCATGGCCAAGGCCCTTGGGATCGCCCTGGCGGACATAGTGTATATCTCCGAGGTTGCTGGCGGACTGCACCGATTCAAGCTTCCCGGTGTCCCCCTTTTCCTCAAGGGTGGCCTCCAGCGCCGGTACCCGATCGAAGTGATCCTCGAGCGCCCGCTTGTTCCGACCAGTAATCATCAGGATGTCGTTCAGGCCAACATTTACTGCCTCCTCAACCACATACTGGATGGCAGGCTTATCCACCACGGGCAGCATTTCCTTGGGCATGGCCTTGGTAGCAGGCAGGAACCTGGTGCCAAGCCCGGCTGCGGGGATAACGGCTTTTCGGACAGATGAGTTATTCGAGATCACCGGACTAATCTATCGGAAGCAGCACCATTGCGGTAAAAGTCACAACGCCCTCGCATCCACTGCCGCACGCGGGCCCTAGCCCCGGCAACGTCCACAATTGGAGGATCATGCAGTCCAAGGAACTGATCCGTGCCGAGCATCGCGCTAGGCGGAAGTCGCTTACTGATGAGCAGATTGCCAGGGCGGGGAAAGCCCTGGCAAGGCACGGGGTGGAATGGGCCTCAGAATTCGCGGACGCCCCAGGATCGGCTTTTGCCGTCTATCTGGGCACAGGCTCCGAACCCCCGACCCTGCCGCTGATTACAGCCCTCTACGATTCCGGCTATCGTGTCCTGCTCCCGGTCTGTGAGCCGGAACGTCGGCTCAGCTGGGTTTACTGGACGCCGTCGACACCGCTCGTCCGCTCCCGCTACGCCCCAATCGACGAGCCCGACGGAGAGAAGTTGCCGCAGTTCCCGGCGGACGAAGTGGCCGGTATCTTCCTTCCGGCGACGGCGGTGTCCCTGGATGGCAGCCGAATCGGCCAAGGGGGCGGCTACTACGACCGGTTGCTGGCCTCGTTGGATTCGGAGGGACGGCGACCTCCCGCCGTCGCCCTGGTCTATGACGCCGAAGTGCTGGAGGCCGGGGCCATTCCAGCAGAACCCTTCGACCGTCCGGTTGCCAGCGCTCTAACACCGTCAGGACTGGTTCTCCTAAACCAGACTTAACGGATGATAGAATTAGCACTCAGGCCCCGGGACTGCTAAGTGCGCGGAACGTTTCGCGGACAGCCACCGGGACCTGATGTTCGTCCCGGAGGAGGATTATCAGTGCCTACATATGCCTACGCCTGCAAAGACTGCGGCCACGCCTTTGACATCGTCCAGGCCTTTACAGACAGTTCCCTGACCGCCTGCCCCGAATGCGGGGGTACGCTGCGCAAGAAGTTCAACAGTGTCGGCGTGGTTTTCAAGGGTTCAGGCTTCTACCGCACCGATTCGCGCGACTCCAAGGGAAGCTCCGTTAACGCTGCACCAGCAGCTCCGTCGACTGCTTCTGCCCCCGCGCCCTCTGCTGCCCCGGCAGCGACTGCTGCTTCGCCCGTTCCTGCCGCAGCAGCCAGCTAGCGCTCCGCGCGACCCCTTTTATCCACATAAGGACGAACTGTCCTAGGGGCCGGGGATGGCGTTGGCTAGCGTTGCGACCATGCCAGTTACATCCTCCGCCAGAAGATCGCTCCCGGACTCGAAATCCGGCACTGCACAATCCCCGCGGCCCGGCAAGCGGTACCAGGGCGGCAAGCTATTCCAGCCTCGGCTGGCTCCTCCGCGGCCCGGCTTCGGCGCGCGTTTCACGTGGCGGCAACGCTGGCGCGCACGCCTCAGCCGGAATCGTCGGCTCATTGTGGCTTTGCTTCTTTGCCTTGCCGCAGGCATCGCCGTGAACCAGCTGACCCCCGCTACAGAGCGACGCGTCGAGGTGATGTCAGCTGCACATGATCTTCCCGCCGGCTCCACGCTCGGTTCAGACGATATCGCTGTCCTCCACGTCGCACCGGGGGTAGCCCCCTCGGGCGCCTTCACAACCGTAGAGTCTCTCCAAGGCAAGCAATTGGCATCTCCGCTGCGCAAGGGACAGATCCCCACCGACGCCCAATTGCTCGGCCCGGGCCTGCTCGCTGGATCGCAGCCCGGTACAGCGGCGGTACCGTTGCGGATGGCTGATCCGTCTTCAGTGCAGCTCGTAGCGACGGGGCAACTCGTCAATGTGGTCATGACGTCCGACGGCGAGTATGGCCGAGTTGGGGCCAGCGAAGTTCTCGCCACTGCTGTCCCGGTCCTCTGGACATCATCCCAGGGTGGGAAGCCAGGTCAGTGGCTGGGAACCAACGAAACTGACGGCCTCCTTGTGGTGGCGGCAAATCCCGACCAGGCGGCGAAGCTTGCTGGAGCATCCACCCAGGGAAAGCTCTTCTTCACCCTGGTCAATGCACCACCACCTTGAAATCCGGCTGGGAGCCAACCAGCTGACTGGGGCAGCCCCAACGCCCGCGGGCCAGTAAGGCGAGCCGGCGATGGGCAGTATTTCGCGTGCCGGATGGCGTCAGCCCCAGTGCGGTGGCTTCTGTTCTTTCAGCCAGGCGTCGTGATCGTGACCGGATTCATCACCCCATCGGCGGGGATCGTCTTCCGCAGCCTTATTCGGCAGGATGCCGTCCCCGGACCCGGTATCCCCGGAACCCTTGGCCTCGCCGCCACGCTTCGTAGGCTCTTGTGCGCCATCCGCAGGCTCGTTGGCTTCGGACTCTCCTGGATGCTGCTGATCCGGGTCCATGGCAATTCCTTCCTCGCTGTCCACCCTCAATTGTTCAACGTCGACGTCAAGGAAGCCATGATCGGACTGGTTCCGAGCCGGCGAAGGCCGCTCGAGTCCAAGATAGGCACCGATCCTGTCCGCACACGCGGACGGATCCGTGAACACCTCAATGGTCCATAGGGACATGTAGCGCCAACCCATCCGCTCCAGAAGTTGCGGACGCAGCCTGCTCCGTTCCCGGACGGACATCCGACGGTAGCGTTCCGTGCCATCGGATTCGATCGCTACCGGGGTGGGAAGATCGGCATCATCGTGGCCAATGGTATGAATCGGATCAGCTGCCGCCACAACGTCCAGCACACCATCATAGTGATGCCAGACGCGCGCACCCCTGGCCCTGAGCCGTTCCCCAAGATCGGCTACCAGTGGGTCCTCCCCCAGAGCCTGTTCGCTTGCGGCGGCGCGGGAAGCCGGACTGCCCAGGTCGGTATTTCCGGACAGTTCGCGATCCAGGAGTTCATAGAAGTCTACGGCCCCGTGCGAGAGCCGGTCGAGGTCAAGATCCTCAGGCTTGAAGCAACTGAGCACGTGCATGGAGCGGCGGGCTCGAGTCATCGCAAGGGCGAAGCGGTTCCTGCCACCTTCGGCCGAAAGCGGACCGAAATTGTGCAGCGCCCGCCCATGCGGGGTGCGTCCATAGCCCAGGGAAAAAATCACATGGTCGCGAACGAGTCCATGGGCGCGCTCCAGGTCCACCACCCGGAAGGCTTCAGGTCCCGCACTGAAGAATCCCGCGAGGAGCGGATAATTGGGGAGCTGAAGCCGGATGGCCTCCCCGATCCTGGCGGCATGGCGCAGGCTGGCCGTCACAACAGCCAGGGATGTGCGAGGCCTCAGCCTTGCATGTTCGAACACGAGGTCCACCACGCGGTTGACCTCAGCCGCGACAGACTCCACGCCCTCCTGGTCAAAACTCGGCAGCCCTGTCCCGTTCGCAACGTATTCAACAATCACACCCCGCTCCAGGCCGGTGACAGACTGACCGTCCGGCAGCCGGCGGAGGGCGCCGTCGTAATAGTTCTTGCTCAGTTGCAGGACCAGGTCTTCATCCACGGATCGGTAGATCCAGTTCAACTGCCAGGAAGGCAGCACCCGGGCCAGGGCCTCGAAGGCACTGTCCACCGCCTGGTGTCCAGGCTCTCCCCGTGCCGGCAGTTCAACGGCCACACTAAAGGTCCGCGGGCTGGCGATCTTCGAATCGCCGAACGCAATGACCTGGCGTGCTCGGGCAATGGCAGGAAGGACTGCCTGGAGCGACGTCGTTTCGGCGTCCAGGATCACCACGGCGTCGAACTTCTGCTGGACGGGCAGGAGTCCGGTCAGCAGGTAGGGGCTGACGGCGCAGACCGGGACCAGCATCGGGACAAGTTGCGGTGCTTGGGCGCTCAGCGCTGCAAGCGTCACCCTGCCATCCTTAAGGAGGTTGCGGAGGAGTTCGGCCTGCCTCGGGTGTTCCGCGATGCCCTCCCGCCATCTTTCAGCGAGCTGCCACCGCAACCGCGCAGCTCCGCTGGCAATATGTGCGTTGTCCGCAAGCCTGAACTCGGCTTCGAGGCGGCGAAGGGATTCCCCATCGGCCATGGCGAGATAATCGTCCCCGCTAATCATGGCCTCCAGCGCCGACTGCCACCATGCCAGATCCAATTCGGCTGCCACGGATTCCGCAGGCACTTCCCGTTCCGCGAGGTCGGAGAGGAGCTCACCCAGGCCGTGCTCCCGCATGTTCTCCACAAGCAGGGTGCGTTCCGGGAGTGTCTCCAGGGTGCTTGTATCGGCGACCAGGCGCTCCAGCCGCGCCAGCAATTCCTCGTACGGAGTGTCCTTAAGTTTCCCGCCCTCCACGGTGTGCCTTATGGCATCTCCAAGCCGGCTCAGTTCGCTGTCCAGGCCCCGACAGGCAGCTCCCAGGTCGGCGAGTCCGGAGGGAACAGCAGGATGACGCTGGGTGGTCGCATACTCTGCCCACAGGGCCCGCTGTTCCTGGACGAGGAGCAACGAGCTGTGCAGGTCCGCGATATGCACTCCCGGACGCACGTACTCCTTGGCCACCCTGCGGAGACGGGATCGCTGCATGGAGGGCATCTCTATGCCGCGTTCGCGCCGCCACGCCGAGGTCGCCGTTGCCGAGATCAGATCGTGCACCGGGCGGTCAAAGATATCCGGTGTGAACTTGTCCAGGCTTTCACGGACAGCCATCAAAAGATCCAGCTGCGCGCCCCACTCGGCAAAAGTGGTGCCCAGGCGAATCTCGGCATGTTCGGCCAACTGTTGCATACGCTCGCGCAGGAGGGGAAGTTTCTCCGCCGCGGATTGCGCCAGGTGCTGGGCTTCCTCGGTCTCCTTGCGGGTAACCAGCCTGGCACCGTACCAGGGACTCGTGGTGGAGGCTCGGCTGAAACTGCCCAGTTCGGCGGCACGGCGGAGCCTGGTGGCAAGTTCCCCGCGATCCTTGATGTTGTCCAGGACACTGCGCTTGAGCCGGACTGTCGTGGCCGGCGGGGGCTGGATGGACGTCAGTTCAGCAAGGGACTGCATCGCCTGGTAAGGCGAGCACCCCCACCGCTCGCGCACGTTATGCAAGGACGCCACATGGTCTAGGAGCGCGTGACGGTGACCGATCAGCGTCTTGTGCAGATTGGCCAGCTGCGGTTCAAGGGACTTCTCGTTGCGGACAATTGCCCGAATCAGCTGCCCTTTGAGCTGCTGTGGCGTCGCACTTCCGCCCGGCCGCAGGAGCATCGAATCCAGGCCGAGGGCCTCAAACTGGGCTGCCAGCTCATTGAGGCTGGCTCGCCTGTCCCCCACCACGAGGACTGACTTGCCCTCCGCCACCAAGGCGCCTATCGCGTTGATAGCAGTCTGCGTCTGCCCGCTTCCGGGCGGGGTGCTCACTACAAGGGAATCCCCTGCACGCACCGCATCCACCACATATTGCTGGTCAGGGTCTGCATCAAGCAGCAGGAACTCGTCGGCCGGATCCCGTTCGTCCAGGCTTGGAAAGCGTCCTGACTTCACCGGTTCGGGCTCAATGTCCTCGCCCGCAGCCACATTGGCCAATGCTGTAACAATGTGGTGGTTTTGATTGATCCAGGGGTCGTCAAGGTTGCCCGAAAGGTCCGCGAACGTGGACAGCAGCAGGTTGTACTGCACGTCGGCGCCATGAATCGGCTGCACAAGTGTGGCAATCCGGTCCAGCACCGGCTGCGGATTCAGCCGTGCGGTGCTGTAGGCCATGCGGGTTACCGCATTGACATCGAACACGATCCCGTGGACCGTCTTCAGGTGCCGGATCAGGGCGGGATTGATTTTTGCCTGCTCGGTGAACTGCAGTTCATAATCGTCTTCGCCCGGACGGAGCGTCAAGGAGACTGCGGTCAGCATGACCGGCGCTGAGATGCGCTGTGGCTTTCCTCCGACGGCGGAGGTCCAGACTACGGTGCCGGCGGACAAGTAGCCGACGTCGATGCCGCGATCGTTGCCGAGTTCGAAGATCTTGGATCTGATGTTTCGCGCGGCGCGGGCAGCGACGACGTACTGCTGCCGGTCTCGAATCAGGGTGGAGAGCCTGGTTTTCCGCCCGGCCATCAGCTGCGCGAGTCCTGAGGGGTGGGCGTTGCTGAGATCGATGGAACCTTCCGGCGTCTTGACGAACCGAAGCATGGTGTCGGCGCCGGTGACCGGTTTGAGCCCCGACAGCCATTTCCTGAGCTCTTCCGAGCCCTCTTCGTGGCTTTGTCCTACTGACACTACTGCCTTCTTTTCTGTACTAACACGAGACGCCTTGGTCCATACCGGCATACTTTCGAGGGTAGCGGGAATCCCCCTGCTGTCCGGGTCGCAACACTGCAGCGGCCGGAAATTGCCGCTGATTTGACGAGCTTAAGCAAAGTGGCCGGCCCCGCAACAGGGGGCCGGCCACTTTGCTTAGCCTGGTGCTATTCCCACTCGATGGTTCCCGGGGGCTTGCTGGTGACGTCCAGCACCACCCGGTTTACGCCGTCGACCTCGTTGGTGATCCGGTTCGAAATCCGGGCCAGCAGTTCGTAAGGCAGGCGAGACCAATCAGCGGTCATCGCGTCCTCAGAGGAAACCGGACGCAGCACGATCGGGTGACCGTAGGTGCGCCCGTCGCCCTGGACACCAACACTGCGCACATCCGCCAGCAGGACCACGGGCATCTGCCACACATCGTGATCCAAGCCGGCCTCGGTAAGCTCCGCGCGGGCAATCGCGTCGGCTTTGCGGAGGAGTTCGAGGCGCTCGTGGTTGACCTCTCCCACGATCCGAATGCCGAGGCCCGGACCAGGGAACGGCTGCCGTCCAACGATCTCCTGTGGCAGACCAAGCTGAGCCCCAACGGCACGGACCTCGTCCTTGAAAAGGGCGCGCAGCGGTTCAACGAGTTCGAACTGCAGGTCCTCGGGAAGCCCGCCGACGTTGTGGTGGCTCTTGATGTTGGCGGCGCCTTCGCCGCCGCCGGACTCAACGACGTCGGGATAGAGCGTGCCTTGAACGAGGAACCTGATCTTCTCGCCCTCGGCTTCAGCCTGCTCGATGATGGCGCGTTCCGCTTCCTCGAAGGCACGAATGAACTCGCGGCCGATGATCTTGCGCTTGGTCTCGGGGTCGCTGACTCCGGCCAGGGCGGAAAGGAAGCGTTCCTGCTCGTTGGCGACGTAGAGGTTGACGCCGGTGGCGGCGACGAAATCGCGTTCGACCTGCTCGGCCTCGCCCTCGCGCAAGAGGCCATGGTCCACGAACACACAGGTCAGCTGGTCACCGACGGCCCGCTGGACAAGGGCTGCGGCCACGGCCGAGTCGACGCCGCCGGACAGTCCACAGATGACCTTGGAATCGCCAATCTGGCGGCGGATCCGTTCCACCTGCTCTTCGACGATGTTGCCCGTGGTCCAGTTCGGCTGCAGCTTCGCGCCCTTGAACAGGAAGTTCTCCAGCACCTGCTGCCCATAGGCAGAGTGCTTGACCTCGGGATGCCATTGCACGCCGTACAGGCACTTTTCCTCATTCGCAAAGGCGGCAACCGGGGCGCCTGCGGTGGTTGCCAGCACTTCGAAGCCCTCGGGGGCTTCGTGGACCGAGTCCCCATGGCTCATCCAGGTGTTTTGGGTTTCCGGAACACCGGCGAGGATGGAGCGGGCATCGCCAACTACCTTTGCCTCGGTGGCGCCATATTCCCGCAGACCCGTCTTTGCGACCTTGCCGCCGAGGGCATTGGCCATGGCCTGGAAGCCATAGCAGATGCCAAATACGGGAACGCCTGCCTCGAAGAGGTCGGCGCCGACGTTCGGCGCTCCGTCAGCGTAAACACTGGACGGCCCTCCAGAAAGGATTATTGCTGCCGGATTCTTGGCCAGGAGCTGCTCGGTGGTGAAGGTGTGCGGAACGATTTCCGAGTACACGTTCGCTTCACGGACGCGGCGGGCAATCAGCTGCGCGTATTGGGCACCGTAGTCAACAACCAGCACCGGCTTCTGTGAAGTCTGGGGTGCGGAGGGAATAGTCACCGTCATAGCCTACTTTGCACGACCGTCCCGGTGCATCTTCGCGACCGTCCGCAACCCCCTGGAGACGCCTCGAGTTAGGCATCTCACAGTGCCGTGCAGTGCCCGACGGCGGCACCGGTTCAGTAGCGCCTGGACGCCCCTGGATTATCGGCGATCTCGGCCTCTACTTCGGCATGGAACTTCTTCTCGACGATGAAGGACATCAGCGGAACTACCCCGCCGAGGGCGAGCAGCACGAGCTTGGTGAACGGCCAGCGCATCAGCGACCACAGGCGGAAGTTCGAGATGAGGTAGACGACATACATCCAGCCATGGACGATCAACACGGCCACCGAAATATTGGCCCCGCCGATCACGCCCTTGGGTTCAGCCTCGGCGAATCCGAGGCCAAAGGGCTGCCCTGTGACAGCGTTGGTCCCGCCGGCATAGAGGTAGACGCCAAAGGCGTAACGGGCTACGAGCTCCGCGCAAAGAAGCAGGAGCATGGCACCGGTGAGGTAGGCCAGTACCTTATAGAACTTCAGGGCCGAACGGATCTGCGGGATGGTCCCCCCGAAACGGCGTTTCTTGTTCCTGGCCGACTTGTTCCCGGCGGAGCCTCCCGACTGTTCGGGCTGGATGGCGGGTTTGGGATCAATCATTGCTGCACCTTTTGTTCGGTATCGCCTGCAGTTAGTTCAGGCTGGCCTGCAGGGAAATGGTCTCCGGGCTGAAGCTGGTCGGGGCCGTCTTCATGGCGATCGTCTTCGTGGTCCTCGAATTCGTGGCGATCGTCTTCCTGGTCCTCGAGGTCCCGGCGGTAATCGTCGGCAACCATGCGCCACCAGATATAGAGGGCAAATCCGGCAAAAACTACCCATTCGACCGAGTAGAAGACATTCAGCCAATTGACCTGCTGGGCTGGAGGCTGGGCAGGAATATTCAGGGCCTTCAGGTCGCCGCTCGCTCCCACGTCCTTCCCGCCCGATAACTCGGATGTGGCGGCGACAAAACCGGGGTAACTGGAGACTTCCCACTTGTTGATTAGTTCCGCGACGGAAACGGCCGAAGCCCGGCCGGGACCGGCGTCGACGTTTGGCAGCGGCGCCTCCGATGGCAACAGGCGACCGGTGAGTTCAATAGGGCCTGACGGCGGCGGCACGGCTTGCGCCGGATCAGCCACCCAAGCCCGGGCTACCGGAATCCAAGTCTCCGCGGAAGCCCCCATGCCGCTTAGGCGTGGAGCATCGTCCACCCTAAAGGCCGACACGATCCAGTAACCCTTTTGGCCCCCCTGCAGCCGGCCCTCCACCAGCACTTGTCGGGAGGAGTCGTAGCTTCCAGTGGCGCTGACCATCTGGTCCGACACGGAGCCGGGGAAGAACTGCCCGGGCTTCAGCACCTGCGTGAGGGGTTTCACTTCCTCCACCGACGGCGAGACCGGGCCTTCGCTCTGAATGGACCTGCCGAACTGCCATTGGCTGAGCAGGACGAACACCCCTGAAAGGAGGATCGCGAACACAAGTCCTACGATCCAACGGGGCTTCAGAGCGGTTTTCAACACCCCTTAACCGTACTTCGTCAAGCTGTAGAACAACGAAACGAAGCAAAGAAAGCCGCCGCTCAAAGGACTGCCTCAAAGGGCCTGCCCCAACTCGCGCTAGTGATCGAAGAAGACGAGGCTGGAGTTGATGAGCTCGGCGATCACTTCGGGGTCGTGTGCCCGACGCAGGGACTCCCGGAACGACTCCTTGGACAAGGACCGCGCCATAGTCGCTAGTACCTCGAGGTGGTCGGAGAATGAACTTGCCGGGGTGGCGATCAGCAGGACAAGGGTTGCGGGACCATCGCTGGCGCCGAAATCAAGGGAGTAGCCGTACCTCGTCACGCCGACCGCGATGGAGATTCTCGACACGAATTCGCTGCGTGCGTGGGGCAGCCCGATCCCGCCGGGAAGCCCGGTGGCCAGCTGATGCTCCCGGGAATTGACCTGCTGAAGGAAGCCATCAAGGTCGGACACCCTGCCGGCGGCGTGAAGCCTCCTGGCAAGCTGGGCCGCGGCATCCAGTTTGTCCGATGCTTCCAGCTCAAGGATCACCATGTCCGGCGTCGTAAGCTCGGCATCGTAGGGGTCCAGTGGTTCCGCCAAGTCGTGTCCCTTCAGAGTGGCCTGGCAGGCAGCGGACAGCGTTCTTCAGCGCAGGGGCACGATGTCGTCCACGCCCATTCGGGCGGCATCAGCGGACTCGTCGTCCGGCTGTTGCTGGCTTAGCCTTTCGGCCTCGACCCGTGCCAGATAGTGCTTGATCTCGCTTTCCCGCTGTGCCTCGCTCCAGCCAAGAATTTCTCCCATCAGCTTAGCGACAACCGGGACCGCAGACACACCTCGGTCCCACGCCTCAATCGAGATGCGTGTCCTTCGCGTGAGGACATCGTGAACGTGGCGCGCACCTTCATGGGTGGTGGCGTAGACAACCTCGGCCGCAAGGTAGTCGTCGGCGCCAGGCAGAGGTTTGGCGAGCTCCGGGTTCGTCGCGATCAGGTCCAGGACCTCCGGGGCCATGGAGCCATATCGGTTGAGGAGATGTTCCACCCGCGCCACATGCACTCCGGCCTCCTCAGCCGAGCGGACCCTGCGGTTCCAGGCGGCCTTGAAGCCCTCCGCGCCAAGGAGCGGGATGGTGTCGGTGCAACTGGCCGGTACGCGCTCGTCCATGGCGCGCGTGGCTTCATCAACTGCATCCTTGGCCATGACCCGATAGGTAGTCAGCTTGCCGCCGGCCACAACCACGAGTCCCGGGACGGGATGCGCCACCACATGCTCACGTGAAAGCTTCGCAGTGGAGTCGTTCTCCCCTGCCAGCAACGGGCGGAGGCCGGCATAGACTCCTTCGACGTCTTCCCGTGTCAAGGGCCGCTTGAGAACCCTGTTGACATGTTCCAGGACATAATCGATGTCCCTGCTGGACGCGGCCGGATGGGCCTTGTCCAGGTTCCAGTCAGTATCCGTAGTGCCGATGATCCAGTGGCGTCCCCACGGAATGACGAATAGCACCGATTTCTCGGTGCGCAGGATGAGGCCAACGGTGGATTGGAAGCGGTCGCGCGGAACCACCAGATGGATTCCCTTTGAGGCCCGGACCTTCAGTTGGCCCCGCTCGGTGACCATGGCCTGGGTCTCATCAGTCCAGACACCCGTAGCGTTGAGCACTTGCTTGGCGCGCACCTCAAAGACTGTTCCGTCCTCCTGGTTTTCCACCTTTGCGCCCACTACCCGCTCGCCTTCGCGGAGGAACTCAACCACGCGCATGCGGTTTACGGCATGCGCGCCATAGTGGGCAGCGGTCCGCACAATGTTGACCACCAGCCTGGCGTCATCGACCTGGGCGTCGTAGTAGCGGATGGAGCCTACCAGGGCGTCGTCCTTCAGGCTCGGCGCGGCGCGCAGGGTTCCCCGGCGGAACAAGTGCTTATGCATCGGCACTCCGCGGCTATGCCCGGACGTCATGCCCAATGTGTCGTAGAGGATGATGCCGAGGCCCACGTAGGGCCGTTCCCAGAAACGGCGTGTCAGCGGGTACAGGAAGGGTACAGGACGGACAAGGTGCGGGGCGATCCGCTGGATCAGCAGCCCACGTTCCTGCAGCGCTTCCTGGACGAGTCCGAAGTCAAGCATCTCGAGGTAGCGCAGGCCGCCGTGGATGAGCTTGGAGGACCGGGAGGACGTGCCGGAAGACCAGTCGCGTGCCTCCACGATGCCCACCGTCAGTCCGCGGGTGACCGCATCCAGGGCGGCCCCGGCGCCGACGACGCCACCTCCCACAATCAGGATGTCCAGTTCCTTGCCCGGCTCAATAGTGCTGCGCAGCGCTTCTATGGATGCGGCGCGGGCTTCCGGGCTAAGTGCTCCAGGATCAGGCACCTTGCTTTGGGAACCACTTGCAGCGTTTCTCATTGGAAGCCTCCTGTCGTGCGAAAGACCGTAGTCCACCCACAGTACTTGCTGGCCGCGGCCTTTGGCAGGGTTGGCTAGCTCCCTTGGTTAACGCCCGGCATATGGCGAGACCACGACGTCGACCCGCTGGAATTCCTTTAGGTCCGAATAGCCGGTAGTCGCCATTGAGCGCCGAAGCGCGCCAACCAGGTTGGACGTTCCGTCCGTGTGATGACCCGGGCCGAAGAGCACTTCCTCAAGCGGGCCGACTGTTCCCACATTAACGCGGTCCCCGCGCGGAAGTTCGAGGTGGTGGGCTTCCTGCCCCCAGTGCCAGCCCTTGCCCGGTGCTTCTTCAGCGCGGGCCAGCGCACTTCCGAGCATCACGGCGTCGGCGCCCATCGCGATGGCCTTCACGATGTCTCCCGAGGCGCCCATGCCGCCGTCGGCAATTACGTGTACGTAACGGCCGCCGGACTCGTCCATATAATCGCGGCGAGCGGCCGCGACGTCGGAGATGGCAGACGCCATGGGCGAGTGGATTCCGAGCGCCCGGCGGGTGGTGGTGGTGGCACCGCCGCCGAAGCCGACCAGTACACCGGCGGCGCCTGTCCGCATCAGGTGCAGGGCAGGCGTGTAGCCGGCCGCACCGCCGACAATGACCGGAACGTCGAGTTCATAGATGAACTGCTTCAGGTTCAGCGGTTCGTGGTTCTTCGAGACGTGTTCGGCTGAAACCGTGGTGCCGCGGATCACGAAGATGTCGACGCCGGCGGCGACGACGGTCTTGTAGTGTTCCTGGGTGCGCTGTGGGGTGAGGGAACCGGCCACGGTGATTCCGGCTGCACGGATTTCCGCAAGGCGGGAACTGATGAGATGCGGCTGGATGGGAGCCTGGTAGAGCTCCTGCATGCGTCGGGTGACGGCGGGACTGGCGGTTTCATCGGCGAGTCCGGCGATTTCGTCCAGTACCGACTGCGGGTCCTCGTACCGGGTCCAGAGGCCCTCGAGGTCCAGCACTCCCAGTCCGCCGAGTCGTCCCAGGGCTATTACGGTATCCGGGGACATGGCAGAGTCCATGGGGGCAGCGATGACGGGCATGTCGAACTTGTAGGCATCAATCTGCCAGGAGACCGAAACGTCCTTGGGGTCGCGCGTCCGGCGGTTGGGAACAATCGCGATGTCATCCAGGGAGTAGGCACGACGCCCACGCTTGCCACGGCCGATTTCAATCTCATAAGTCACGGGTTCTACCTTACTGGACCCTGCCGTTTACCCCGTCCGTGAACGTCCCTCAGACTTCCTCGTCCACCGTCAGCTGGGATTCGAACATCCGGTAATAGCGGCCTCGGAGCGCAACGAGTTCCTTGTGCGTGCCCTGTTCCACGATCCTGCCCTCCTCCAGCATGTAGACGACGTCGGCCTTCTCAATGGTGGCGAGGCGATGGCTGATGGCGATGATCGTCCTGCTTCGGTCGGCGAAAAGACGCGTGAAGATCCGGTGTTCCGCCAGTGCGTCGATGGCCGACGTGGGTTCGTCCATGACCATGAACTGGGCGTTCCGGTAGAAGTTCCGGGCCATGGCCAGCCGCTGCCATTCTCCTCCGGAGAGGCCGCTGCCCTTGCGGCCCCGCGGGTCCTCCATCCAGTTGCTGACGTGGTTGTCCAGTCCATTGGGGAGCTTGTTGATGAAGTCCAGGGCCTCCGCGTCTCCCGCGGCGCGCTGTACCCGGTGGTCGTCGCGGGGAGTCGAGGCATCTCCAAAGTAGATGTTGTCCGCAGCGGTGGCGAACTCATACTTGAGGAACTCCTGGCTCAATACCGCAAGGTGGCGGTGCCAGCTGGTGACGTCCAGTCCGGCGAGGTCGACGCCGTCGAGCAGTACTTGCCCCGAATCGGGACGGTAGAGTCCGGCCAGGATCCGGATAAGCGTGGACTTGCCTGCCCCGTTCTCCCCAACAATGGCGATGTGCTGGCCGGCCCGGATGGTCAGCGAAACGCCCTTGATGACTTCGATGTCGCTGCCGGTATAGCTGAAGCGGATGTTCCGCAGCTCGATCGTGTGTGGCGGCTTCACTAGTGGCGGATTTTTCGGCGAATGGACCGGCAGGGCCATGAACAGCTCATAATCCTTGAGGTTAGCCAGGTCTTCATCAATGGAGCTTAGGGACGACACAAGGTTGTTGGCGGTGGACAGCGCCCTGCTGACGATCTGCTGGACGTACAGGAACTGGCCCACCGGCTGGGCACGGGCGATGATCTGGCCTACCACCCAAATAAGGGAGACCACTTCGGCGCCATATTGCAGGGCGTCGGCGGCGAGCTGCTTGGGAATGTAGCGCTTTTGGAAGTCAAGGCGGCGGCGTTCATCGGCGTCGCGCAGGCGTGAGCGAAGCCCCATCAGGAACCCGACGATTCCGTACAGGCGCATTTCGGCAATGTGCTGGGGCCGCAGGAGGTTGGTCTCGATCATCCTTCGCTGCCTGCGGGAATCCACCTGGGTGTTCCAGTGGGCGATCTGTTCGCGAGAGAGCTTGAACTGCAAATAGACGCTGGGCACAACGGCGATGAGCACGATCACCGCTATCCACCAGCTGACGAGCATGAGGGCACCGACGGCCAGCACCACGGAAACAAGCTGCGTGAAGATAGCGGCAATTCGATCAAGGACCCGGGCATACGAGTCAGAGAACCTCTTGGCCCTGTCATAGAGGTCCACGGTCTCTTTGTCGTCATACCGCCAGAACTCGAGCGCAAGGAATTTCTCGTACATCAGGTCGCCCACGATGGCGCCCACCTTGAAGCTCATGAGCTGCTGGATGTAGCGGTCCACGCTGCTGAACGCACCCCAAAACAGGCCCAGCGCGGCCGTGATGATGACGTAGAGGATTGCCTGTGGCCCGGCCTGCGGGTCGCCGGCATAGCCGGCGGCGAGCGCCGTGGTTGTCAGCGCCGCGAAATAGGTGGTGACCAGGGGCAGCAGCGCCGAGATAAGCGAGCCCGCCACCTTCATGACCACGGCGCCGGGCGATGCCTTGAAGCTGACTTTCAGGACCTGCCCGACGGCGCGCGCGTACGGTCTGAGGGCAAGCTTGCGCTGGGCGTCCCTTTTGGGGGTCAGCTCGGCGGGGTGCCGTGGTTGGGACATGGCTTCAACCTAGCCCTCTGGAATGTGCGGTGGTTGATCCCCAACCGCTCCCTAACCTCGCAAGTCCCCACCGCCTCCCGGCCTTCGCAAGCTCAGGCCGGGACCCTCGGCGGCGTGGGCCCCCGGTCAGGGAAGCCGGCGGTCGTGGCCCCTGGGGCAGGCCCAACCACCGCCGGAAGTGGTTAGCGGGATCCGTAATTGGGTGCTTCGACGGTCATCTGGATGTCGTGGGGGTGCGATTCCTTCAGGCCGGCCGCGGTGATGCGGACAAACTTTCCGCGCACCTTGAGCTCTGCGATGGTGGGCGCACCAGTGTAGAACATCGTCTGGCGCAGTCCGCCGACCAGCTGGTAGGCCACCGAGGACAACGGCCCCCGGTAGGCCACCCGACCCTCGATGCCCTCCGGGATCAGCTTGTCGTCGCCGGAAACGTCCGCCTGGAAGTAACGGTCCTTCGAGTACGAGGTGTTCTTCCCGCGGGACTGCATGGCGCCCAGGGAACCCATCCCCCGGTAGCTCTTGAACTGCTTGCCGTTGACGAAGATCAGCTCACCCGGGGACTCGTCGCAGCCTGCCAGCAGCGAACCCAGCATCACGGTGTCGGCTCCAGCCACGAGGGCCTTGCCGATGTCGCCGGAGTACTGCAGGCCGCCGTCGGCAATCAGCGGCACGCCGGCCGGAATGGCGGCCTTGGCCGACTCGTAGATGGCCGTGATCTGCGGAACGCCTACGCCAGCCACAACACGGGTGGTGCAGATCGATCCGGGACCGACGCCCACCTTGATGCCGTCGGCACCGGCGTCGATCAACGCCTGGGCGCCTTCGCGCGTGGCAGCCTGGCCGCCGATAATGTCCACGTGCGCCGCGGCCTTTTCGTTCTTGAGGCGGCTGATCATGTCCAGCACGCCCTGCGAATGGCCATTCGCGGTATCCACGAACAGTGCATCGACGCCGGCGTCGATCAGCTTCATCGCACGTTCCCAGCCGTCACCGAAGAAGCCAATGGCGGCGCCCACGCGGAGGCGGCCTTCGTCGTCCTTGGTTGCCAGCGGGTACTGTTCCGCCTTGGTGAAGTCCTTGGTGGTGATGAGGCCCCTGAGGCGGCCCTGCTCGTCGACCAGCGGAAGCTTCTCGATCTTGTTCGTGGCCAGCTTGGCAGAAGCCTCGTCGCGGCTGATGCCCACATGCCCCGTGATGAGGGGCATCTTGGTCATGACGTCGCTGACGCGGCGCAGCGGGAAATCGGACTCGGGAACGAAACGGGTGTCGCGGTTCGTGACGATGCCCAGAAGGCGGCCGTCAGGATCGACGACGGGCAGGCCCGACACGCGGTAGCGGGAGCAGAGCTGGTCCAGCTCCTGCAGGGTAGCTTCCGGGTGGATGGTCAGCGGGTTCGTGATCATGCCGGACTCGGAGCGCTTGACGCGGTCAACGTGGTCCGCCTGGTCATCGATGGACAGGTTGCGGTGGATGACGCCGAGTCCACCCTGGCGCGCCATGGCGATGGCCATGCGAGATTCGGTGACAGTGTCCATGGCCGCGGAAAGCAGCGGAGTCTGCACGGTGATCCGCTTGGAGATTCGCGACGACGTGTCAGCTTCCGAGGGGATGACGTCCGTGTGCCCGGGAAGGAGCAGGACGTCGTCGTAGGTCAGGCCGATAAAGCCGAAGGGATCGTGCTCGGGCTGGGTCATGAGTGCGCCTCTTACCTTGGGTTTCTGGGGGTTTCTGGTAGGGGTTGCAGCTGATGACCAGCCCGTCATTACGGGACTGGCCTGTGCAGAAGGTGGTGCGGGGGTATTGAATAAATAGTAGAACCTCCACGCCGATCCCCATATTCCACGCGGGTAATGTGAGCAACCGCACCCTGCCGGGGACAGTCAGGTGCCCCGGCCGGGGACCGCTGCGGCGGCACCGCCGGAGACCTCGACGGCGGTACTCACCGCCAGCCGGTAGCGGCCAACAACCGTTCCTGGAACATTGGGATCATGCTTTGGACATACGTCTTGGTGAGGTGGTTGTCGTCCTTATACACATAGACGTTGCCAACAACGGCGGGACAAGTGCCTCTCGCACAGATGAAATCGCTGAGGTCCATCAAATAGAGCCGCTGGACCTTGCCCGCGTAGTCGTCCAGTGGTGACGATTTTGCCAGGGACTGCTCCAGGGGCGGATTGCAGTCGGGCGAATCCTCCCCCTTCTTCTGGACGCATTCGGGCATGTTCTCGTGAAAGCGTGGATTGTCCCGGATGCCGACGACGTCGATCCCGGCGTCGGTGAACGGTTTGATGCCTTCCAGGTACCCGGGGACCTCAGTCTCGAAAGGCGCCTCAACGTGGGTCAGTGAAGCGACCGTAAAGACGGCGTCCGGGCGGTGCTTCATCACGTAGGCGGAGCTGGCCGCGTTAAACGCGTTGCACTCGGCATTGCGTTCCGCCGACTCGGCGCCGAAGCGGCAGTTACCCTTCAGCAGCGTCACCACTTCCCAGCCGTGCTCCTTGGCAATGGGCCCCAACGCCGCCATGTACTGCTGTGCATGGGAATCACCGAGCACGACGATCCGCTTGGTGACCACCTCTGGCCGGGTGTTCTGCAGGCACCCTTCCAGCAACGGGTCATCGGGAACGTTTCCGTCGGTGCACAGCCCATCGATATCGGCCCACTCATTCTCCATGGCGGCCGGCGCTGGAATGATCATGGCCTGCGGCGTCGGCTTTCCGGCGTTCTCGGGCTTGAGCGCGGCCGCTCCCGGAGTCAGTTCCCTCGGTTGGGCGGCGATGGCCGCATCCTCCGCGTACAAGAGGTTCTGCCAGACTGACACCGGACCGGCAAGGAGTGCCCCACAAGCAACGACCACGATCGCGGTCCGCCTGGCACGCACTTTCGGCCACTTCCAATCCCTCAGCGGACGCTCGACAAGACGGGTGGTAGCAACGGCCAGCACCAGCGACGTCGCGAGCACTGCCAGGCCCTGCCCCACGTCAGGTGCGGAGGTGCCTGTGGCCGCAAGGAAAAATACCAGGACTGGCCAGTGCCAGAGGTAGAGCGCGTAGGAGTTATCTCCGAGCCCCACCAGCACCCTGCCGCTGAGGAAGCGATCTGCTCCGAAGCGGCTGCCGCTCTGGCCGGCAATAATGATGGCGGCCGCCGCGAGGGTGGGCCATAGCGCCACGAATCCCGGGAACGAGCGATCGACCGTAAGCAGGAGCCCGCAGCTCACCATTGCCGCCAAGCCTGCCCAGCCAAGTACAACCCGCATCCACTTTCCAGGCTTCAGGTGGGGCACCGCAAGGGCCAGCAACGAGCCCAGGGCAAACTCCCAGAGGCGGGTGCGGGTGTCGAAATAGGCGTAGGCCTGATTGTGGGCTGTCTGCTCAATGGAAAAGGCAAGGGACGCCGCAAACAGGGTACCGAACGCTGTTGCGAGCAACTGCGGATAGCTGATTCCCGCGAGCCATCGGCCGGCCTTTCCGGGAAGGCTGTAGCCATAGCCGGCCAGGAGCGACCGCAGGATTGCGGTGGCGGCGAAAATTAGGGGCCACAGAATGAACACTTGGCCCTGGATGGAAAGGGACCAGAAATGCTGCAAGGGGCTGGCGCCTGAATGGTCCTGTGCGTAGTAGTCCACCGCATTGTCCGCCAGCAGCCAGTTCTGGCGATAGAGCAACGAAGCCCACGCCTCGTCGAGGATATCGGGCCAGCGGCCTTGCGGCAGGATGAGCCAGGTACCGATCAGGACGCCCAGGACCACCACGACGACGGCGGGAAGCAGCCGCGTGAAAACGTGGAGCCAGTGGCGCAGGAGTTGCAAGGGCCTCCCACTCTCGACCTTTCGGGCGAAGGAAAGGGTGAGCAGGAACGCCGAGATGAGCAGGAATACGTCCACGCCGCCCGATACCCGGCCCAGCCAGATATGGTAGGTGGCTACCATGAGGACGGCCAGCGCCCGCAGGCCCTGCACCTCCGGCCGGTAATGGGCGTTGCGGATGCCCTGTTCGGCCCGCGTGAGGCCCGGTGGAGAAGCATGGATCCGTGCAGTCATGACCTAAAAAATTCCTCAACGCTCTTTGCCCAAAGCATCCATGTTACCGGTTTGTTATAAGCGCGGACCAATCGATGCCCAGGAGGCAAAGCCGCCACAGGCCATTAAGGCACCACTTTCCGGGAATTTCCGGTGCCGGTTCGCCATCTCGGAAGATAGCGGGGTACGCGGGCACTGTAGTCGAGGTAGGCGTCTCCAAACCTCTTGGCGGTTGCCGCCTCCTCGGCGGGGATGCCCAGGAATTCGGCTGCCATTGCGGCCGGGAACGTGACCAGGACCCAGGAGGTGCCTAGCCCCACCCCCGTACCCAAATGGATCAACCGCCACCCAAGGTACATCGGATGGCGGTTGATGGCATAGGGACCGGTGGTGACGAGTTCTTCGGGCTGCTCCAGGTCGAAGTCGCCGAGCGTTCGACGTCGGCGTTCTTCCCAAGCCCAGTACGTGAGGGCGGCACCAGCCAATACAAGTCCGGTACCTGCCGAGCGCTGGACGGAACGGCGGCCAGGTAGCGGCGCGGACAAGAGCCTCTCAAGGGCAAAATCCAGAGCCACCCCTGCCGCCTGGTTAGCCGGCTGGGGGAGGTTTCCATAGAATCGCTTCCACCATCGGATGGCGCGGCTTGCCCTGTTGGCCGCGGTCATCGGACTTCCGATGGCCGCCGGGACTGGCGGATGGACCTGGCCGAATCGTTCGACGTCGAGACAGGTGCCTGGGCAGAGACAGGTGCCGGAAGGTGCGCTGCCAGGTACTGTGCGTCCCTGCATGCGCCGGGCAGGGTGGCCGAGGTCGCCGCGTAGAGGAACTCCTGCCCCAGGAAGAACAGCCCGGGAGCCGACGTCGAGATGCCGCGACGTTGGCTGGGCTGTCCGTCGTCGCCCAGCAGGGACTTGTCCATCCACTCAAAGTTCTCCCGGTAGCCCGTGCACCAGATCACGTTCGCCACATCGAGGGCCTCTGCGGTGTCATCCGCTACGCCGCCCACAACCGGCTTGCCTTCGCGCACACCGGTGACCCTGTGGACGGATTGGACCCCCACGGCCTCCAGGTCCCGAAGCCTTGTGCGGATCAGAGGGGCGTGAATTGGCATCGCGGCCACCTTCCGTCCGATGGGGGTATTGCGGGTCAGGACATGAAGTCCCACAAAGCGGATGATGGGCAGGAAGTACCGGGCCGCCGTGCGTCCGTGCCGGAAAGGAATCTCGCCATTAGGCTTTCCAGCCAGGAGGACTTCGTGGCTGTGGCTGATATCGAGTGCGATCTCCGCCCCGGAATTGCCAACGCCGACAACAAGGACCCTGCCGGGCTGAAGCTGGGACGGGTTGCGGTAGGCGGTGGAGTGGAGGCTCACGATGGAAGGATCCAGTTGGGCGGCGAAGGCGGGGAACTTAGGGTCCTGGCATCCTCCCGTGGCGACGACGACGTTGCGCGCCTCCCAGCGCCGCTCACCGGCGCGGATGACATAGTGGGAGTCCTCCCTCCACAGTCCGTCCACCCGGGCTCCAAGAATCACCGGGAGTTCAAAGTCACGTGCATAGTCCTCAAGGAAGTCCGCCAGTTCGTCCTTATGGGGAAATGCCAGGCGATCACCGGGGAAAGGCCGGCCCGGCAGCCCGTCGTACTTGGCCGGCGTGAAAAGTCGCAGCGAATCCCAGCGGGTCCGCCAGGCATCCCCTACCCGCTGATGGGCGTCAAGGATCAGGAAAGTGCGGCCCTTCCGTGCCAAGTGGTAACCCATGGCAAGCCCGGCCTGTCCGCCTCCGATGACCACGGTGTCCAGCATTCCGCCGAATCCGCTGTCCTGGCCGAATCCGCTGTCCTGGCCGATGTTCATGACTGTTCTCCTTTGCAAAATTAGTGATTGAGGGAAGGAATGGCTACGGACGTTCCAGTTGTCGCGGCCCCCAGTAGTCTTTCGGCGGCGCTTCTTTCGGAGGCTTCTTGGGCTCGGTCCTGGCCACTGTCCTGCCTGTAGCGAAGGCACCAGACGAGCATGAGTGCGGACGCGACCACATAGAACGAGTGGAGGAGCCAGACCGGACCGGCCGGCAGGTCGAAAACGTAGACCGAATGCACGGCGTTGGCGACGTTCGTCATCACGATGTTGCCTACGCTGTAGGACGTGAGGTCCTTCGTGCGCGCCGCCTTGAGCAGCATGGGCAGCATGCTGGCCGCGAAGAGCATCGTGGAGATCATGCCGGCGACAACTGGAATGTTCATGTGCTCAACGGTACGAGCCGGCAATGCCTCGCCGCGTCGGTAGAATTACCCATTCTGTATGGCGGGACGTGGGTATTTTTGGAGGGCGGGCCGGATGCCAGTGTCCTAGTGCCGGCAGGGAGCCTCGTCAATGGAACAGGCCGTGATCGTACGCGTACTTGGTAGCCGCCACGCGGGACTGGACCCCGAGCTTCATGAAGATGTTGCTGACATGCCTCGCCACGGTTTTTTCACTCAGGTACAGCTCGGCCGCAACCATCCGGTTGGCCTTCCCGGCGGCGACGAGCCGAAGGACCTCCACCTCGCGTGCGGTGAGCGGCCCGGACTTCCCGACTCTGTCATTGCCCGTCAGGCTGTCCACGTACATTGCTGCGGGAGCCGCTCCCAGATCCAGGAAATCCGTCTTCGCGGCCTCGTACTCCATCAGGGCAGTGTCCGGATCGCCGAGAGCGGCGAAGGCCCTGCCCACAAGCACCCGGCACCTTGCAGCTTCGAAGGGAGCCTCCAGCTCGCGCCAAAGGCTCCAGGCCCGGCGGATGTTCCTTAGGGCAGCGGCGGGATCCCCTTCTTCCAGCAGGACCGCTCCCTCTGCCTGGGCAGCGATGGCCTGCTCCAGGGGTTTGGGGTTTTCCGACGCGGCCAGTTCGTCCGCCGCCGCCCTGGCGGCAGGCACCTGACCGGCGGCGAGTTCAATCTCGACGACGGACGGCAGCAGAGTGCGCCTGCTGGTTGGATCGGCCATTTCGACAGCCTGCCCAATTAAGCTTTGCGCCTGGGAAATCTTTCCTTGGGCAAGTCGCAGGAGGGCAAGTCCTGGCTGCGGCTCATAACCGCCCTGGCGTGCACGACGATAGGACTCCTCTGCGGCCGCGAAGTCGCCGCGCAGCCTTTCCACCTCGCCTTGATGGTAGTAGGCGCCGAACGCGGCCCAGCCGTCCCCACGACCCGCACGGTCCTGAGCTATCCGGGTGGCAGCCAAGGCCTCTTCCCAAGCTCCGTGCAGGATATACAGTTCGGCCCGGTGCGATTGGCACTGCCCGCTGAACATCACCATGTCCGGCCGGCCGCCGCACCAATGATCCAACGCGGCAGTCCATTCCTGGGCGCGTTGCACGTCGAAGGCCATGCGACAGCTTCCGATGACGGCGCAGTAAATGATGCCTGAAGGAATGGGGGAAACCTCCCCCGCTGTCACAGCCACCATGGCCTCATCCAACAGCGCGAGTCCCTCATCACGGAAGCCAAGGATGATGCGGGACGTTCCTTGCCCCAGTTGCGCCAGGGCGGAAATGTCCTTGTCATTGAAACGCTTCCCATAGCCGAGGGCCTGCCCGAAAAGACCGGCCGCGGCATGGGGATCACCGCCGTACATGGTGCCCAATGCCACCGGAATCAGGAGGAAGCCCTCCTCCGGGCACGTCTCCTCCAGCTCTCCGAGCAGGCGCTGTCCGCGGGACAACCACCCGGAGCTACGTGCCTTTTCCCCCTGGTTCATGAAGTGCATCACCAACCAGCCTGCACAACGCGCAGCCGAAGGAATGTCGCCCATCAGCAGGAATTCTTCGTGGGCCCTTGTCAGGGTGTCGATGCCTTCTGTGGAATGTCCCAGCAGGATGGCGACGGTAGCCAGCCGTTCGAGGTCCTGCGGCGGGATCCCTCCCTCACGTTCGGCCTCACTGAAGTGCGCAAGGGCGTCGCTCCAGCGGTGCTCCGCGTACGCGCTCCGCCCCAAGTCAAGGGCTGTTCCAGGCAGGTTCATGAGGCCTCCCGATACAGAACTGTGCTCGGACGTCGTTGCCCATATCCGTCTTCTACGCGTCACGCTACGCCTGCGGCCGGGCACGCGAAAGGCCCCGACCAGCAGTTCAGTGCTGGTCGGGGCCCTCCGGTTAGAGCGACTCTAGCGAGTGGCTTTAACGAGTGCCTTCGGCAGAGTGGGGGCGATTAGTGCTTGTGGCCCGCGTGTTCGTCTTCCTCGGCGGGCTTCTCTGCAACCAGGGTCTCGGTGGTGAGAACCAGTGCCGCGATAGAGGCCGCGTTGCGAAGGGCTGAGCGTGTGACCTTGACGGGGTCGATCACGCCGGCCCCGATCAGGTCCTCGTATTCACCGCTCTTGGCGTTGAAACCGTGGTTGTCTTCCAGCTCGGAAACCTTGTTGACCACGACGAAGCCGTCGAAGCCGGCGTTCTGGGCAATCCAGCGCAGCGGCTGGACCAAGGCGCGGCGGACGATACCAACGGCGGCTGCCGCGTCACCCTCCAAGGCCTTGACTGCGGAATCCTCGTCCAGCGCCTTGAGGGCGTGGATGAGGGCTGAACCGCCACCGGATACGATGCCTTCTTCGAGGGCAGCGCGGGTGGAGGACACGGCGTCCTCGATCCGGTGCTTCTTTTCCTTCAGCTCGACCTCAGTGGCTGCACCAACCTTGATGACGCCGATGCCACCGGCGAGCTTCGCCAGGCGTTCCTGCAGCTTTTCCTTGTCCCAGTCGGAGTCGGTACGTGCAAGCTCAGCTCGCAGCTGTGCAACACGGTCCGCAACGTCCTCGGCTGAGCCTGCGCCGTCGACGATGGTGGTGTTGTCCTTGGTGACCGTGATGCGGCGGGCGGTGCCGAGAACTTCGAGGCCCACGGTGTCCAGGGAGAGACCCAGTTCGGGGGAAACAACCTGTGCGCCGGTCAGGGTCGCGATGTCCTGCAGCATGGCCTTGCGGCGGTCGCCGAAGCCCGGTGCCTTGACTGCAACAACGTTCAGGGTGCCGCGGATGCGGTTGACGATCAGCGTGGACAGTGCCTCGCCGTCGATGTCCTCTGCAATGATGAACAGCGGCTTGGATGCCTGCAGGGCCTTCTCCAGCAGCGGCAGGAATTCCTGCAGCGAGGAGATCTTGCCCTGGTTGATCAGGATCTGCGCGTCCTCAAGGACGGCTTCCTGCCGCTCAGCGTCGGTGACGAAGTACGGGGACAGGTACCCCTTGTCGAACTGCATACCCTCAGTGAGGACCAGTTCGGTCTGGGTGGTGGAGGATTCCTCAATGGTGATGACACCATCCTTGCCCACCTTGCCAAAGGCCTCGGCCAGCAGTTCGCCGACCTCGTCGCTCTGCGCCGAGATGGCTGCAACGCTGGCAACCTGGGTCCCTTCAACTTCGCTGGCGTTCTCCAGGAGGCGGGCGGCAACGGCTTCAACCGCAACCTCGATGCCTCGCTTGATCTCGCCTGGGGCGGCGCCGGCGGCAACATTCCGCAGGCCTTCCTTGACGAGGGCCTGCGCCAGGACCGTTGCGGTGGTGGTTCCGTCACCGGCGACATCGTTGGTCTTCGTGGCAACTTCCTTGGCCAGCTGGGCACCAAGGTTCTCGTAGGGGTCGTCAAGTTCGACCTCGCGGGCGATCGTCACGCCGTCGTTGGTGATAGTGGGGGCACCCCACTTCTTGTCCAGTACGACGTTGCGGCCGCGCGGGCCGAGGGTCACCTTGACGGTGTTGGCCAGCTTGTCGATGCCGGCTTCGAGCGCACGGCGGGCTGCGTCATCAAACGCAAGCTGTTTTGCCATGGTTTTGTCCTTTCAAGACGGAAATCCCGCACCACGGAATCGGCCAAAGACTTTGACTCGATCTATGGTGCGGGATCCAGGAAGTTACTTTACGACGATCGCCAGAACGTCGCGGGCGGACAGCACGAGGTACTCGTTGCCGCCGGTCTTGACTTCGGTTCCGCCGTACTTGGAGTAGATGACAACGTCACCCACGGTTACGTCAACCGGCACTCGGTTGCCATTGTCATCGAAACGGCCGGGGCCGATTGCAACAACTTCGCCTTCCTGCGGCTTCTCCTGTGCGGAGTCCGGAATTACCAGGCCGGAAGCCGTGGTCTGCTCTGCTTCGAGCGGGCGAACAACAATACGATCCTCAAGAGGCTTAATCGAGACCGACACTCGGATCTCTCCTTTTCATGAGCTAATTCATGGACTAACAGACTAGGGGTGCCGTGGCGTGCAAACCGTCGTCGCGGTGCCGGTTGCTGCCTGGCGGTATTTATTAGCAGCCTCCTAGGGAGAGTGCTAATGAAGACTCTATGTAAGCCATTAGCACTCGGTCAAGGCGAGTGCCAGCGTTTCGTCTCAGGTGAACGCTCGGCGGGGATTCCCCTGCCTGCCGCCTAGCGGCCGGTGAGGTCGTCGAGGTCCACGTCCTCGCCGTCGTCGTCAGTGTTCCGGGGCGTCTTTCCGCGGTTCAGGAACAGGGCTGCTCCACTGGCCAGGGCGACGACGGCGGCAGCCACCAGTCCCACGACCGCTCCAAAGCGGGTCCCGGCGTAGCTGTCACGGATCTCCCGCGCCTCTTCCGTGGCGTCCTGGATGTCCTTGCCGTTCACGGAATAGACGGTTGCATTGAAGGAATCAAGGGCGAAGACAATCATCAGCAGCGCGAGGCAAACGAGGGCTATGGTGATGCCGGCAATCAGGGCGGGCCGGGCGATCCGGGAAAGGGTAGGGGCGGGGGAATGCTCCGCAGGGGCCAGGGTTTCCGGTCGTTTGTTGTCGATGGGCTGCCATGCTGCGTTGTCTTCCATGCTTCAACCCTATCGGCAGGATCCCGCCTCCGAGGATCGGATTACGAGCGCCGAGGGTCGGTGGCGGCAGGACCTGACAGTAGGCTTGTTGCCATGGCTGAAGCATCCCCGGACCAGATTGCCCCGTTGCTCACGACGGAAGGCTGGGAGCTCCTCGCGTCCCTTGGACCCTACAACGAGGCCGAATCGTTCAGCCTGAATGCGGAGCTGCGCAAGGCCGGCCACCCGGCGGAACTCGTGTCCGCCGTCCTGACGCAGTCACGGCTGCGGACCAAAGCCGAGGCAAAATTCGGGGAGTTCGCCAGGCAGATGCTTTTCACCCAGGCTGGGCTCGAACAGGCCACGCGGCTCAACGTCGCGGCGAGGCATGCGGAGCGCTTCGTGAAGGCAGGCGCGTCGCATGTGGCGGATCTCGGTTGCGGCTTGGGCGCCGATTCCATGGCCCTGGCTTCGATGGACATCAAGGTGACCGCAGTCGAGCGGGATGAGACCACCGCAGCCTGCGCCACGATCAATCTGATGGCATTTCCGCACGCAACGGTAGTCCACGCCGACGCGACGGCCATTTCCCTCGACGGTGTGGACGGCGTCTGGCTTGACCCTGCCCGCCGCACCACATCCACGTCGGGAACGAAGCGGATCTGGGACCCTGAGGACTTCTCTCCCCCGCTGTCCTATGTTGAATCCCTCGCGGCCTCTGGCCGGGCAGTTGGAGTCAAGATGGGTCCCGGCATGCCCCACGATTCGATTCCCAAGGGGTGCGAGGCCCAGTGGGTGTCCGTGGGCGGCGACGTCACAGAGGTAAGCCTGTGGTTTAACCGCGTTGCGCGCCCGGGCATCCGGCGCTCAGCGCTGGTGCTGGGGCCCCAGGGCGCGGCGGAAATCAACAGTGCAGAAGACTTCGACGGCGGCCCGGTGGCCGGAGTGGGACCGGTAGAGGGCTTCCTTTACGAACCCGACGGCGCCGTGATACGCGCGGGACTGGTCGCCGACGTCGCTCTCCGGCTGGGCGGCCATCTGGTGGATGAGCACATCGCCTACTTCTGTGCCCCCGAACTCCATGACACTCCCTTCGCGCGGGCCTATCGAGTGTTGGAGGTCATGCCCTACAACATCAAGACCCTCAAGACCTGGGTCCGGGCCAACGGAATCGGCGTACTGGATATCAAGAAGCGGGGCACGGCCGTCACGCCGGAAGAGCTTCGGAAGCAGCTCCTTGGGGGCGGCAAGTCCCGGAACGGCAGAACAGCCACCCTGGTCCTCACCCGGATCGGCGAGGAAAGAGTGGCTGTTGCGGTAGAGCCCGTCACTACTGGGCGCGCATAAACTCTTCCGCGGCACGTACCTGCTCTGTTGTGGGCCGCACTCCGGTGTAGAGCACGAATTGCTCCAGTGCCTGGATAGTGGCCACTTCGGCCCCGGTGATCACGACTTTCCCTGCTGCCCGCGCCGCCTTGATAAGCGGAGTCTCAGCAGGCAGGGCCACCACATCGAACACCACTTTTGCGGCATCCACCGTCTCCAACGGAAATGACAGCGAGTTTTCCTCCATGCCTCCGGCCATGCCTATCGGCGTCACGTTGATGATCATGTCCGCAGTGGCGCCATCGAGTTCCGGCCTCCAACGGAAGCCATACAGCCCGGCGAGTGAGCGGCCGGTTTGCTCGTTGCGGGCAACAACGGTGACGTCCTTGAAGCCGGCATCGCGAAGGGCCGCCACGGTCGCTTTGGCCATGCCTCCGGCTCCCTGGACGACCACTGAGTAATTGGTGGGCACTGCATTCTGCTCGAGCAGTTGTTCGATCGCGGTGTAGTCAGTGTTGTACGCGGTCAGCCTCCCGCCGTCGTTCACGATCGTGTTGACTGAGTCGATGGCCTTGGCCGATGGATCCATGGCATCAACGAGGGCGATGACGTCTTCCTTGTACGGCATCGAGATGGCGCAGCCGCGGATGCCCAGTCCCCTGACCCCTGCAATTGCCAAAGCGAGGTCAGTGGGAGCGAACGCCTTGTAAATCCAATTCAGGCCCAGCTGCTCGTAAAGATGGTTATGGAAGCGCGTCCCGTTGTTGCTGGGGCGGGCGGAGAGCGAAATGCACAAGGTCATGTCTTTATTCAGAATTGGCACAGGCTCCATTTAATCAGTCCGCACCCAACTGAGTAGCAGTTGTTGTCGTTATGGAGGCTGTTGCAGAATCGCTCGGTGTTGCTCCAATCCTTCGTAGGCATGCTCTTGGATGATGGTGTTCATGGCGAAATCGTTCCGGCCGGTGCTTCGGGATCAGGGGTTCTTGCTTCCTGTGGACATGAGGGAATGGCTACCGCCTGACCATCTGGCGTGGTTCCTGATCGATACCATCGAGGCGTTGGATACGACAGGGCTGGAGAAGAGCCGCAAGGTCGGCGGTGCTGGCGCTGCCGGCTATGACCCTCGGATGCTGCTGGCTCTGCTGATGTACGCGTACTGCCGTGGGGTGAGATCCTCTCGCCAGATCGAGCGGCTGTGCTCCACGGATGTCGCTTTCCGGGTCCTGTGCGCACAGGACGGACCGGACCACTGCACGATCGCCAGATTCCGCTCCGACTGCCAGGACGCATTCGAAGACCTCTTCGCCCAGGTGCTGCTGGTCGCCGCCCGGGCCGGACTAGCCCGGTTCGGCACGGTCGCGATCGACGGGACGAAGATCTCCGCGAACGCCTCGATCGACGCGAACCGTAGCCAGGAATGGCTGCAGCAGAAAGTGCGGGAGATGGTCGCCGAGGCGGAAGCAGCCGACGCTGCCGAAGACGCGGCCCGGTCCACCGACGACGTGCTGGAGGACCGGGTCCCACCAGGGCTCGCCGACCCGTCCGGACGGCAGGCCCGGATCCGCGCCGCAGTGAAGGAGATCGCCGAGCAGGCCCGACGCCGCAAGACTGACGAGGCGGCACGGGAGGACGCGGCCCTGGCGCGGCGGCGCCGTTCCGAGGAGGGGAAGCCGGTGGTAGGCCGGATCCCCGAGGGACCGCACCGGCTGGCCGAGGCCGAGGCTCACCTGGCCCGCGAGATCGGCATGCATCAGGCCAAGCTCGACCGGTACGCCGGGCTCCTGGCGGCTGGGAAGAAGCCCATGGGCCGTCCGCCTGTGCCCTTGGATGAAAGCACGCGGGTCCGGCGGGCGGAACGGGTGGTCAAGGCGGCCCGGGCCGCGCAGCAGCAGCGGGAGGGATCCGATGTGAATGCCGGCACTAAGATGCCTTCTGCGGTGGCGAACACCACCGACCCGCAGTCACGGATCATGCCCACACGCCGCGGGTTCCTGCAGGGGTACAACGCGCAGGTCGCGGTCACCGGCGATCACCTCATCGTCGCGGTCAGCCTCGGGCAGTCAACCAGCGACCTGCGCTGCCTGGTGCCAATGATGCGCGCGGCGCAGGACGCGGCGACACGCTGCCATGAGACCACCGGCAGCCCGGTGCACAGAATCGGAACCGTGCTGGCCGACGCCGGCTACGCCAGCAACGCCAACCTGGGCGCTCCCGGGCCCGACCGGCTTATCGCGCTGGGTAAGGGACGCGACCAGGCCAAAGCCGCCGCAACGGAGAAAATGGACGGACCGCCACCCGAAGGGGCGACGCCAAGGCAGTCGATGGCACACAGGCTGCGCACCGAAGAGGGACACTCCCTCTATAAACGCCGCGGAGCGACAGTGGAGCCTACGGTCGGGAACCTAAAGAAGATCCTCGACAGGTTCTCACGCCGCGGGCTCAAACAAGCAGCCAGCGAACTCCACCTGGCCGCCACCGCACATAACCTGATGAAGCTCCACCGAGCCCAAGCGGCCTGACCGGGCAGGGCCGAGCCCATTCGTCGGGCAGCAACCCCTGGCATCGACCTCGGCCTGCATCAGTACCGGACGATTCTGCAACAGCCTCTTTAACGACAACAACTGCCAGCTGGTTGGGCCGCCTAACCCTGGCGTGCTTTGAACCTCGGATTCTTCTTGTTGATCACGAAGGTGCGTCTGCGTCGCCTGACCACCTGGGCGCCGGGAATCTTCTTGAGGGCTCGAAGCGAGTTTCTGACTTTCATGGTTCTCCTTATGGTTGTAGGCGATGGTTGTACACTCTGTTGCCGCACGGATGTAGCGGATTTAAAGGCTGCTTTCCAGCCCGAGCGGATCTTCCAGGACCCCAAGACCGGAAGACATTTCATCTGCCGACACCTGGCACGAATCCAGAAGCGAACGGATCTCCCCAGCGTCGACGTCATCCTGCCGGCCCGTCACTGCGATGACTGTGCCGCGGTCGTCGATCTGCGGCTGCCAATCTCCGGTGCTCTCCAGCCATACCCTTGGGCCCACTCCTTGGACGGCAATCCTCTTGCTCGCCGCAGACGCAATCCAGAGGCGACCGCGCAACCAGTGCGAGCCGGCCGCCAACTCCGGCAGCGCCTGGGTGAAGCGGCCGGGATGCAATGGCCTGGGCACCGAGTGGAGCACAGTGTGGAAGGGACCTGTTGCTGCCTCCTCTGGAACCCTGACGGTTCCGCGCCGGGTCCTGGCCCGCGCCTCGGTAGGGTTGTAGCAGCCTGGCCGGAAGACATCGTGGGCCTCCGAGACCGTGGCATGCGGAGCAAGCTGCCTGATGAGGGCATTGCCGTGACCCCAAGCTTCGGACGCTTCTGCCGGTCCGCCACCAAGGATGGGGCCAAGCCTGGAACCGATGCCAGGCTGGGCCATCACCGTATCCACACGCAGCAATTCCCCCACAAGGAACTCGCCACTGGTACGGTCATCCTCCGGCATCGAGGTGAAGCCGGATTCGTAAAGCGTGTGCTTGTCCCAAATGTGGTCCTCAAGCTCCGCCGGGTCCACTGCGAGCACCGCGTTGTCAATCGTCACGGCGGAACCCAGGGCACGACGGATGTCCGTGAGCGCAGCTTCAACGGAAACCCCGGGCGGCAGGCCCAGTACGGCGTGACCATAGCCGAGCCCGGCCAGCCGTTCCACTGTGGGGACCACGTCCAAGCGCACCGTGCAGCTAAGGCATCCGTGCTCAAGGATGGTTTCGGACCTTTCCAGGAGTGATTGACCCAGCCGGATCCTGCGGAGCACGACGGAGCCCTCCAGCAGGTCATGGTGGACCACAACGGATCCTGGATTAGCGACCGCCACCCGCTCTGAAGCTTCTTCGCGGCATTCGGAATCAAGCGAACTTACAACGGAAAGGTGCATTCCTTCATGCTAAATGGAAACCATTCTCATTAGCAAAAGAAGCAGGCAATTCGTGAATGCGTTCTGGTCGCGGGTAACCGTTACTCGCACCCGCTGCCTTCGGGATAGTCCCCGACGTCGGCGGGCAGCTTTCCGGGGGCCGCAGCCTTGCCGGTCAGGACGGCCAGCAGGGCGTCGAAGGCGGCCGGCGTCCGCCCATACAGAGCGATTTTCGTCGGCGCCGTGGATCCTGCCAGCGGCGAGGGAGTGTCCAGCGCAACGGCAACGTGCCCCGTCACGGCGCCACTGCCGTACCCGGCCAGGGAGACCATCGGCCCTGTTCCCACAGCGACGCCCGCCCTGCGGGCCGCGGCGGTGAAGCGCTCACGTTCCAGTGCAGAGCCTCCCGAGAGCGACACGGAGGACGGAATCAGCCGCCCGGTGCATGGTCCTTTCACGACTGTGACGGCGGCGGCGGAGACAGCAGCCGATGTGGCCGCCCCTCCACCAACCGGAGCGGGCGCAGGGCGGGATCGAGTGTGCCACATCATCATTGCCACAACCCTGACCGCGGCTTCATCCAGCCTCTCGGCACTCAGCCGACCCTCCCGCAAGGCCGCCAGGATTCCTGCATGGGCGGCGCGGACGTTCCCCGGCATCAGCAGCAGGTCCGCACCCGCGGTCAGGGCGAGTGCAGCGGCCGATTCGCCCGGATACGACGTGGTGATCGCGCCCATATTCAGGGCGTCCGTCACGATGACCCCTTGGAAGCCCAGGCTTCGGAGGGCATCATAGTTCGCCTTGGAGACGGAAGCCGGCACTCCTGGTTCCAGTGCCGGCACCGCGATGTGCCCCATCATGATCATCGGCAGGCCGGCGTCGATGGCTTTCCGAAACGGCTTCCAGTCCCGCGCCTGCAACTGCTCAAGGGATGCGCTCTGGACGGGAAGTCCCTTATGGGAGTCGACGGTGACGGACCCGTGGCCGGGAAAGTGCTTCACGGCGGGCAGCACTCCGGATGTCAGCATGCCGGCTCCGAACGCTACGGCCAGCCGGCCCGCCAGCTCTGGATTCCCTGCCATGGACCGTGAGCCGATGGTAGGATCAGCGGCGCCCATGGTGACGTCCGCGTTGGGCGCGAAGTCCACAGTAAAGCCCAGTCCGGCCAGCTCGGCACCAAGGGATCTTCCTCCCTCGGCGGCAAGGGAGTCCTTTCCCGCTGCCCCGTAGCTCAGTGGCGTGGGCCATTCGGTAACGGGTGCTCCCAGCCGGGACACGAGGCCTCCCTCCTGGTCCACCCCGACCAGCCCCTTCCACGGCCTGCCGTCCGCCCTGGCAGCCTCTCCCAATTGCCTGGTCACCGTTGCCAGGGCAGCCGTATCCACCCCGCCATCGGGCGCCTTGGGCACGTTGTCGCCCATCACGATGCTGCCGGAAAGATGGAGGTCCCTGATCGCTGCGAGTTGCGCCGCCGGGTCCTTTCCCGTGTAAACCGGCATCAGCACCTGCCCGGCCTTTTGCTCGGGAGTCATGGCGGCCACTGCAGCACGTGCCGCCTCCAGGTCCTTACGCAGGGGCCCCCAGCCCAAGGGCTGCTCACCGCCCGGCGTGGCGTCCGACGTCGGGCGTCCAGCGTCTGCGGGACCAGGCGATGTTCCGGTGGGGTCAGGAGAGGAGTTCGGCCCGGACTGCGGAGAGCTTTCAGGCCCTGTAGAGGCGTGGGGTTTGGGGGCCGGCGTCGAGCAGGAGGTTGCTGCGAGCGCGATGCCGACGGAGGCCGTCATCACCATCATGCGCGTCCGGCCGGGGCCGTTGAGAAGACGGTTGAGAAGGCCGGTGACAAGGCCGTTGAGAAGGCCGTTGAGAAGCTGTGCCATTAGTTCGATGCTACCCCTGCACTAGACTGGAGCCATCCGCTGGCGGCCCCTGCGGTCGTTGCAACGGGAATTTCTCAATACCGAGGGGACCACGTGCAGATCGACTTCGCTACTTCCAGGCAATCGACCCTTGGGGTCGAGTGGGAGCTTGCCCTGGTCAACGCGCGCACTGGTGAATTGGTCTCCGTAGCCAACGAGGTCCTGAGCGGCGTCAAAGCCAAACACCCCGAGCTCAACGAAGACGACGAGCACCCCCACATCAAACGGGAACTGCTGCTCAACACTGTGGAGCTGGTGACAGGGATCTGCGAGACGGTCAAGGAAGCCAAGGAAGACCTCCGCCGCTCCGTGGAGGCCGTCCGGGACGTTACTGATCCCATGGGCGTGGAACTGTTCTGCGCGGGCAGCCATCCCTTCAGCCCGCCGCAGCTTCAGCCCGTGACGGATAAACAACGCTATGCCAAGCTCATCGACCGCACGCAGTGGTGGGGCCGGCAAATGGTGATCTACGGGGTACACGTCCACATCGGCCTGGACCGCCGGGACAAGGCACTCCCCGTGCTCGACGGTCTGGTCAACTACTTCCCGCACTTTCAGGCGTTATCCGCTTCCAGTCCGTTTTGGGGCGGGGAGGACACCGGCTATGCCTCCCAGCGTGCGCTGATGTTCCAGCAGCTTCCGACGGCGGGACTTCCGTTCCAGTTCGGCACCTGGGCAGAGTACGAGTCCTACGTCCAGGACATGTTCACCACCGGCGTCATCGACACCCTCTCCGAAATCCGCTGGGACATCCGGCCGGTGCCCGCCCTGGGCACCATTGAAATGCGGATCTGCGACGGCCTGGCCACTCTTGAGGAAGTGGGTGCCATTGCGGCCCTGACCCAGTGCCTGGTGGATGAATTCTCCTCGACCCTGGACGCAGGCGGCAGCATCCCCACCATGCCTCCCTGGCATGTCCAGGAGAACAAGTGGCGGGCGGCACGTTACGGCATGGACGCCATCATCATCCTGGACGCCGCCAACAACGAAATGCTGGTCACCGACCACCTGCTGGAGACCCTGAACCGCCTGGAACCGGTTGCCGCCAAGCTCGGCTGCAGCGATGAACTGGCCGATGTTGAAAAAATCATCGCCCGGGGCGCGGGCTATCAGCGGCAGCGCAGGGTAGCCGCCGAACACGGCGGCGACCTACAGGCTGTGGTGCTGGACCTCGTTCGGCAGATGCGGCAGGGACCCGACGCCTAAAGGGCATTCCCGGTGCGGCACTCGTAAAGAGGCGCCGTGGAGGGAATCCCTTAGAGCGACACCCTGCTCACCGGCATCGACGAATCCGGCGCGAAGCGCAAGCCGCTGGGGCCGATCCCGGCCATGATCAGCTGGGCACCAAGGGCTGCCACCATCGCCCCGTTATCCGTGCACAGTGGCAGCGGCGGAACATGGAGCCGAATCCCCGCGGAGGTGCAGCGCTGCTCGGTGAGCTCCCGGAGCCGCGAATTGGCGGCGACGCCCCCGCCCAGCAGGACATCAGTAATGCCATTCTCACGGCAGGCCAGGACGGCCTTGGACGTAATGACGTCCACCACGGCCTCCTGGAAGGCGGCCGCGATGTCGGCTACCGGTATCTGCTCTCCGCTCGCCTCGAACTGCTCCACGCAGCGTGCCACCGCAGTCTTGAGCCCGCTAAAGGACCAGTCGTACCGGTGTGGTCCCGGTTCTTCCGCCGTTCCCATGTACTTGGGCTGAGTCAGTCCGCGCGGAAAACGGATGGCCTTGGGATTGCCCTGGCGGGCAAGCTTGTCGATTACGGGTCCGCCCGGATAGCCGAGGCCGAGGATGCGGGCAACCTTGTCGTAGGCCTCGCCTGCGGCGTCGTCAATCGTTGACCCCAGGAGCTCCACGTCATCCGTGATGCTGCGAATCCGCAGAATTTCCGTGTGCCCGCCGGAAACCAGCAGTGCGCCAAGGGTGTCGGGGAGCAGCTTCCTGCCGCCGCCCGCGGACGTCGCCGGGGTGCCGTCCAGCAGGCCGACGCCGACGTGGGCCACCAGGTGATTGATGGCATACAAGGGCTTTTCCGTTGCTACGGACAGTGCCTTGGCTGCGCATACCCCGACCATGAGGGCACCAGCCAGCCCTGGTCCGGACGTGACGGCGATCGCGTCGATGTCCTCTAGGCTCACCCGTGCCTCATGGAGCGCCTCCTCCAAGGTGGGAATGAACGCGTCCAGGTGGGCCCGTGACGCGATCTCCGGGATCACCCCGCCAAAGCGCACATGCTCATCCATGGAGGAGGAGACGGTGTTGGTCAGCAGGGCCGTCCCCCGCACAATTCCGACGCCGGTCTCATCGCAGGAGGATTCGATTCCCAAAACCAACGGAGCAGCCTTGCCATTGATGCCGCTGAGCGTGTTCATACCGCAGTCCCTCCGCCTTCAGGCAGATCCAGCTGCAACCTCATGATGAGGGCGTCGACGCCGTCGCGATAGTAGCGGGGGCGCACATGGATCTGCTCAAACCCGAAACGCGTGTACAGTTCCTGGGCGCGCGGGTTATCCCGGCGGACCTCGAGGAGTACATCCGCTGCCTTCCGGCGTCGAGCTTCTTCGATGAGTTCAGTCAGCAGCGCTGATCCTATTCCCTTACCCTCGAACTCCGGGACCACGGCAATGGTCTGGATGTCTGCGATCGGTTCGATGCACATCAGCCCCGCATAGGCCACCACCGAGCCCGCCGCTTCCGCCACGAGGTACCGGCGGGTATCGGTCTGGGACAGTTCGTCGAAGAACATCTGCATGGGCCAGGCATCCACGGGAAAGAGACGGCGCTCAAGGGCTTCGACCGCGGGAACGTCGTCCATGGTCATGTCTCGGATGGCGATGCCGGGCAGGACCGGCTTGGGGGAGGTTTTCACAAGGCACGCTTCCTGGGACCCGGGACCTGGGCATCCGATTCCCGCAGATACAGCGGTGTGGAGTCGAGCAGGATATCTCCAGCCGCCAGCTTGGCCAGGGCGGCCTGGCCCAGTGAGGCGGCATCAGGCTGCCGTTCCCTGAAGTCCTCGACAGCGTTGACGACGTCGGCGTACAGGCCTGCCCCTGCTCCAAAGACGGGCAGTTCGGGAAGCTCCGTTGCATGTCCGACATGGGGGCCGTCCATGAGGATCGGCAATTGTCCCTCGCTAAGCGTGTACCGGGCCCAGTAGACCTCCTTGCGCCGGGCGTCGGTAGCCACCAGGAACTCCGGAACGGCCGAGGTTGATTCCGCCACTTCCAGGGCAATGGCGTCCAGGCTCATGAGGCCATAGAGGGGTTTGCCCCATACGAAGGCCAGGGTCCGCGCCGTCGCGATGCCGGACCTGAGCCCGGTGAAGGGTCCGGGTCCCACACCCGTCACGATTGCGTCGATCTCTTCACCGCTAACCTCGGCGGAGGCGAGCAGCTGTTGAATGCCGGGCGCAAGGACTTCCGCGTGGCTCCTGGTGTCTTCGGTGGAAAAGGAGTCCACCACCAGTTCCATGGCTTCATCCGAAATGAGCGCGGCGCTGGCCACCGCGGAAGTATCAATGGACAGAATCAGCATCAGTTGCCGCCTCCCGGAGTGCCCTGAACACCGGCGTCCTGAGCTTCGGCGTCCTGAACTTCGGTGTCCTGCGCGGACGTGGGGAGTGCCGGGGCCTCAGCCCAGCGGGGCCCATAGCCCCTCAGTACGATCGTTCGCGGCTCGTCGTCGTCCTCGGATCCGAAGTCCAGCGTGCCTTCACCTGAGCTGCCGGAGCCTGAGCCCGCCGAGACTGAGCCGACAGTTCGGTGCAGTTCGATATCGAGACGGCTTTCGGACAGATGCTCAACCCTTCCGCGGCCCCATTCCACAACGGTCACGGCCGAGTCCATGGTGTTTTCGAGATCGATATCGTCAATCTCGGCAGCCGACTCCAGCCGGTAGGCGTCGACGTGCACCAGGTCCGGACCTCCGGGGCGGGGTCCGTCGGGAAGGTTGGGATGAATGCGCACCAGCACGAACGTCGGGGAAATGATGCCCGCCCGGACGCCCAGTCCCTCTCCCAGGCCCTGGGTGAACGTGGTTTTCCCGGCCCCCAGCTCACCAGTGAGCACCAGGAGGTCTCCGGCTTCCAGTACCCGCGCAAGAGCTGCGCCGAACGCGTGAGTCTCCTCCGCCGTCGACACCCTGAACGAGCGCTCCCAGAGGGCCTCGCTCATGACGCGGTCAGCCTCGCCCATGATCCGTCCCTCCTTCATGATTCGACGACGGCGGTGGCCGGGGATACTTCGTTCACGTACGTCCGGGGTACCCGGGGACTAATCCGGGTGACGATCTCGTAGTTGTTCGTTTGGGCGGCCTCGGCCCAATGGTCGGCAGTGGGGCCGCCGTCCAGGCCGTCGCCGAACATCACGGCTTCAGCGCCGAGCAGGCTGCCGTCACGTGGGGCGTCGGCCCCGAGGTCCAGGACCATCTGGTCCATCGCGATCCGGCCGACCACCGGGTAGTTGGTGCCGTTGATGCGGACGGGACCGCCCGTGGCGATCCGGGGGACACCATCGGCGTAGCCAAGCGGAATCAGCGCCAGCGAGCTTTCTCCGGACGTGTGATAGTTCAGTCCGTAGGAGACGCCCTGGCCCTCCGGAACCACCTTGCAGTTGGACACAAGGGTCCGTACGGTCATCGCCGGACGCAGGCCGAGCTCCTCGGATGTCTGGCCGATGAAGGGGGAAAGTCCGTAAATGCCCAGACCCACGCGGACCAGGTCGAAGTGCGTGTCAGGGCGCGACAGGGTGGCCGGGGTATTGGCCAGATGGCGGACTTCGGTGTCCACGCCGGCATCGGCGGCAATCGCGAGGGCCGCGCGGAACGCCTCAAGCTGCTCGTCCGTCTCCGGGCGGTGCGGCTCGTCTGCCACGGCAAGATGCGAGAAGATCCCCACCACCCGCAGCAGTCCCTGGTCCTGGTATTCCATCGCTTCGCCCACCAGGCTGTCCCAGCGGGCGATGGTGACGCCGTTGCGGCCCAGGCCGGTATCCACTTTGAGGTGGACACGGGCGGGACGCTCCTGCTCGCGAGCAGCCGCGACGACGCGGTCCAGCTCCCAGCCGGAAATGCCAATATCGACGCCGGCAGCGACAGCCGCCGCGAAGTTGCTTTCGCGTGTGTGCAGCCAGGCGAGCAAAGGCGAGTCGATACCGGCGGCACGAAGGACGAGCGCCTCAGAGATGTGGGCCACGCCCAGCCAGCTCGCCCCGGCCTCGACTGCCGCCCGAGCCACCGGGACGGCGCCATGGCCGTACCCATCGGCCTTCACAACTGCCATCACCTTGGCGGGGGATGCTGCTGCCGCAAGCCTGCGGACGTTGTGGCGGATCGCTTCGAGATCGATGACTGCGGAGCGCTCCAATACCCGTGCTGGCTGTGTTTCAGTTTCGGGCATGGAGTTGGGTGCTGCTTGGTAAGTCACCCTAGAGATTCTAGTGGCGGGGCGGCGCCACTAATTAACGAGCCCCACTAAGGGACCAGTCATGCTGCGGCGGCGGCCCATGTTTTGCTCAAGGGGTTAGTTTTGCCGCAAGCAGTCACGCGTCCGAGAGATGCGCGATGGTAGCGGTGGCGCGCCGCTGGGCAGTCTGGGGCACGTCGCTGATGATCTCCTCCAGGAACGTGAAGCGCCTCAGCCACTGGCTCGATTGCCGCTCCGGCCGGGAGTGGGCGCGTTGCCACCAGTCAGCGATGTCGCCCCAGCCCGGCGCCGCGAGCGATCCCCCGACCTGTTGCACGGCGAGGGACGCGCACAGATTGGCGAATCGGAGCCGGTCACCGAGCCGCCAGCCCGCAAGGCTGCCCAGGATGAACGCGGCGCTGAAGCAGTCCCCCGCGCCAGTGGGGTCGTACGCGGTCACTGGGAGCGACGGCACCCACTCCTCTTCGCCGGTTTCGGAGTCAACGGCCATTGCGCCCTGCGCGCCGAGGGTAACGACGGCCACCGGCACACGGTCCGCGAGCGCGTAGAGCGCCGACCAGGGGTCGTTCTTCCCGGTGAAGGCCATGGCTTCGAGCTGGTTGGGCATGAACGCGTGGAAGTGCTCCAGTTGCTGGAGGCGCCTCTCCGACCATTGCCCACTGGGGTCCCAGCCGACATCGCCGAACAGTTTGGTCCCCGCGTCCTTGGCCGCCAGCATCCAGGGTTCCATTTCCTCCCCCAGGTCCGCGACGGCGGCGAGCGCGGTGGGCGGTTCGCCGATCAGCTCCGAATTGGTCACCGGGGCGGGGTGCCCGTGCGTCACCATCGACCGGTCATGGTTGATGCTCATGGAAACAGTCACCGGCGAATGCCAGCCTGGAACTCGCCGTGAACGGGAGAGATCCACATGCTCCTGGCTCTCGAGGATCTTCCAGTTGTAGTCCCCATAGCCGTCGTCTCCGAAGGCTGCGGCCAGGCTGGTGCGCAATCCGAGCCTCGTGGCGGCGATGGCTTGGTTGGCTACTCCCCCGGGACAGGTGCCCATCCCGTCACTCCACACTTCCGTGCCCGGCTCGGGCGCCTTCTTCAATCCCGTAAAGATGATGTCCTGGAAGACCGTCCCCGCCAGGAAAAGGTCGCAGTGGCTCGCCTCTGCTTCCCTGACGGCAGCGAGGGGATCGAACGGTTGCCTTGGCTTGGCCTCCATGCACCGCAGACTACGCCGTGCATGCGTCGCTGCAAAGTGACGGCCCAAATGTCCAATGCAGGTTTCACTGCCCAGGCACCGCTCGTTCACCTAAGGTCCGCCTGAGGACGGCAGCTGAGCATAGACTGCTGGCATGCGGCTCATGATTGCCGGTGGCGGCGGGTTTCGGGTTCCTTTGATCTACAGGGCATTGTGTTCCGCCCGCTATGGCGGTCTGGTGGAGGACGTGGTGCTTTACGACGTCGATCCTGCCCGGCTGGACGCCATCACCGTAGTGCTGGACGCCATGCCCGTGAAGGGGTCCGCCACTCCCCCGGCGGTGACGGCCACGACGTCGCTATCGGATGCGCTCGACGGAACGGACGCCGTGTTCGCCGCGATCAGGCCCGGCGGGACAGCGGGCAGGGTGGCGGACGAGAAAGTAGCCCTGGACCTTGGCCTGCTTGGCCAGGAAACCACCGGCGCCGGTGGCATCTCCTACGCGCTGCGCTCTATTCCGCCCATGCTGGAACTGGCCACGGCCATGCAGGAACACTCCCCGGAAGCATGGCTGATCAACTTCACCAACCCCGCGGGGATGATTACAGAAGCCCTCGTTCCCGTGCTGGGCCACAGGGTCATCGGAATCTGCGACTCGGCGGGTGCCCTGGTCAAGCATGCCGCAAGGGCTGCCGGGGTGCGGCTGCCGGAGGGGCGGCTCGACGGCGTCGGCTACTACGGGCTGAACCACCTCGGCTGGCTGTACAGGCTTGTTGTGGAAGGCCGCGATGTGCTTCCCCAACTGATCGCCGATGCCGAGGCCCTCGCCAGCTTCGAGGAGGGCCGCCTGTTCGGCAAGCAGCTGTTGGAACGCCTGGGATGCATTCCCAACGAGTACCTGTTCTACTACTACGAGACTGCCCGCGCCACGAGCGCCATCAAGGCGATGCCGGAAAGCCGGGGCGAGTCTATCCATCGCCAGCAGGCGGATCTCTACCCTCGCCTGGCCGCCGCAGTGCCCGCGTCTGGCTCTGCCCCCGCTTCAGGTTCAGGTCAGGACGAAGCCGATGCCTTCCGGCTCTGGGATCAGGCGAGGAAGTCGCGTGAGGAAGGCTACCTGGCTGAAAGCCGCAACAAAGATGAGCGGCGGGACGAAGAAGATCTCGTGGGCGGCGGTTACGAGGACGTTGCGCTGTCCGTCCTGCAGGCAGTCGCTGGCGGCGGAAAGATTGACCTCATCCTGAATCGGCCCAATGTACTAGTCTCCGCAGACGCTGGCACCCTAGACTCCGTTCCCGTGGCGGTGCCCGGACTCCCCGCGGACGCCGTCGTCGAGGTTCCCTGCACGGTAAGCCACGACGGCGCCGCTCCCCTGCCGCAGGACAGTCCCGGAGGCGCGCAGCTGACCCTGATGAAGCACGTGAAGGAAGTGGAGCGGCTGACCATCCGTGCCGTCAAGGAAGGGGATCGTGCGGCGGCGGTACAAGCTTTCGCAGAGCATCCCCTGGTGGGCTCGGAGGCTTTGGGTCGCAGCCTCCTCGCCGGGTACGAAGAGGCCTTCCCCGCGCTCCGGAACCTGTGGAAGGCCTGAGGCTTCCCCATCCCCAACTGAGTCGCAGTTGTGGTCGTTAAAACGCGTTTTTAACGACCACAACTGCCAGTCACTTGGGTGCTCCGGGCGTTCCGGTCGCATGAGGTTTGGGGTGCCGGGCGCCTAGAGTTTCCTGTACATCACGTGGAGGCCGACATAGCCCAGCTTCGGGTGGCGGAACGCGTCAGGGATGGTGGCGAGGATCCGGAAACCCATCGATTGCCACAGCCCCACAGCGCGGACGTTGCTCTCAACCACGGCATTGAACTGCATCGCCTCGAAGCCCGCCCGGCGCGCAGTTTCCAGCGAGTAGGCGCAGAGGGCACGTGCCACACCTTTGCCACCGTGGTCCTGGTGGACCATGTATCCGGCATTTGCCACATGGCTTCCCCCGCCGCCCTGGTTGGGGTGAAGCTCTCCGGTACCAATGACCACGCCGTCCTGAACAGCCACGAAGGTTTGTCCGGGGGCGGCCTTGAACCAGCGTGAACGGGCCTCGTCCTCGCCTGTGTCACGTTCCCAGGTGAAGGTCTCGCCGGCACGGATGACCGGTTCCAGGATGGCCCAGATACCCGGCCAGTCGCCGGTTACTGCCTCTCGGATCTCGAAGTCCGGCCGCCGCTCGGCTTTACTCGTCTCAGTCACAGCCGCCACGATAGCAGCCCCGTCAGACGACCTCGCCACAGGGCGTTCCCCGCCCGCCCAGGAGTAGTGTTTTGTCCATGACCGCCCCACACGCGAACGCCGACGGCTTGGAAGGACAGCCGTGTCCCTGATCCGCCGCGTCGCGTTCCTCTCCCTCCACACTTCTCCCCTTGAACAGCCGGGCTCCGGCGACGCGGGAGGTATGAACGTCTATGTGCGTTCCCTTGCTGCAGCCCTGGCAGACCATGGGGTGGAAGTGGAGATATTCACGAGGTCGACGTCGGTGGGCCAACCCGCCGTAGAACATCCCGCCCCGGGCGTGTGCGTCCACAATGTGATGGCGGGCCCCCCGCGAAAGCTGCCGAAAGAGGAGCTGCCCGAGCTGCTGCACAGCATGGTCGCGGAGATCGACAGGATCCGGCAGCGCCAGCCGCACGGGCGCTATGACGTCGTCCATTCCCACTACTGGGTTTCCGGAGTGGCCGGCCTGGAGCTGTCGCAGCTGTGGAACGTCCCGCTGGTGCACACCATGCACACCATGGCGAAGGTGAAGAACCAGCTGCTGCATTCGGGCGAGCGGCCGGAACCGCGCCGCCGGGAAGAGGGCGAGCAAAGGATCGTGGACGGGGCTACGAGGCTTGTGGCCAATACCCCGGCAGAAGCCGCCGAGCTCGTTTCGCACTACCATGCCGACTTCGACCGCATCGACATAGCTCCTCCCGGCGTAGACCTGGCCGTTTTTACGCCGGCGTTCCGCGCCAAAGCCCGTGCCGTCCACGGGATCCGGCCGGGCAGCTTCCATCTGCTGTTCGCCGGACGCATCCAGCGCCTCAAGGGGCCGCAGATCTTCATCCAGGCGGCGGCGCTGCTGCGTGAACGCAGGCCGGACATTGATCTGCAGCTCACCGTCCTGGGGGCGTTGAGCGGGGCCAAGGACTTCAACTTCAAGTCGCTCGTCACCGCGGCCGGGATGGACGACGTCGTAACGCAGCACCCTCCGGTAGGCGCCGTCAAGCTGGCCAGCTGGTTCCGCTCCGCCGACGTCGTTGTTATGCCCTCCTACAGCGAGTCGTTCGGGCTCGTGGCCCTGGAGGCACAGGCTTGCGGCACGCCTGTCGTCGCTACCAACGTCGGCGGCCTGTCCCGAGCGGTATCGGACGGCAGGACAGGGATGCTCGTCGACGGCCACAAGCCCTCGCACTGGGCGGATGCCTTGGAGGCCCTCTACGACGATCCCCGCACCCGGGAAGACATGGGACGGGCTGCAGCTGTCCACGCTGAATCCTTTGGATGGCCGCGGACCGCCGCGATCTCGCTCGAAAGCTACCATGCGGCAACGGGGAGTGTCCTGGTGCCGCCCGTCTGAGTCCCGTTCGGATGGTTCACCTCAGTTCGTTAGTTCGGGTAGCGCCAAAGAGAAAGTTGGAGGACAAGGATGTCTGAAGCCACCCCGCAGCCGCGCCAAGGCCTTACTGATCTCGAGATTGCCCGAAATGCGGGGATCCTGCCTATTGAGGAGATTGCGGGCAAGGCGGGAATTCCTGCCGACGCCCTCGAGCTTTATGGCCGCTTCAAAGCGAAGATCGATCCCGCTCGGCTTCGACTCCCCGGAGGTGCGCAGGGCAAGGCGCAGGGCAAGGTTGTCCTTGTTTCGGCGATGTCCCCTACGCCCGCCGGAGAAGGGAAGTCCACCACAACGGTGGGCCTTGCGGATTCCCTCGCGCGCGCCGGCCACAAAGTGATGATTGCCCTGCGCGAGCCGTCGCTGGGACCCATCCTCGGTATGAAGGGCTGCGCCACTGGAGGCGGGTACTCCCAGGTGCTGCCCATGGACGAGATAAACCTGCATTTCACCGGGGACTTCCATGCGATTACGTCGGCCAACAATGCGCTCATGGCCCTCGTGGACAACCACATCTTCCACGGCAACGAGCTCAACATCGATCCCCGGCGAATGACGTTCAAACGTGTCCTGGACATGAATGACCGCGCACTGCGCGAAGTGGTCATCGGGCTGGGAGGGCCCTCCCAGGGCGTCCCGCGCCAGGACGGGTTCGACATCACAGTGGCGTCGGAGATCATGGCAGTGTTCTGCCTTGCCACCGATATCATCGACCTGCGGGAACGCCTGGGCCGCATCACCTTCGGCTACAGCTATGACCGGGAACCGATCACCGTCGCCGACCTGGGAGTCCAGGGTGTCCTGGCAATGCTCCTGAAGGATGCCATCAAGCCCAACCTCGTCCAGTCCATCGCCGGGACTCCGGCACTGGTCCACGGAGGGCCCTTCGCGAACATAGCCCATGGCTGCAATTCGCTCATCGCCACCCGCACGGCGCAGCAGCTGTCCGACATCGTGGTGACGGAAGCAGGCTTCGGCGCGGACCTCGGCGCAGAAAAGTACATGGACATCAAGTCGAGGGTGGCGGACGTGGCGCCCTCCGCCGTCGTGGTTGTGGCGACGATCCGAGCCCTCAAAATGCAGGGCGGCGTACCCAAGGAGCGGCTCGCCGAGCCGAATATCGAAGCCCTTGCCTCCGGGGTGGACAACCTGCGGCGGCACGTGCGGAACGTGGAGAAGTTTGGCATCGCGCCGGTGGTGTCCATCAACCGTTTTGCCAGCGACGCGCCCGAGGAACTGGATTGGCTCCTCCAGTGGTGCTCGCAGGAGGGCGTGGACGCTGCCGTCGCCGATGTGTGGGGTCGTGGGGGCGGGGGCGACGGCGGAGATGAGCTCGCGGCCAAAGTCGCCAAGGCGGTATCGGCGTCGTCGTCTTTTCGACATCTGTATCCGCTGGACCTGTCTGTGGAGGACAAAATCCGCACCATCGCCCAGGAGATCTACGGAGCCGACGGCGTCGAATTTTCCGTCCCGGCCCAAAGGCGGCTGGCCGATATCGAGAAGAACGGTTGGGGCCGACTGCCTGTCTGCATGGCCAAGACTCAGTATTCCTTCACTGACGACGCCACCCGGCTGGGAGCACCCAAAGGCTTCATCATCCACGTGCGCGAGCTGATACCGAAGACGGGGGCGGGCTTCATCGTGGTCCTGACCGGCGCGGTGATGACCATGCCCGGGCTGCCGAAGGAACCGGCGGCCATGCGGATGGACGTGGACAACGAGGGCAGGCCGGTAGGGCTCTTCTGACACCTAGGCTGCCGGCTGCCATCAATGCTTCATAGCTTGTTCTTGCCCAACAGAAGCGGAGAGCGCGACGGCGGCGGGACTTCACGGGAACCTGTCCTGAACAGTGAGACGTACATAACGGCGACTGCGAGTAGTACGAGTGCCGCAACGAAGACGGCCGACGCCGGATCTGTCGCCAGGAGTTGCGGTATGGCCCGGCCGGGCACGCCCACGGCGAAGCCGAACGCCACAAGAATGCCGATATAGCTTCCGATCATGTTTCCCCGATGGGCAGCGATGTTGTGGCGGATCGCGCTGACCAGCCCCAAAGTGACGGTAACGATCGTAAAGGCAGACAGTCCATGCAGCCACGTGAAGTGCCCTTCTGTGATGATCCCGAAGCTGCTGAAGCAGACGTAGTACATGGATGCTACCCAGAGGTACCCCATAGTCCTGTGGATGCGGTCGCGGCGAGAATGCAGAATCTGGATGGGACCGATCGCGAGGGCGTAGAGAGCAGCGACAACATGGCTGACAAGCAGGACATTCCAGTGTTCCATACGCCTAAGATAGAGCTACTATCCAATGGCTGTAAATCAAGATAGTGATGCCGCTGGCCGCTATCTAAAGGGGCGGAGGTGGCATGCAGCTCAAGGAACTGAGCGAACGAACGGCAACCACCCCGGCGAGCATCAAATACTATCTGCGCGAAGGGCTTCTGCCGCCGGGAGAAACGGTCCATGCAACCCGTGCCCGCTACTCCCAGCGACATGTCAAGCGGCTGGAACTCATCCATGCACTCAGGCACATCGTGCACCTGAACATCGAACAGATTCGCACCATTATCGAAATGGCCGACGACGGTGCACCACGCCTCGCAGTGCTGGCCACCGTTCAACGAGTTGTTCTGGGACTCGAACCGAACGTGCGCGAAGGTGCCGAACGCACGTACTTGGGTGACGCCGTCGTCCGCCTCCGCGGGTGGCCAGACAGGGACAGTGATGCCCGAAACGCCTTGGATGTGCAGATTTCCCTTATGGAGGGCCTGGGCATATCCATGCCCCTGGAGTTACTCGACGCTTACAGCCAAGCTCTGGACACTATCGCAGGACTGGACCTCAGTTTGACTACAGCTACGGACGACGTCGATGACATCATCCTCACGGCCGCAGTGGGGATGCACATGCACTCGCAACTCGTTCTCAGGCTCCTGGCTTTGGCACAGGCAAGCCACGCTATCCGCCGCCTCGAAATCGCCCCTTAAACGGCTGCCGCTCCCCCAATATGAGAGAGCGTCAGTCGCGAACCCGCGAAAGGTGAGAGAGCGTACGGGAAATGCCCGTCAAAGGTGAGAGAGCGTCCCCGGAACACCCGTCAAAGGTGAGAGAGCGTCCCCGGAACACCCGTCAAAGGTGAGAGAGCGTCCCCGGAAAACTCGCTAAAGGTGAGAGAGCGTGGCGGCTTAGCGCTCCAGCTCGCCGCGGATGAAGGCTTCTACTTTTTCGCGGCCGAGGTCGTCGTTGTACTGCTCCGGCGGGGACTTCATGAAGTAGCTGGAGGCAGAAAGCAGGGGTCCGCCGATGCCGCGGTCCAGGCCGATCTTTGCGGCGCGGATGGCGTCGATGATCACGCCGGCCGAGTTCGGGGAATCCCAGACTTCGAGCTTGTATTCGAGCGACACGGGGGCGTCACCGAAGTTGCGGCCCTCGAGGCGGACAAAGGCCCACTTGCGGTCGTCGAGCCACTGGACATAATCCGACGGGCCGATGTGTACATCCTTGGCGGCAAGCTCGGCCTCAACGTTGGACGTAACGGCCTGCGTCTTGGAGATCTTCTTGGACTCGAGGCGGTCGCGCTCCAGCATGTTCTTGAAGTCCATGTTGCCGCCGACGTTCAACTGGTAGGTGCGGTCCAACGTGACGCCGCGGTCTTCGAAGAGCTTGGCCATGACACGGTGTGTGATGGTGGCGCCAATCTGGCTCTTGATGTCATCGCCCACGATCGGCACGCCGGCCGCGGTGAACTTGTCGGCCCACTCCTTGGTGCCGGCAATGAACACCGGGAGGGCGTTGACGAAGGCAACGCCGGCGTCGATGGCGCATTGCGCGTAGAACTCAGCTGCTTCCTGGGAGCCTACGGGCAGGTAGCAGACCAGGACGTCAACCTTGGCGTCCTTGAGTGCCTGCACTACGTCAACGGGCGCTTCGGTGGATTCCTCGATGGTCTCGAGGTAGTACTTGCCCAGGCCGTCCAGGGTGTGTCCGCGCTGAACGATGACGCCGGTGGGCGGAACATCGGCGATCTTGATGGTGTTGTTTTCGCTCGCGAGGATGGCGTGGGCGAGGTCGACGCCGACCTTCTTGCCGTCCACGTCGAAGGCAGCAACAAACTTCACATCGTTGACGTGGTACTTGCCGAACTCCACGTGCATCAGACCGGGAATCGTGGCCTGAGGGTCGGCGTCCCGGTAGTAATGGACACCCTGGACCAGCGAAGCAGCGCAGTTTCCAACGCCGACAATGGCAACACGAATCGGATTCGTAGACACGGAACTCCTTTGAGAACTTACCTCTGGTGCCCGGCGTGGTCGTAGCAGAAGATACGACGGCGGCTTGCGGCACAGCGCCAGTCGGCGCCCTTGCATTGTATTCCAAGTTGGCGGGGGCGGGCCTTGTTCGGCCCGCCCCCGCCCTTTGCGTTACCTTATGACGCCAGGCTCTGCCTTATGACGTCAGGCTCTGCGCCCACAGGTTGATGTCGGATTCGACTGCGAACTCGTCGATCGCCAGCAGTTCTTCCTCGGTGAACCCCAGGTTGTCGATTGCTGCCAGGGTGTCCTCGAGCTGTGCGACGCTGGAGGCACCGATCAATGCCGAAGTCACCGACGAGCCCTTGGGCTGGTCCCTCAAGATCCACGCGATCGCCATCTGCGCGAGTGTCTGGCTACGGCCTGCGGCGATCTCATTGAGCCCACGGATCCGGTCGAGCTTTTCCTCAGTGATGGCAGTCTCGGAGAGGAAGCGTGCTTTAGCGGCGCGGGAGTCTGACGGAATGCCGTTGAGGTAGCGGCTGGTGAGCATGCCTTGGGCCAAGGGCGAGAAGGCGATGCAGCCGGCGCCCACTTGGTCCAGCGCCTCATACAGGTTGGGGCTGCCGTTCTCTGTCCAGCGGTTGAGCATTGAATAGCTGGGCTGGTGGATCAGCAGGGGCGTGCCGAGGTCCTTCAGGATCCGGGCGGCCTCTATCGTCTGTTCGGGCGTGTAGGAGGAGATGCCCGCGTAGAGTGCCTTACCGGAACGAACCGCGTAGTCCAGGGCGCCCATCGTCTCCTCAAGGGGCGTTTCGGGATCCGGGCGGTGGCTGTAGAAGATATCCACGTAGTCCAGTCCCATGCGCTCCAGCGACTGGTCCAGGCTGGAGATCAGGTATTTGCGGGATCCCCACTCTCCGTAGGGGCCGGGCCACATGTAGTAGCCGGCCTTGGTGGAGATGATGAGTTCGTCGCGGTACGGCTTGAAGTCGTCCTTCAGGTGGCGGCCGAAGTTGGTTTCGGCGGAGCCGTCGGGCGGGCCGTAGTTGTTTGCGAGGTCGAAGTGGTTGACGCCAAGGTCAAAGGCACGGCGAAGGATGGCGCGCTGTTCATCAAAGCGCTTGTCGTCACCGAAGTTGTGCCAAAGCCCCAGTGAAATGGCGGGAAGCTTGAGACCGCTGCGTCCGACGCGGCGGTAGGGCATGGTGTCGTAGCGGTTTTCCGCAGCCGAAAAAGTCATACGTACTATCCTGCCATCGCCGTTTGGAGCGATGGTGTGGGCGTCCGCTATGTGGTCATCGTCACGCCATATCAACTACCTCTGTGACCTCCGGCACCTGGATCCTTAGGACGGCAGCGCTTTCGGCGGGGACGGTCAGGGTCCCGTCGTCGAGGGTTGTCTTGGGATCCGTGGCCAGCAGAAGGTCGCCGTCGAGGTTCGTGGCCATTTCTTCGGCGCCGAAGTTGTAGACCACACGGACGGTCCCGCGAACCAGGATCAGCCATTGTTCGTCGTCGTCGAATTCAACTTCCGTGCCCTGGAACCCTCCCGCGGAGAGTTCGGGGGTGGATCGCCTGAGCGCGCCCAGGGCGCGGTACAGGTCCAGGAGCCTGGCGTGTTCCCCTTGGCTGGCCTCTTCCCACTTGAGCTTGGAGCGGCTGAAGGTTTCAGGGTCCTGCGGGTTGGGCACCACTGCCGGATCCCAGCCCATCCGTTCGAATTCCTTGAGCCGGCCCTTCGCGGTCGCCTCCGCGAGCCATTCCTCGGGATGGGATGTGAAGAACTGCCATGGCGTGGAGGCGCCGAACTCCTCCCCCATGAAAAGCATGGGGGTGAACGGTGATGTCATAGTCAGCACCGCGGCAAGCGAGAGCCTTCCGTAGGAGAGGGTCTCGGTGAGCCGGTCTCCTGTGGCGCGATTGCCGATCTGGTCATGGTTTTGGCTGCAGACCACGAGGGCTGACGGGTGGGCGAGATCGGCACGAATGGGCCGCCCATGGTGCCGTCCCCTGAAGCTGGAGTAGCTTCCGTCGTGGTAGAAACCGTGCTCGAGGACTTTGGCCAGCGCCGTCAATGACTGGAAATCCGAATAGTAGCCCGCTGTCTCGCCCGTCAGGTTGACGTGGACCGCATGGTGGAAGTCGTCGCTCCACTGCCCCTCAAGGCCGTACCCGTTGGCCTCCTGGGGGTAAATCAGGCGCGGGTTATTGAGGTCGGATTCCGCGATGAGAGTCCGCGGAATGCCGGTGACCGCTTCGATCTTGTCCGCGACGACGGCCAGGTCCTCCAGGATGTGAACAGCACGCTCGTCCCTGAGTGCATGGACCGCGTCCAGGCGGAGCCCGTCCACATGGAAGTCCCGCAGCCACATGGCGGCATTGTCCAGGATGTAGCCGCGGACTTCATCCGACCCCGGACCGTCCAGGTTCACCGAGTCTCCCCACGTGTTGCCTTCGCCGGACTTAAGGTACGGGCCAAACTTGGCTAGGTAGTTTCCGCTGGGACCGAGATGGTTGTAGACGACGTCCTGGATCACTCCGAGCCCCACAGCGTGGGCGGCGTCGACAAATCGCTGGTAGGCCTCCGGTCCGCCGTAGGCCTCATGAACTGCGAACCACAGGACGCCGTCGTAGCCCCAGTTGTGGGTGCCGTTGAAGGCATTGACGGGAAGGAGCTCCACGAAGTCCACGCCGAGATCCACCAGGTAGTCCAGCTTCTCGCTGGCGGCATCGAGGGTTCCTTCGGGTGTGAACGTCCCGATGTGGAGTTCATAGATGACCGAACCCTGGAGTTCGCGTCCCTTCCAGGGGGCATCTGTCCAGGCGTATTCCGTGGGGTCGAAGGTGCGTGACAGCTCGTGCACACCGCGGGGTTGACGCAACGAACGGGGGTCAGGGAACGGCCCCTCGCCATCTACGAGGTAGCCATAGTCCGTCTCGTGCCCGGAACCCTCCTTGCCGGGCCCTGTGTCCCGAACCGTCCACCAGCCGTCCGGTCCGCCCTCCAGCTTGTGCATCGGATGTTCCTGTCCGTCTGCGAGCAGCGTGACCGAGCCTGCGACCGGCGCCCACACGTCGAATCCGATTCGTGAAGTTCGTTCCTGCGACATATTTCCCCTAGCGATCGTTCGGTTCCAGCCGTGCCTTCGGTTCCAGCTATGCCTCGGGTACCAGCAGCGCCACTGGATAGGTGGCCAGCAGATCAGCCACCTGGACACGACCCGCGGCAAAACTCGCACCCGTAAGTTCGTCACGGACCGGGCCCTCAAGGCTGATCGCCGTATCCCTCCAGCCGCCATCGCGTTGCAGCCGCAGCGGCAATCGAGTCGCTAGGGTAATAGCAGCGCTTTGCGCCGTGCCGCGGTCGAAGGCTATAAGGTGCTGGGCGGCAGCACCCTCCGCCTGGATCGGCCGGTAACCGGTGAACAGTTCCGGACGGTCCCGGCGCAAGCGCAGGGCGCGCGATGTCACCAGGAGCTTCGCCAACTCGTCCTGGTACGATTCCGGCTGTCCGCCCGCATCCAGCTCCGCGAGGGCACCCTGCCGGCGCTTGAAGTCCACTGGACGCCGGTTGTCCGGGTCCGTCAGTGAACGGTCCCAAAACTCGGTGCCCTGGTACACATCGGGCACTCCCGGCATGGTCAGCTGCACGATCTTGGCGGACAGTGAATTGGAAGCACCAAAGCGGTCCAGCACCTCCACGAAGGCCGTGAGTTCGGCGTGCACGTCCGGGACGTCAAAGGCGGCGTCGACGGCGGCTGCCAGCTTCAGCTCGAACTCCTCGTCCGGGTCAGTCCACGTCGTAGAGTTTCCGGCTTCGCGGGCGGCTTTCCGGGCATACGACTGGAGCCGCTCGCGGCTGGCAGGCCATGCTGCGGCAATAGCCTGCCACAGAAGGCTGGCCAGCGGCCCATCGGGAAGCGGAGCCAGCAATTGCAGCCTCTCCAGGACAGCCGTCCACTCCTCGGCGAGTTCGGAGATCACCGAGATACGGGCCCTGGCGTCCTCACTGCGCTTCGTGTCATGAGTGCTCAGGGTGGTCATGGACAGCGGCCGCTCAGCCAGTCGGGCCGCCATCCGGGAGTGGAAGTCCGACGGCGATAGGGCAAATTCCGTGGGATCGGCGCCAACCTCGGTGAGGGTTCCAAGCCGGGTGTAGCGGTAAAAGGCTGTGTCTTCGACGCCCTTCGCCATCACCATGCCCGATGTCTGCTGGAAGCGGCGGCCGAACTCGGCATCCGGATCGAGCAACAGCGGGAGGAGGACCTTCACGGTTCCGGCAAGATCCGGCCGGGCCACGGACGCCTTTTCACACGCGCCCTCCAGGATCTCTTTACCTTGGGGAAGGTAGGTCCGGTAGACGGGGAAGTTGGCGATAATCTCGGCGATTGAATCAGCAACAGCGTCAAGCGGCAGCTCCGGTTCGGGCGCCCTCGGATGTGCCGGAACGAGTCGTGCCAGGCGCAGGATCTCGGAGCGGAGGATGCCGTCCGTGATGGCCCGCTTGGTGCCGTGGATCATGTCACCGTAATCGGCTGCCGTGTCACTTCCCCGCAGGGAGGCGTCCAGTTTGTCGAGGATCTGCTCGGCCTCCGGATCAACGAAGAGCCGGTCGACGTCGGCTAGCGCGTCATAGCCGGTGGTTCCCTCGCAGGCGAACGATTCAGGCAGGTCCTCGCCCGGTTCCAGGATTTTCTCAACCAGGACGTAGGCGCCGCCTGTAGCCTGCTTGAGTCGCGTCAGGTAATCGGCCGGATACGCAAGCCCGTCCGGGTGGTCAATACGGAGCCCGTCAACGAGGCCTTCCCGGAACCAGCGAAGGACCTCGGCGTGCGATTCGTCAAAGACCCACGGGACTTCGACCCTGACCCCCGCCAACGTATTTACGCCAAAGAAGCGGCGATAGTTCAACTCGGCGTCGGCCCTGCGCCAGCCCATCAGTTCATAGTGCTGGCGGTCATGGACGGCACGGGGAGAGTCGCCGTCGTCGTATGTGCCGTCCGCAAGCGGGAAGCGGTGCTCAAAGTACCTCAGCTCGCCATCCTCTACAGTGAGCTTGTCCAGGTCGTCGTCGCTGCCGAGCACAGGAAGCCTGATCTTTCCGCCACCAAAATCCCAGTCGACGTCGAACGCCTCCGCGTACCTGGACTGGCGGCCCTCCTTAAGCAGGGACCACCACCAGGGGTTTTGCGATGGCGTTGCGACACCCACGTGGTTGGGGACGATATCCACCAGGATGCCCATCCCTGCTTCCCTCACCGCCCGGGAGAGGGAAGCCAGGCCCTCGGCCCCGCCCCTCGCCGGGTCCACCAGCGAGGGATCCGTGACGTCGTAGCCGTGGTCGGACCCCTCCTCCGCCTTGAGGATCGGAGAAAGGTAAACCCAGTCGACGCCGAGGGAACGCAAGTAACCGGTCAGTTCTGCCGCATCCTGCAGAGTGAGGCTCGGCCGGATCTGCAGCCTGTAGGTGGAAACCGGCGCCCTCATGATTCGGCCTTTTTGCCTGCCCGCTTTCCCTTGCCTGGCCCCTTGGACTTCGTTTGGCCGGGGGCTTTCGGGCCGGCTGGCGGGATGTCCGTGCTGGCGGTATCAGCAGGCGCCCCCTCAGCAGGCGCGACGTCGGCAGCCGCCCCCTCGGCCGGCGCCACCCCAGCAGGCGCGACGTCGGCAGCCGCCGCCGTATCGGCGGTATCAGCAGGCGCCGCCTCGGCAGGCGCCACCTCAGCAGGCGTCCCCGTAACGTCGAAGCCGATCTCGCTGTAAGGCGTCGTCGATGTTGTCGGAGCCGGCTGCTTGGTGGTTTTCGGTTCCGGAATTGCCGGTGCCGTCAAAGTGGCGGTCTCGGGCGTTGCGGTTTGCGATAGTGCCGCGAGGGAGGCTGCCACGGAGTGGTCCGGCTCCGGCTCGGGAGTGCTGTGCGCCCTCATGACCACCAGGGATTTGGCCGCCACGTGAAGGACGCCGCCGGCCTTGACCGGTTCCGTGTCGGCGTTTTCACCGGCGGTGTCGATGATGATGTCCCAGGCAGGAGCGTATTCGTCGGATGGCAGCGTGAAGTCCACCTCGTCGTCGTGCGCGTTGAAGTAGAGCAGGAAGTTCACGTCGGTAATGCGGCGACCACGATCGTCCCTTGCCCGAATGCCATCGCCGTTCAGGAAAACGCCAACCGAGCGACCGAAAGCGCTGTCCCAGTCCTCTGGTTGCATGTTGGTGGCGTCGGCGTCCAGCCACACGATGTCAGGAAGCCGTTCGCCCGCGCCTCGGCGAACAGGCCTGCCATCAAAGAAGCGGCTGCGGCGGAAAGTCGGGTGCTTCGTTCTCAACGCGTTGACGGCCGCCGTGAACTCAATCAGGGGCTGGTCCACGCTGTCCCAGTTAATCCAGGTCAACTCGGAGTCCTGGCAGTACCCGTTGTTGTTGCCCTGCTGGGTGCGGCCAAGCTCATCACCGTGCAGGATCATGGGCACGCCCTGGGACAGCAGGAGGGACGCGATAAAGTTGCGCTGCTGCCGGGCTCGAAGGGCCAGGACCTTGGCGTCCTCCGTGGGGCCCTCAGCTCCACAGTTCCAGGAGCGGTTGTATGATTCACCGTCCCTGTTGCCCTCGCCATTGGCCTCGTTGTGCTTCTGGTTGTAGGAGACCAGGTCCGCCAGGGTGAATCCGTCATGAGCTGTGACGAAGTTGATGGAGGCCACCGGGCGCCTGCCGGAGTGTTCGTACAAGTCCGCCGAACCGGTGATACGCGAGGCGAATTCCCCCAGGGTTGCGGGTTCGCCTCGCCAGAAATCCCGGACAGTGTCGCGGTATTTGCCGTTCCATTCCGTCCACTGGGGCGGGAAGTTGCCCACCTGGTAGCCCCCGGGTCCAACGTCCCACGGCTCCGCGATGAGCTTGACCTGCGACACCACCGGATCCTGCTGGATAAGTTCGAAGAACGACGACAGCTTGTCGACGTCGTAGAACTCACGGGCCAACGTGGAGGCGAGGTCGAAGCGGAAGCCGTCCACGTGCATTTCGGTCACCCAATAGCGCAGCGAGTCCATCAGCAGCTGCAGCGAATGCGGGTGACGGACGTTCAGGGAGTTTCCGGTGCCCGTGTAGTCCATGTAGTGCTTGAGGTCGCCCTCAACCAGCCGGTAATAGGCGGAGTTATCGATGCCCTTGAAGGAAAGGGTGGGGCCAAGGTGGTTGCCTTCAGCCGTGTGGTTGTAAACCACATCCAGGATGACTTCGATCCCGGCGTTGTGCAGTGCCCGCACCATTGCCTTGAAGTCCTGGACCTGCTGGCCCGTGTCCCCCTTGGAGCTGTAGCTATTGTGCGGCGCGAAGAAGCCAATGGTGTTGTAGCCCCAGTAGTTGTTCAGGCCCCTGTCCTGCAGGATGCCGTCGTTGGTGAACTGGTGGACAGGCATGAGCTCGATCGCCGTTACGCCGAGCTTCTGCAGGTGCGCGATCACCGCGGGGTGGGCGACGCCGGCGTAGGTGCCTTGCTGCTCTTCCGGAACCTCGGGATGCAGCTTGGTGAGGCCCTTGACGTGGGCTTCGTAGATGACCGACTTGTGGTACGGAATCCGCAGCAGCTGGTCACCGGCCCAGTCGAAGAAGGGGTTGATGACCACGCCGAGCATCATGTGGGGCGCCGAGTCGGCGTCGTTCCGGGAGTCGGGGTCACCCATGTTGTAGGAGAACAGGGCCGGATCCCAGTCAATCTGCCCCTGGATGGCCTTCGCGTAAGGGTCCAGGAGCAGCTTGTTGGGGTTGAACCGATTCCCCGATGGGGGGTCGTAGGGTCCATGTACCCGGTAGCCGTATTTCTGGCCCGGCTGAACCTGCGGCAAGTAGCAGTGCCACACATAACCGTCCACTTCGTGGAGCTGTACGCGCGTCTCCACGCCGTCGTCGTCGAAGAGGCACAGCTCAACCTTCTCGGCCTTCTCGCTGAAGATCGCGAAGTTCGTTCCTGTCCCGTCAAAGGTTGCCCCGAGCGGATACGCCGATCCTGGCCAGACGTCCATATGTTCTCCTGTTTCGAGCGACGGAAAGCTTGCTGCAAGCCTACCGATAGGCCACGACAGTTCGTGGCCATCACCACATTAGCCCGGGTTACCGGAATTCGAAGTGTGCTTACTATGGAGGTTGCGCAATATCGGCGGCACTTCCTGGGCAATTGCGCCTGCCGTTACCGGCCCTCCTTGTGATGCGGAAGCACCCGCCAATCCATGCAAGCTGGCGGCCATCGCGCCCACGGCGGCCCACCTGTCCTTCACTGCGATATCACGGGCCGCGAAGGGACCGTCGTCCCCGCCGAGCCCCTCGGCCAGTTGCGCCAAGAGCGAACCGAGAATCCCGCCAAGACTGTCCCCGCTACCCGCCGTCGCCATCCATGAGGTGCCTTCGGATTGGCTGAAGACCATGCCGGACGGCGATGCAACAATCGTGGTGGCGCCCTTCAGCAGGACTGTGGCCCCGGTACTTTCGGCGGCCAGCCGAACGAAGTGCAGCGGCCGAGCCTCGACGTCGTCCCGGGTCACTTCGGTTCCCCGGCGCGCAAGCAGGGCGGCCAGCTCTCCGGCATGCGGGGTCAGGATCCAGTTGGGCGGGCACTCTTCGGGCAGCAGCTCCAGCCCTCCGGCATCGACGACGGCGGGAAGCCCGGCCTCGCGGGCGGCGGTGAGCGCGTTTTGCCCACGCTGTATCTGTTCATTACCCAGGACGCCGGAACCGACAAGCCAAGCCTGGACGCGGCCGGATTCGGGAGGCTCATGCGGTTCCCAGATCGCTTCGGGAGAGTGCTGAAGGACCTGCCTTGCCACGGTGTCCGGGCCGAGGTAGCGGACCATGCCAGCCCCTGACAGCACCGCGGCGTGCACGCTGAGCATGGCAGCACCGGGATAGCGTTCGGAACCGGCCACCACTCCCAGGACTCCCCGGCTGTACTTATGCGCGCGCCGTCCCGGCGCCGGCAGGAGTTCGGGAAAGTCCGCCTCGTCCAGGCGCAGCAGCACCGGCCTCGGAAGGAACTCTTCAATCCCGATTGGCACAAGCTCCAGCCGTCCGGCATGCCCTTCGCCAGGATCTGCCAGGAGGCCAGCCTTTGCCGCGCCGAAGGTCACGGTGACGTGGGCATCGAGGACGGGCCAATGCGCCTCTCCGGTATCGGCGTCGACACCACTCGGAAGGTCGCAGGCGATAACGAGTCCGGGGGCCAGTTCCTGCAGGCACGCCAGCAGTTCCGCGGCATCCCCGCGTACTCCCCCTGAGGCTCCGGTGCCAAGGATCGCGTCGATGATGACGTCGTCCGCCGCGGCCAGAACAGCGAGGTCTTCCGCTGACGATCGGGTCACGGGGTGGACACGTCCGCCGGCTGCCTTGAAGGCGGCCAGCCCAGGTCCGTGTACGCCATCTGAGGTGAGTATCGCCGTCGTACGCATTCCCCGACGGGCCAGCAGGGCTCCGGCGAAGAGTCCGTCGCCGCCGTTGTTCCCCTTGCCCACCAGAACGGTGGCGCTGGCCCCGTAGAGGCGCTTTCCGCGGCGCCTGAGTTCGCGCACGGCGGCCTGCGAGAGCCCGTACGCCGCCCGCTGCATAAGGACAGCGCCCTCACCGGAGTCGAGCAGCGGCTTTTCCGCTGCCCGTATCTGCTGTCCGGTGAAGGCGCTGATCATGTCCGGGTGCCCTTGGCTTCCGCTACCCCTCGGCCAGCACGGTCGCGGTGGCGATGCCGCCGTCGTGGCTCATGGAGAGGTGCCAGCGCTTGACTCCCTTTGCGTCGGCAACAGCGAGGACGGTGCCCGTGACCTGGATGGTGGGCCCGTTCTGGTCCAGTCCGATCCAGCAGTCCTGCCAGTTCATGCCGGCCGGAGCACCGAGGACTTTCGCTACCGCCTCCTTGGCCGCGAAACGGGCAGCGAGCGAGCGGGTGTTGAGCCCACGTTCAGCCGGCACGAACAAACGGTCCCGGAGACCGGGAGTTCTTTCCAGTTGCCGTCCGAACCGCTCAATATCAACTACGTCTACGCCTATGCCTACAATCATGCGGCTATTCTACGGTCACGCTCTTGGCCAGGTTTCGCGGCTGGTCCACGTCGTAGCCCTTGGCGGCGGCAAGTTCGCAGGCGAAGATCTGCAGCGGAACGGTGGTCAGGAGCGGCATGAGTAGCGGAGGTGTTTCCGGGACGTAGAAGACGTGTTCGGCGTAGTTGCGGACTGCTTCGTCGCCTTCTTCTGCGATGACCATGGTCCGCGCACCGCGGGCGCGGATCTCCTGGATGTTGCTGACCACCTTGGAGTGCAGCGACTCACGGCCGCGCGGGGACGGTACGACGACGAACACCGGCTGGCCTTCATCGATCAGCGCGATCGGCCCGTGCTTGAGCTCACCCGCTGCGAAGCCTTCGGCATGGAGGTAGGCGATTTCCTTGAGCTTCAGCGCACCCTCAAGGGCCACCGGGAAGCCGACGTGACGGCCCAGGAAGAGCACGGACTTCTCGTCCTTCATGCTCCGGGCGAGTTCCCGCAGTTCCGTCGCGGAATCAAGGATCTTCTGGATCTTGGCCGGAATCTTGCCAAGGTCCGCCAGTACGTCCTTGATCTGTCCCGAGAAGATGTTGCCGCGCAACTGGGCCAGGTACAGGCCCAGCAGGTAGGCCGCGGTGATTTGGGCCAGGAAAGCCTTGGTAGAGGCCACGGCGATTTCCGGGCCCGCGTGCGTGTACAGCACCGCGTCGGATTCACGCGGAATAGTGGAGCCGTTGGTGTTGCAGATGGACACCGTGATAGCACCCTGCTCCCGGGCGTACCGGACGGCCATGAGCGTGTCCATGGTCTCGCCCGACTGGCTGATTGACACCACCAGGGTGTTCGAGTCCACGATCGGATCCCGGTAGCGGAACTCGTGCGCCAGCTCCACCTCGGTGGGGATCCGGCACCAGTTCTCAATGGCGTACTTGGCCACCAGGCCGGCATAAGCTGCGGTACCGCAGGCCAGGACGATAATCTTGTCGACCTTCTTCAACAGCTGCGGATCGATGCGCAGCTCATCCAGGGTCAGCCGGCCGTTCAGGTCCGAGCGTCCTAGCAGGGTCTGGGCGACGGCGTCGGGCTGGTCGTGGATTTCCTTCTCCATGAAGGACGAGAAGCCGCCCTTCTCCGCCGACGCCGGATCCCAGTCCACCGTGTATTCCTTGCCCACCGCGGGAGCGCCGAAGAAGTCGGTGATCTCCACAGAGCCGGCCGTGATGGTCACGATCTGGTCCTGACCCAGTTCAATGGCCTTGCGGGTGTAGTCGATGAACCCGGAAACGTCCGAGCCCAGGAAGTTCTCGCCTTCGCCCAGGCCCACCACCAGCGGAGAGTTCCGGCGCGCGGCCACGACGACGTCGGGCTGGTCGGCGTGGACGGCCAGGAGTGTGAAAGCTCCCTGAAGGCGCTGGCAGGCCAGCTGCATCGCTTTGGCGAGTCCGCCGTCGGCCGTGTTGCCCTTGAGCTGGTTTCGGAAAATGTCCCCCAGGAGGGCCGCGGCCACCTCGGTGTCCGTCTCCGAGGCGAAAACGACGCCCTTGGCGAGCAGCTGCTGCTTCAGCTCAGCGAAGTTTTCAATGATCCCGTTGTGGATAACGGCCAGCCGCCCGTCGTCGGCAAGGTGCGGGTGGGCGTTGCGATCCGTCGGCCCACCATGCGTGGCCCACCGGGTGTGACCGATACCGGTCAGGGAATCAGGCAGCGGACTGCCCTCAAGTTCATCCAGCAGGTTACTCAGCTTCCCGGACTTCTTACGCGAAGAAATCCTCCCGTCTGCCACCACCGCGACACCTGCAGAGTCATAGCCACGGTACTCAAGCCGGCGCAATCCTTCGAGGACGACATCCAGGGCGTTATGGCCGGCATTTACCCGGCCAGAAGAATTACCAACGTAACCAACGATTCCACACATGGGGTCAAGCCTATCCCGAGCGACAACGGAGTACCTCACCGGACAGTCCGAGCGGGCCCGTGTGAACCGGTCCAACCCACATGCAGTCCGTCGCATCAGACACACTTCTCCGTCATGCCTTGAGCAGAAATTGGGGGGATTGTCCAAATTCTTGAGTGTTCATTTCCGGTTCCCCGAACCGTTCCTTGAGTTTTCAGCTGCACAGTGACTGTATTCAGCCCGCTGGGGGCTGAATACAAAAAAGGGCATTTCTGCATGGATAACCTACCGAGCTTTGTCCTGTCCGTCCTGGGTCCTGCCCTGTTCGCGGGCGTAACCTTTATCGGCGTCCGCATGGCCTCCTATTGGTGGAGCTTTGCTTTCCATTGGGGCCGTTACCGGCGTTCGGAACCGATTTCCACCCTGCAACTCACAGCCTTGGACGTCCCCTTCACCAAGATCCAGATCACAACGAGTGGTTCCAGCGGCAGTACAGAGGTAATTCTGCGGGGCGTCGGCCACATCATGGACCTTGCCAAGGATGCACCTGTTTTCTACGCCAGCTTCCTGTCGGTAGAGGTTGTCACAGAATCGGCGGAACAACGCTGGGTTCTGGAGCGGGCCTTCCACGATTCTCCTCTGCCCCTGGACGTCCTTGTGGTGCCCCACGACTACTTGCCGCGGAACGGTACCCGGCTCAAGGCGCGGGGACTGCATTACGCCGTTGAACAGCGCCGGAAGTCGTGGAACAGCAAGCCGGGCCGGACCTTCATCGTCCACTACGACGAGGAAAGCGTTATGGTTCCTGCTGAGCTGCGCAAGCTGATCGCCTGCCTCGCCACAACGGACAAGAAGGTCCTCGAAGGTCCCATCTACTATCCGCTGGACTACATGCGCTCCTCATCGCTCTGCCGTGCCATGGAAGCGAACCGGCCCATCGTCTGTTACGAATGCCGGCACGTCATGGAGACCGGTAATCCGTTCCACCTCCATGGTTCAAATCTGGTGATCGATGAAGAGCTCGAAAACGAGATCGGCTGGGACATCGGTTGCCTGAACGGCCAGCCGTTCATCGCCGAGGACTACGTTTTCGGAATGAAGGCTTTCTCTGCCTACGGTAAAAACGTCTTCGGCTGGCACGGCTGCCTCATGCTCGAACAGCCACCGTTCTCCGTGCGCAGCGCCTTTAGACAGCGCTACCGCTGGGTCTTTGGGGTCCTGCAGGGTATGGCGGCCATGGGCACTAACCCGAACTTTGCGGCGTTGCCATGGAAGACCAGGGCGGGTTTGATCTGGGGGACGAGGTACCGGATCAGCACCTTCGCTCTGGGTTCGCTGGTTGGCGTCCTCTGCATGGCCGTAATGCCCACCTTCCTCATCCAGTCTGTGCAGGCAATGTTCCTGGAACAATCCGCCTTGGCTGCAGGTCCGGAAGGTGCCTGGCTATCAGCCGTGGGCATCATGTGGATCGGATCAGTCTTCGTCGGTGTGTGGCACAACGTAGCGGACTCCGAGCTTGACCCTATGCAAAGAAGCGCAGAGATCGCGCGGGCCGTGCTGCTTGCTCCCATCGCAGGTCTGGTGGAAAGCTCCGCTGCGCTCCACGCGGTTATTGACTGGGCGCGCGGCAAACGCAAAGTGCAGTGGGTGCCAACACCCAAGACCAAGGAAGCGGACGTCGTAAGCACAAGGAGAAGTAATAGTTATGGACGATTCCCTCGTAGTTGATGTCAGAGGCACCCTAAGGCCTGCCACTCCTGCAACTGGTACCGGACATGCTGGCAAGGCACTCACAGGACATGGTCCCCCCCACGCCCTTAGGCGGCTCGATGTCAAAGGCAGGATCGAATGCGGCGTACTCGCGGTCGGCGCCCTCCTGATAGCGACGGCCTACATCCTGGTGCCCCTGGTGTCTGCCCTGTACTTCATGATCCACACGGTCTTCGTAGCCTTCAGCATCGGGCTGGCCCTCATCATCGAACTAGCCCTTATGATCACCTACGTCATTCGAAGGACCGAAACCCACGCAGAAAAGACAAAAGTCTGAATCCTTAGCACGAGACCAACAGCATCTGACTAATCCGTGAGCAGGATCACCCGGACTTCTGCACTTGTTAGCACTGCGTCGGCCTGTTGTTTCCCTGCATTTCCGGATCACGCGCACGAGGGGCAGAATCGAAAGCGTGACTTCGCAACGCACTGAGGCGAACGGCGAGGGCGTCTCGCCATTCGTGGAACTGGACCGCCAGACGTGGTCCCGGCTCGCAGCCCAGATGGAACAGCCCCTCAATGAAGAGGACATCATCCGGCTGCGAGGCCTCGGCGACCCGCTGGATATGAAGGAAGTGCGCGAGGTCTACCTGCCCCTTTCGCGGCTGCTCCACCTCTATGTCCAGGCTTCGCACCAGCTCCACGCCGCCACAACTACCTTCCTCGGCGAGCAGACCCAGCGCACGCCCTTTGTGATCGGCGTTGCCGGCTCCGTCGCCGTCGGAAAATCAACCATCGCGCGTGTATTGCGCGAAATGCTGCGCCGCTGGCCGGGCACTCCGAACGTCCAGCTCATCACGACCGACGGTTTCCTGTACCCCCTCGCCGAGCTCAAGCGCAGGCACCTGCTGGAACGCAAGGGTTTCCCCGAATCCTACGACCGCCGCGCGCTGCTCCGCTTCGTGAGCGAGATCAAGGGCGGGGCAGAGGAAGTCCGGGCGCCCTGGTACTCGCATATCACCTACGACATTGTTCCGGGCAAGGAAGTGGTGGTTCGCCGCCCCGACGTGCTGATCGTTGAAGGCCTCAACGTGCTGGCCCCGGCCAGGCCCCGCCACGACGGGAGGCAGGGGCTCGCCCTGAGCGACTTCTTTGATTTCTCCATCTACGTAGATGCCAAGACCTCGTACATCGAGGAGTGGTACGTGGACCGTTTCCGGAAGCTGCGCAGCACCGCTTTCGCCCAGCCGGAATCCTACTTCCACCGCTATGCCACGCTCTCCGACGATGAGGCCGAAGCTACCGCACGCGGCATTTGGAAGCGCATCAACGAGCCAAACCTCGTGGAGAACGTCCTGCCCACCCGCGGCAGGGCGCAGCTGGTCCTGACCAAAGAGGTGGACCATTCGATCCGCCGAATGCTGCTCAGGAAGGTCTAGCCGCGATGTGTGGCGAACCGTTCGCAAAGCGGGACATCAGCCGCCGTGACATAACCAGATTCCTGGCAGCGGGAGCTGCACTGGCCGGCCTTGCCGCCTGCACCCCTGAGAGCCCCTCCCCCGCTTCTTCGGCAAGTGCTTCTTCGGCAAGTGCGTCTGCGGCAAGTGCAGACCCCGCTACAGCCGCGCCGCTGCAGCCGGCTGCTGCGGCGGAGCCCGCTGAGGTGCCGGAAGCGCCAGCAGCGCCTGAGCCCCCGGCCGCTCCTCAAGCTCCCTTCAACGCCTTGAAGACCCAGCATTCCATCACAGATCCGGCCAGCCCCTGGGTGGTGGTCAACAAGCACAGGCCCCTGACGCCGCTTGAGTACGCGCCCGCCGACCTGGTGCAGCCCAACGTGCGTCTCGCCGTCGGCGGAGAAGCCGCCCTGCTGAACCGGACGACGGCGAGCGCGGCGGAACAGTTGTTCGCGGCGGCGGCGCGGGACGGCGTCGTACTGGCCCTTGCGAGCGGCTACCGCTCATTCGCCACCCAGGCCGCGACCTATAACGGCTATGCCAGCAGCCGGGGCCAGGCTTCGGCTGACACCGCCTCCGCACGACCCGGCTTTTCAGAACACCAGACAGGGTGGGCCTTTGACATTGCCGACGGCGGTGGGGCCTGCAGCTTCCTGCCCTGTTTCGCGGAACAGCCAGCCGCTGTCTGGGCCAAAGCCAACGCTGCCACGTTCGGACTTGTCGTCCGCTATCCCTGGATGTTCCACGACATCACCGGCTACTACTACGAGTCCTGGCACCTGCGCTACATAGGCGTCGAAGCCGCAATGGATATGACGGCGAAGGGAATCCAGACCCTCGAGGAGTACTTCGGCCTAGAGGCGGCGCCGGGGTACGTGTAAGGCAGCTGAGCGTCCGGAGGGATTGACCGAAGGCTACAAAAGCGAAGTCCAGTGGCGGGACTCCTTCTGGAGTCCGGCCACTGTTGTCTCTCCACAATCCTGTTTGGCGGTTCCCTGACAAACCCAGATCCCGCTTGATCAAATCTTTGGGATTAAATGCGGAAATCCTTGGATAAGCGCGTCATATTCCTCGCGTTCCAGCGATTACCTTGATGTGGACCCGACGTCCACGGTTATTTCAGGGCTATTTCATATGGGGAATTTCATGTCGTTCTTTACTGTATTGGTCACGAGCAAAATCGCAGCGGGGGTGCTGGCAGGCGGAACCCTGGCGGCTGGAGGTACGGCCGCCGCAGCCTACACCGGAACACTGCCTGCACCGCTGCAGCAGACTGCCCACGACTTCATCGGTGCCCCGGCTGCAGCACAAGACTCAAAGGCGCCACAAGACTCCAAGGCTGCTCAAAACTCCAAGGCGGAAGATCACAAACCCGACGCCGACTCGCATGGTAAAGCTTCGAAGCCAGCGGATGCACCTGAGTCGCGCCCAAACGCAACTCCCGTGGGTCCGGACGCCAGTGGTCCGGCCGCATTTGGATTGTGCAAGGCGTTCACAAACGGTGGACTCGATTCATCGTCTACGGCCTACAAGTCGCTGGCCACGGCCGCCGGGAATGACGATATCGCCACGTACTGCAAATCTGTGCCGGTACCAGGTCAATCTGCCGAGCACCGGAAGGAAACTTCGGGCAAGTCTGCGGCAGACCGTAAGAGCGCACCGCATCCTCCGGCAAAAGCAGAGCGCGGACAATCACACAAACCCGCCACGGCCGGAAAACCGTAGAGCCAGGACACACGGAAATGTCCAGGGGGTGGGGGATGGATACGATCACTGACGATCTTGTGGCTTCTAGCCATGGAGATCACGCGTCTCTGTTCACCGCCGTCTACACGACATTTTCCCCCGCTGTCGCCGGGTACCTTCGGGCAGGTGGAGTGGATGATCCCGAAGGCGTCACCCATGATGTCTTCCTTGCCCTTTATCCCAGGCTGAAGTCGGTCCGCGGCGGGGCGCAGGGGCTCAGAACCCTGATCTTCTCCATCGCCCACGCCCGCTACGTAGACCACCATCGCCGCCGCCGCGGAACACCTGCCCCGGTCGAATACGATTCCGACCGAGACCATCGCCTGACGGCATCGGCGGAAGACCAGGCCCTGGACGGCAGCCCCGAGGCCAACGCACTGCTCATGCTCGAAGAACTCAGCGAGGACCATCGGGAGGTGCTGCGATTGCGCATAATCGCGGAACTGTCCCTGAAAGAGGTCGCAGTCATCATGAAAAAATCACCAGGCGCAGTCGCCCACCTCCAACAAAGGGCCCTGGCCAGTCTCCGTAACCAACAGAAGGCAAAGAACGGGGTGGCATCATGACCACCAGATCCACGCCTCACGACGAGCAGATTGTCGATCAGCTCCTTCTCGAAACAGACACCGAAGATGCCGCAGAGCTGAGGTTCGCGCTACTGGAGCTGCGGTCCTTCGCCGCCGGACCGCCACCGGCGCCTTCAGCGAAGCTGGCCGCACTCATGGCCCCAAGACTGGTCAGCCTCGATGACCGACGGAAGCGCAAACACCATCGCGCGGGGCTCGCTGCCTTGGCCGTTGCTATGTCGATGGGGATGGGAAGCGCCGCCGTAGCCGCGGCCGACCCTGGATTCCGCGACAAGGCACAAGAGACCATCACCACGCTGATCAACACGGTGACCCAACCCCATCAGGGACATCCTGTGCCCGGCCGCGGCAACGGCCGCGGAAACGGCGCGCAGGAGGGAGCGGGCCACGCTCCCGACAACGCGACGCCTGCACGAGGTGCGCCGGGACGCTCTGGGCAAGAAAACGCGCCCTCACACGGGCCCGGAGACGTGCCTCCCGGCCAGGAAACGCGGCCATCGACCAAGCAAGGTGGGCCGCCGGCCTCCATGCCGGCCGGGGGCCCGGCAAACACGCCCGCACTCCCGGACCGTCAGAAAACGGAAAACCGGCCTCCTCCGTCGTCCCCGTCCGCCAAGCCACGAACCTGACGATTTTTAGACACCATCAGAAAACCGGAAGGACGCGACGATTCCGCGGAGCGCCTTCCCTTCCAACTCCCTGCCGTGACCGGCAGGATCGGAGACAGCTGCAGTTTCCAGATGACTACAGCCGATCCCGTGCTCACATGCTTGTTCGCCCCCATCGGAGCCCATGTAGCACCTAGCCTCTACCGCTCAGTCGGATAGAGAGAGGGCCCCGCTCGTGCCCCAGACTAGAGCGGGGCCCTTGCCCTGCCCCAGAGATGCCGGCGGTGCCCCGGACGTCCGGGCCAAAGGGTTTTAGACAGCGAGTCCTGTCGAGACGGACAGGCGCTCTTTGACGACGGCGGCAAGGTGGTTGCAGATCCGTTCAGCAGTTTCCATGTCCGCGGCTTCTACCATGACACGCACCAGCGCCTCGGTCCCTGAGGGCCGCAACAGCACGCGGCCGGTATCGCCCAGCTCCTGCGTGGCCTGGTCGACTGCGGCCGCAACGCCGGGGTCCGTGCTGGCGCGGGACTTGTCCACATCCCTGACGTTGATCATGATCTGGGGCAGCTTGGTCATCGCCGTGGCGAGTTCCTTGAGGCTCCGGCCCGTTCCTGCCACCTGAGCTGCAATCTGCAAGCCGGTGAGGACGCCGTCGCCGGTGGTGGCATAGTCCGAGAAGATCACGTGGCCCGACTGCTCGCCACCCAGGTTGTAACCGCCGTCGCGCATTTCCTCCAGCACGTAGCGGTCCCCCACGGCGGTTTCGCGAATGCTGATGCCGGCGTCGCGAAGGGCGATCTTGAGGCCAAGGTTGCTCATGACGGTGGCTACCAGGACGTTGTCCTTGAGCTTGCCTGCCTGCTTGAGGGACAGTGCCAGGATCGCCATGATCTGGTCGCCGTCGACCTCGGTTCCTTCATGGTCCACTGCAAGGCAGCGGTCGGCGTCGCCGTCGTGGGCTATGCCGAGGTCTGCGCCGTGCGCTACTACGGACTGCTTCAGGAGATCGAGGTGGGTGGAGCCGACGCCGTCGTTGATGTTTAGGCCGTCGGGTTCAGCGCCGATCACCACGACGTCGGCTCCGGCGTCCTTGAACACCTGCGGCGAACAGCCGCTGGCGGCGCCGTGGGCGCAGTCCAGGACGATCTTGAGGCCGTCCAGGCGGTAAGGCAGCGTGCCGAGGAGATGGACAATGTAGCGGTCCTCGGCGTCAGAGAAGCGCTGGATGCGTCCCACCATCCCGCCCAGGGGCCGGATGGGCTCGCGGCCCATCTGCTCTTCGATGGCGTCCTCGACGTCGTCAGGCAGCTTCTGGCCGCCTGCTGCGAAGAACTTGATGCCATTATCCGGGGCAGGGTTGTGCGAGGCCGAGATCATCACGCCGAAGTCTGCGTTCAGGTCCGCCACCAGATAGGCGGCTGCAGGCGTGGGCAAAACACCGGCGTCGTAGACATCAATACCGGAGCTTGAGAGCCCCGCTTCAACCGCTGCCGCCAGGAACTCACCACTCGCCCGGGGATCTCGGGCGACGACGGCGCGGGGACGCCTGCCGTCGGAAGCGTTCTTAGGGCTGAGTACGACGGCGGCGGCCTGGGCGAGCTTTAATGCGAGCTCCGCTGTGAGCAGATCGTTCGCGAGACCGCGCACGCCGTCCGTTCCAAATAATCTAGACATCGGGTCAAGTTTAGTGGACGGCCCGCGCGCGCCATGCCGATGGGCGCGTCACAGTTGGAACTCGGGTCACACCGGCGACGCGCCGGAATGTTACTTTGCGGCAAACTCTCAGCGCTTGGCCCTCAAGGCCGGACCCTTCGGAGCGTAGCCTCTGAGGTGTCGCTTGCCCACCAGGACGCGGCGCTGGGCCGGATGGCGAGGATCTCCCACCCCTTTTTCCTCAGCCTGTTCAATACCCTCGCCTGCCTGCGTGGGTGGTTGTAAACGGTGACGGTTGTGTACTCGTAGTCGGCTTGCCCGTTCATGCCACTTCCTCCTGGTTCATTCCTCTCCTTAAAACAGACCCCAGTAGTCTCAGTGAACATGACCGGCAGTGGCCCGCGGATCCGTGGCCTGTACGCGATTTCGTGAAGGATCATCCGCGAACTACTGGCGGTGTACTCGCAGCCTCCGAGTCAACGTACTCCCATAATTTGTATCTTGATTTAAAGTTGCGCATCTTGATTTAAAATTGCGTATCTTGACTTAGAATTGCGTGTCCCAAGCCAAGTAGTGCCTTGTAGCATTTCCGCATGACACCATGCTATGGGGGCTTGGCGCTCGAAATTGTAGTACCCGTTTATAACGAGGCCGCCATTCTCGAAAAGAGTATTACGCGACTTGCGGATTATTTGTCGCAAGAAATGTTTTGCAGCTGGAAAATCACAATAGCCGACAATTCAAGTACGGACGGAACCGGTGTGATTTCCCAAAGGCTTGCAAGCGAAATTCCAAATGTCGGCTATAGACGATTGGAAGTTAAAGGACGCGGTCTTGCCCTACGCGATGCGTGGGGAGCGTCCGAAGCCAAAGTACTGGCTTATGTCGATGTTGACCTTTCCACCGACCTGGCAGCATTGCCTCCGCTTATCGCACCGCTGCTGTCGGGACACTCCGACGTCAGTATCGGTACCCGCCTTCGGCACAGTTCGCGGGTGGTCCGTGGAACCAAGCGGGAGTTCATCTCCCGGAGCTACAATCTGCTGCTCAGGCGCACGATGCAGGTAGGGTTTTCGGATGCTCAGTGCGGGTTCAAGGCGATACGGGCGGACGTAGCCAAACGGCTCCTACCGTTTGTCGAGGACAACAGCTGGTTCTTCGACACGGAACTGCTTATTCTCGCCGAACGGGCCGGGCTCCGCATCCACGAGATTCCGGTGGACTGGATTGACGATCCGGATAGCAGGGTAGACATCAAGCAAACGGCCTTGGACGACATTCGAGGCTTGGTGCGCGTGGCCGGTTCAATGTTGAGGGGTAGCATCCCACTGCAGGCCATCTACGCCGAACTCGGACGCGGCCCGATAGTTGCTCCAGTCAGGCCAAGCTTTTTCGGGCAAGTCGTGCGCTTCGGCTTGGTCGGGGCTCTTTCCACGGTGGCGTTTGCCGTCCTGTTCCTCTTGCTTCAGGGCCCCCTTGAAGCCCAGCAGGCAAACTTCGCCGCCCTCCTGATTACAGCCGTGGGCAACACAGCAGCCAACCGTAGGTTCACTTTTGCGATTAGGGGACCCCAGCGACTATGGACCCATCAGTTCCAAGGCTTGGTCGTGTTCACGCTGGCCTGGAGCATTACTGCCTCCTCGCTGGCGATCCTGCATGCCGTATCCCCCGAAGTCGCGCCCAACATGGAGCTCTTAGTCCTGACTGCCGCCAACGTTTTGGCCACGCTGTTGCGCTTTGCCTTGCTCCGCCTCTGGGTCTTCCGCCTTCGCCGTGCGGATGATGGAAGGATTACCGTCGTGACTGGCACGAGGCAGCCGGCGGTATGAGCATCAAGGCGAAAAAGCTGTCGGTTCCTGTGGCGGACCGAAGCGGTCCAGCATCTAGATCATCGCACCTGCCATCCTGGTTGTCGTGGTTGCATCCACCAGGACGGCCTCCGTGGGAACGGCCTGCCCTGCTCGGCCTGCTCCTAGGTACCGCGGTTCTGTACCTTTGGGGGCTGGACCGTAACGGCTGGGCCAACTCGTACTACTCTGCGGCCGCAATGGCGGGATCTCAGGACTGGACAGCATTCCTGTTCGGATCCTCCGACCCGGGAAACGCCATCACCGTGGACAAGCCGCCCTTGAGCCTCTGGATCATGAGTGCATCAGTGCGGCTCTTCGGGCTAAGCTCCTGGAGCATCTTGGTTCCTCAGGCGCTCATGGGCGTGACGTGCGTCTATCTCATCTATCGTGTCGTCCAGAAGCGCTTCGACGCCGCCACCGGACTCCTGGCCGGTCTCTTCATGGCGATTACGCCAACCGTGACGGTCATCTTCCGCTATAACAATCCCGATGCGCTGCTGACACTGCTCATGGTCGGAACAGCAGCCTGCACACTCGAAGCCATCGACCGTCGTAGGCCCCTTTGGCTGATCGCCGCCGGTACCCTGACAGGGGCGGCATTACTGACCAAACAGCTCCAAGCCGGGCTAGTCCTTCCGGCCGTCGCACTCACGTACCTACTCTTCGCGGCGGCTCCATTGTTCAAGCGCTTCCTTCACCTTCTCGGCGCACTGGTGGCGGCTGCCCTAACAGCAGGCTGGTGGGTGTTGCTGGTTCAACTGACAGACCCCGCCATAAGGCCCTTCATCGGCGGCTCCCGGACCAACAGCATCATAGAGCTCACGTTGGGATACAACGGCCTAGACAGATTGACCGGTGAGGACGCGAGCAGGACTATGTCTGGAGCTGCCGCAGGACTTGACCAGAAATTGGACCCGGGCTTCCAAAGATTTCTGCAACCACAATTCTCAGGACAATTCGGCTGGTTCCTGCCACTCGCCATTGCTGGCCTGATTGTCGCAATCTGGTGGGTCCTGAAACGCCATGGCTCCATCCAGCAGCGCGCTTTACTACTGATGTGCTCCGTCTGGTTCGTCTGTTCCACAACGATCCTTGCGTACATGTCAGGGATCGTGCATCCGTACTACACCATTGCATCGGTCCCCTCACTGTGCTGCCTTGCTTCATTTGCCGTCGTCCAAATGCTCCGCAGGCTTCATCAGAACCGCGTTCGCCTGGCGCTCGGCGCCATTTTGCTCGCGACAATGCTCATTGCATTTGTCTCAGCTCTGCGTTCTACGGCCGATTTTCCCTGGCTTCCGCAGGTTGTTATTGCCCTTTGGGGTGTGCCCATTGCCGCCGTGTTCATTCCGCCCTTGAATGCCCGCGTCAAGTTAGCCACGGCGGTTCTAGTACTCGCTGCATTGCTAACCGTCCCGGCCCTATGGACCTTAGACACTGTGCTGAGTCCACACGAAGGTGCCGGCGTCGTGGCCGGCCCAAGCATCCGAGGCATCCGCACAGACCATCCAGACCGCAACCAACTGCCCGCCGACGTTCCTGCAAGCTTCAAAGCCGTCATGTTCGGTGATGTACCGGCTACAGGGGTGGTCCAGCGCCTTATGGCAAGCCCGCCTGGAACGAAATGGGCTGCTGCCATGGTCGGATCAGAAACCGCGGCTAATTACCAATTGGAGAGCCAGCGAGCGATCCTGCCAGTGGGAGGCTTCGACGGCACCGACCCGTTCCCCACGCTTGCCCAGTTCCAACAGATGGTCAGTGATGGTCAGGTGGACTCGTTAGTGATCCAAAACCTTCCCCCACTGACCTCACAAGGCCGTGCTGAGTCGGCGCGGATCGTTGAGTGGGTCACAAGCCATTACACACCGGAACCCATCGATGGGGCCTCCTACTATCGGCTCACGCCCTAAGAAGCAGGAACAGGGAAAGCCCGCCCCGCCGAAAAGGCGGAACGGGCTTTCGTGCAGGCGAGGAACGCTTGCGGAAGCGGATTTAGCGCTTGGAGTACTGCGGGGCGCGACGTGCCTTCTTGAGACCGGCCTTCTTACGCTCGATGACGCGGGCGTCACGAGTCAGGAAGCCGGCCTTCTTCAGGGTCGGGCGGTTGTTCTCGACGTCGATCTCGTTCAGCGAACGGGCGACACCGAGGCGCAGGGCGCCGGCCTGGCCGGACGGGCCACCACCGTGGATGCGTGCGATGACGTCGTAGGCGCCTTCAAGATCGAGGATCTTGAACGGTTCGTTGACTTCCTGCTGGTGCAGTTTGTTCGGGAAGTAGTTCTCCAGCTGGCGACCGTTGACGGTCCACTTGCCGGTGCCCGGCACAACGCGAACACGTGCAATGGCCTGCTTGCGGCGGCCAACAGCTCCACCGGCAACGGTCAGGGCGGGACGTTCCTTCTTCGGCGCAGCGTCTGCCGGTGCGCTTTCAGAGGTGTAGCTGGTCAGTTCCTCGGCCTCAACGGCTTCGGTGGTCTCTTCGTTCTGAGCCACGGTTCTCCTTGTGTAGATAAGTTGTTTGGTGGCCAGGACTACTGGGCGACCTGGGTGATTTCGAAAGTCTTCGGCTGCTGTGCAGCGTGGGGGTGCTCCGGGCCACGGTAGACCTTGAGCTTGCCCAGCTGCTGAGCGGCGAGGGAGTTCTTGGGGAGCATGCCCTTGATGGCCTTCTCCACGGCGCGAACCGGGTTGGATTCCAGCAGCTCCGCGTAGTTGACGGAGGTCAGGCCGCCCGGGTAGCCGGAGTGGCGGTATGCGCGCTTCTGCTCCAACTTGGCGCCGGTCAGGGCAACCTTCTCGGCGTTGATGATGATGACGAAGTCGCCCATGTCCATGTGGGATGCATAGGTCGGCTTGTGCTTTCCGCGCAGCAGTGTTGCGGTCTGGCTGGCAAGACGACCCAGGACAACATCGGTGGCGTCAATGACGTGCCACTGGCGGTTGATATCGCCGGGCTTCGGGGTGTACGTACGCACGGTTTTGGCCTCGTTCTTGTTCTGGCGTTCATGTTTTAGATGCCACCCGAAGAGGGTGCACCTACTCTGTATGCGCTACCGGAACAGAGGTGAGGGCTCTATGTAACCAGTCATCCCAAAGTCTCGAAAATGCCCCTTGGGTAGCGACCCTGCAACTGGATCCCCAAGTGGGCACGCGTCATCGAGAAAGGACACGCACAACGACTATCAAGAGTAGCCTCTACACCTATGCCGGGTCAAAATGGGGATTACCGGCTCGCTACGCCAAGCCCCGCCGCAGCTTGACTATGCAGTTTGACTACGCAGTTTGACTACAAGGAGACGCAGTGACGATAGCTCTCGTTCATCCGCTAATCATCGTGACCGCTGCCCTGGCGGGCCTCATCCTAAGTCCCCTGGCCGAGCTACTCGTGGCACGGATGCTCCCGCGGCTTGGCGCAATGCCGTCCGGGAAAGTGCGGATGACGACGGCGGCAGTCACCGGGGTCCTTTTTGCTTTGCTAACGCTTCGCTTCGGGGTGATTCCCGAGCTGCCGGCGTATTTATTGCTGGCATTGCTCGCCGTGCAATTGTCGCGAATTGATTTGCAGTTGCATTTGCTGCCTAATGGGCTGGTTTTAATGCTGCTCGCGGCAGGATTTCTGCTTCTGAGTGTCCCCGCCGGCATCGATTCCGAGTGGTCAGCTGTGCTTCGCGCAGCACTCGGCGGGGTCACCCTGTTCTTTGTCTACCTGATTTTGGGCCTAATTTCGCCGGGTGGAATTGGAATGGGTGATGTAAAACTCGCCGCCCCCTTGGGAGTGTACCTAGGCTACTTGGGCTGGAGCGAATTGTTCTACGGAGGAACCCTAGGCTTCGTGGCGGGCGGTTTGTTCACAATCCTCGTTTTGCGGCTAAGCCGCGGAAAGAAGCCGTCAGAAGTGGCTCACGGGCCCGCGATGCTTGCAGCTGCCCTTGGCGTTATGCTCCTGCACTCTTAGTATTTCCTATCCCGGATTTGGGGCCTTTTTGTTATGCCCCTTTCGCGCTCCAAGTAGTAAACGCAAGATTTACTCAAGAAACTGAGTACCTGACTCAAGAGTACTCCACAGGGCAGTTTAAACCACTCGAAAAAGTCGAGTACTCCTACGCATTGTTTCAGTTTCCTGGACAGGCAATTCTTGACCTATCGAAATCCGAATCGCTAAAGAACCGTCAATCAAAAGCTGGGAGACGGGAATTATGGGGGCGATTTGGGATTCGGGTTTTCCATCAAATTAGTTCAAGAAATTCCATTATCTGGGAAGGATTTACAATGTCATCTCTTATGGTCTCCATGCTCTCTTTCATCGCCGGTGTCAAGGACCGTTTTTCCTCCGAAAAGGGTGCAACCGCAGTTGAATACGGTCTCTTGGTTGCTCTGATCGCTGCAGTCATCATCGGCACGGTGGTGACTCTGGGCGGGCAGATCAACACGGCG
>NZ_JAGGPK010000030.1:77520-202944 GCF_018613855.1 Arthrobacter sp. ISL-30
GATCAACACGGCGTTCCAGACAATCGTCGGCGCCCTCTAGGGATCACTCACCACATAGGGGCGGCCCTGGCCGGTGACGCAACCTACCGTTGCCGCCGCCAGTGCCGCCCTCCTGTGTTTGCGAATGTCTGGGCTAATTCATTTAGGAGTCATCATGTTCGGTCTCATTTTGCCGCTGGTCAGGCGCGGCTCCAGCAAGCCACATTGTCCCCCGAGGTTCCGCGCCAATGAAGCAGGCGCGACTGCGGTGGAATACAGCCTGCTTCTAGCATTCATCGCCGCCGTGATCTTCGCTACGGTCGCCCTGATTGGCCCTGCGCTGCTGCCCGGATTTCAAACTGTCACTGCTGGATTGTAGGAGATTCCAATGGCAGCCAAAAGGAAACCGAAATCAGAGGCGGGGGCCGTCGCAGTTGAATTTGCGCTCATCATCCCCATCTTCCTGGTGCTGGTTCTCGGCATTATGGAATTCGGACGTGCCTTCAACATTCAGGTTTCGCTCTCTGAGGCCGCCCGCGAGGCCTCCCGCTATGCGGCAGTCAACTGTCCCAAGGCCGAGTACGACCCCGCAGATGCCAAGGCGGCTGCTCTGGCCGCCGCCCCTTCGGTGCCGCTCACTGTTAGCGACGTGAATATTCAGTACTCCGGCAGCGGCGTGTGCTCCGCGGTGAACAACGTTGTTGTGACCGTCAGTTACAACACTTCCTATATGACAGGCCTACCGGGACTGGTGCCCGGAATGCCGGCTGGCCTGAGTATCACGAGTAAAGGAGTTATGCGATGTGGAGGTTAGAGCAGGATGATCCCGAGCGCGGGGTTGTTGCACCGTTGACGGCGTTGCTACTCGTCGGCGTTCTGGGTATGACTGCCTTTGCTGTGGACGCAGCAACGATGTACTCAGAGCATTCACAGCTACAAAATGGGGCCGACGCCTCAGCTCTGGCCATAGCCCAGGCCTGCGCGGCTACTCCGCCAGGTCCCGATTGCTCAACTCCAAAGGCGGCTGCCGGCACAATGAGTAACGGCAACGCCTTGGACGGCCACAGCAACGCCCTCACGGCTACAGTGAGCGGCAGCGTTGTGGACGTGACCGTCCAGTCGCAGGATCCAGGGGGAAACAATCACTTTTCACTGGTATTCGCGCGGGTGCTGGGCATTGACATAGCCGACATTCGTGCGAGCGCCCGGGCCGAGTTCGGGCCGTATAGCGCAATCGACGGCGTTCCCCTGACCTTCTCGCAATGCGAATCCGACCCAACCTTCTTCAAAGGACTGCAATTCTTTCCCACCCACGGTTCAGGTCTCTCGCAGGATCCTGCCTACGCCTGTGAGCATCAGTCTTCGTCCGGGCATGAACTGCCTGGGGGTTTCGGTTGGTTGAAGGATCCCGATGGTGGCTGCAAGATGCACCTCGACATCAACGATCCTTGGGTGGAGGCCAAGCCGGGTAACAGCGTTGATTCAGCTTGCGACTCCCTGTTTGCCGATTGGAAGACTGAGCTGGAGGCCGGCGGGACGGTCGAGGTCCTCATTCCGATTTTCGACACGGCGTGTCCGAGCAAGGGCACCGGAACAGATCCTTGCGCGGACGCGCCTGCTGGCAAGTACTTCCGTATTGAGGCCTTCGCTCAGATTTCCATTCGGGGCTGGCATTTCAACGGCGGCGGAACCACATACTTCACGCCTGAGGCCGCGGCACTCAAGAAGGGGCTGAAGCTGAAAAACGATGACGAAGGTCTCTACGGAGAATTCGTCAAGAAAGTCACGCTTGCCGAGGCCGCAACTCTGGGCGGTCCGGGAACATACGGCGACATGGGCGTCCAACTGACCAAGTAGTCGAACAGGACTACTACCAAGCAATTCTCTAGCTAAGGAGAAAGAAGTGAAAACTCGCCTACTGGGAGGCATCGTCGCACTAGTGCTCGCCGTCGTTGGCAGCCTACTGCTCGTTTCATATGTACAGGGGGCAGAAGCCAGGGCACAAAAGGACCTGGCTCCGGTCGAAGTACTCGTAGTGCAAGCTCAGGTTCCCGAGGGGGCTGATCTTGAAAAGGTCAGGGCAGCAACGCAAGTGAAGACCCTGCCGGCGGCCTCAGTGCCGAACGGGGCGCTCAAGAACCTCGACGGCCAGGACGGCAAGGTCACCTCCGTTGCACTAATGCCGGGCGAAGTCGTGCTCGGCGGGCGCTTGGTGGAACCGTCCAGCCTCGCCGCCCCGGGGTCAGTTCCTGTCCCTGAAGGAATGCAGGAAGTCTCCGTCCAATTGGATGCACAGCGCGTTGTCGGTGGCCGGCTGTCGGCTGGTGACACGGTGGGCATAGTTCTGATGGCTGAAGGCACCGACGGGGCTCAAACTGCCCAGCAGGTGTTCCACCAAGTCCTCGTTACAAGCGTCCAGCGAGCCGAGTCCAAGTCCACCAACGGCACAGCTGAGCAGCAGGATCCGACCGCCAAGGCAAACACTCAGTTGCCCACCGGCGCCTTCATTGTGACCTTCGCTCGCACTGACATCGACGCGGCAAAGATTGCCTTCGCGGCGAAGTATGGCGATCTGTGGCTTACGAAGGAACCGGCTACTGCGACCGTGAGCGGGCCCCTGGTCATCAAGAATGCGGAGCTGTTCCGATGAGCCGCTTCGTAGTCATCACTCCCGACGCCGACTTCGGACACAGGGTTCGTCAAGCCACCTCTGGCATGCATGGGGGTGTTCAAGTCATTCAAGCCGACTACCTGCCGCCTAGTCCCGACGATGTCCTCAGGACGCTCTCGGGAGAGCTTGTTGAGGTGCTACTCCTCGGTCCAGGCCTCAACCTGGACACATCTATCGAAATGGCGAGTCTCTTCGATCTCCAATACCCCGAAGTCAGCGTGGTCCTTGTCACGAATGGGAGCGCAGACATTGCCCTTCCTGCCATGCGGGCGGGCATCAGGGACCTGCTGTCTCCAGACGCGGATGTGGATGCCATCAGGATAATGATGGAGCGGGCCAGCCTCGCTGCAGCAAGCCGGCGCCGAGGCCTTGGAGGCTCGGTGGAAGGGGGATCGCACAGTGGAAGAATCATCGCCGTCATGTCCCCAAAGGGCGGAGTCGGAAAGACCACTGTCTCAACGAATATCGCCGTCGGGTTGGCCAAGTTCGCCACAATGGGCGTAGTGGTAGTCGATCTGGACCTGCAGTTCGGCGACGTCGCTTCCGGGCTCATGCTTGAACCCGAGAAGACGATCGCTGATGCCGTGGTCGGTGCGGCAGCCCAGGACAGTATGGTCCTCAAGTCGTATTTGTCCGTGCACCCTGCTGGTATCTACGCGCTGTGTGCGCCGCTCAATCCCGCCCAAATTGAAAACATCTCCGCAGACCAGATAGGGCATCTTCTTGACCAGCTGGCCAACGAGTTTGAGTTCGTTGTGGTCGATACTGCTCCAGGCCTGGGAGATCACGTGCTCGCGACCCTTGACCGTGCAACAGACGCGGTATGGGTCTGCGGGATGGATATCCCCAGCATTCGCGGACTCAGGACCGGCTTGGGAATCTTGAATGAAGTTGGGCTGGTGCCTAGTAATCGACACGTCGTACTCAACTTCGCCGACAGGAAGAGCGGGCTTTCCCTGCAAGATGTCGAGGCCACAATCGGCTGTCCGGTGGACATCACCTTGCCGCGGTCCAGAACCCTGCCCTTCTCCACGAACAAAGGGGTCCCCCTCCTGCAAGAGGGGACAAAGGACCCCGCGACGAAGGGTCTCCGATCACTGGTTGAGCGCTTCCAGCCGGGTTGGGATTCCCGCCCGCATAAGAAACTTCACAGAAGGGCGGTAGTCTAATGAGCCTGTCAAAGCGACTAGCTGGCATCTCCGGGACAGAGGCGTCAACAGCGCGGAATACCTCCGGGACGGAACCCACAAATCCATCTCCGAACGCCCCTGTCTCTGAACCTGCAATGCGGCTTCGGAGCGTCACCGACGGCGACCCCTGGGCCGCCGCCAATACCAGTTCCAACACGTCCGTCCAGGAGGGTCTTGGTGCGCCGTCAGATGCCAGCCAAGCCATGACGGCCGTCAAGGAACGGGCCAGCGTTGCTCTTTATGAGCGAATGGGGTCGCGCATGACTGAATCGAGCATGGACGAACTGGAGCTTCACCAGTATGTGAGGGACGAGCTTCGTAGCATCATCGAAGAAGACGATATTCCCCTGTCCGCCGCGGAGCGAACACGCCTCGTCCAGGAAATCATTGACGATGTGATAGGACTCGGACCCCTTCAGAGGTTCCTGGAAGATGACAGTCTCACGGAAGTCATGGTCAATGGCCATGAAAGGATTTATGTCGAACGCGAAGGCAAGCTCCTTCTCACCAATGTCCGCTTCTCGTCCGAGGAGCACCTGCGAAAGATCATTGAGCGAATCGTTACTAAGGTCGGTCGCCGGATCGATGAATCATCTCCGCTCGTTGACGCCCGTTTGGCTGACGGTTCCCGTGTCAATGCCATCATCCCGCCTCTCGCTGTCGGCGGGTCATCTCTGACAATTCGTAAATTCGGCAAGACGCCGCTGACTATCAATAAGCTGATGTCCCTCGGCACAATCACTCCGGAAATGGCCGAACTACTACAGGCCTGCGTACGTGCACGGCTCAACATCATTGTGTCCGGCGGTACTGGAACGGGTAAGACGACGCTGCTGAACGTCCTCAGTTCCTTCATTCCTACCGACGAGCGAATTATCACGGTGGAAGACGCTGTTGAGCTTCAGTTGCAGCAGGACCACGTTGTGCGGTTGGAGAGCCGTCCCCGGAACATTGAGGGGAAGGGCGAAGTCCCTATCCGCGAACTAGTCCGCAACTCACTGCGTATGCGTCCGGACCGGATTGTGGTGGGAGAAGTTCGTGGCGGGGAATGTCTGGACATGCTTCAAGCCATGAACACTGGCCACGACGGATCTATTTCGACCGTACACGCCAACAGCCCTCGAGACGCCATATCTCGACTGGAGACCTTGGTCCTTATGGCCGGCATGGACCTTCCATTAAGGGCTATCAGGGAGCAGGTGGCGTCCGCCGTTAACCTCATCGTCCAAATTTCCCGCTTGCGGGATGGAACTCGGCGTATCACCCATGTCACTGAAGTCCAGGGCATGGAAGGGGAGATCGTCACGCTCCAGGATGCGTTCGTTTTCGATTACAGCGCAGGTGTGGACTCCGAAGGACGTTTCCTTGGCAAGCCCATACCCACTGGTGTTCGGCCGCGCTTCGTGGATCGCTTTGCCGAGCTCGGCATTCCGATTTCACCCGCAGTCTTCGGCGCAAGCTTCGGAGGAGGAGGTTACCGATGATCTCTTCAGGTCCTCTGTTCCTGGCCTTAGGACTGGGATTATGTTTCATCGCCGTCGGCATTGTCGTGGTGGTCTTGCCCGTGGGTCGCTCAGGCATTGCCCTCTCACGCAGACGGCCTGGTGCCGTAGAAAGCCCGAACGTCCTCACCAAAGTCGCAAACTCTGCTTCCGGCCTGATGGATCGGGCAGTCGGAGACAAGGCGAACTTCGGGCGGCGGGATGCGCTGGAGCAGGCTGGGATCAAGATGGGGCGAGCGGAGTTCAACCTGCTCATACTTTGCGCCTCCGTGCTGGCGGGGCTCATTGGTTTTCTCCTTGCGGGGATACTTGTGGGAATCCTCTTCCTGGTGCTGGGTCCCTTGGGAGCCATTATCATCGTCAAGATCTTGACGGGCCGCAGGAGGGCCAAGTTCGACCGGCAACTGGGCGATACGTTGCAAATGTTGTCCGGCGGCCTGCGAGCCGGACATAGTCTGCTTCGTTCCATCGACGCCGTCTCGATGGAAGCAGAGTCACCTACCTCTGAGGAATTTGCTCGCGTCATCGCCGAAAATCGTCTAGGGCGCGATCTGAAGGACTCTCTCGCCGACACCGCGCAACGGCTCCAGTGCGAAGACTTCGACTGGACCGCCCAAGCTATTGAAATTCATCGCGAAGTCGGAGGCGATCTTGCGGAGGTTCTCGATCACGTGGCCGGGACCATCAGGGAACGTGCCCAAATCAAGGGCCAGGTTAGGGCGCTGAGTGCGGAAGGACGGCTATCCGCCTATATCCTCATTGGGCTTCCCATCGGCATGTTCTTCTTTCTCCAATTCGCCAATCCGAGCTACCTCGGGGTTCTCTTCACGACTCTTCCCGGTTGGATTATGACGATTGTTGGGATCGTGGAACTCGCGCTCGGTTGGTTCTGGCTCAGCCGCGTTATCAAGATCAAGTTTTAGGGGGATGCAATGTCTATGATCGCATGGCTCTGTGTGGCTATGGTTGTTGTTCCCATCGCGGGACTTGTTTGGTCTCTCATTTCCGTCGACCGTGCCGGCCTCGCTGCCGTCAGATTGAACCTCACGAGGAGCAAGGGCGTCCAGACTGTTCGCCCAGCCGACTCGGAGCACTTCCGGTTTACCGAAATGGGAGAAAGGCTCGCTCCCAAGGGCTACACCTCCTGGCTTGACAAGCTTCTGGCTCGTGCAGGTCGGCCTGTGGGCATGCCACTTGCCCGCTTACTCGTCATCAAGCCTGCCTTGGCTCTTGTGGCCGCACTCCTCGGCTTGATGTTCGTTCTGGGCTCGCCCTCCGTCGGGAACTTCCTCTTGGCGCTATTCGTGACGGCACTTGCCTACATGATCCCTGACGTGCTGGTCCACAGCCGTGGTGCCACTCGGCAGAAGCAAATCGAGCTCGAGCTACCAAACATGCTTGATCAGCTGTTGATTTCCGTCGAAGCCGGACTCGGCTTTGAGGCTGCTATGTCAAGGGTCGGCAAGAACGGCAAAGGCCCCCTGGCTGCGGAAATCGTCCGCACCCTTCAGGACATGCAGGCAGGGCGAAGCCGTAAGGAATCCTACATAGCGATGTCACAACGCGTGGAAGTCCCGGACCTGCGTAGTTTCGTCCGGGCCATTGTTCAGGCTGATACCTATGGCATTGCTATCGCCTCAGTCCTCCGCGTCCAGGCGAAGCAGATGCGTATTAAGCGCCGGCAACGAGCCGAAGAGAAAGCCATGAAGCTTCCCGTGAAGGTCCTCTTTCCCTTGATCTTTTGCATCCTTCCGGCTTTGTTCATCGTAATCATCGGTCCGGCCGCTATTAATGTCGTGAGAAACTTCATGGGCAATTTTTAGCATGCCCCTCTAGACTGGGCCGCCCTCTTGGTACCCAGAGCCTTGGACGGCCCAAAGGGGCTCCCTTCCGGAACCCAGAGCCGGAAGGGAGCCGTCTAAAAACTCAATAGTTCCAACTCGAACTCCCGGCTTCGGTCTGGGAGTTCGAGGCGTTTAAGTGGGCTGATGTTGCGGGCGAAAAACGCAAGATAGACGCAGCGTTTCCTCAAGAAAAGCGCAGGTTCCCGAGACTTCACACAGGATGTGCCAAGGACCGGCCAGCGGAGTATTTGGCGTTGTTATGTTTTTTTACGAGCTGGTGCAGGACCAGCCCAATCCCCTCCCAACTCGCTCAGGAGTTTCAAATGCTTTCTCTCGTCGCAAATGTCCAGACTTTCGGGTTCTCGCTCTTGAACCGTCTTCGTGAAGAACGCGGTGCCACCGCCGTCGAATATGGCATCATGGTCGGCCTCATCGCCGTCGTCATCATCGTCGCCGTCACCCTCCTCGGCGGCACGCTTGACGACATGTTCACCCAGGTCCAGTGCTCCATCAGGGGCAAGGCGTACACAGCAGGTGCGTCGGCGGGCCTCGGTACCTGCGCGGCATAAGCACAGCGATCCGGATCGGCTGCCTACTCCCTTCACCCTCGCTCAGGAGTTTCAAATGCTTACGTTCTTCTCCAATATCGCATCCCACCTCCGCCGTGAGGAAACCGGCGCCACAGCGGTCGAATACGGCATCATGGTCGGCCTCATCGCCGTCGTAATCATCGTCGCCGTGACGCTCCTCGGAGGAACCTTGGACGACATGTTCACCCAGGTCCAATGCTCCATCAGCGGCAAGGTCTATACAGCGGGCGCGACGGCGGGTGCCGGTACCTGCGCTGCAGCTGGCAGCCCGTAGTACAAAACACGACACAAGCAGTCCGTCCTTTTGATGTGGCGGCAGGCAAATCTGCCGCCACATCTCGGAACAGCCAAACGCATTATTTGAAAGGCAGCACAATGCCCAGGGCATCAGAACGAGGAGCCGTAGCGGTCGAGTTTGCGATCCTGGCACCCCTCCTCGTCACGCTGCTACTGGGCATCATGGAGTTCGGCAATGCCTACAACGCCCAGATCTCCCTCACCAACGCGGCCCGCGAAGGGGTTCGCGTCATGGCCATCTCGAACGACAAGACGGCGGCGCGAACCGCAGCCAAAAACGCCGCCGTCTCACTCAACCCCAAGTTGACTGACGGGAACATCAGCTTCGGCGGGGCTTTTTGCGCGCCCGGTTCACAGATCGCGCTGACCATCAGCTACAACCTGCCCACCCTCACGGGAATCGCGGGCCCATTCACCATGACCGGTAAAGGAGTAATGCTATGCGGCGGCTAAGGGCTGACCATGGCTCCGAGCTCCCCGGTTCTGAACATGGCGGCATTGCAGTAATTGTCGCCCTCCTTATGGTTGTTCTCCTGGCTTTCGGTGCCATTGCAGTCGACGTCGGCACACTCTATGCCGAGCGCGCGCAGCTCCGGAATAGTGCAGATTCCGCCGCGCTGGCAATGGCGCAGAAATGCGCCAAGAACACCAACGACGTTGATTGCTCCACTAGCTCTGCGCTTGCCCGAAGCTTCGCCAACGGCAACGCCAACGATGGCCTGAGCAACATCAAGTCCATCTCCCTGGACAAAACCAATCGCTCAGTATCTGTCACCGCAGGAGCCCAGGAAGCGGGCAGGACCCCAAATGAAGTGTCCCTCTTCTTTGCCCGTGCTATGGGAATAGGCACGTCTGAAGTCACTGCACCATCCACCGTCCGTTGGGGAAGCCCCCTTGCCGGGCGTACCGCCTTCCCCCTCACTTTCTCCATCTGCCAGGTCAAAGACAACATAGGTGGAAGCCTGCAGCTCCTTCAGGACCACGGCCTAAACCAGAACGCCGATTGTATGTATGGACCCTCAGGGGCTGCAGTAGCAGGCGGTTTCGGTTGGTTGGTCCAGGACCCCGGAGTGTGCGGTGGGACCATCGACCTGTCTATCAACGAGGGCGGTAGCGACCCCGGCAACAACGCCCCCGGCAACTGCTCTACGATCTTGCAAAAGTGGGCAGATGAAATCAATGCCGGCCGTGACGTCACTGTCCTTCTTCCCATCTTCGACGCCGTCAGCGGTACGGGTAACGGCGCGAGCTACCACATGATTTCCTTCGCGGCCTTCAAGGTCAAGGGCTGGAAGTTCAGCGGTGGCAGCGACCTCCCCTATACCTTCCAAAACAAGGCTCCGCACGTCAGTTCGGCGTTGACGTGCGATGGCAACTGCCGCGGTATTATCGGCAGCTTCGTCAAGTACACCTCCTTGGCAGACGGCTACAGCCTCGGGCCAGTGGACCCCTACGGCGCCACCATCGTCCGTCTTTCGAACTAAACCTCACGCAAATTACAGGAGCAGCAATGAAGTCACGACTCGTGGCCGGCCTGGCGGCCGTTCTCTTGGCCGTCGTCGGCGCAGTAATGACTTTTTCCTACGCGCAAGGAGCCGACCAGCGGGCCGTCAAGGACCTGCAGCCCAAGGGCGTCCTCGTAGTTACCAAGGCCATCCCCGCAGGCACCCCGGTGGAATCGATGACGGCTTCCCTGGCTACCGAGCAGCTCCCTGGTACCGCCGTCGCAAAAACCGCCCTCGCCACGGTTGACGGCGAAGCTGGCAAGGTCGCCGCGGTCGATCTCGTGCCGGGCGAGCAGCTGGTGTCCGAAAGACTGGTTGCCCCTGCCGAGCTAAAGGCTCCCGGCGCGGTAGAGGTGCCGGCCGGCCTGCAAGAAGTTTCCTTTCAGGTGGAGCCGGTACGCGTGGTGGGCGGTCGACTCACTCCGGGTGACCACGTTGGCATCTTCATCTCCATGGAAAAGGGCGGCATCGAAGCCAAAGCCGACAAGGAAACTACGCAGCTTGCCATCAGGAAAGTCCTCGTGACGGCGGTCCAGCGTGCCCCCCAAGCGGCCGCTGCCCAGCCAACTCCCAGCGCCAGCCCAACTGACCCGGCAGCCAACCCCCAGGACACCACCCTCCCCACGGGATCCCTGCTCCTGACAGTCGCGGTCAAGGACACAGACGCCGCCAAGATCGTCTTCGCCTCCGAGTACGCCAGCATCTGGCTCAGCAAGGAACCCCTCGACGCCGCCGACAACGGCCGTGGCATCGTGACTCGACCGGATCTGTACAAATGAGCCGCTTCATCCTGATCACCCCTAACACCGATTTCGACTCCCGGCTTCGCCAGGCTGTGGCCGGCCTCTACGGCAACGTCCAGACCTACTTCACCAACATGCTTCCCGACGACCCCAGTGTGCTATTCGCCCAGCCGGATCCGGAGCAGCCGGAGGTCCTGATCCTTGGTCCAGAGGTTCCCGTGGAGGAAGCCCTTCGCCTGGCAATGGTCCTGGATGTCCAATTTCCTGAACTGAGTGTTGTCCTGGTCGGCGACCCGGATCCTTCCTTCGTCCTTCAGATCATGCGGACCGGCATTCGCGAGATCCTCAGCCCCTCAGCCGACCCAGCCCAGATCCGCGTTCTGCTGGAGCGGGCCTGCCAGTACCATGCGAGCCGTCGTCGCGTTCCCGCTGCCGCCCAGCCAGCAGCCGAAAGCCGCAAGGGCATGGTGATAGGCGTCTTCTCCCCCAAGGGCGGCGTGGGCAAGACGACCATTGCAACGAACATTGCGGTTGGGCTCGGCCAAATCGCGCCCATGAGCGTGGTGATCGTGGACCTGGATCTCCAGTTTGGCGACGTCGCGTCTGGCCTGTACCTGAACCCGGAACACACTGTCACCGACGCCGTCACCCCCGCCGCGAGCCGCGACACCCTCGTCCTCAAGGCCTTCCTTACTGTCCACCCCGCCAGCATCTATGCGCTCTGCGCGCCCAAGACCCCGGTGGACGCAGACAGCATCAGCGCAGATCAGATCACCCGTTTGCTGGAACAACTCGCCGACGAATTCCAGTACGTAGTGGTGGACACAGCCCCCGGCCTTCCCGAGGTCGGCCTGGCCGCCCTCGAGCAATGCACGGACGTGGTGTGGGTCAGCGGCATGGACGTTCCGGGGATTCGAGGTCTGCGTTCGGGCCTGGATGTTCTGCGACAACTAGAAATCCTGCCCGAAAGCCGGCACGTGGTGCTCAATATGGCGGACACGAAATTGGGACTCAGCGTCCAGGATGTGGAAGCGACCATTGGCGCACCGGTGGATATTAGCATTCCACGCTCCCGCGCGGTGGCACTGTCCACCAATCGGGGCGTTCCGCTGCTTCAGGAGTCGCCGAAGGATCCCGCAGTCAAGAGCCTCCAAGGCCTGGTCCAGCGCTTCAACCCTGCCTGGCGCTCCACAACCCAACGAAAACTACACCGACGGGTGGTCATCTAGTGAAGCTCTCCGAGAGAATCCATGCGGTGCAGGAAAAGGCCCACCCCGCGCCTACCGTACCTACAACGGCGCCTTCCCAGGCGTCCGCCGTCGGGGTTCTGGAGCGGCAGCCGGAGCATGGCGCCTTCCCCGGTGCCGGCTTCCCGACGTCGGCCTTCCCCAATCCGGAGGAGCAGTCAAAGACCAAAGCGGCCAGGCCGATCGATGCCTTCGCGACGCTCAAAGAGCGTGCTGCAACAGCATTGTTCGAGCGGATGGGCACCCGGTTCAGTGATTCCGCCGTTACGGAGCAGGAGCTCAGGACGGCGGCCCGGGAAGAGCTGAGCCGCTTCATCGACGCCGAACAGGTCCCTCTCTCCCCCGAAGAACGGGTGCGACTGGTCCAGGACGTGGCAGATGACGTGCTCGGGTACGGCCCGCTGCAGCGGCTGCTGGATGATAACGACGTCACTGAAATCATGGTGAACCGCATGGACCAGATCTATGTGGAGCGCAAAGGAAAGCTCACCCTCAGCGATTCCAGGTTCAGCTCCGAGGAACACCTCCGCAAGGTCATTGAGCGCATCGTCTCCAAGGTGGGACGCCGCATCGATGAGTCCTCGCCGCTGGTGGATGCGCGCCTGGAAGACGGCTCGCGTGTCAACGCCGTCATTCCGCCGCTGGCCGTGGGTGGATCCTCGCTGACGATCAGGAAGTTCAGCAAGACGCCACTCACGGTCCGCAACCTGATCGACTTTGGCACGCTGACTCCGGAGATGGCCGAACTTCTCAACGCCTGCGTCAAAGCCAAGCTCAACATCATCGTCTCGGGCGGTACCGGCACCGGCAAGACCACCCTCCTTAACGTCCTCTCCTCCTTCCTTCCCACCAATGAACGCATTGTCACCATCGAAGACGCGGTGGAACTGCAGATCCAGCAGGAGCACGTAGTGCGGTTGGAGAGCCGGCCGCCGAACACGGAAGGCAAGGGCGAGGTCACCATTCGCGAATTGCTCCGGAACTCGCTGCGTATGCGCCCAGACCGCATCGTGGTAGGTGAGGTCCGTGGTGGCGAGTCCCTGGACATGCTCCAAGCCATGAACACCGGCCATGATGGCTCGCTCTCGACGGTCCACTCCAACTCGCCCCGCGACGCCGTCGCCCGTCTGGAGACCCTGGTGCTCATGGCTGGCATGGACCTGCCGCTGCGCGCCATCCGGGAGCAGATCGCGTCCGCCGTGAACCTGATCGTCCAGATCTCGCGCCTGCGGGACGGTACCCGCCGCATCACGCATGTTACCGAAGTGCAGGGCATGGAGGGCGACGTCGTCACCCTCCAGGATGCTTTCGTCTTCGACTACTCCGCCGGCGTTGATGCCCACGGCCGCTTCCTTGGAAAACCTGTTGCCACTGGCATCCGTCCCCGCTTCATCGACCGCTTCGAAGACCTCGGCATCCACGTGTCGCCGGCAGTCTTCGCCACGCCACCATCAGCCGCACAAGCACCCGCCGGAAAGGCGTGAACCCTGATGCTCCTCGTTATCGCTCTCGCGCTTTCCCTCTCGGCCGCGGTCCTGCTGGGGTTCGCCTTTCTCGTTCCGGGAACCCCTGACGTTCCGCTAGACCGCCGACGGCCCTTTGAATTGGATCCGCCGTCGAAGCTGACACAACTGGCCGGTTCCACCGTCGGGGCCTTAGACCGCTTCCTCTCTGCCCGGACGCTCCGCCTGTTCAACCAGGAGGCACTGGAGCAGGCCGGACTGAAGATGCGGCAAGCGGAGTTCATGGTCCTCGTGCTGGCGGGTGCCGTCGTCGGGGCCCTTGCGGGCCTGCTTGTGGCCGGGATCCCCCTGGCCCTGATCCTGTTCGTGCTCTCCCCATTCGTGGCGCGCATTGTGCTGAATGTCCGAGCCGGAAAACGGCGGTCCAAATTCGATGAGCAGCTTGGCGACACACTTCAGCTGCTCGCAGGGGGTCTTCGCGCGGGTCACAGTATCCTTCGAGCCATCGACGCCGCTGCGGCCGAATCCCAGAGCCCCACGTCGGAGGAGATGCGGCGCGTCATTACGGAGACCAGCCTGGGCCGCGACATGCTGGCCTCGTTGAATGACACAGCTGAACGCATGAAGAACGAGGACTTTGTCTGGATTGGCCAAGCCATCCAAATTAACCGTGAAGTCGGTGGCAACCTCGCCGAAGTGCTTGATCAGGTCAATGAAACCATTCGCGAGCGCAGTGAGATCAAGGGACACATCAAGGCCCTTGCAGCCGAAGGCAAATTCTCCGCCTACATCCTCATCGCGCTGCCCATCGGCATCGTCGTCATGCTCATGACGGTCAACCCGGGATACATGAATGTAATGTTCACGCATCCGCTTGGATGGATCATGATCGGAGCTTCTGTTGTCCTCATGGCCATCGGAAGTCTCTGGATGCGCAAAATCATCAACCTGAAGTTCTGAGCCGATCATGAATCCGCTGATTCTCGCCTCCCTCCTCCTGGTATCCGTTCCAGTGGGCTATCTGGGATGGGCCATCCTGACCGTCGACCGCAAAACCCGCAGCGCGGCCCAGGACCTGCTCGCGCTTGGTCGTCCCGTCGTCGAGGTCAAGGAGCAGAAGTCCGGCGGCATCTTCGAGAAGATCGGCTATGCGCTCACTCCGCCCGCTTACGCCCGGAAACTGGACCGGCTGCTGTCGCTGGCAGGGCGTCCTCCCGCGTTTCCCCTGGGGCGCGTCCTCGCCGCCAAGCCAGTCCTCGGGGTGATCGGCGCCGTGCTCGGCCTGCTGATCAACACCGCCAGTCCGCAGCCGATCATCAAGCTCGTTGGCCTGTTTGTCATCGTCCTGGGATACTTCCTGCCGGACCTTCTGATGTACAGCAAGGGAAGCGAGCGCCAGAAGGCCATGCAGCTCGAACTGGCGAACACCCTGGACCAGATGCTCATCTCGGTCGAGGCAGGGCTGGGCTTCGAAGGTGCCATGGCAAGGGCAGGTGAAAACGGGAAGGGTCCCCTAGCGGAGGAGATCGTCCGCACCCTGCAGGATATGCAAGTGGGCAGGAGTCGCAAGGAGTCTTACCTGGCCCTCGCGGAGCGCACCAGCATTCCCGAGCTGCGAAGCTTTGTGCAAGCCATCGTGCAAGCCGACACCTATGGCATCGCCATCAGCCGCGTGCTTAGGGTCCAGGCAAAGGTCATGAGGGTCAAGCGGCGGCAGCGTGCCGAGGAGAAGGCGATGAAGCTTCCAGTGACGATCCTTTTTCCCCTGCTGTTCTTCATCTTTCCGGTCCTGTTCATAGCAATCCTGGGGCCGGCAGTCATCAACACCATCATGACTTTCAGTGGCCAGTGATGAACGCCGCACAGTTCGGGACCCGGGTAAACGCGAGGAATCGCCAGGCCATCAAGGTACGCTCAAGGTTTGCACAGGATCGGCTCGAGATCGGCAATTTCGGGAAAACAGAAAGTAGCCTTAAGCCATGTCCAATTCAGGCTCCAGCGAAGTTAACGACAGCGTCGACCAGAGCGTCGCGTCGATGACGACTGACAGCGCTGTGTTGCCTGACACCCAGGCAACCGAACTGCCACTTCTTGACCTTGCCGCATTCCAGATCCTCGAAGACCAGCTCGACAATCCCCTGATTGCCCGTAGCTTTGCCCGGGACTTCACCAAGCTGTGGGAGAAGCGGTACCGGACCCTGGCCGCGGCCATCGAGCTGGAGGACATCCCCGCCGCCGTAGATGCAGTGCTAAGCCTCAAGACCTCGTCCACGATGGTTGGTGGCGTCCGTCTTGCGGCCCTCGCTTCCCGCTTGGAGGACCTCATCCGGACACGCGACCTGCACGAAGCGATCCCCCTCCTTGCCTCGATCTCCGGCTGCGGAGATGCGACAGTGGAACAACTTCAGTCCAGCTACGTCCTTCGGAACGACTAGGTTCTAGTCCAGCCTCTTCGGTGCCAGCCTGTAGCCCACGCCGCGCACGGTCTGCAGGAATCGCGGTGAATTTGGATCTTCCCGGAGCTTTCGCCGAAGATTCCCGATATGCGTCTCGACTGCCCGCTCGTCGGCTTCGCTGATGTACGAATCCTGGTCGTAGAACTCTCCGCGGGCCGCCCGTACAAGATCGGCCTTGGTCCTCACTGCGCCCTTGGCACGAAGAAGATCGAACAAGAGGTCGAACTCACTCCGGGTAAGGGTCAGTACGTCCCCGCGAAGCGCCACCATGCGCGACTTGTAGTTCAGGGCAAGCCCGTTGTGCTTGAGTACCCCATCCTCAGCGTTGGAAGGGGCTGCCGGGCTGGAAGGTGCCACCGGAGCCGGGGTTTCCGGCTCGGGCTTGGCCCCAGAGACCCCGTTCCTTGGCCTCCTCATCATCGCAGTCACCCTTGCACGGAGTTCGCGCGGCAGGAACGGTTTGGTCATGTAATCATCCGCCCCTGTGAGGAAGGCGGTCAGGGTGTCTGGCTCGTCATTGCGAGCAGTCAGCATGACCACATACGCATCGCTGAATTGGCGGATACGGCGGAGAACCTCGTAGCCGTCCATGTCCGGGAGCCCGACGTCCAGGGTGATAATGCTTGCCTTTTGATGGCGCACGACCTCGACGCCGTCGCGCCCTGTCGAGGCCGAATGAACCTCAAAACCCGCGTCCTTCAGGACTGCATGCACGAGGTTTCGGACATCTTCGTCGTCCTCGATAACTACAGCGACCCCAGTCTCACTCATGGCTATCCTTATGTCCGGTGAAAACCACCGCATTGCCCAGCGCAAATGCGGGAAGCATCATCAGAATACCTAGGCTACAAGCCATAGGATCATTTAGCACCTACAATGCGAAATATGCTCCTAACTGAAGCTGCAAGTCAAATGTGCCATGCCTGCCATATTCCGTAATCCGAGGAGCATAATTGTTGCATGCGTTCGTGGTCTCAGAAATGGGCGAAACGGTACGGAGCTTCCAATTAATCGATGCAAGGGAGCGCCGTGGCTGAACAAGTACTGATGCGGGGGGCAGGCAGGTTCTTTAGGCGGCTCGGCCCCCGGGCTCAGGTAGCTCTTTGCGAGCTTCCGCTGACTCTGATTGTTGGTGGAGTGGTTATTGCCGCACCCGCTATTTGGCCCAGCGTGCTCCAGAATCCAATGTTCATCTCGGGCATTATCCTGCACGGAATCCTCTTCCTGTGCTGCCTGCTGATCCCGTGGGAACGGTTGGCTCCCCACTACACCATGGTCATCCCCATTCTGGACCTGTTTGGGATTTTCCTGACGAGAAATGGCGCCTATCCCATAATTCCCGGCTTGAGCCTGCTGGCAATCTTCCCAGTGATTTGGCTGGCAGCATCCGGTATGCTCGCCCGCACGGGCCTGATCCTGAGCCTGCTAGGGCCGTTCCTTATTTCACTCCCGCCTTTTATAGCGCATCTTCCGAATCCCACCGGCTCCGACATCTCCGGCATCCTGCTCTTGCCCCTCATGATGTTTGCAGTGGCGCTTTCCATCCGTTTTGCCAGCGCAAGCGCCAGGCTGCAGCAACGCCGGGTTAAACAGCGGGACGTTGCGCTGAGGCAATTGTTGACGGCAAGTCGCGAACGGGAAAGGCTCCTGAAAACCATTCTGGACGCCACCGACGTCGGAATTGTGGCTGTTGATCCGAACGGCAAGATCATTCGGACGAATAACCAACATAAGATCTATCAGCAAATGGCAGGCAGTGAAGAGAGCTCTGTGGATGGTGACCGGGAACTAATGGTCTTCAGCCCAGACCGGAAAAGTCCCCTTCCCCCCGAGAAAAGGCCAATCCGCCGCGCCATCAGGGGTGAGACTTTTGCGGACTATCTCGTATGGATTGCCTCCGGCCATGAACAAAGGGCATTGTCCACTGCCGCCCGCAGCATGACCGACGACGACGGGCGGTTCAGCGGTGCGGTGGTGGTCTACAGTGACATCACCAACGTAGTCGAAGCCCTCACCGCCAAGGACGAGCTGGTGTCCAACGTCTCCCACGAATTCGGCTCACCCTTGACCTCCATTCTGGGAAACCTGGACCTGGTGCTGAACGGTTCCGAGAACCTGTCTCCGGAGACGTTGCGGCACCTTGAAGTGGCCATGCGTAACGCCGAGCGGCTGCGAGCCCTGGTGTCAGACCTGCTGCTCTCGGCGGCGGCGGTCGAGAGTGTCCATCCAAGGCGAACGGACATGGCAGGCCTGGTGCAAAACAGTATGGTCAGCGCCCAGGCCCAAGCCGAGGCGGCGAACGTGGACCTCGTGGCCGACGTTCCTGCGCCCCTCTGGGCCAACGCGGATCCACTGAGGATAGGGCAGGCACTCGACAATCTGGTCTCAAACGCGATTAAGTACTCCCCCGGCGGCGGAGTCGTGAAAGTCAGCGCTCGCAGAACGGACGGCTGGGTACGCCTCGAGGTTGCCGATACCGGTATGGGAATGACTCCGGAGGAATCGTCCAGGATCTTCACCCGTTTCTTCCGGACCACTGCCGCGCGTGAGGCGGCCATTCCCGGCGTCGGCCTGGGCCTGTCCATCACGCGAAACATCGTAGAGCGCCATGGCGGAACTATTGCGTGCAGCAGCCTGCCCGGCAAAGGCAGCACCTTTACGCTCACGCTTCCCGTGGATGGGGAGAACGGCGAGTCCTGAGGATCGGATGCCCGCTGAGCAGCGCCTACTCCCTCAGCGCCCGGGTCAGCTCGGCACGGGCCAAAAGCTCGCCGTCGGAGGGGTAAGCAACTTCCTCAAGGATCAGCGGATGCGGCGCAGCCAGCACTGACTTCGCGTCTCGCACCCCGGCAGCGAGGCGCTCCGAAAGCCACTGGGGCTCCTCCAAACGCTCGCCCACGCGAAGGGCAGATCCAATCAGCGCGCGCACCATGTTGTGGCAGAAGGCATCGGCCTGGACCGTCACGTCGATGATGCCGTCAGAACCGCGGGAGAACTCGAAACGCTGGAGATCCCGTAGGGTTGTCGAACCCTCTCGAGGCTTGCAGAAGGCACGGAAATCGCGCAGGCCCAGCAAAGTGGCAGCACCTTCGTTGAGCAGCTCGACCTCAACGTGGTTCTTGTGCCACAGAGTGAGGTGCCGCAGGACCGGGTCCCACAGTTCAGGACCGTCCGCAATCCGGTAGCTGTAACGGCGCCAGAGCGCGGAGAACCGTGCGTCAAAACCCTCGGGTGCCACGGCGGCTTCGTGCACCTCGATGGCACCGGAGTTCACTCCGAGTACGCGGCTCAGCGCACCGCGCAACCGGCGGAGAAGCGCGACGGCGGGGTCCACTTCGCGTCCGCGGGCAAGGGTTTCCCACTCCTCGGGGCGGAGGTCCAGGTGCACAACTTGCCCGCGCGCGTGAACGCCGGCGTCAGTGCGCCCGGCCACCGTCACTCGAAGGGGGCGTCGCAGGATGAGTTCAAGGGCAGCTTCCAGGGATCCCTGGATCGTGAGGAGTCCGGGCTGCACGGCCCAGCCGCTAAAGGGGCCGCCGTCGTAGGACAAATCGAGGCGGATACGCAAAAACCCGCCGCCCCCCAAAATGGGGGCAGCGGGTTCCTGGTGGTTCATAGACTCAAGTCTATGTGAAGGATCTAGCGAATTACTTCGCGTCCTTGGGGGACTCTCCAGCAGCTTCCTCAGCGGCCGGAGCTTCCTCAGCCTCAGCCTCGGCGGGAGCCTCAGCTTCAGCTTCTGCAGCTTCGGTCTCTGCGGCTTCGGTCTCTGCGGCTTCAGCCTCAACGACCTCTTCCTCAGCCACAGGAGCGGCAGCCGGAGCAGCCTTCTCGGTAGCGGCGGTAGCCTCAGCCACAACAGCCTGCTTCGGGGAAACGGGCTCCAGGACCAGCTCGATGACAGCCATGGGAGCGTTGTCGCCCTTGCGGTTGCCGATCTTGGTGATGCGGGTATAGCCGCCATCGCGGTTGGCAACAGCGCCGGCGATGTCCGTGAACAGCTCGTGGACGATGCCCTTGTCACTGATCAGGCCCAGGACGCGGCGGCGGGAAGCGAGGTCGCCACGCTTGGCGAAGGTGACCAGGCGCTCTGCGTACGGCTTCAGGCGCTTGGCCTTGGTAACCGTGGTGGTGATGCGCTTGTGCTCGAAGAGCGATGCTGCCAGGTTCGCGAGCATCAGGCGCTCGTGAGCCGGACCGCCTCCGAGGCGCGGACCCTTAGTGGGGGTAGGCATAGTTATTTCTCCTGTTGTGAAGGCCGTCCTTGTCCCGGCGGGGACCAGGAGGCCAAGATCTGCTTGTTAGAGCTCGTCGTCGCTGAACGCGGCGTCGTCCTCTTCGATGGCTGCGGCGCGGGCTGCCAGGTCGAAACCGGGAGGGGAGTCCTTGAGGGACAGACCCAGTTCAACCAGCTTGGCCTTGACCTCATCGATGGACTTCGCACCGAAGTTACGGATGTCCATCAGGTCAGCCTCGGAGCGGGCAACGAGTTCACCCACGGTGTGGATGCCCTCACGCTTGAGGCAGTTGTAGGAACGGACCGTAAGGTCCAGATCCTCGATCGGCAGGGCCATGTCGGCTGCCAGGGCAGCGTCCGTTGGCGACGGGCCAATCTCGATACCTTCAGCTGCGGTGTTCAGCTCACGGGCCAGACCGAACAGTTCCACCAGGGTGGTGCCTGCGGAGGCCACTGCATCGCGCGGAGCGATGGCCGGCTTGGTCTCGACATCGACAATCAGCTTGTCGAAGTCGGTGCGCTGCTCAACACGGGTGGCTTCCACGCGGAAAGTCACCTTCAGCACCGGCGAGTAGATCGAGTCCACCGGAATGCGGCCGATCTCGGAGTCGCCGGATTTGTTCTGAGCTGCCGAAACGTAGCCGCGGCCGCGCTCGATGGTCAGTTCGAGTTCGAACTTGCCCTTCGAGTTCAGCGTGGCAATGTGCAGATCCGGGTTGTGGAATTCGACGCCGGCCGGCGGAGCGATGTCCGCGGCGGTGACGACTCCGGGGCCCTGCTTGCGCAGGTAAGCAACAACCGGCTCGTCGTGCTCAGAGGACACGGAGAGGTTCTTGATGTTCAGGATGATCTCGGTGACATCTTCCTTGACACCCGGAACCGTGGTGAACTCGTGCAGCACACCATCGATCCGGATGCTGGTTACGGCAGCACCGGGGATGGAGGAGAGCAGGGTACGGCGGAGGGAGTTGCCGAGGGTGTAACCGAAACCCGGCTCCAGCGGTTCGATGATGAAACGGGAGCGGTTCTCGGATACAACTTCTTCAGACAGGGTGGGGCGCTGTGCAATGAGCACTTAGGTTTCCTTTCAGCGAGCATCCGCTATATGACGCAACACAGGTGGTGGAAATCGGCATTGGCTTCCAGCCGGAGCAGCCGGGCCCGGCCAGGGACAGTAAAACTGTCCAGGCAGGCCCGGCCACTCAGGCACGGAAAGTCAATTAGACGCGGCGGCGCTTCGGCGGGCGGCAACCGTTGTGGGCGCTGGGGGTGACGTCCTGGATGGAGCCAACCTCGAGGCCAGCGGCCTGCAGCGAACGGATTGCGGTCTCGCGTCCGGATCCCGGGCCCTTGACGAAAACGTCAACCTTGCGCAGACCGTGCTCCTGGGCGCGCTTTGCAGCAGCCTCGGCAGCCATCTGGGCAGCGAAGGGGGTGGACTTACGGGAGCCTTTGAAGCCAACCTCACCGGCGGAAGCCCAGGAGATTACAGCACCGGTCGGGTCCGTGATGGACACGATGGTGTTGTTAAAGGTGCTCTTGATGTGCGCCTGGCCCAGCGCAATATTCTTCTTATCCTTGCGACGCGGCTTACGTACCGCTCCACGAGTCTTCGGGGGCATTATTTCTCCTACAGAAAGTTATCGGGGGAAAACCGAGCTAATCCCGGGGGATTAACGTCCGGCCTTCTTCTTGCCGGCGACGGTCCGCTTCGGACCCTTACGGGTACGTGCGTTGGTCTTCGTACGCTGACCGCGTACGGGCAGGCCCTTGCGGTGGCGCAGGCCTTCGTAGCTGCCGATCTCGACCTTGCGGCGGATGTCAGCGGCTACCTCGCGGCGAAGGTCACCCTCAACCTTGTAGTTGCCTTCAATGTAGTCACGCAGCTGGACCAGCTCGGCGTCGCTCAGGTCCTTGACGCGGATGTCAGGGCTGATGCCAGTGGCAGCCAGGGTTTCGTGTGCACGGGTCTTGCCCACGCCGTAGATGTAAGTAAGCGCAATTTCCAACCGCTTTTCGCGGGGAATGTCTACGCCAGCGAGACGAGCCATAGTGGCGGTACTCCTTGAATAAACCGGAGGTCGTAGGCAGTACACCCACACTTTCAGTGTGGCCCCAGCCTCCGACCGGGGGTTCGCTGTCCGGGCTCTATGTTGCTCAATGTCCCAGCGCAGCTTGTGCTGCCTTTATTTGCTTGCGTGGGCACAGCCCAGGTTTGCCCTTTCGGGCACTGATTCCCGGAAGGGGAATTAGCCCTGGCGCTGCTTGTGGCGCGGGTTCTCGCAGATCACCATGACCCGGCCATTACGGCGGATCACTTTGCACTTGTCGCAGATCTGCTTGACGCTCGGCTTGACCTTCATGGCATTCCTTTGCGTGTTGCAGTTGATCTGCTGGACCGGCTGAGGCATCCGCCTGAGCCGCCCAGCAATTACTTGTAGCGGTAGACGATACGACCACGGGTGAGGTCGTACGGGCTCAGCTCCACCACTACGCGGTCCTCAGGAAGAATCCTGATGTAGTGCTGACGCATCTTCCCAGAGATGTGTGCGAGAACGACGTGCTTGTTGGTCAGCTCAACACGAAACATCGCGTTGGGCAGCGCCTCAGTCACTACGCCCTCGATCTCAATGACCCCGTCCTTCTTGGCCATATCCTCCGCTAACTGTTGTTTGCCGCTTCCCTCCGGTTGGCACCGGGAAGTCAGCGGACGTTTTTTGTTTGTTTGGTCGCAGCGCTCCGTCGGAACGCCCACCGATTTGAAGATCGGTTAAATGGGCGTGGCAGGGCAGACAACCAACAGACAACACTACGCCACTTAGGCGAGAAAGTTAAATCCGCTCATGCTAACGCACGGGGTCGAGGGAAGTCACACCCTGTCGCCTGTCGGGCTGTTGAAGGCGGGAAACTCCCCGGCAGGCGTTGTGACGCTCACAGCTGCGGCGATACCGTTTCGAATCGCGGCCTCGACGGCCTCGGCCGCCGCGCTTTGCAGCGTGATGAGGCTCACCTGGCGTGCCTGGTTGCTGCTGCGATCAAGGACGACGGCGCCCGTCGCCAGCGCGAAGATCGTGTCGCCGTCGGCGAGCGTGTGGGAGGGATTCAGGGCCCGGGCGATCCCGGCGTGGGCCGCGCTTGCCGTCCGTTTGCACTCAGCAACATCCAGTACAGCATTGGTGGCGATGACGACGAGCGTTGTGTTCAGGTCCGGCGCTGCTCCCGGCGCTGCCGGTTCGTCTGAAACCCTCGGCGCGCTCGGTCGTTCCTCCCCAACGGCCCCCTCACCTCGCAAGCTCGGAGAGGGAACCCCGCCGTCGTGGGCCCAGCTTAGACGCGCGCTGCCGGGTTTCGCACTCACTGGCAACTTGGACTCGCTGCCTTCGAGCTGTTCCGCAGGGCGCCCATCAAACACAGGAAACCCCAGGGCATTGACGACGGCGAGGGCTCCGATGATCACTGGGCCCTCTTTCGAAACTGTGTCCAGGAAGATGGAGGCTGTGCCCACTCCCCCTTTGAACTGGCCCCGTCCTATGAGCGCTCCGGTGCCGGCCCCTACGTTGCCGCGATCGACGTCGTGCCCTTCCGGCTGATCGGCGGCGGCGACGGCGGCTGCATAGCCCATCGCCTCATCAGGACGGGCCGCAAAGTCTCCTCCGCGTCCGAGGTCGAAGATGGCGGCGGCTGGGACGATCGGCACCACGCCGCCCGTGACGGGAAAACCCCGCCCCTGTTCCTCGCACCAGCGCTGGACTCCGTGTGCCGTGAGCAGGCCGTAGGCGCTGCCTCCGGTGAGTACGACGGCGTCGACCGTTGGAACCAGCGTGGTGGGGTCGAGGGCGTCGGTTTCGTGTGTCCCAGGCCCTCCCCCGCGGACGTCGACGGAGCCAACCGTGCCGGGGGGTGGCAGGACCACCGACACCCCGCTCAGCCAGCCGTCGTCGGACTTCTGCGCGTGCCCAACCCGGATGCCTGGCACATCAGTGATCGATCCCATGCGTACATTGTGCCTGCGCAGGCACCCTCAGGACACGGACTACATTCCAGGACACGCAGAATCCCTGGAGACATCGGGATTCCGGTGTCTCCAGGGATTCTGCGTATCGCTGGGCCAGAGGCGCGTCTCCTCGACGTGCTACGGAATGGGAACGGGTACGACGCCGAGAGGCGCCAGCTCCGCTGCCCCGCCGTCGGGGGCGGACAGCACCCAGATACCCTTTTCGTGGACGGCGACCGAATGCTCCCACTGGCAGGAGCGCTTGCCGTCCGTGGTCACCACCGTCCAGTCGTCTTCCAGGACGGTGGTCTCGATGCTCCCGAGAACCAGCATCGGTTCGATGGCCAGGCAGAGGCCCGGACGGATCTTCGGGCCGCGGTGGTTGGTCCGGTAATTCAGGACGTCGGGGGCCATGTGCATCTCCGAACCGATGCCGTGCCCCACGTAGTCCTCGAGGATGCCGAGCTTCTTGCCGGGAACGGAGGAGACGTAGTCGTCGATTGCGTTGCCGATGTCGCCCACGAACTTGCCCTTGGCAAGGGCTGCGATACCGTGCCACATGGCCGCCTTGGTGACGTCGGAAAGCCTCTGGTCCTCGGGGTTTGCCGTGCCCACGATCACGGTACGGGCGGAATCCGAGTGCCAGCCATCCACGATGGCACCGCCGTCGATGGAAATGATGTCCCCGTCCTGGAGGACCTTGTCCCCGGGGATGCCGTGGACAACCTCTTCATTGACCGAGGTGCAGATTGTCGCCGGGAAGCCGTGGTAGCCCAGGAAGTTGGACTTGGCCCCCGCCTCATTCAGCACGCCAGCAAACACGGCGTCGAGCTCCCGTGTGGTCACGCCAGGAGCAGCCGCACTGACGGCGGTATCCAGGGCACGGTTCAGCACCAGTCCAGCCTCGTGCATCTTGCGCATCTGGGCATTGTTCTTGTATTCGATCCTGGGCTGGCCGAACGCCATCTGGTTCCTCTCGTGGTGCCGCGGCGGCGGCGGTTTCTTACGCCGTTCGAATGATCAAACGGCGAAGGCTCCTCCCGGTGGACCGGGAGGAGCCTCGTTGCAGTGCCGGCTGCCTAGACAGTCTGCCTGGCTTCAATGGCCTTGAGTACACGCTCGGTAACCTCGTCGATGGCTCCGATGCCATCGACCTGGGTGAGGATGCCGCGCTCGGCATACTTCGCCACAACTGCTTCGGTCTGCTCGTGGTACAGGTCCAGGCGGTGGCGGATGACGGCTTCGTTGTCGTCAGAGCGCCCCGTTTCCTTCGCACGGCCGAGGAGCCGGGCGACGAGTTCCTCGTCATCGGCGGTCAGCTGCAGCACGACGTCGAGCTTCTCGTCGTCGGCGGCGAGGATCTGGTCCAGGTACTCCACCTGTGCGGTGGTGCGAGGGTAGCCGTCCAGGAGGAAGCCCCTTTCGACGTCCTCCTCACTGAGGCGGTCCCGCACCATGTTGTTGGTGACGCTGTCCGGGACGAAGTCGCCGGCGTCCATGTACTTCTTGGCTTCAATGCCAAGAGGCGTCTCACCCTTGACGTTGGCACGGAAAATATCGCCGGTGGAGATGGCGACTACGCCCAGGCGTTCGGAAATCCGCTCGGCCTGGGTTCCTTTACCCGAGCCCGGGGGTCCAATGATCAACATTCTCGTCATCGCAAAAGCCCTTCGTAGTGACGTTGTTGTAGCTGCGCATCGATCTGCTTGACGGTTTCCAGCCCGACGCCGACCATGATCAGGATTGACGTCCCACCGAACGGGAAGTTCTGGTTGGCGTTGATCAGGACGAGCGCGACCAGCGGGATCAACGCCACGAAGCCCAGGTAGAGGGCTCCAGGCAGGGTGATCCTGGAAAGCACATACTGCAGGTAGTCCGCGGTCGGTTTACCCGCCCGGATGCCCGGAATAAACCCTCCGTACTTCTTCATGTTGTCCGAGACCTCTTCAGGGTTGAAGGTGATCGCGACATAGAAGTAGGTGAAGAAAACAATCATGGCGAAGTAGAGCGCCATGTAGATGGGGTGGTCGCCACGGGTGAGGTTGTTGTTGATCCACTCGACCCACGGCTGCAGCGGCTCCCCCGCGCGCGGCTGGTTGAACTGGGAAATCAGCGCCGGGAGGTACAGCATCGAGGAAGCGAAGATGACGGGAACGACGCCGGCCATGTTCACCTTGATGGGAATGTAGGTGCTGGTGCCGCCCACGGTCCGCCGGCCGATCATGCGCTTGGCGTACTGCACCGGGATGCGACGCTGCGACTGCTCGACGAACACAACGAGCGCAACCGTAACGAGGCCGATCGCCAGTACTGTGAAGAAGGTTCCCGGGCCCCTGGAGGTCCAGATGGCACCCAGGGAGGTCGGGAAGCCTGCGGCGATCGAGGTGAAGATGAGCAGGGACATGCCGTTGCCCACACCCTTTTCGGTCACGAGTTCACCCATCCACATGATGAGGCCGGTACCGGCCGTCAGCGTGATGATGATCAGGATGGTGGTGATGACGCTAGTGTCCGGAATGATGGCCAGCTGGCAGTTGGGCAACAACTGGCCGGACCTTGCCAGGGACACAAGGGTAGTCGCGTTCAGGAGGCCCAGTGCGATGGTGAGATACCGGGTGTACTGTGTCAGCTTGGACTGCCCCGAGGCGCCCTCTTCGTAGAGCTGCTGGAACCGCGGAATGACCACGCGGAGCAGCTGCACGATGATGCTGGCCGTGATGTACGGCATGATACCCAGGGCGAAAATAGACACCTGCAACAGGGCACCGCCGCTGAACAGGTTCACCAGCTGGTACAGGCCCTCTTGAGTACTGCCACTACGCAAGCATTGCTGGACGTTCTGGTAATTCACACCAGGCGAGGGGATGAAGGCTCCCAAGCGGAAGATGGTGATGATTCCCAGCGTGAACAACAACTTGCGCCGCAGATCAGGCGTCCGAAACGCACGGCCAAACGCGCTAAGCAAGCGTCCTCCTGAGTGAAAAAGTGAATGGGTGTTTTTTGGGCTGTTTACACCCGACATCCGAGTCTAACGGTTGGATGCGCCAAGCGAACAATCGACGGCGGCGCCCCGCGCGCCGGGCGGCTGGAATAAAACGCCCGGCGGATGCGAAAAACTCCCGGTGCGGAAGACCATAGGTCCCCCCGCACCGGGAGCTTTTCGTGCAACAGGTCAGAGCCCGCTGCCCCTAAAGGGCAGTGGTGCTACCGCCTGCGGCTGCGATCTTCTCTGCGGCACTGGCCGAGAATGCGTGGGCGGTGACGTCAACCTTGACGGTGATGTCGCCGGTGCCCAGCACCTTGACGGGCTGGTTCTTGCGAACGGCGCCCTTCTCAACCAGGGATTCGACGCTGACAGCGCCACCTTCCGGGTAGAGCTCGTTGAGCCTGTCCAGGTTCACAACCTGGAACTCAACCCGGAACGGGTTCTTGAAGCCGCGCAGCTTCGGCAGGCGCATGTGCAGCGGCAGCTGGCCGCCGGCAAAGCCAGCCTTCACCTGGTAGCGGGCCTTCGTACCCTTGGTACCGCGACCGGCGGTCTTACCCTTGGAGCCTTCACCACGACCAACACGGGTCTTGGTGGTCTTGGCACCCTGGGCGGGACGCAGGTGGTGGACCTTCAGGGCGTTCTGCTTCTCAGCCTGCTCGCCCTTGGACTCGGTCTTGTTCTCTGCCATTAGTTCGCCTCCTCTACCTTCACGAGGTGCGGAACCGTGTTGAGCATGCCCACGGTCACGGCGTCGGCGGTACGGACAACGGTGTGTCCGATGCGCTTCAGGCCGAGGGACCGAAGGGTCTCGCGCTGGTTCTGCTTGGCGCCGATGACGCCCTTAATCTGGGTGATCTCCAACGTGGCGTCGGAGGGAGTCAGGTTCTTGGCCATGACTTACACACCTGCCTTCTGGTTCTGGAGTGCGCGCACCAGGGCAATCGGAGCAATCTCGTCCAGCGGCAGGCCACGGCGGGCTGCCACGGAAACGGGCTCTTCCAGCCGCTTCAGTGCGTCAACAGTCGCGTGGACGATGTTGATGGCGTTGGAGGAACCGAGCGACTTGGAGAGGACGTCGTGGATACCGACGCACTCCAGTACGGCGCGGACCGGACCACCGGCGATAACACCGGTACCGGGGGAAGCCGGGCGCAGCATGACAACGCCTGCTGCGGCCTCACCCTGCACACGGTGCGGGATGCTGTTGCCAACGCGGGGAACACGGAAGAAGGACTTCTTGGCTTCTTCAACGCCCTTTGCGATAGCTGCGGGAACTTCCTTTGCCTTGCCGTAGCCCACGCCGACCAGACCGTTGCCGTCACCGACGACGACCAGTGCGGTGAAGCTGAAGCGACGACCACCCTTGACCACCTTGGCGACGCGGTTGATGGATACAACGCGCTCGACGAACTGGCTCTTCTCGGCGTCACGACCGCCGTCGCGGCCACCACGGCCACCACGGTCACCGCGGCCCTGGCCGCGCTCGCCCCGCTCGCCGCGACGTCCGCCGCGGCGGTCGTCGGTGGCAGCGGTCTCAGTTGCTTCAGCAGCTGCAGCTTCAGTCACCTGAATGTCCTTTTCGTTATTCTCAACGGTCACAGTGCCAGCCCACCTTCGCGAGCACCGTCAGCGACGGCGGCGATGCGGCCGTGGTACTTGTTACCACCGCGGTCGAAGACAACAGCTTCGATGCCGGCAGCCTTGGCACGCTCGGCGACCAGTTCACCAACGCGCTTGGCCTTGGCGGTCTTGTCGCCGTCCAGTGCGCGCAGGTCCGCTTCCAGGGTGGAAGCGTAGGCCACGGTTACGCCCTTGCTGTCATCGACAACCTGGACGAATACGTGGCGTGCCGAACGGTTGACGACCAGGCGAGGACGTACAGCCGTACCGACGATGCGCTTGCGGATGCGAAGCTGGCGACGGCTGCGGGCAGCCGACTTGCTCTTGTTCGAACGCTTCTTGTTAATGGCGATGGCCATGATTACTTACCAGCCTTTCCGACCTTGCGGCGGATGACTTCGCCGGCGTAACGGATGCCCTTGCCCTTGTACGGGTCGGGCTTGCGCAGCTTGCGAATGTTGGCTGCAACCTCGCCGACCTGCTGCTTGTCAATGCCGGAGACGGAGAGCTTGGTGGGGCCCTCAACGGCAAAGGTGATGCCTTCCGGTGCGGTTACGTTGACCGGGTGGCTGTAGCCCAGAGCGAACTCCAGGTCCGAGCCCTTGGCCTGGACACGGTAACCGGTACCGACGATCTCGAGCTTCTTCTCGTAGCCCTTGGTCACGCCCTCGATCATGTTCGAGATCAGGGTGCGGGTCAGGCCGTGGAGCGAACGCGAAGTGCGCTCGTCGTTCGGGCGGGTAACGCTGAGGGTGCTCTCTTCAAGAGAGACCTCGATCGGGCTGGCAACAGTGTGGCTCAGCTCGCCCTTGGAACCCTTGACGCTGACGACGGAGCCGTCGAGCTTGACCTCAACGCCGGCGGGAACGGTGATGGGGAGACGTCCAATACGTGACATTATTCTCTTCCTTTCCCGTTACCAGACGTACGCGAGGACTTCGCCGCCCACGCCCTTCTTGCCGGCCTGCTTATCAGTCAGGAGGCCGGAAGAGGTGGACAGGATTGCGATACCCAGGCCACCCAGCACGTGAGGCAGGTTAGTGGACTTCGCGTAAACGCGGAGACCCGGCTTGGAGATACGGCGGACGCCAGCGATGGAACGCTCGCGGTTCGGACCGAACTTCAGCTCGATGGTCAGCTTCTTGCCGACCTCGGCGTCCTCTTCCTTCCAGCTGGCGATGTAGCCTTCTGCCTTCAGGATGTCAGCGACGCGCGCCTTGAGCTTGCTGTACGGCATGGTCACGGAGTCGTGGTATGCCGAGTTTGCGTTGCGCAGACGAGTAAGCATGTCTGCGACAGGATCTGTCATAGTCATTTGGGCTCTAGCCCTTCCTCGTAACGGTTTCCCGTTCCGGGCTCCTCACCGGCAAGCCGGTGAGACCTGGAACTGGACCTTTTACGTAGTTAGTTTTCGGTCTTGAACGGGAAACCAAGCGCCTTGAGCAGCGCGCGGCCTTCGTCGTCGGTCTTGGCAGTGGTGACGACCGTGATGTCCATACCGCGAACGCGGTCGATCTTGTCCTGGTCGATCTCGTGGAACATAACCTGCTCGGTCAGACCGAAGGTGTAGTTGCCGTTGCCATCGAACTGCTTGCCGTTGAGGCCGCGGAAGTCACGGATACGCGGCAGTGCCAGCGTGACCAGACGGTCCACGAATTCCCACATACGGTCGCCACGCAGGGTAGCGTGTGCACCGATCGGCATGCCTTCACGCAGCTTGAACTGTGCGATCGACTTGCGGGCCTTGGTTACCTGCGGCTTCTGGCCGGTGATCTGGGTGAGGTCGCGGACGGCGCCGTCGATCAGCTTGGAGTCCTTGGCGGCATCTCCAACACCCATGTTCACAACAACCTTGACCAGGCGGGGAACCTGGTTCACGTTCTCGTAGTTGAACTCGTCCTGCAGGGACTTCTTGATGGTCTCTGCGTACTTCGTCTTCAGACGCGGAACGATCTTCACTGGAGTCTCGAGAGTCTCAGTCATCAGATGTCCTTCCCGGTGGCCTTGGACACACGGACGCGGACGGTCTTCTGGACGCCGTCCTTCTCAACGGTGTCGAGGCGGAAACCGACGCGGGTCGGCTTCTTGGTCGACGGGTCAACCAAAGCAACGTTGGAGAGGTGGATCGGGGCCTCAACGACCTCAATGCCGCCGGTCTTGGTGCCGCGCTGCGACTGACCGACCTTGGTGTGCTTGGTAACGCGGTTGATACCCTCAACCAACACGCGGTTGGCGTCCGGGAAAACGCGAAGAACCTTGCCCTGCTTGCCGCGGTCGCCGCCGCGTTCCTGCTTGGCGCCGGTGATGACCTGAACGAGGTCACCCTTCTTGATCTTAGCCATGGACTAAAGCACCTCCGGGGCCAACGAAACGATCTTCATGAACTTCTTGTCACGGAGTTCACGGCCAACCGGGCCGAAGATACGGGTACCGCGGGGGTCACCGTCGTTCTTCAGGATCACAGCTGCGTTCTCGTCAAACTTGATGTAGGAACCATCCGCACGACGGCGTTCCTTCTTGGTACGGACGACGACAGCCTTGACGACGTCGCCCTTCTTTACGTTGCCGCCCGGGATTGCATCCTTGACGGTTGCGACGATGACGTCGCCAATGCCTGCGTAACGACGGCCGGATCCACCGAGAACGCGAATGGTAAGGATTTCCTTAGCACCCGTGTTGTCGGCGACCTTCAGTCGCGACTCCTGCTGAATCAATTTTTACTCCTTGCGTCGCGCTGGTTCTCAGACCGAAAACATGCATACGGAATGAGCCTTGCGGAACGGTTGATCGGGGTGTCTCTCGACCTGCCTGGATTTTGCCAGTGCAGGCCTAAACGCCCGTGCCAAAAACATCAGCTTCCCTTGCCGGGGAAACCGGCGCGGGGCAGTATGCCGTGGCACGATTGTTTACGAGGTGGTTGACGGCACACATAAGGCGCCATACAAACTCAATATCCTAGCATGTTTTGCCCGCTCCCCCATACCACGGACGACGGCGTGAGGGAAAGCAGGAAACCCCCGCTCCGAAAGGAGCGGGGGTTTCCGATAGCTGGCAGCAGATGCTACTTGGCCTTCTCGATGATCTCCACGAGCCGCCAGTTCTTGGTGGCGGACAGCGGGCGGGTCTCGGCGATCAGAACGAGGTCGCCGATGCCGGCGGTGTTCTGCTCGTCGTGAGCCTTGACCTTGGAGGTGCGGCGAATGACCTTGCCGTAAAGTGCGTGCTTCACGCGGTCTTCAACCTGGACAACGATGGTCTTTTCCATCTTGTCCGAGACCACGTAGCCGCGACGCGTCTTACGGTAACCACGCTGCTTAGCGCCGGCCTCTACTGCAGACACAGTTTCGGTCACCTTGGATTCCTTCTGTTCGCTCACTTGGCGTCCTCTCCAGCCTCAGTCTCGGCCGGTTCGGCCTTGGCTTCTGCCTTCTTGGACTTCTTCTCTTCCTTGGCTTCCACAACCGGTGCGGCAACCTCGGCACGAATGCCCAGCTCGCGCTCACGGAGAACGGTGTAGATGCGTGCGATGTCCTTCTTTACCGCGCGCAGGCGACCGTGGTTCTCCAGCTGGCCGGTGGCGGACTGGAAACGCAGGTTGAACAGCTCTTCCTTGGACTTGCGGAGTTCTTCAACGAGACGCTCGTTGTCGAAAGTGTCCAGCTGTGCGGGTGCGAGATCCTTCGACCCTACTGCCATTTCTATTCACCACCTTCGCGACGCACAATGCGTGCCTTCAACGGCAGCTTGTGGATCGCCAGGCGCAGTGCCTCGCGAGCTACCTCTTCATTGACACCGGAGAGTTCGAAGAGAACCCGGCCCGGCTTGACGTTTGCAACCCACCACTCCGGCGAACCCTTACCGGAACCCATGCGGGTTTCGGCAGGCTTCTTGGTCAGCGGACGGTCCGGGTAGATGTTGATCCAGACCTTACCGCCACGCTTGATGTGGCGGGTCATTGCAATACGGGCGGATTCGATCTGACGGTTCGTCACGTATGCCGGGCTCAGGGCCTGGATACCGTACTCACCGAAAGTGACCTTGGTGCCACCCGTAGCAGCGCCGGAACGACCCGGGTGGTGCTGCTTACGGTGCTTGACTCGACGTGGGATAAGCATTTAAGCCTCTCCTCCTTCTGCTGCGGGAGCAGCAGCTTCAGCTGCCGGAGCCTCAGCAGCAGCGGGTGCTGCTTCAGCGGCCGGACGGTCGGTACGACGGCGGCGGTCACCACGGTCGGCTCCACCCGGGCGGCCCGGACGGTCGCCGGCACCGCGGCCACGGGACGGAGCAGCAGCCTGCTGCTGAGCCAGTTCCTTGGAGGTGACGTCACCCTTGTAGATCCAGACCTTCACGCCGATACGGCCGAAGGTGGTCTTGGCCTCGTAGAAGCCGTAGTCGATGTTCGCGCGGAGGGTGTGCAGGGGCACACGGCCTTCGCGGTAGAACTCCGAGCGGGACATTTCTGCGCCACCCAGTCGACCCGAGCAAGCAACACGGATACCCTTGGCACCCGCACGCTGTGCGGACTGCATGGCCTTCTTCATCGCGCGGCGGAAAGCCACGCGGGAAGTCAGCTGCTCTGCGATGCCCTGGGCTACCAGCTGTGCTTCCATCTCGGGGTTCTTGACCTCGAGGATGTTCAGCTGGACCTGCTTGCCGGTCAGCTTTTCGAGCTCGCCGCGGATGCGGTCTGCCTCGGCGCCGCGGCGGCCGATAACGATACCCGGACGTGCCGTGTGGATGTCCACGCGGACGCGGTCACGGGTGCGCTCGATCTCGACCTTGGCGATGCCGGCGCGCTCCATGCCGGTGGACATGAGCTGGCGGATCTTGACGTCCTCGCGAACGTAGTCCTTGTAGCGCTGTCCGGGCTTGTTGCTGTCAGCAAACCAGTGCGAAACGTGATCGGTGGTAATGCCGAGTCGGAACCCGTGCGGGTTTACTTTCTGTCCCACTTAGCGAGCCTCCTCTTTCTCCGGGGTAGCGACTACCACGGTGATGTGGCTGGTCCGCTTCTTGATGCGGTAGGCGCGGCCCTGGGCACGCGGCTGGAACCGCTTCATGGTCGGGCCTTCATCAACGAATGCTTCGCTGATGATGAGGTCTCCCTCGTCAAAGGCAACGCCGTCGCGGTCTGCGAGAACGCGGGCGTTGGCCATTGCCGACTGAACTACCTTGAATACCGGCTCCGAAGCTGCCTGCTGGGCAAACTTCAGAATTGCCAGAGCCTCATTCGCTTGCTTACCACGAACAAGGTTGACGACGCGCCGGGCCTTCATAGGCGTTACGCGGATGTGACGCGCAATAGCCTTGGCTTCCATTGCTTTCCTTCTCTCGTCTATGCCGTAGAACGAGCGCCTAGCGGCGCTTGCCCTTACGGTCGTCCTTGACATGGCCGCGGAATGTCCGCGTGGGAGCGAATTCGCCGAGCTTGTGCCCGACCATCGACTCAGTGACAAACACCGGAATGTGCTTGCGTCCGTCGTGAACGGCGATCGTGTGACCGAGCATGTCGGGGATGATCATCGAACGGCGGGACCAGGTCTTGATGACGTTCTTGGTGCCCTTTTCGTTTTCCCTGGCGACCTTCACAAAGAGGTGCTGGTCAACGAAAGGACCTTTTTTCAGGCTGCGTGGCATGTGTCCAGGCTCCTATCGCTTGTTCTTGCCAGTACGACGGCGACGAACAATAAGCTTGTCGCTCTCTTTGTTGGGTCGGCGGGTGCGGCCCTCGGCCTTGCCGTTGGGGTTGACCGGGTGACGTCCACCGGAGGTCTTGCCTTCACCACCACCGTGCGGGTGGTCGACCGGGTTCATGGCGACACCGCGGACGGTCGGGCGAACGCCCTTCCAGCGCATACGGCCGGCCTTGCCCCAGTTGATGTTCGACTGCTCGGCGTTGCCGACCTCGCCGACGGTTGCGCGGCAGCGCACATCGACGTTGCGGACTTCACCGGAGGGCAGGCGCAGCTGGGCGAAACGGCCTTCCTTTGCGACGAGCTGAACCGAAGCACCTGCGGAACGGGCCATCTTGGCGCCGCCACCCGGACGCAGTTCAACTGCGTGGATAACGGTACCGACGGGGATGTTGCGCAGCGGCAGGTTGTTGCCCGGCTTGATGTCAGCGTTGGGGCCAGCCTCAACGAAGTCACCCTGGGACAGCTTGTTCGGGGCGATGATGTAACGCTTGGTGCCATCAACGTAGTGCAGGAGGGCGATGCGAGCCGTGCGGTTCGGATCGTACTCGATTTCGGCAACGCGGGCGTTCACGCCGTCCTTGTCGTGACGACGGAAGTCGATCAGACGGTACTGGCGCTTGTGGCCACCACCCTTGTGACGGGTGGTGATCTTACCGGTGTTGTTACGGCCGCCGGTCTTGTGCAGCGGACGCAGCAGAGACTTTTCCGGAGTCGACCGCGTGATTTCGGTGAAGTCGGCTACGCTCGAGCCACGACGGCCCGGGGTAGTCGGCTTGTAATTACGGATTCCCATTATTCATTTCCTCGTTAAAGTGGTCTCCGCTACGCGAGCGGACCGCCGAAGATGTCGATAGTGCCTTCCTTCAGGGTGACAATCGCACGCTTGGTGCTCTTGCGCTGTCCCCATCCGAACTTGGTGCGCTTGCGCTTACCGGCACGGTTGATGGTGTTGATCGATTCGACCTTGACGGAGAAGATCTTCTCCACGGCCAGCTTGATCTCGGTCTTGTTCGAGCGGGGGTCCACCAGGAAGGTGTACTTGCCCTCGTCGATCAGGCCGTAGCTCTTTTCCGAAACGACGGGTGCAAGCACGACGTCGCGCGGGTCTTTGATGGTGGCTGCACTCACTTGGCATCCTCCTCGTTCTTAGCCTTGTCAGCGACGAACGCTTCGAAAGCAGCCTTGGTGAAGACCACGTCGTCCGAAATCAGCACGTCGTAGGTGTTCAGCTGGTCTGCGTACAGAACGTGAATATCTGCGAGGTTGCGCACGGACAGTGCTGCAACATCGTTGGCGCGCTCGATGACAACGAGCAGGTTCTTGCGCTCGGAGACTCCGCGCAGCGTTGCAAGTGCTTCCTTGGCGGACGGCTTGGAGCCGGCAACCAGTTCGGCGACAACGTGGATGCGGCCGTTGCGGGCGCGGTCAGACAGGGCACCGCGGAGGGCGGCGGCCTTCATCTTCTTGGGGGTCCGCTGGCTGTAGTCACGCGGTGTCGGGCCGTGGACAACGCCACCACCGGTCATGTGAGGAGCACGGATGGAACCCTGACGGGCGCGGCCGGTGCCCTTCTGCTTGAACGGCTTGCGGCCGGCACCGGAAACTTCGGCGCGGGTCTTGGTCTTGTGGGTACCCTGGCGTGCAGCAGCAAGCTGTGCGACGACGACCTGGTGCAGCAGCGGCACGTTGGTCTGGACGTCGAAAATCTCTGCAGGCAGGTCAACCTGGACGGTGTTAGCCATTGAACTAGGCTCCCTTCACGGCGTTGCGTACGAGTACGACCGAGCCGCGGGCGCCGGGAACGGCACCCTTGATAAGGAGCAGCGACTTCTCGACGTCAACAGCGTGAACGGTGAGGTTCAGCGTGGTGTGACGCTCAGCGCCCATGCGGCCGGCCATTTTCAGACCCTTGAAGACGCGGCTCGGGGTGGATGCGCCACCGATGGAGCCAGGCTTACGGTGGTTCTTGTGGGCACCGTGGGAGGCACCAACACCGGAGAAGCCGTGACGCTTCATAACACCGGCGAAGCCCTTACCCTTGGTGGTGCCGACGACGTCGATCTTCTGGCCGGCTTCGAAGAGCTCTACAGAGAGTTCCTGGCCCAGCTCGTAGGATGCGGCGTCTGCAGTGCGCAGTTCGACGACGTGGCGGCGAGGAGTGACGCCTGCCTTCTCAAAGTGACCAGCCAGCGGCTTGGTGACCTTGCGGGGGTCGATCTGGCCGTAGCCGATCTGAACGGCCACATAGCCATCAGCCTCAGCGTTGCGCAGCTGGGTGACGACGTTGGAGTCAGCCTGGACGACGGTGACAGGAATGAGCTTGTTGTTCTCGTCCCAGACCTGGGTCATGCCGAGCTTCGTGCCCAGCAGGCCCTTTACGTTACGGGTTGCGGTCATAGTCTCTCAGCACCTCCCTAAAGCTTGATTTCGATGTTCACGTCTGCCGGCAGGTCGAGACGCATGAGCGAGTCAACAGCCTTGGGCGTGGGGTCGATGATGTCGATCAGACGCTTGTGAGTACGCATTTCGAAGTGCTCACGGCTGTCCTTGTACTTGTGGGGAGAGCGGATAACGCAGTACACGTTCTTCTCCGTCGGCAGCGGCACGGGGCCCACTACCGTTGCGCCTGCGCGCGTGACCGTCTCAACGATCTTCCGCGCTGAAACATCAATGACCTCGTGGTCATATGACTTCAGCCGGATGCGGATTTTTTGTCCCGCCATGTCGCCTGACTCTCTTTCAGTCTGTGCTTCCCTTGATTAGGGCTGCCCTGTTCACTTACGTGTTGCATGTGGCTGCCGAGGCATTTGAAGTAGGACTACCACCCGCCGCACAAGCTGAATCCGGATGATCCCGGGTTCCTCAACCTGTCGACGTAACCGACCCCCGCGGTCGGGCGTGTCGCGCTTCGCACACGCACGGATCCGCATTTCCTTGGGGCTGGGTTATGTTTGGGCTCCAGCTTGGACCCTGACACCCGGCATTATCCGGATCGGGACGCGAAGAAGCGCTTGAACAACTCATCTAGTATGCCGGATATTGTGCCCAGAAGCGAATCGGCTTGTCGCCAGGCCGTTGCCATCGTCCTGCAGCGACTGGAGGATAGGAGCATGACTCTCCAGTCTGCGTCCGCCGCGGAGGATCTGGCCCGCCGTCTCCGACCCGGCTTCACCCTCGGCGTCGCAGCCGCAGCCTTCCAAATCGAGGGGGCGCTGGCCGCAGATGGCCGCGGTCCCTCCAGTTGGGACGCCTTCGCGGAGAAGCCCGGGGCGATCGTCGACGGCGACTCCCCCGCCGTCGCCTGCGACCATTACAATCGGACCGACGAAGACATCGCCCTTATGCGGGAACTGGGCGTGGACTCGTACCGCTTCTCACTGTCGTGGCCGCGGATCCAGCCCGACGGCAAGGGCACCATCAATTCCCAGGGGCTGGACTTCTATGACCAGCTGATCGACAAGCTCCTGGCGGCCGGCATCTCGCCGATGGTGACGCTGTTCCATTGGGATACACCCCTTCCGCTTGAGCACGACGGCGGCTGGCTGAGGCGACCTACGGCGGAACGGTTTGCCGGGTATGCGGCAGCTGTGGGGGACCGTTTTGGCGACAGGGTGACCCACTGGGTCACGTTGAATGAGCCGGTTTCGGTGGCGCTGCAGGGCTATGCGCTTGGCGTTCATGCGCCCGGCCATCGCCTGCTCTTCGACGCACTTCCCGCAGCACACCACCAACTGCTCGGCCACGGCCTTGCTGTCCAGGCCCTCAGGGCCGCCGGAGTGACGGGCGCCGTCGGGGTTTCCAATTTGCACTCCCCCGTACGCCCCGCCAGCAACAGGTTCATGGACGGGCTTATGGGGCAGGCCTTCGATCTGATCCTCAACCGCGTCTATGCGGATCCCATCCTGCTGGGCCGCTACCCGAAGCCCCCAGTACAGGTGAAACCATGGTTCCGTGCGTTAGGAAACGTACCCGATTCGGACCTCCAGACGATCCATCAGCCGCTGGACTTCTACGGCCTCAACTACTACTACCCGATTAAGGTCGCGTCCGGCAGCGGAGAGGGCGACGCTCCCAGTGGCCAGGCGTCGATCATGGCTCGGCTGCCGTTCCATTTGGCGGCGTTCCCGGAGTACGAATCCACCGGCTTCGGCTGGCCTGTGGCACCGGAGCACCTGGGGATCCTCCTGCGGGAACTGAAGGACCGCTATGGCGACGCACTGCCACCGATCCATATCACTGAGAGCGGGGCCAGCTTCCCCGAGCCCGGCCATGTCTCCGGACCACTGCACGACTCAAACCGGATCGACTACCTCGCTTCGCACCTTGAACAGGCGCTTCGGGCCACGGCCCCGGGCGGCCTGGCACACGACGTCGAACTCCTCGGCTACTACGTCTGGACGCTCATGGACAACTTCGAATGGGCCGCCGGGTACTCCCAGCGCTTCGGCCTGGTCCACGTGGACTTCGACACCCTGGAGCGGACACCCAAAAAGTCGTTCTACTGGTATCAGGCCCTGGCAAAGGCGCGCCGGCACTGACGCGTCACCCTGCTAAATCACTTGTTCTTGTTTGCCCGGTTGATCCGCTTGGCGCGATCGATCTCGTGGCGGAAGTACTTTCTGCCCCACACGACCGCACCCACTCCAGCCGCGACAATGGTCAGGAAAATCAGGAACTCCATCTGCTTTGCTCCTTTCGTCGAAAGCAACAGTATCAGGCACTTTCAAGAACGATCGACAGCGCTTCCTCGGCAAAAAAAGAAGAACCCCACCGCAGCGATGGGGTTCTTCTGTGGATAGCTGCAGCCGACATGCGGCCATTAGCCTCCCGATCTACAAGCAGGTGCTACTTGACGATCTTGGTAACACGTCCCGAACCAACGGTGCGGCCACCTTCACGGATTGCGAAGCCGAGGCCCTCTTCCATAGCGATCGGCTGGATGAGCTCAACGCTCATCTCAGTGTTGTCGCCAGGCATAACCATTTCGGTGCCTTCCGGCAGCGTGATAACGCCGGTGACGTCCGTGGTACGGAAATAGAACTGCGGGCGGTAGTTCGAGTAGAACGGGTTGTGACGGCCGCCTTCGTCCTTGGACAGGATGTAGACGTTAGCCTCGAAGTCGGTGTGCGGGGTGATGGAACCCGGCTTGACAACAACCTGGCCACGCTCGACGTCGTCGCGCTTCAGACCGCGAAGCAGCAGGCCACAGTTCTCGCCAGCCCAAGCTTCGTCGAGCTGCTTGTGGAACATCTCGATACCGGTAACGGTGGTCTTCTGGATCGGGCGGATACCGACGATCTCAACCTCAGAGTTGATGGCGAGGGTGCCACGCTCGGCGCGGCCCGTAACAACGGTTCCACGGCCGGTGATGGTGAAGACGTCCTCGATCGGCATCAGGAACGGCTTGTCGCGGTCACGTACGGGGTCCGGAACGGACTCGTCGACAGCTTCCATCAGTTCCTCGATGGACTTGACCCACTCAGCGTCGCCTTCCAGGGCCTTGAGGCCCGAAACGCGGATGACCGGGGCGTTGTCGCCATCGAAGCCCTGCGAGCTCAGGAGCTCGCGAACTTCCATTTCGACGAGGTCGAGGAGTTCCTCGTCCTCAACCATGTCAGCCTTGTTCAGCGCGACCAGCAGGTAGGGGACACCAACCTGGCGGGCGAGCAGAACGTGCTCGCGGGTCTGGGCCATCGGGCCGTCAGTTGCGGCAACCACCAGGATTGCGCCGTCCATCTGGGCAGCACCGGTGATCATGTTCTTGATGTAGTCAGCGTGACCCGGAGCGTCTACGTGTGCGTAGTGGCGCTTCTCAGTCTGGTACTCCACGTGGGAGATGTTGATGGTAATACCGCGCTGACGCTCTTCGGGAGCAGAGTCGATGGACGCGAAGTCACGCTTCTCGTTGAGAGTGGGGTACTTGTCGTACAGCACCTTGGAAATGGCGGCCGTCAGCGTCGTCTTACCGTGGTCAACGTGACCAATGGTGCCGATGTTGACGTGCGGCTTAGTCCGCTCGAACTTTGCCTTTGCCACAGGTTCCTCCTAGAACGTTTTCAAATGACTTACCCTTCGACCGCGCTTGTCGCGGCAGAAACTCCAGTAAGTCTACTTGGGGGCTTGGTTTTGATGAAATTGCAGATTCAGGAACCAATAGTAGTCCCTAGAGCCTGGTCGTACAGGGGACGGGGAGCGGCCTCAACCGCTGCCCTGCCCCTGCACAGAATGCTTTCCCGATACCGGAAATGCACTCAGGTTTTTCCGAGGGAGAATTACTCGCCGCGGGTCTTCTGGATGATCTCGTCGGCTACTGCCTTCGGGACCTCCGCGTAGCTCTCGAAGGTCATCGAGTACACAGCGCGGCCCTGGGTCTTCGACCGCAGGTCGCCGATGTAACCGAACATCTCGGACAGCGGCACGTTCGCCTTGACGACCTTCACGCCAGCGGCATCCTCCATCGATTGGATCATGCCACGGCGGGAGTTCAGGTCGCCGATAACGTCACCCATGTATTCCTCAGGGGTGCGGACCTCAACGGCCATCAGCGGCTCAAGGAGAACAGGGTTGGCCTTGCGGGCACCTTCCTTGAACACCTGGGAGCCGGCGATCTTGAACGCCATTTCAGAAGAGTCAACGTCGTGGTAGGCGCCGTCAATGAGGCTTGCCTTGACGCCGACCATCGGGTAGCCGGCCAGGATGCCGAACTGCATGGCGTCCTGGATACCAGCGTCAACGGAAGGGATGTATTCACGCGGAATACGGCCACCGGTGACCTTGTTCTCGAACTCGTAGAAGGTGCCGTCCGTGGTTTCCAGGGGCTCGAAGGAGACCTGGACCTTTGCGAACTGACCGGAACCACCAGTCTGCTTCTTGTGGGTGTAGTCGACCTTCTCCACAGCTCGCTTGATGGTTTCGCGGTAGGCAACCTGCGGCTTGCCGACGTTTGCCTCGACCTTGAATTCGCGGCGCATACGGTCAACGAGGATGTCCAGGTGAAGTTCACCCATACCCGCGATGACGGTCTGGCCGGTCTCTTCGTTAAGGGACACCTGGAAGGTGGGGTCCTCAGCGGAGAGCTTCTGGATGGCCGTGGAGAGCTTCTCCTGGTCACCCTTGGTCTTCGGTTCGATTGCGACGGAGATCACGGGCTCGGGGAAGCTCATGGACTCCAGCACGATCTGGTGGGCCGGATCGCACAGGGTGTCACCCGTGGTGGTGTCCTTCAGGCCAATGGCGGCGTAGATGTGGCCGGCAGTTGCGTCGTCAACAGGCATTTCCTTGTTGGCGTGCATCTGGAACAGCTTGCCGATGCGCTCCTTCTTGCCCTTGGTGGAGTTGACAACCTGGGTGCCGGCGGAAACCTGTCCGGAGTACACACGGATGAAGGTGAGCGTACCGAAGAACGGGTGCGTTGCAACCTTGAAGGCGAGAGCGGAGAACGGCTCCTCAGCACTGGGCTTGCGGGTCAGTTCCTTCTCTTCGTCGCGGGGATCGTGACCGATCATGGCGGGGACGTCCAGCGGGTTCGGCAGGTAGTCCACAACGGCGTCAAGCATCGGCTGTACACCGCGGTTCTTGAAGGCAGAGCCACAGAACACGGGGTAAAGCTCGGAGTTGATGGTCATCTTGCGGATGCCGGCCTTGAGCTCCTCGAGGGTGAGCTCTTCACCTTCGAGGTACTTCTCCATGAACTCCTCGGAAGCCTCGGCAACAGTCTCAACGAGCTGTGCGCGGTACTCCTCGGCCTTCTCCTTGAGGTCGGCGGGGATCTCCTGGACCTCGTAGGAAGCACCCATGGTGACGTCACCCTTAGCGTCGCCGGGCCAGACCAGGGCGCGCATTTCGAGGAGGTCGACGACGCCGACGAAGTCGTTCTCGGAACCGATCGGCAACTGCATGACCAGCGGCTTGGCTCCGAGGCGGGAGATGATGGTGTCTACGGTGAAGTAGAAGTCAGCACCGAGCTTGTCCATCTTGTTGACGAAGCAGATACGCGGAACGTTGTACTTGTCAGCCTGGCGCCACACAGTCTCAGACTGCGGCTCCACGCCTTCCTTGCCGTCGAACACGGCGACGGCACCGTCGAGGACGCGCAGGGAGCGCTCAACCTCAACGGTAAAGTCCACGTGACCCGGGGTGTCGATGATGTTGATCTGGTTCTTGTTCCAGAAACAGGTCACGGCGGCAGACGTGATAGTGATGCCGCGTTCCTTTTCCTGTTCCATCCAGTCGGTCGTCGAAGCGCCGTCGTGGGTTTCGCCGATCTTGTGGTTCACACCTGTGTAGAACAGAATGCGCTCGGTGGTGGTGGTCTTGCCGGCATCGATGTGTGCCATGATGCCGATGTTGCGGACCTTGTTGAGGTCGGTAAGCACGTCCTGTGCCACGGGGTCTCCCTTTCGGATGGACTGCACGTTCGCCGCCGGCTCCATGAGCCGGCGGCGACCGGGAAGTATTACCAGCGGTAGTGTGCGAAGGCCTTGTTGGACTCGGCCATCTTGTGGGTGTCTTCGCGACGCTTCACAGCGGCACCGAGACCGTTGGAGGCATCCAGGATTTCGTTCTGGAGGCGCTCGGTCATCGTCTTCTCGCGGCGGGCCTTCGAGTAGCCGACCAGCCAGCGCAGTGCGAGGGCGGTGGAACGTCCCGGCTTGACCTCAACCGGAACCTGGTAGGTTGCGCCACCGACACGGCGGGAGCGAACCTCGAGGGAAGGCTTGACGTTGTCCATGGCCTTCTTGAGGGCGGCAACGGGGTCGCCACCGGTCTTGGCGCGTGCACCTTCGAGGGCACCGTAAACGATGCGCTCAGCGGTGGACTTCTTGCCGTCAACCAGGACCTTGTTGATCAGCTGGGTGACCAACGGGGAGCCGTAGACGGGATCTGAAACGAGCGGCCGCTTCGGGGCCGGACCCTTGCGAGGCATATTACTTCTTCTCCATCTTTGCGCCGTAGCGGCTGCGCGCCTGCTTGCGGTTCTTGACACCCTGGGTATCGAGGGCGCCACGGACGATCTTGTAACGGACACCCGGAAGGTCCTTCACACGACCACCACGAACGAGCACGATGGAGTGCTCCTGGAGGTTGTGGCCAACACCCGGGATGTAGGCGGTAACTTCAATGCCACCGGCGAGGCGCACACGTGCCACCTTACGCAGAGCCGAGTTCGGCTTCTTCGGCGTGGTGGTGTAAACGCGGGTGCAGACGCCGCGGCGCATCGGGCTGCCCTTAAGCGCAGGAGCCTTGGTCTTAGAGACCTTCGGCGAGCGGCCCTTCCGGACCAGCTGGTTAATCGTAGGCACTTTCGTGTTCTCCGTTTTATCCGGAGCGGACGTTTCCGGCCGCTCTCTTGTTGCCATGCCCCGCCGCCCGAGCTTTGAAGTAGTCTCCAGAGCAGCCGAGGCGAAGCCTTCAATAGTCGCTTCACACGCTTGGGGATGTTCCCGAAGGGTTATTGTCCATAGGCATGCAAAAATGTGGCATCTGTTGCACAGGAACCCTGCAACCCGGAAACGTCGCTCTGATTCGGTTCTTCAACCTGAAGTTGTTCAAACCTAAATCGGCGCACTCATCCACTGCCACAATAACAATTGCTCACCAGTCTAACATGAACGGCAGCAACCCCTTAATCGGCGGGGTTTTGCCGTGCCGTTTAATGAGCAACGCGTTAATGAGCAACGCGGTGTCACTCCGGGCCCAATCCAGGGTGCGGATTGGGCTGTAGGTGACCCCGCGTTGCTTTAGGAACGGTTAGCGGAAGTCGTTTCCGAGGTCGTAGTCATCCAGCGGGATGGCGTGGAACTCAGGAGCGCCGTCGCCGCCCAGTGAGTCGTACGAGAAGTCCGTGAAGGCGCTGGGGCCTGTGAACAGGCTTGCCTTTGCTTCTTCAGTGGGCTCAACGTTGACCTGGGTGTACCGGGGAAGGCCAGTACCGGCAGGGATGAGCTTACCGATAATGACGTTCTCCTTGAGGCCAAGCAGCGGGTCGCTCTTGCCTTCCATGGCCGCCTGCGTCAGGACGCGGGTGGTCTCCTGGAAGGAAGCTGCCGACAGCCAGGACTCCGTGGCCAGCGAGGCCTTTGTGATACCCATGAGCTCCGGACGGCCCGATGCCGGGGTCTTGCCCTCGGACACGACGCGACGGTTCTCGTCCTCGAAGCGGCTGCGCTCGGCGAGCTCGCCCGGGAGCAGCTCGGAGTCGCCGGATTCGATGACGGTCACGCGACGCAGCATCTGGCGGACGATAACCTCGACGTGCTTGTCGTGGATACCAATGCCCTGGCTGCGGTACACGCCCTGGACCTCGTCCACCAGGAACTTCTGGGCGGCACGGGGACCCATGATGCGCAGAACCTGCTTCGGGTCCACCGGACCGTTGATCAGCTTCTGGCCGACGCTGACGTGCTCGCCGTCCTCGATGAGGAGGCGGGAACGGCGCAGCACCGGGTAGGCGATCTCTTCGGAACCGTCGTCCGGAGTGATCACCAGGCGCATCTGGCGCTCGGACTCTTCGATGCTGATGCGACCGGCTGCCTCGGCAATCGGCGCCACACCCTTCGGAGTACGGGCTTCGAAAAGCTCCTGGATACGGGGCAGACCCTGGGTGATGTCGTCTCCACCGCTGGCCGAGACTGCACCACCGGTGTGGAACGTACGCATGGTCAGCTGGGTACCGGGCTCACCGATGGACTGGGCCGCGATGATGCCGACAGCCTCGCCGATGTCCACGGTCTTGCCCGTGGCAAGGGAGCGGCCGTAGCACAGCGCACAGGTTCCGACCTTCGACTCACAAGTGAGTACGGAGCGGACCTTGACGTCGGTGATACCGGCTGCGAGGAGCTCGCCAATGACGACGTCGCCGCAGTCGGTTCCGGCCGGTGCCAGCACGTTGCCCTTGGAGTCGACGACGTCGACAGCCAGGGTGCGTGCGTAGGCACTGTTCTCGACGTTCTCGTCCAGGACGAGCTCACCGTTGGAGTCCGGCACGGCGATCGGGGTGACCAGGCCGCGCTCGGTGCCGCAGTCCTCTTCGCGGACGATGACGTCCTGGGACACGTCCACCAGGCGACGGGTCAGGTAACCCGAGTTGGCGGTACGAAGCGCGGTGTCAGCCAGACCTTTACGGGCACCGTGCGTGGCGATGAAGTATTCCAGCACCGACAGGCCCTCACGGTAGGAGGACTTAATCGGACGCGGGATGATTTCACCCTTCGGGTTGGCCACAAGACCACGGATACCCGCGATCTGGCGGACCTGCATCCAGTTACCACGTGCACCGGAGGACACCATGCGGTTGATGGTGTTCATCGGGGACAGGCTGTCACGCATCGCCTGGGCGATCTCGTTGGTGGCCTTGTTCCAGATTTCGATCAGTTCCTGGCGACGCTCGTCGTCGTCGATCAGGCCCTTGTCATACTGGCCCTGGATCTTGGCAGCCATGGTCTCGTAGCCGGCAAGGATGCCCGGCTTCGATTCCGGAACCTCGATGTCGGAGATTGCCACGGTGACACCGGAGCGCGTTGCCCAGTAGAAACCGGCGTCCTTCAGGTTGTCCAGCGTTGCAGCCGTAACAACCTTCGGGTAACGCTCGGCGAGGTCGTTGACGATCCGGGACAGCTCGCCCTTGTCGGCAACAGCCTCGACCCACGGGTAGTCCTCAGGCAGGGTCTGGTTGAAGATGACCTGTCCCAGGGACGTCTCGACGAGAGCCGGCTGACCCGACTCCCAGCCTTCCGGAGCTTCCCAGCCGGCGTACGGCACGAAGTTCTCGAGGCGGATCTTGACCTGCGAGTTCAGGTGCAGCTCACGGGCGTCGTAGGCCATGATGGCCTCGGCAACAGAAGCGAACACACGGCCCTCACCGGTGGACCCGACACGCTTGGTAGTCAGGTGGTACAGGCCGATAATCATGTCCTGCGAAGGCAGGGTCACGGGACGGCCGTCCGACGGCTTCAGGATGTTGTTCGAGGACAGCATCAGGATGCGCGCCTCAGCCTGGGCTTCGGGGCTCAGCGGCAGGTGGACCGCCATCTGGTCGCCGTCGAAATCAGCGTTGAACGCACCACAAACCAGCGGGTGAAGCTGGATGGCCTTACCCTCAACAAGCTGCGGCTCGAACGCCTGGATACCGAGGCGGTGCAGGGTAGGTGCACGGTTGAGCAGCACCGGGTGTTCGGTGATGATCTCTTCGAGCACGTCCCAGACCTGCGGACGGTAGCGCTCGACCATACGCTTGGCCGACTTGATGTTCTGGGCGTGGTTGAGGTCAACCAAGCGCTTCATCACGAACGGCTTGAAGAGCTCCAGAGCCATCTGCTTGGGAAGGCCACACTGGTGCAGCTTCAGCTGCGGGCCGACGACGATGACCGAACGGCCGGAGTAGTCAACACGCTTGCCAAGGAGGTTCTGGCGGAAACGGCCTTGCTTGCCCTTGAGCATGTCGCTCAGGGACTTCAGCGGACGGTTGCCGGGTCCCGTGACGGGACGTCCGCGGCGGCCGTTGTCGAAGAGGCTGTCAACAGCTTCCTGAAGCATGCGCTTCTCGTTGTTGACGATGATCTCCGGGGCACCGAGGTCAAGCAGGCGCTTGAGGCGGTTGTTGCGGTTGATCACACGACGGTAGAGGTCGTTGAGGTCGGAGGTCGCGAAGCGGCCACCGTCCAACTGGACCATGGGGCGCAGTTCCGGCGGGATAACCGGGACGGCGTCCAGCACCATGCCGAGGGGGCTGTTGTTGGTGGTGAGGAATGCGTTGACCACCTTGAGGCGCTTCAGGGCGCGGGTCTTGCGCTGGCCCTTGCCGTTCTGGATGGTGTCGCGCAGGGCCTCGGCCTCAGCCTGCATGTCGAAGTTCTCAAGGCGCTTCTTGATGGCTTCGGCACCCATGGAGCCTTCGAAGTACATGCCGTAGCGGTCGCGCAGCTCGCGGTAGAGCCCTTCGTCGCCTTCGAGGTCTGCGACCTTGAGGTTCTTGAAGCGGTCCCAGACCTGCTCGAGGCGCTCAATGTCGGCGTCGGCACGCTTGCGGACGTTGGCCATCTGGCGGTCGGCCGAGTCGCGGGCCTTCTTCTTGTCGGCGGCCTTGGCGCCTTCGCCCTCAAGACGGGCAAGCTCGTCCTCAAGGTCGCGGGCGATCGTGGCGATGTCGCTGTCGCGGGTGTCGACGAGCTGCTTCTTCTCGAGGTCGTGCTCGACCTGGAGGTTCGGCAGTTCGGCGTGACGGTTCTCGGTGTCCACGCTGGTGATCATGTAGGCAGCGAAGTAGATGACCTTTTCGAGGTCCTTCGGTGCCAGGTCAAGAAGGTAGCCCAGGCGGGAGGGAACACCCTTGAAGTACCAGATGTGGGTAACGGGAGCAGCAAGCTCGATGTGGCCCATCCGCTCGCGGCGGACCTTGGCACGCGTGACTTCAACGCCACAACGCTCACAGATGATGCCCTTGAAGCGCACGCGCTTGTACTTGCCGCAGTAGCATTCCCAGTCGCGGGAAGGGCCGAAGATCTTCTCGCAGAAGAGGCCGTCCTTCTCGGGCTTGAGGGTGCGGTAGTTGATGGTTTCCGGCTTCTTGACCTCACCGTAGGACCAGCCGCGGATGTCTTCCGCGGTGGCGAGGCCGATCTGCATGAGGCCGAAGGAGGATTCGCTGGACATAGGGTCCCTGTTCTCTCTTGTTCTCTAAATTCTGAAGTCTTGACGGTTACGGGAAGAGGGAGGTGATGTACGACGGCGGGTCCGCACCCGCCGTCGTACGCCGCCTGCTAGACCTCTTCTACGGAACTGGGCTCTGCACGAGACAGATCGATGCCCAGTTCTTCCGCAGCCGTGAAGACTGCGTCATCAGAGTCACGCATTTCGATCGTCGTACCGTCGGTGGAGAGGACCTCCACGTTCAGGCACAGCGACTGCATTTCCTTGATCAAGACCTTGAAGGATTCGGGAACACCCGGCTCCGGAATGTTCTCGCCCTTGACAATGGCTTCGTACACCTTGACGCGGCCATGGATGTCATCCGACTTGATCGTGAGCAGTTCCTGGAGCGTGTAGGCGGCGCCATAGGCTTCGAGCGCCCACACTTCCATTTCACCGAAGCGCTGGCCACCGAACTGTGCCTTACCACCCAGCGGCTGCTGCGTGATCATGGAGTACGGGCCGGTGGACCGGGCGTGGATCTTGTCGTCCACCAGGTGGTGGAGCTTCAGGATGTACATGTAGCCGACCGAGATCGGGTCCGGGAACGGTTCGCCGGAACGGCCGTCGAACAGACGGGTCTTTCCGGAGGAGTCGATCAGGCGGTCGCCGTCGCGGGTCACGTTGGTGGAATCCAGCAGGCCCGAGATTTCCTCTTCGCGGGCGCCGTCGAACACCGGCGTGGCAACGGTGGTCTGGCCGGTCTCACGAGGCAGGTTGGGCAGGTTCTTGACCCACTCCGGCTCGCCTTCGATCTTCCAGCCGGTCTTGGCAACCCAGCCGAGGTGGGTTTCCAGGACCTGGCCAACGTTCATACGACCCGGAACACCCAGGGGGTTCAGGACGATGTCAACAGGCGTGCCGTCCTCGAGGAACGGCATGTCCTCGACGGGCAGGATCTTGGAGATGACACCCTTGTTGCCGTGACGGCCGGCGAGCTTGTCGCCATCGGTGATCTTGCGCTTGGCAGCAACGTAGACGCGGACCAGCTGGTTCACGCCCGGCGGCAGCTCGTCGTCGTTGTCGCGGTCGAAGACGCGAACGCCGATGACCGTACCGGACTCGCCGTGGGGAACCTTCAGGGAGGTGTCACGCACTTCGCGGGACTTCTCGCCGAAGATGGCGCGCAACAGGCGCTCTTCCGGGGTCAGCTCGGTTTCACCCTTCGGGGTGACCTTTCCGACCAGGATGTCTCCTGCTTCGACCTCGGCCCCGATGTGGATGATGCCACGCTCGTCCAGGCCGGCGAGGACTTCCTCGGACACGTTGGGGATGTCACGGGTGATTTCCTCGGCACCAAGCTTGGTGTCGCGGGCATCGATCTCGTGCTCCTCGATGTGGATGGAGGAAAGGACGTCCTCTGCCACAATGCGCTGGGACAGGATGATGGCGTCCTCGAAGTTGTGGCCTTCCCATGACATGAATGCCACGAGCAGGTTCTTTCCGAGGGCAAGTTCACCCTGGTCCGTCGCCGGGCCGTCGGCGATGATGCCGCCGACTTCCAGGCGCTGGCCTTCGCTGACCAGGACGCGGTGGTTATAGCAGTTGCCCTGGTTGGAGCGGGCGAACTTGTTGATGCGGTAGTTGGTCTCGGTGCCGTCGTCGTTGAGCATGACGACGAGCTCTGCGGAAACCTCAGTGACCACACCTGCTTTCTTGGCGATGACAACGTCACCGGCGTCGACAGCTGCAGCGCGCTCCATGCCGGTACCCACGAACGGGGCCTCGGAACGGACCAGCGGCACAGCCTGGCGCTGCATGTTCGCACCCATGAGGGCGCGGTTGGCGTCATCGTGCTCGAGGAACGGAATCAGGGCCGTAGCCACGGACACCATCTGGCGCGGCGAAACGTCCATGAACTGGACGTCCTGGGCGGACACGAGGACTGGCTCGCCTCCACCACCACGCGCACGGACCAGGACGGTCTCTTCCGCGAACCTGTTGTTCTCGTCAAGCGGAGCGTTCGCCTGGGCGATGAGGACTTCGGCCTCGTCGTCGGCGGTCAGGTACTGGACGTCGTCCGAAACTACCCCATTGGACACGAGGCGGTAAGGCGTCTCGATGAAACCGAACGGGTTGATGCGGCCGTAAGAAGCCAGCGAACCGATCAGGCCAATGTTCGGGCCTTCAGGGGTTTCGATGGGGCACATGCGGCCGTAGTGCGACGGATGGACGTCACGGACTTCCATGCCGGCACGGTCACGGGACAGACCGCCGGGGCCAAGGGCCGACAGGCGGCGCTTGTGGGTGAGGCCCGACAGCGGGTTGTTCTGGTCCATGAACTGCGACAGCTGGGACGTTCCGAAGAACTCCTTGATGGCCGCCACGACAGGGCGAATGTTGATCAGCGTCTGCGGCGTGATGGCTTCGACGTCCTGCGTGGTCATGCGTTCGCGGACGACGCGCTCCATACGGGACAGGCCGGTGCGGACCTGGTTCTCGATCAGTTCGCCGACGGCGCGGATGCGGCGGTTGCCGAAGTGGTCGATGTCATCGATCTCGACGCGGAGCTCGTGGTCTTCGCCGTCGCGCTTGCCCGGGAGGGTCTTCTCACCGGCGTGCAGGGCGACGAGGAACTTGATCATCGCGACGATGTCTTCCACGTGCAGGACCGAAGCTTCCTTGTCGCCAAGGGAGCGGTCGATGCCAAGCTTGCGGTTGATCTTGTACCGGCCGACCTTAGCCAGGTCGTAGCGCTTCGGGTTGAAGTAGAGGTTGTCCAGCAGCGACTGGGCGGCCTCGACTGTGGGGGGCTCGCCCGGACGGAGCTTGCGGTAGATGTCCAGGAGGGCGTCTTCGCGGGTCTCCGTGGCGTCCTTCTCGAGCGTGGCGCGCATGGAGTCATACTGGCCGAACTCTTCGAGGATCTGGCCTTCGGTCCAGCCGAGGGCCTTCAGCAGAACGGTGACCGACTGCTTGCGCTTACGGTCAAGGCGCACGCCGACCTGGTCGCGCTTGTCGATTTCCAGCTCGAACCAGGCACCGCGGGACGGGATGATCTTCGCAGTGAAGATGTCCTTGTCGCTGGTCTTGTCGGCAGTGCGCTCGAAGTAGGCGCCCGGCGAACGGACCAGCTGGGAGACGACGACACGCTCGGTGCCGTTGACAACGAAGGTGCCCTTCTCCGTCATCAGCGGGAAGTCACCCATGAACACGGTCTGCTGCTTGATTTCACCCGTGTTGTTGTTCATGAACTCGGCCTTGACATACAGCGGCGCCGAGTAGGTGGCATCACGGTCTTTGCATTCGGCCATGGTGTACTTCGGATCAGCGAACTCCGGCTCGGAGAAGCTCAGGGACATGGTGCCCTGGAAGTCCTCGATTGGGGAGATCTCTTCGAAGATGTCAGCGAGTCCGGAGGTGGTGGCGACGCTGAGGTCGCCTTCCTCGACAGCCTTCGCAACGCGCGCCTGCCAGCGTTCATTTCCGACCAGCCAGTCGAAGCTGTCCGTCTGCAGGGCGAGGAGATTCGGAACATCAAGGGGTTCGTGAATCTTTGCGAATGAGAGCCGGCGAGTCGCACCATCGGTGCTTGCCGTGTTAGCGGTTTCGTTATTAGAGGTGCTCGAGGCGACCAAGAGGGATCCTTCCACAGACCTTCAGGCGTTTTCAGATCTCCCCCGTTTGCACCCTGCGGATTGAATCCGCAGCGTACCAATCCGGTTCCGCTATATGACCCGGGGCCTGGGCTGACCATCGCTGTGCACGTTCTAAACGGCACGTCAAATGGAGCAGCTGAGAGGCAAAGCCCACCGCTATATGAAGGCTGAAGGTTAACAGGGAAGACGCAAATATCTACGATACGGCAAACCAACCGTCCTGTCTACCCCACTTCCAGCTCGAATGCAAGGACCGTTGCCATGGGCACCTAAAACACGGAATTGTCTAGCCCGCTTTTGCGTTGAATGGGTAGGTAGTTTAGTGGATGGATAGGCGGCAGGCTGCGGGGTAGCCTTGGGCTGACCAGTCCAGGATGGGAAGAGGGACCATGAGCAACTCTATGGACAACAATGACGTTGTCATCCTCGCCGGCTCGCGTACGCCGCAGGGAAGGCTGAACGGGCAGCTGGCCGGCTTCACCGCCGTCGAACTTGGTGCCCATGCCATCAAGGCGGCACTTGCCGCCAGCGGCGTGGGCGCGGACAAGGTAGACGCCGTGATCATGGGCCAGGTGCTCCAGGCCGGTGCCGGGCAGAACCCCGCCAGGCAGAGCGCAATAGGCGCGGGCATCAGCTGGAATATCCCGTCCGTGACCATCAACAAGGTGTGCCTGTCGGGACTGACCGCCGTGATTGACGCCGCGCGGATGATCCGTAGCGGCGACGCCACCGTTGTGGTCGCCGGCGGCCAGGAATCCATGACGCGGGCGCCCCATCTCCTGCCCGGCTCGCGAAGGGGCTGGACCTACGGCTCGATCCAGGCACTGGACGTTGCGGCGCATGACGGCCTGACTGACGCCTTCGACGGACAGTCCATGGGCTTGTCGACCGAGAGCAAGAACCTGACGCTTGGGATCGACCGCCGCGGCCAGGATGAGGTGGCAGTGGCTTCGCATCGGCGGGCAGCGGCGGCTGCTGAACAGGGTGTGTTCGATGGCGAGATCGCTCCGATCACAGTTAAGCAACGCAAGGGAGACCCCGTGGTCCTCGCAACGGACGAGGGAGTCCGGCCACAGACCACCCTGGAAACCCTCGCCCCGTTGAAGGCCGCCTTCGCTACCGATGGAACCATCACCGCCGGTAACTCCTCTCCCCTGTCCGACGGCGCCGCAGCACTCGTGCTCACGTCCCGCCGTTATGCCGAGGAACAGGGCCTTGAGTACCTTGCGGTGGTGGGGCGCCCGGGCCAGGTGGCCGGTCCGGACAATTCACTGCACTCCCAGCCGTCCAATGCCATCAAGCGAGCCGTGGACCGTGCGGGCTGGAGCGTGGGGGACCTGGACTTTGTCGAGATCAACGAGGCATTCGGCTCGGTGGCAGTACAGTCCCTGAAGGAGTTGGGCTACCCGCTGGAGAAATGCAATCTTCATGGCGGAGCCATTGCGCTGGGCCATCCTATTGGCGCTTCCGGGGCTCGGCTGGCACTGCATGCCGCCCACGAACTGAAACGGCGCGGCACGGGCAGGGCCGCGGTGTCGCTGTGCGGCGGTGGCGGCCAGGGCGAGGCCCTGCTGCTCTATCGCGACGCGGAAAGCGACTGATGACGGGCAGAGACCGTTTCCTTGCCGATGCCGCGGCGCGCGGACTCCAGGTGGAACTGGTGGAGCGCGCCGCAGCGCGGAGCCTGGAAGAAGCGGCAGGCATCCTGGGAATCAGCCCTGCTGACATCGTCAAATCACTCGTGATCAAACATCGGAACGGAAGCTTCCTGTTTGCGCTCATTCCAGGCGACCGGCAGATCTCCTGGCCGAAGCTGCGGGCACTCGTGGGCGTCAATAAGCTGTCCCTGCCGTCGGCTGAAACGGCCTTCGAGGCAACGGGCTACGAGCGCGGCACCATCACCCCTTTGGGCAGCACCACTCAGTGGCCCGTGTATGCCGATGCCACTATTACTGGCCGGCGGATTTCCATGGGGGCCGGGGAACACGGCTACAGCGCCTTCGTCGACGCCGATGCCCTGACCTCGGCTCTGGGCGCGGTGCTTGCGGATATCAGCGAACCCAACTAGCTCGCAGTAGGTGTCGTTCTGAGCGCTCACAACGACAACAACTGCCAGCCAGTTGGGGTTAACAGCAGGAACCCCGCCCAAAGCCTGGACGGGGTTCCTGATTTTGAAGCAGGGTGATTACTTGAGGGTAACCGTTGCGCCAGCCTCTTCGAGCTGAGCCTTTGCCTTCTCTGCGGCTTCCTTGGTGGCGCCTTCGAGAACGGCCTTCGGTGCACCGTCAACCAGGTCCTTGGCTTCCTTGAGGCCGAGGGCGGTGATGGCGCGAACTTCCTTGATCACTGCGATCTTCTTGTCGCCAGCGGCTTCGAGGATGACGTCGAAGTCAGTCTTCTCTTCAACCTCTTCAGCAGCGCCGCCACCGGCGGGGCCGGCAACTGCAACAGCAGCAGCGGTAACTTCGAAGGTCTCTTCGAAGAGCTTGACGAACTCGGAGAGCTCGATGATGGTCAGTTCCTTGAAAGCTTCAATGAGCTCTTCGTTGCTGAGCTTCGCCATGATTGGCGTCCTTCCTTTAGGTGGTGCCGTAACGGGCTATCCCGCACCGCACCGGAGTTTGATTTGGGGAGAACTTAGTTCTCTTCGGTTGCTGCGTCGGCAGCGGCCTCAGCGGCGGGAGCCTCTGCGGCGGCAGGTGCTTCATCAGCAGCAGGCGCTTCTTCAGCGGCCGGAGCTTCGGCAGCAGCCGGGGCGCCGCCTTCTTCTTCCAGCTTGAGGCGCAAGGCGTCAATGATGCGTGCAGCGGCAGCAGCGGGAGCCTTGAGGACACCTGCCACCTTGGCGAGCTGCAGCTCACGGGACTCGAGGGCTGCCAGTGCGGCAACCTCTTCTGCGTTCAGTGCCTTGCCTTCGAAGTAACCGGTCTTGATGACCAGCTGCTTGTGGGCCTTGGCAAAGTCCGTCAGGCTCTTGGCAGCAGCAACAGCGTCACCCTTGATGAAGGCGATTGCAGTGGGGCCGGAGAGCTGGCCGTCGAATGCATCGACACCGGCTTCCTTGGCTGCAATGGCGCTCAGGGTGTTCTTGACGACCGAGTACTTGGTGTCCTGGCCGAGAGAAACACGCAGCTCCTTGAGCTGTGCAACAGAGAGCCCGCGGTATTCGGTCAGGACAGCGGCGTTCGATTCCTTGAAATCGTTGGTGATCTCAGCTACTGCTGAAACCTTGTTGGGCGTTGCCATAACCCTCCTTCCGGGGAATAAAGCCGGTCTTCCGGGTCCCCGCTCAGAGAGCTAAAACTAAAAACGCCCCGCGCAGATGCACGGGGCCTGGCTCGACACAACTATGTTGTGGAGACTTGCTTCGCTCACCTGCGCCGGCCGCCCTACGTTCAGGGGCCTTCGTCCGGGAGATCCACTGCTTCTTCCGCACACGGCTACAGAGTTGAGCTGCGCCCGAAAGAGTGGATTCCCATCAACCGACGGTCTTTGGTAGTTCAAGCTTACGGGAAGGCCGCTCCCGGAACCAAATCGTCAACCCTCCGAAGTCACTTTGCGCCCCAGGTCCGGCAGTTCCTTCCGCCAGATTCCGGTGACGCCCGCCGTCGTAAATCCCAACTGCTTATTCACCGTCAACAGGTACCGGTTCTCGGGCGCATTCCACGTATAGATCACCCGCGCGTCCGGGAACTGTTCGCTAAGCCGTTGCATGTTGGCAACCTTGATGAGGAGGCCAAGCTTGTTGCCCCTGTGTTGCTGCAGCACCAGGGTGTCATCCTGGAACACCACGTCCTGCCGCTGGGCCAGGACGCTGATGGTGGTCAGGCCCACGAGCGGGCCGCTCGCAATATGTTCGACGGCGGTAACCACCGTGCGACGGCCTTGGGCAATGGCCACTTCCTCCGTCTCCCGAAGGATGGCGCCGTCGAAGACCATTTCCTGCCCGTCGGGAGGAGCGGCGGCAGGGTCATCGGTGACGACCTCCCCCGCAGCGTTTTCCAGCGCAGCCACAGCCTCCAGCCATTCCTCGGGACACCGGTCGGTCCAGTGATGCAGGCGGTACCGTCCGGCGTTCGCCTCTTCGGCCTCGGCCTGAAGTGAAGCCACCAATTCGGAATCCAGGGGTAGCGAGCAGGAGCTGAACTGTTCAATATGCTGCAGTGTGTAGCCGGTGCGGCGTGCGAACTCGACTTCACGGCTTGCCAGCGGAACGAAGCCGAGGCCGCTGTCCGGCACCAGTTGACCGGCTTCGGCAGCGACCAGTGAAGCCGCCGGATGATTGGTGTCGATCAGGATGACCGACCTGCGTTCGCTCCTGGCCACCTGCTCTGCCGCCTCGAGTAGCTGGCGTCCCACTCCCTGGCCCTGGTATTCCGGCAGGATATCCAGGGTAAATTCCGCGAGGTCCATATTGTCCGCGAGGGGCAGCGCGATGTCGACGGTGCCAACGATGTTGCCGTCAACGCGGGCCACAAGGATCACCTGGCGTTCATACGGGTCCGCGAGTTCGAGGAGTTTTTCCAGTGGCGTGTAGGCGAGGTCGTCGCTTCCCCAGATCTGCATGCGGACCTTGCGACTGACTTCTACGGCGTCCAGGAAATCCCTGGCGTCGGGGCGATCAAGGGAATCGGGAATCCAGAGCTGGCCGATCTCCACCGTACTCGTCATTTAACCCTCTTCTGCCATTCACCGTCGTAGCCTGCGATGTGGAAGCCAAGCTTCACGTTGATCGCCAGCATATGTTCGTTTTCCTCGGCGTTGAAAGTCATGACCCTTTCGACGGCGGGAAACCCTGCCCGGAGGCGTCGCAGATTGGCCAGCTTCACCATCATCCCAAGGCTGTGTCCGCGGTGGGCCCTGGCCACAAGCGTGTCGTCCTGGTCGCCGAGCCAGGGTTTGCCTTCGTCAACATAGATCACGGTGTACGCGGCAAGCTCGCCGGATCCACGATGACGGGCCACGGCGACAAGTCCGGTCTGCCCTTCCGCCATGGCCCGGTTCTCTGTGTCGCGGACGCGGCGGGCGTCCCACGCCTCGGCTTCCACATCCAGCCCGCCGGCGGGTGAATCGGTGCTCATCTTCCCCATGAGCACGGCCATCTGGTCGATGTATTCTTCCGGGCAGCGGTTGGTCCACGTGAGGATCTCGTAGTCGGCCCTGGACCTGGCATACGCCTCGGCCTCCAACGCGTCCCAGCCCTTGGCAGACGCAAGGTCCAGGGTGCTGAACCGGCTGGTCTGCTCCAGGCTGAAGCCATTCCTTAGCGCGAAAGCGACACCAGGATCAGACCTCGGCACGCCTCCCGCACCCGTAGCCGGTTCCACCAGGTCAAGTCCTCGCCCTTCAAACCCTGCCGGATGCTCCGTGCTGGATTGCAGGACATGCCGGTCTCGCGCCCCTGCGGAAGCCTGGGCCTTCTCGAGTAGCGCTCCCCCAATGCCGCGCTCCCGATAGGGTTCGGCCACTTCCAATCGGATCCAGGCCGTATCGAGATTGTCCTGCAGGGACAGCCTGCAGAGGCCGACGCCCGCGATTTTCCCGTCGACCCTGGCGTAGAAGGCATCAAGTTCGAAGTAGGGAGTGGGGCGCCAGTCGGTAAGCCGCGATCGGGGCGTTAACGCCCGGTCGCGGTTGCCCCATTTGGCAAGGGCCATTGTGTCCAGGGCGTCGGAAACTTCACGGAATTCTGTCGCCTCGTCGCCGTCCAGGGAGCCTGGCAGGAGGAGTTCCCGGATTGCAAAGTCCTGCTCCGCAGTCATCACCCCATCAGCCTAGCGATGCGGAGTAGGGCATGGTAGGCAGCGGCATGCAAAAGGACCGCCCGGCAGTGCCGGACGGTCCTTTTAGGGAGTTGCTCCCGCTGCTTACGCCTCGGTGAGAACCTTGGTGACGTTCGGGTCAACGGTGATACCCGGGCCGAACGTGGTGGTGACGGTGGCCTTCTGGATGTAACGGCCCTTCGAAGCGGAGGGCTTCAAGCGGAGGACCTCTTCCAGGGCGGCTGCGTAGTTCTCGGCCAGCTTGTTGGCGTCGAAGGAAACCTTGCCGATGATGAAGTGCAGGTTGGAGTGCTTGTCGACGCGGAAGTCGATCTTTCCACCCTTGATGTCGTTCACAGCCTTGGTGACGTCAGGCGTCACCGTACCGGTCTTCGGGTTCGGCATCAGGTTACGCGGACCCAGGACCTTACCCAGTCGGCCAACCTTGCCCATGAGGTCAGGGGTGGCAACGGCTGCGTCGAAGTCGGTCCAGCCGCCTGCGATCTTTTCGATCAGGTCGTCGGAACCAACAAAGTCGGCACCCGCAGCGATTGCTGCTTCGGCCTTGTCGCCGGTTGCGAAGACGAGGACCCGGGCGGTCTTACCAGTGCCGTGAGGCAGGTTGACGGTGCCACGAACCATCTGGTCGGCCTTACGCGGGTCAACGCCCAGGCGGAAAGCGACCTCAACGGTTGCGTCGAACTTGGAAGGGTTGGTTTCCTTCGCCAGGCTGATGGCCTCGAACGGGGCATAGACCTTGTCTGCCTCGATCTTGGCTACGGCTGCCTCATATGCTTTGCTGCGCTTTGCCATGCTGCTTATTTCTCCTTGTGCAGTTGTGGTCTGCGGACCGCGCTGGGCCCTGCCACAGACGACGGCGGAAATCGCCGACGTCGTTATTCTTCAGTTTGTGCCGGTTATCCGGCGGTGAGGGTGTTAGCCCTTAGCCTTCGGCAGTGTCTTCTGGTCGAAGGCTTACGGTGCTTACTGCGGGCGAGTGCCTCGTTCCTCGGCCCTCACCCTCCGTGAGCCCTTAGCCTTCGACGGTGATGCCCATGGAGCGGGCAGTGCCGGCGATGATCTTGGCAGCTGCCTCGATGTCGTTGGCGTTGAGGTCTTCCATCTTGGTGGAAGCGATCTCGTTGACCTGTGCCTGGGTGAGCTTGGCGACCTTCACGGTGTGCGGGGTCGACGAGCCCTTGGCAACGCCTGCAGCCTTCTTGATGAGCTCTGCAGCCGGCGGGGTCTTGGTGATGAAGGTGAAGGAACGGTCTTCGTAAACCGTGATTTCCACCGGGATGACGTTTCCACGCTGGGCTTCCGTCGCAGCGTTGTACGCCTTGCAGAATTCCATGATGTTGACACCGTGCTGGCCAAGCGCAGGACCGATCGGCGGGGCCGGGTTGGCGGCACCTGCCTGGATCTGCAGCTTAATGAGGCCGGTGACCTTCTTCTTGGGAGCCAATGTAGGGTCCTTCTCTAAATAGCGTCCTGGGACACAGGAGCGTGCCTCAGGTTGTTGGCCGCCATGGCGAGGCGGCCGGCCGCTTCGGCACCGCTAAGCAGGCGGGCCGGAGCGAATTCTCTTGATCGATTAGATCTTGGTGACCTGGTTGAAGGCCAGGGTCACGGGGGTCTCGCGCTCGAAGATCGAAACCAGCACCACGAGGGTCTGGGACTCGGTCTTGATTTCGGAGATTGTCGCCGGGAGGGTCTCGAACGGGCCTTCCTTGACGATGACCGATTCGCCGACCTCGAAGTCCACGGCCACCGGCGCAGCCTGCTGCTTGACGGGCTTGCCCTTCTCGGCCTGCTCCTCCTCGAAAACGGGGGCGAGCATGGAGAAGACCTCATCGAGGCGAAGCGGCACGGGGTTGTGGGCGTTGCCCACGAAGCCGGTGACGCCGGGGGTGTGCCGGACGGCGCCCCAGGAGGCGTCGGTCAGATCCATGCGGACCAGGACGTAACCGGGGATGCGCACGCGGTTGATGACCTTGCGCTGCGCGTTCTTGATCTCGACGACTTCCTCCATCGGGACCTGGATTTCGAAGATGTAATCTTCCATGTCCAGGGTCTGGATGCGGGTCTCGAGGTTCGCCTTTACGCGGTTCTCGTAGCCGGCGTAGGAGTGGATGACGTACCAGTCACCCTCCTGGCGGCGCAGCTTGGCCTTGAACTCTTCCGCCGGGTCGGCAGGGGCAGCCGCTGCGGCAGCGGCGAGGACATCGCCCGGTCCTGCGTCCGAAGCAGCGTCGTCGGCAAAGTCCTCATCGGCTGAGTCTTCAGCGTCAGAGGCGTTGCCGTCCTCGTCGTCGTACGAGTCGGCGTCGTCCTCGAAGGCGCGATCGTCGTCGACGTCGTCGGCAGTTTCGGGTGCAGCAGACTCAACCTCGGACTCTTCCGCGGTGTCAGCCGCGGCGTCGGCCGTGTTTTCCGCGGCCCCAGCCAGCCCACTCTCAGTTACCTCGAGCTCCTGCTCAGACACTTGGTCTCCTGCTTCCTCATTGCCTAACATGCCTATTTAAATGGCTCAATTCCACAAGCCCCGCGATCTCTCCGGTTTCCGGGAAATCTACGCGGCTTGCGGACAGATCCGCTTTAGCGGTCCGTGGCGCCTGTACCGCCGAAGACCCAGCTGACTCCGGTACCGAAGGCCAGATCCAGCAAGGTGACGATGAGCATCATGATTGCCACGAACACCAGCACCACGAGCGTGTAGTTGATCAGTTCCTTGCGGGTCGGAGCGACAACCTTCTTGAGCTCGCCGATGACCTGGCGGACAAAAAGTGCGATACGAGCAAAGAAGCCGGTTTTGGACTTCCCGGCAGGACGGCCCTTCGAGCTGCTGGCAGCTGTTTCGGTCACCTGATCCTCACTCATCTACGCAATGTCTGTTGACCCGACTCTGATCAGAGCCATGGTTGCTGCGCTTGTCCCGGCGTTTCCGCCGGAACCGCTGCGCAGGGCAGACAGGACTCGAACCTGCAACCTGCGGTTTTGGAGACCGCTGCGCTACCAATTGCGCCACTACCCTTTGGACTGTTTGCACAGTCCCGACCGCACCCGGCCAGCCCGAAAATCATCTCATTAGAAGCGATTTGGACCAACTCGACAGGCGCAAGCCATCGTGGTGTTTTCAACACCGGTGAACCAGTCTACGCAACAACATCGTGTTAGTCGAACCGGGCCACCGGACCCTTCCGGCCGGCCATCACTGTGATGTTTCCGGCGCGGATCCCGACCAGGTCCGCTGAACAGCATAGAGTAGAACACGTCGATTGCCACCATCCAGCCCACGAGCTGCCCGCGAAGAACGGTTCCTTAATGTCTGCCGGAATATCTGACGCCCGCATTTCACAGCGAATCTCGGCCATCGCCGAGTCAGCAACCCTTGCCGTTGACGCCAAAGCGAAGGCGCTGAAGGCTGCAGGTCGTCCCGTGATTGGTTTCGGAGCCGGCGAACCGGACTTTCCCACCCCCGGCTACATTGTGGATGCCGCCATCGAAGCCGCAAGCCAGCCGAAGTACCACCGCTACTCTCCGGCCGGAGGACTCCCTGAGCTGAAGAAAGCCATCGCGGAGAAGACCTTCCGGGACTCGGGCTATAGGGCCGATCCCTCCCAGGTCCTGGTGACCAACGGGGGCAAGCAGGCTGTGTACAACACGTTCGCCACGCTGCTGGATCCGGGCGACGAGGTCATCGTGCCCACGCCGTTCTGGACCACCTACCCGGAAGCAATCCGGCTGGCTGGCGGCGTTCCCGTCGAGGTGTTCGCCGGTCCGGAGCAGGGTTACCTGGTCACCGTGGACCAGCTTGAGGCCGCCGTCACCGACCGCACCAAAATCCTCCTCTTCGTTTCGCCTTCCAACCCAACGGGCGCTGTGTACAGCCCGGAGCAGGTGGCCGAAATTGGCCAGTGGGCGGCAGCAAAGGGCCTCTGGGTGGTCACGGATGAGATCTACGAGCACCTGACCTACGACGGCGTGCCGTTCACCTCGATCGCGACCGCGGTGCCGGAACTCGGCGACAAGGTAGTCATCCTCAATGGCGTCGCCAAGACCTATGCCATGACGGGATGGCGCGTTGGCTGGATGATCGGTCCTGCCGACGTCATCAAGGCGGCCACCAACCTGCAGTCGCACGCGACGTCGAATGTTTCCAACATCCCGCAGATCGCTGCCCTTGCCGCAGTGTCCGGTCCACTGACCGCCGTCGATGAGATGAAGGTCGCGTTCGATCGCCGGCGGAAGGCGATTGTGGCAGGCCTCAACGCCATTGACGGCGTTGAATGCCCGACGCCGACTGGCGCCTTCTACGTGTACGCGGACGTCCGCGGACTGCTGGGCAAGGAATTCGAGACGGCGAACGGCCCGGTCCGCCCCGAGACCTCGGCCGAGCTGGCCTCGTTGATCCTTGACGAGGTCGAGGTGGCGATCGTGCCCGGCGAAGCCTTTGGCCCGTCCGGCTATGTGCGCCTCTCCTACGCGCTCGGCGACGACGACCTCGCCGAGGGCGTCAGGCGGCTCCAGGACTTCCTGGGCAAGGCCAAGTAGCCCCTGACCCACGTTCATCCTGACGAGCACAGTCAAACGCTCCCGCACCTTGTTGAAGGTGCGGGAGCGTTTATCGTTCGGGGCCAGGAAGTGAGGGAGGGTCAGAGGAGGCGGCGCTCCGCCGCCCATTTGGTGAGTTCATGCCGGCTTGAGAGCTGGAGTTTCCGTAGCACGGCCGAGACATGCGTTTCCACTGTCTTAATGGAGATGAAGAGCTCCTTGGCGACTTCCTTGTAGCTATACCCGCGGGCGATCAGGCGCATGACCTCGAGCTCGCGGGCCGAGAGCTTGTCGAGCTCGTCGTCGGCGATGTCTGCCGGTGCCGTGCCGAAGGCGTCCAGCACGAACCCTGCCAGGCGAGGCGAAAATACTGCGTCGCCCTCGGCCACCCGCACCACGGCAGCCGAGATTTCCTGTCCCGAGATTGTCTTGGTGACGTAGCCGCGCGCTCCAGCCCGGATCACGGCAACGACGTCCTCGGCCGCGTCCGAGACACTTAGTGCGAGGAAGCGGGTGTGGCCCAAGAGCGCTGCGCACCCGGTAATCACTTCCCGCCCGCCTCCGCCCATTCCGCCAGGCAAGTGTACGTCCAGCAGCACGACGTCGGGTCGGACCTCGGAGATGACGGCGATCGCCTGGTCGACGGTGGCTGCTTCCCCGACCACGTCGATCCGTTCGTCGAGGTCTGCCTTGAGCCCGGAGCGGAAGATGGCGTGGTCGTCCACGATCACGACCCTCACGCGACGTTCGTGGTTCGCTGGAAGCTCCGCGGTATCAGCGTTTGGGCGGTTCATGGTTTTCCTTCTGCATATTTGCTGCCGGATTTTCGTCTTCCTCGACAGGCAACCTGAGCCGGACCTCTGTGCCATCGGAACCACTGATGATGGTCGCCGAACCGCCGTGGCGCTTCATGCGGCCAATGATTGATTCACGAACGCCAAGCCGATCATCGGGCACGGATTCGGGATCGAAACCATGGCCCCGGTCCTTGACGAAGATTTCGCTGCCGGCCGGAGAGCTTTCCAGATAGACCGACACAGTCCCTCCCCCGTGCCGGGCTGCATTGAGCATCGCCTCGCGTGCCGCCTGCACCAACGCCTCGTGGCGCTCAGTCATGGCAGCTTCCCCGACGGTGACGACGTCCACTGCATGCCCGTGATTGTCCTCGACTTCCGCCGCGGCAGCCTTGATCCGGTCGGCAAGGGTTCCGGCATCCTTTCCAGGGTCGCGGTAAAGCCAGCTACGCAGTTCCCGTTCCTGCGCCCGGGCGAGCCGTATAACGTCCTGCTCGGAGCCGGCCCTGCGCTGGATGAGCGCCAGGGTTTGCAGGACCGAATCATGCAGATGCGCGGCAATTTCCGCGCGCTCGGTCTCCCTGACCCTGCCCGCCCGCTCGGTTTCGAGGTCATTCCAGAACTTGAGTCCCCAAGGCAACAGGACCAGCACCACTCCACCAAGGACCGCTACAGACGCCAACAAGGCAAGCCAGGTCTGCTCCCATGATCCTGACCCGGACACCATGACCAGCACGCCTGCCACTACCAGCGCAAGGCCAGCGGCGAGCCGGGCCCAGCCTCCGGCCTGGTCCGCCTTCGTCTTGTCCACGAGCCCCGCCCGGCGGGTTTCATCCAGCTGCATCCAGGCTATTGCGGCGCCGCTAAGGATCGCTGCTGCGGGAATCAGCGTCCCCAAGGGAACGTCGACGCCGAACTGCCGTGCAATGAGGATTCCGGCCACCAGCAGGAGCCCGAGCCCGAGCAGGATCTCCTTGCCGTACTGGATTCTTCGCCTCCGGAACCAGGCAGCTGCGGCTGGTGCAGTCGACGTCGGGAACTGCTCGCTTGTCGTCGAACCTCCGGGTGCCGGGAATCCTGGTGCCCCGAATGCTGGCGTCGTCAGTGGGGCGGCCAGGACTTGCTGATCAGCGGCCGGGACCTGCTGACCGCCGTCGAGGGTCGGCGCTGTTCCGCGAACGGGACCTGGAGGCCAGGCGGCAGGCGGGCTTGCGAGCGGAAGGCTAACTGCGGGCGCTATGGGCGAAGCAGGGCGGCGGGCATTCCGCCGCGCGTGCTCAACCGCCGTCGGCACCGTGATCCAGAGCCACGCGTAAAAGACGGCGCCCGCACCTCCGGCGAGAGTCGCCAGCACCATGCCCCAGCGTAGATACCGCACCGGCCAGCCCAAGTGATCCGCAAGTCCGGCACAAACACCGGCAATCATGCGTTCGCCGCTGCGGACCAGCGGAGGGCGGACAGGGATGGTTGTCATGCTCCAATCCAAACACGGATCAGGGTTTCCCGGACGGGATTGGGCGCACCTTCAGGGGCTATTCAGGGACCGCTCAGGGTATCCCCCAATAGAGCCGAAAGTGGAAGGCAGGCAGGATCGAAGTATGAACGCGAGCAGCATGAATCCGAATGACCCCGCAGGGACCGAAAGCGGTCCACAGGCAGAGCCTCCACGGCAGTCCAGTCCCTACAACCCGCCGCCTGTGCCGCGACAGAACTTCTTCGACTGGATCCGCAGCCACGGCACGTATCGCGGACAGGACCGCTGGATTGGCGGGGTGGCAAGCGGCATCGCCCACAGGATGGGCATCGATCCCCTCATTGTCCGTGGAATCTTCATTGTCCTCGCCCTGTTCGCCGGGATCGGGATCTTGGTCTACGGGCTGGCCTGGGCCTTCCTTCCCGAGCCGGACGGCCGCATCCACGTCCAAGAGGCCGCCACCGGCCGCTGGACCGCCGGCATGACGGGCGCCCTGATCACCACAATCATCGGGCTGCCCGGCCTTGGCCGTGGATTCTGGGGCTGGGGCCCGGACGGGGGCGGCTTCGCAGGCTTCGTATGGGCATTGTTCTGGATTGGCGCCATCGTCGCCGTCATTTATTTCCTCACGCAGCGCAACAGGAATCGGAATGGAGCGGCACGGATGAACGCACAGCAATTCGCCGGGACGCCGATGGCAGGTCCCTACCAATACGGCGGAAACCCGTACGGCCAGAACCTCTACGCGCCAACCCCTACTGATGCAGCGACCCCCTACGATGCCGACAAGACCGACGATGCAAACAAGCCGAAGGATCCAAGGCAGTCGGGTGATCCAATGCAATTCAGTGCACAACCGACGGCGCCCCTGCCCACCGGCAGCTATCCCCAGGGGCCGGGCTATCCGCAGGGGCCGGGCTATCCCTCGGGACCTATTCCGCCGCAGGGAGGTGGCTACGGAGGCGGCTTCCCTGGCGCTCCGGCACGGCCTCCCAAGCCGCGGCGCCTCGGCCCCGGAGCCGGAACTGTAGCAGTCTTCGCGGGCGCGGCACTCCTGGTCGGCGGGATCATCAAGGCCCTCGACGCCGGCAACGTCATTGAACTCGGTGCAGCCACCAACGCCGTCGTTTTCGCTAGCGGTGCAGCGGTGCTGGGGCTCGGAATCCTCTTTGCCGGCCTGCGTGGCAGGACATCCGGTTTCCTGGGCTTCCTGGCGGCCCTAGCGCTGATTATTGGCGCCATCTTCAACGTGGTTCCGAATGGCGACCGGTTCAACTTCCACAACACCGACTGGACGCCGAGCAGCATTGAGCAGGCCCGGTCCGGGCTGGACATCTCCGGTGGCAGGGGAACCGTTGACCTTCGTTCGACGGGGGCCGTTGCCCCAATGACGTCGGAGGTAGTGGTCCCGTTGGACGTCACGGCAAGCAATGTCACTGTGATCATTCCGAGCAGCATCCCGGTTGAAGTCAAGGCGGAGATGGCCTTCGGCAACCTTCACCAGGGCGGCAACAGCATGGATGGCCGGCGGAACAACGTCAGCCGGAACTACAACACAGACGCGCCCGGTTCGAAGATGGTGGTCGAAATCAACGGCGCGTTCAGCAACATCACGATTCAGGAAGGAAACTGAGATGAGCACCCAGGATCCCACTCCGGGCAGCAAGCAGCCCGAGCACTCTTACGAAGCAGAGCAATCCGACACCGCATCCTTTGAACCCGCGTCCGTTGACACTGAGGTTTCAGAACCCGAACCTACTTTCCGTGTGGGAACGATCGTCTGGGGACTGGTCGTCCTGGCCCTGGCCGTGCTGATCATCATTTCCAAGCTCGGAATCGTCGCCCTCAACGGCACCTACGTGCTAATCGGGCTCATGCTCGGGGCAGGAGCGGCGCTTGTAGTCGGCGGCCTGTTGTCCATGAGGAACAAGGGAAATTCCGGCTCCGGCAGCGGCAACACAGCCATCGGGAAGTAGCCGACACCACGTGGATTCGATAAGTGACGAATCATGTGACAAATCACTGATAACAAGGAAGTCTGTAGGCATGGAAAAGTTCTTCAGCATCATACGGGGCCTCGGCCTGAAGCGCGGGCCGCAGCGTTGGCTCGGAGGCGTTTGCGGCGGAATTGCGGCCAAGCTCAATGTGGATGTGGCGTACGTACGCATAGCCTTCCTCCTGTTTTGCCTGCTCCCCGGGCCCGCGTTCGTGGTGTACATCGCAGCATGGTTGATTCTGCCGGACCAGGAGAGCTCGATCGCCCTGGAGTCGTTCCTCAACAGGAGGGCCGGCAACAGGCCCTGAGTCAATAGGCTGCAAACGGCCCACCCGCATATCGGACGAATGCAAATGCCAGAACAGGATGTCCCTGCCCCAGCGGCAGGGACATCCTTCGTTAAGGCCAGCCTCTTTGTTTCCGGGTAATTGCGTCCCCCTCACAGGCCCTCGAGGTAATCGTTTGTGTCGTACCCCACATCGCTGCTTACAATCGTGGGGAGCTCAGTGTGGCGCTCTGCCCGTGTACCTCCAAGCCAGGATTAGAGCGCAAACATGAAAATTGGAATTCTCACCAGCGGTGGCGACTGCCCCGGACTTAACGCCGTTATACGCGGTGCGGTCCTGAAGGGAATCGCCATTCACGGGCAGGAATTCGTCGGCTTCCGGGATGGATGGCGCGGCGTAGTCGAAGGCGACATCATCGACATCCCCCGCACCATGGTCAGGGGCATCGCCAAGCAAGGCGGCACCATCCTGGGCACTTCCCGAACCAATCCGTTCGAGAACGGCGGCGGACCGGACGTCATCAAGAGCCACATGGAGCGGCTCGGAATCGACGCCATAATCGCAATTGGCGGCGAGGGAACCCTCGCGGCCGCCAAACGCCTCACCGACGCGGGCCTCAAGATTGTCGGCGTTCCCAAGACCGTGGACAACGATCTCGACGCTACCGACTACACCTTCGGCTTCGATACAGCCGTGCAGATTGCCACCGAAGCAATCGACCGCCTTCGCACTACCGGCGAATCCCACCACCGCTGCATGATCGCGGAAGTCATGGGCCGCCACGTCGGCTGGATCGCACTGCATGCCGGCATGGCCGCCGGCGCCCATGCGATCCTGATTCCCGAGCAGCGCGTCAGCATCGACCAGATCACCGAGTGGGTTCAGGAAGCCCATGATCGTGGCCGCGCACCCCTCGTGGTGGTGGCCGAGGGATTCGTGCCGGCCCACATGGAGTCCCCCCACTCGGAGCGGGGCCTGGACACCTTCGGTCGCCCGCGTCTTGGCGGAATCGCCGACCAGCTCGCTCCCGAAATCGAAGCCAGGACCGGCATCGAAACACGTGCCACGATCCTCGGGCACATCCAGCGCGGCGGCGTGCCGTCAGCCTTCGACCGCGTCCTGGCCACCCGCCTGGGCATGGCAGCAATCGATTCGGTTGTCGAAGGCCGCTGGGGCACCATGGTTTCCCTCAATGGCACGGACATTGACCACGTCGGCTTCGAGGCGGCACTTGGAAAGCTCAAGACGGTCCCCCAGCATCGCTACGACGAAGCGGCAGTACTGTTCGGCTAGGCTGAAACCATGACCTTGGAGCCCACGTCCGCTGACATCATTCAGCTGGCGTGGGCTCGTCATTTGGGGCTCGACGATAGTTCCTTTCGCTCGGCTGCAGCCGAAATTGCCCGAACTGGTATCGGACCCTCCGACAGCAGCTTTCGGATCACCAAGGCGGACGATTCCCTGCGGTCGGTGACGTTTGTCCGCCTCTTTGGAACCTCCGCCCTGGTAGGTCCACAGTGGGCGCTCGATGCCGCCGTCGGAATCCCGGACGAAGAACTCGCCCAGCACGTGACCCTGCTGACGCTGACGCGAGGCCACGGCGGGCATGGCCTGGGTTCTGCGGCCCTTTTCTTCGCGGACGAGCTGCCGTTCGTGCAGCCATCTGAGGAGCTGACTGTCTCCCAAGGCAGCCTGGAGGCCGATGAGCTGGAAGCCCTTTGCCCTCCCGACGACGTCCACGAGGCCGGGCTGTCCGGGTTGGAGCATCGCTTTACCATCATGCATTCCCAGGACAACGGACCGGCTCTTCCCGTGGCCTGCAGCGGGTACGCCGAATGGGAAGGCATCCTGGCACACCTCGGTGTCCTGGTGGCTCCGGAATGGCGCCGCCTCGGCCTGGGCGGGCTGGCGGCTTCCATTGCGGCCCACGAAGCCCTGGCCTCGGGACTGACCCTGCAATGGCGCACGGACGTCAGCAACAAAGGGGCTCTTGCGACGGCTCGGAGCCTAGGGTTCGTGACCGGCGGCATCGAGGCGCGGGTACTGCTGCCCTAGGAGATCCTAAGGGAGCCTGGGCGGACGCCTGCCCTGGCGGGCGCCTCTCTATCTGTTGGGCTGCTTGAGCGTGTCGGCTGCCCTTGAAGGTGCGGTCGCCCAAGCCTCAACGGCCTTGGGTTTGGCGAACAGCAGCGCTGCCGCGATTCCCAGGAGTATCACTGCCGCCGGCAACAGAACCGACTGACCCATGGCGCTGGAAAAGCCCGCATGCAATTGCTCGGGCAATGCTCCCGCCAGCCCGGCGTCCCCGAAAGCGGCACCCGTCCCGGCCAGGGCCGGCAGTTCCGCGGCGAGGCGTGCCTGGATGAGGGCGGCAACAGCGGCGGATCCCAGCACGGCGCCGACCTGCCGAGTGGTGTTGAACACTCCCGACCCTGCCCCGGCCTGGCGTGGCGGCAGGTTCCGGACCGTCGCGTTGGAGACCGGACCCCAAATGAAGCCGTTGGCGATGCCCTGGAGGGCGCTCGGCAGCAGGAACATCCAGATGGGAGTGGCCGGAGTAAGCAGGGATGAGCTCCACAACAGGGCGACGGCGAGGATGGCCAGGCCCGACGCTGCGAACCAGCGAGGGTTGATGTGGTCGATCAGCTTCCCGACCAGCGGCGCCAAGGCTCCCGAGAGGACCGCCATGGGAATCATGAGCAGGGCTGACTGCGTCGGCGTCAATCCCCGGACCAGCTGGTAGTAGAAGATCATGGGCAGCGGGAAGGCAGTCACTGTGAAGCCAACTGTGGTGATCGCAGTATTCCCGAGCGAGAAGTTGCGGTCCTTGAACAAGCCAAGCGGGAGCAGGGGCTCTCCGCCTCGCCGCTCGAGCTGCCACTGCCAGGCAACGAACAAAGCCAGGATCACAAGCCCGGCGCCAATTAGCGTCCAGACCGTGACAGGTCCGGCCACCGTGCCCCAGGAGTAGCTTTGGCCCTCCTGGATGCCGAAAACGAGGAAGAACATCCCGACAGCGGAGAGCAGGACGCCAAGGATGTCGAAGGTATGGGTGTGTGTCTCCAGCCGGGGAACCCAACGCAACACCAGGACAAAGGCGAGGACGCCGATGGGGACGTTGACGAAGAAGATCCACTCCCAGCCGAGGCCATCTACGAGGAGGCCGCCGAGGATCGGGCCAATGAGGACGGCGGCGCCGGCGGTGGCGCCCCAGAGTCCCATGGCGGCGCCGCGCCGGTCCGGCGGAAAGATTCGGGTGATCACGGCCATGGTCTGGGGCGTCATCATGGCCGCCCCGAGGCCCTGGACAACGCGGGCAGCGATGAGCATGCCCACGGTCCCGGAGAGGCCGCACCACAACGAGGCCAGGGTGAAAACCACCAGCCCTATGAGGTACAGCTTCTTCGGACCGAACCGGTCACCAAGCCGCCCGGTTATCAGCAGGGGCACGGCGTAGGCGAGCAGATAGGCGCTGGTCACCCAGATGACGGCGTTGATGTCCGTCTCAAGGCCTTCCATGATTCGCGGGTTCGCCACGGAAACGATTGTCGTGTCGATCAGGATCATGAAGAACCCGATCACCAACGACCAGAGTGCGGGCCACGGTCTGGCTACCTGTTCCACGGAGCTCCTCCTACGGCCGGGCTTGCGGTGGGTTGGCCGGATTAACCCAGGAGCTCCTGAATCTCGGAGCGGGCGAACATGTTCGCCGCCTCACGGGCGGTGGGCCTGCCGGCGTCGGGATCTGCCCCGGCATCCAGCAGTACGCGCGCGACGTCCGTAAAGCCCTTGAAGACCGCCCCCGCGAGGGGCGTCTGTCCGCGGTCATTGGCCGCGTTGGCGTCGGCCCCGTGATGCAGCAGCAGCTGCACGGTCTCAGCATGGCCGTGGTAAGCGGCGAGCATCAGCAGTGAGTCTCCGGACGAGTTGGTCATGGTGGCGGGCGCCCCCGCATCGAGGTAGCTCCTCAGGAGGGCTGTGTCGCCGTCCCTGGCCGCGTCGAAGAGCGTGTGGGCCAGGGCCAGAATTTCCTCATCGACTCCCGTGGATTCCGGGCCTGCTGCGTCGCTCATCTGTGGGGTCCCTTCAGGAATCCGGACTGGCGTCCGACCACCTGTCCGGCGTCGGGCGCAACGATTACTTCCTGGGCGGCCGGATAGGGCTCCGCGCCGTCCATGACCGTCAGCACTTCCTCCGGGGCCACTGAGCGTTTGATGACAGCCAGCCCGACAGGCCCCATCTCGAAGTGCTGGGCCACAGAGGTCAGCGTACCCACCCTGCGCTCTCCGGCAAATACGTCACTCCCGGCGGCGGGCAGGGTGTGCTGCGAACCATCAAGCTGGAGGAACACGAGCCTCCGCGGAGGATGGCCGAGGTTGTGGACGCGGGCGATGGTCTCCTGGCCCTTGTAGCAGCCCTTTGAGAGGTGCACTGCGGTGCGGAGCAGGTCGAGCTCATGCGGAATGGTCTTGTCGTCTGTTTCTGCACCAAGGCGCGGACGCCACGCGGCGATGCGGAGTGCCTCGGCGGCCATGCTGCCCGCCAGGGCCCGTCCTTCGACTGCTGCTTCAAGTTCCTGGGCGGGGATGAGGTATTCAAACCAGGGCCTGTCCAGCCCCGGATGGGTCCCTTCCTCAATCGCACTGTAGGAGTAGCCGCCCGGGGCAATATGCGGCCAGGGATCTTCCCAGACGAGCTTTCCAGCCCACTCCGGAACAGCCTTCGTTGATCCCAGGACGGCCCAGTCGGCAGAGACGTCATTGATCTCCACCCGAAGCATGAACTTCATCTTGTTCAGCCACTCGGCCAACGGGGCGGCTTCGTCCGACTCTACGATCAGCCAGGTCGTGTCGCCGTCGTCCACCACCCGGGCATCGAATTCGATGCGGCCCTGGATGGTAAGCAGGAGCAGCTCGCTGGAGGCGCCCGGCTGCAGGTTCGCCACCTGCTGGGAGGAAAGCGTGTTGAGCCAGCTGAGCCGGTCCGGGCCGCTCACCGTCACCATTCCGCGGTGGGAGAGGTCGACGACGGCGGTCCCGGCCGCCAGGGCGCGCTGCTCGCGCAGTGGCTCGCCGTAGTGGGCCGCGACGCCGGCGTCCAGGCCGCTGGCTTCGACGGCGCCAGGGCGCGACAACAGTAGGCTCTTGATAGTCATATGTAGTAGAAGTCCTTGATGGCTGGCGATATTCCGGCTTTTCGAAAGCGTTTGCGGAATGCCGGCCGGAGCGAACGGCTCCTAGCTGAGCCTGTTGAGTATTGCCGAAGCATGGGCTTGCAGCGACTTGCCTCCGGCTGCGACGTCCCAGCGCCAGAGCAGGTTGCCTTCCACCAGGCCGTAGATCCGGGTGGCAGCCGTGTATTCCTTGGAATGGCTGCCGCGCATCACCATGTCCGTACTCAAGCTGATCTGCGGGCCCTTAATCTGGCCGTAGTAGAGCTCCGAGATACCGCCGGGGTGGGAAATGGACACGGAAATGTCGAACCCGCCGTCCTTGTTCCTGCGCGCCTCGACGTCGTCGGCGCTTTTCAGCACGGGGACGATATCCGCGGGAACCAGGCCTGGACCGCCGTCGGCCTCCAGCAGTTCCCGCTCAAGGGCCCAAAAACCAATCTCCACGGTGAGGGGGCGCAGCTTTGTGCCGTCCTCGTCGCTGAGCCAGCTTTCGGCCCGGTATTGCAGGTACGGCAGGCCGTTGTGGGTGAAGGAAACATGCTGGATGAAGTGTTCGGAATCCTCTTCGCCGCTGCCCAGCCGTCCACGGCCCTCCCACTCACCAATGAGCCAGGAAAGAGGGACGAGTTCGGGGGTCAGGTCGGTTGGAATCTCTATAGGCACGGCAACAACCTCGAACGAAGCGCTGTGTTCAGTGGGCTATTTCTGGCCTTTGAACAGCCGGTAGACAACGAATCCGGCAAACCATGCCATGGCCAGGCCGGCAATGCCGAGCAGAACAAGGAAGAAAATTTCAAATGCAAGTACGGACATGATGCCATCCTAACCGCTAGGAGATAAGTAGTTTGTCTATGAAGTAAGCGAGGGATCCGACAGCCCACACAGGCGCGATTCCCATCCCCAGCACGGCCGGCAGGTTCAGCCTGCCGCGCCGTAGGATGGCCATCCTGCGGAAGCTCACCAGCACTGATCCCAGGACCACGCCCACGACGGCGGCGGGCAGGACCTCGATGTCGGACCAGACCAGCCCTGCCAGGGGAGCAACGAGGCCGGCAAGCACAATCCCGAGCGGAGCGACGATCCGGTCCGGCAGGCGCAGGAGTCCTGCCATCAGTGCCACGGCCGCGCTAAGCCCGGCTACGAGCACCATTTCCTTGACTCCGGTGAACCGTGCACCCGCTATCCAGCCGGCGCCAAGGCAGTTGAGGAGGACTCCGGCACAGCAGCCGAGGGTGGATTCCAGCCGCTGGGCCTGGCCGGTTCCCCTGATGAGCTGGACCACGAAGACGGCAATGACCCCCATGGCAATGAAAGCCGGCGTCCAGTCAAGGTATCCGGGCGGAGGCAGGTAACTGGCGGAAACGGCCGAGCCAATTCCGGCCAGGCCGATGACGGCGGCAAGGGTTTTCTTTGCAGGGACGGCCAGGAAGTGCGGCCACCCCGCGCCAATTGCCGCGGCTGCGAGGACTCCGACGGCGAGCATGACCTCGCGGGTCCCGAAAGTGCTGGCCACAATGACAGCCAGTGCTGCCAGGCCAATCACCCCGATACTCCACGACTTCACTACGCCCCCCGACCTTATTGTGACCCCGACCTGTAATACCGGCCCCGCGGGGCCTCGATCACCGTCTCCGGTGGCTGAGCTTGTCCAAACCCCGGTTTCAATCCTGCCTTATGTGTCGTACGAATGCCGCAACGGACTCACAGCCGTCATCAATCCGCGTCTGCCCATAAGCCGTTAGGTATACTCAGAATTCAACTACGCTTCCCGCCGCGGTTGCCCGTTACAACGGGTCAGTCATGACGGAGAGCCGGTACCGGCCGGTGAAAGCCCGGTTCAGACGCCCAATGATGCGCGGACAGCCCTTTGGAGGAACTATGTCGCACATCCTGCTCCTGACGAACAGCACCGGCTCATCGGTGGACATCCTGCCTGCCTTGGAACTGCTGAACCACAGGGTCCACATTCTGCCGGCAGAGCCAACGGCGCTGCTCGAAACCGACCCCACCGACATCGTGTTCCTGGACGCGCGGAAAGACCTCGTCGGCGCCCGTTCCCTGACGCAGCTGCTCAAGGCAACCGGACTCAGCGCACCCCTCATGCTCATCCTCACGGAAGGCGGCATGGCGGCCGTATCCTCGGCTTGGTCCGTGGATGACATCGTCCTCGATTCCGCCGGCCCCGCCGAGGTCGAGGCCCGCATCCGGCTCGCGGTGGCACGCTCCGTCCCCGAGCAGGAGGACACCCAGAGCGAGATCCGGGCCGCCGGCGTCGTCATTGACGAGGCCAGCTACACGGCGCGGGTCAACGGCCAGCCGCTGAACCTGACGTTCAAGGAATTCGAACTCCTCAAATACCTGGCACAGCACCCCGGGCGAGTGTTCACCCGCCAGCAGCTGCTTACCGAGGTGTGGGGCTACGACTACTACGGCGGCACCCGCACCGTTGACGTGCATGTCCGTCGGCTTCGTGCCAAGCTCGGCGCGGACCACGAGAACCTGATCAGCACGGTCCGTAACGTCGGCTACCGGCTGACCCTGGTGCGGCTGCCCGAAGACGAACTGTCCGAGGCCTGAGGCTGGACGCACACGAACAGGCGGCAACACACAGACCACAAATACAGCAGGTCCGGACTCCCAGAGCCCGGACCTGCTGTGTTTTCAGTTTTCCTGGTGGAGGACATACGGGTCGAACGTATCGATGCCACCCCACTGGTGGATCCCCCTCGCATCCGTCTTCAACGAGCCGGACGAGATATAGACCTTACACGCCCGCAGGCGACCCCACAAATCCACATCCCACAAATCGGCGCACGAAAACCGGCCCGGGACAGTTAGCCTTACTGCATGAGTCCTGCACATCCGGAGAAGTGGCCCGTGCTCGTCGTCAAAGGCGCCGTCGATGAGGAACTACTGAGGGACTACACGTCGCTCGCCTCTGCCGCCGAAGAATCCGACGGGAATCCCCCGATATCGGAACAGACCTTCGTGATGCTTCGCGGGGTCGACGACGGTGACCACACGGTGTTGTCATGGGCAGCCTACGCTCCGGATGAGGAGTCTGATCCGGCGACGGCCCAGGACCTTGCGGGGTTCGCCGTCGTCGATGATGCACCCGACGGAACCGGCGTGCTGGAAATCGCGGTCCACCCGAGCTACCGCAACCAAGGCGTGGCCGGTCGCCTGCTCGGAGCCCTGCAGGAAACGCGCGGTTTCGATGGCCTGAAGGCTTGGTCTCACGGAAACCATGAGGCCGCCGCGGGCCTCGCTTCCCGTTACGGCTACGCCCCGGTAAGGAAGCTCTGGAAGATGCGGCTGATGACCTCCGTCTCCCAACTGCCAGAAGCCACTCTCCCCGAAGGGGTGACCCTGCGAACGTTCGTCCCGGGCCAGGACGAGTCGGCGTGGCTGGCCGCCAATAAGGCTGCTTTCGCCCATCACCCTGAACAGGGCTCGATGACCCGGGCCGACCTGGAGGCGCGCAAGACCGAAAGCTGGTTTGACCCCAAGGGCTTCCTGCTCGCAGAAAACGCCGATGGGGAACTACTCGGCTTCCACTGGACCAAGATTCACCCGCGACACGGGGATCATCCCGCCATCGGAGAGGTCTATGTGGTCGGAGTGACCCCGCAGGCGCAGGGAATGGGCCTCGGCAAGGCCCTGACGGTGGCAGGAATCAGGCATCTGGAGGACCAGGGCCTGCACGCCGTCATGCTGTACACCGACGCCGACAACACGGCCGCCGTGAGGCTCTATCACAGCCTCGGGTTTGTCCGCTGGGATGTCGATGTCATGTACGGTCCAGCTACCTGAGATCCGGGCCGCAAGCGCGGGGGTCTGTCCCCTGTGCTCGAGCGCGTGACATCTTTGATTCCACGTCTTCAATTGCTTGTAATGTTGAAGGGACCCGTCCTAGCCAAGGAGAAACCAATGAAAACGGACTCCGTCGGAACAGCAACTGCTGAGGCGAAGGGTGCAACCTTACCCGCGCGCTTCGGCTCTTCGGAAGTCCCGGCTGCCCGCGCAACCCAAGACCGGATCGATATCCCGGAGTTTGCGCCGAACCTGGAACCGGAAGGCGACTTCAGCCCGGACCGCTTCCTGGACAGGGAACTGAGCTGGCTGGCCTTCAATGCACGGGTCCTGGAGCTTGCCGAGGACCCCGATCTTTTCCTCCTTGAGCGGGTTGGCTTCCTTTCGATCTTTGCCTCGAACCTGGACGAGTTCTTTATGGTTCGGGTCGCCGGCCTCAAGCGCCGGATCGCTACGGGCCTGGCCGTGCCCTCCCCCGCCGGCCTGAGCCCGATCGAGGTCCTGGAGCAGATCGGTGAGGCCGCGCACAAGCTGCAGGAACGCCACGCCAGGGTCTTCGCGGAACAGATCCGTCCCGCCCTCGCCTACGAACACATCCACCTTGTGCACTGGGATGAGCTCGACGACGACGCCAAGCAGCGGCTGGGCATCATGTTCGACGAGAAGGTGTTCCCCATCCTTACGCCTTTGGCGGTGGATCCGGCCCACCCGTTCCCCTACATTTCGGGGCTGTCCCTGAACCTGGCCGTCGTCGTACGAAACCCCGTGAGCGACAAGGAACTGTTTGCCCGCGTCAAGGTCCCTGACCAGCTCCCCCGCCTGGTCTCCATCGATGGCCCCCGCGCCGGTGCTGTTCCCGGCCGCGTGGCCCGGTTCATCGCGCTTGAGGAAGTCATCGCCGTCCACCTGGACAAGCTCTTCCCCGGCATGGAAGTCCTGGAGCACCACAGCTTCCGCGTCACCCGTAACGAAGACGTCGAGGTTGAAGAGGACGACGCCGAAAACCTGCTGCAGGCCCTCGAGAAGGAACTGCTGCGGCGCCGTTTCGGCCCTCCCGTCCGGCTCGAAGTCACCACGGACATCAACCCGAACATCCGCTCGCTACTGATCCGGGAGCTCGGCGTCGAGGAATCCGAGGTGTACTCGGTGCCTGCGCCGCTGGACCTCCGCGGCCTGTCGGTGATCGCCGGAATCGACCGCGCGGACCTTCACTACCCAAAGCACGTGCCCCACACGTCCCGCTACCTGAACGAGTCGGAGACGTCGAAGGCCGCCAACGTGTTTGCGGCCATGCGGCGCCGGGACATTCTGCTGCACCACCCCTACGATTCCTTCTCGACGTCGGTCCAGGCCTTTCTTGAGCAGGCGGCCTCGGATCCTAAAGTCCAGGCAATCAAGCAGACCCTCTACCGGACCTCCGGCGACTCCCCAATCGTGGATGCGCTGATTGACGCCGCCGAGGCAGGCAAGCAGGTGCTGGCCCTCGTGGAAATCAAGGCCCGCTTCGACGAACAGGCCAACATTTCCTGGGCCCGCAAGCTTGAGCAGGCCGGTGTGCACGTGGTCTACGGCATCGTGGGGCTCAAAACCCACTGCAAGCTCTCACTGGTGGTCCGCCAGGAAGTGGACGGCCTGCGGCGCTACTGCCATATCGGCACGGGCAATTACCATCCGCGGACGGCCCGCTACTACGAGGATCTTGGGCTGCTCACGTCGAACGACCAGGTGGGCGAAGACCTGTCCAAGCTGTTCAACCAGCTGTCCGGCTACGCTCCGAAGTCCACGTTCAAGCGGCTCCTCGTAGCGCCCCGCTCGGTGCGTTCGGGGCTAATCGACCGCATCGAAACCGAAATCCGCAACTCTCGCGCGGGGATTCCCGCCCGAGTGCAAATCAAGGTCAACTCCATGGTTGACGAGGCCGTCATCGACGCCCTCTACCGGGCCTCCCAGGCCGGAGTGAAGGTGGATGTGATCGTCCGGGGCATTTGCTCGTTGCGGCCTGGAGTTCCCGGGCTCAGTGAAAACATCACTGTCCGCTCTATCCTGGGACGCTTCCTGGAGCACTCGCGGGTCTTCGCTTTCGCCAATGCGGGAGACCCTGTGGTCTATATCGGCTCGGCGGACATGATGCACCGCAACCTGGATCGGCGCGTTGAGGCGCTCGTCCAGCTGAACAGTCGCGAGGACGTCAACGTGGTCCTGGACCTGCTTCAGCTCTACCTTGACCCGGGTACATCCAGCTGGCACCTGGACAGCAGCGGCCAATGGACCCGTCATCACCTGGCCGAGGACGGTACCCACCTCCTGGATGTACAGTCCTGGCTGCTGGCTTCTAGGTCCCGCCAGCGCGCGGTGGCGCGCCGGTAGGCAATGGACTTGAAGAGCGATACCCCGCTTCCGGACCAGACGGACCGCCCCGGGGAGGAAATTGCCGTTACCGCCGCGGGAGCCATTCCGTGGCGGGCCAAGAACGGCGGCATCGAGGTGCTCCTGATCCATCGACCCAAGTACGACGATTGGTCGTGGCCGAAGGGGAAACTTGACGACGGCGAGACCATACCGGAATGCGCCGTGCGGGAAATCCGGGAGGAGATCGGCCTGGACGTTGGCTTGGGAATTCCCTTGCCGCCGATCCACTACCACGTGCCGGCCGGGCTGAAAGTTGTCCATTACTGGGCGGCCAAGGTGAACGGTGCCCCAGTGGTTCCTGACGGCAAGGAAGTGGACAGCGTCATGTGGTGCACGCCGGAACGTGCCGCGGACTTCCTGAGCAATCCCAGCGATGCGGACCCCCTGGAGTTCCTCACCAAGGCCCACGCGAACGGGGAACTCGACACGTATCCACTCGTGCTGCTGCGGCATGCGAAGGCCAAGCCGCGGTCCTCCTGGACCAAGGCGGAGGGTGACCGTCCGCTGGCGGCGACTGGTGTCCGACAGGCCCAGGCAGTCAAAGGCCTGCTGCAGGTCTGGAAGCCGCTTCGGCTGGTCACAAGTCCCTGGAAACGCTGCGTCAGCACCATAGCGCCCTACGCCAAGGTGTCCGGGGCCAAAGTCAAGCTGTCGGAGAGCCTCACGGAGCAGAGTCACAAGCGCAGCCCGAAGAAAACGGCCGCCACGGTAGAGGGGTTGTTCGACAAACAGCAGGCCATCGCACTGTGCACTCACAGACCCGCACTCCCCACTGTCCTCAAGCAGCTCGGCGAGCACATGAGCCCTTGGCTGCGGGACCTGCTTCCCACCTCCGATCCCTACCTCACCCCCGGGGAAGTCCTTGTGTGCCATGTTTCGCGCGGGAATGGCCGCAGAATTGTGGCATTGGAACAAATCAAACCGTTCGACGACTGAGCTGCCAGTAAGCTTGAGGCGTGAGCATTCCAACACCGTACGAAGACCTCCTTCGCGATGTCATGGCCAACGGCACGCACAAGTCCGACCGCACGGGGACCGGAACGCGCAGTGTTTTCGGCCGTCAGTTGCGATTCGACCTTGGCGCCGGATTCCCGCTCATTACCACCAAGCGGGTCCACTTCAAGTCCGTAGCGGTGGAGCTCCTGTGGTTCCTGCGCGGTGAATCCAATGTGAAGTGGATGCAGGAGCAGGGTGTTTCCATCTGGGATGAGTGGGCGGACGCCGACGGCGAGCTTGGCCCCGTGTACGGCGTTCAATGGCGCAGCTGGCCAACCCCGAACGGCGGGCACATCGACCAGATCTCCGAGCTCATGCAAGGGCTCCGCTCCAACCCGGATTCCCGCAGGCACATTGTCTCGGCGTGGAACGTCTCCGAAATCAAGGACATGGCGCTGCCGCCATGCCACGCCTTCTTCCAGTTCTACGTGGCTGACAGGAAGTTATCCTGCCAGCTCTACCAGCGGTCCGCGGACATGTTTCTGGGCGTGCCGTTCAACATTGCCTCGTATTCACTGCTGACCTGCATGGTGGCCCAGCAGCTTGGCCTTGAGCCTGGTGAGTTCGTGTGGACCGGTGGCGATGTGCACATCTATGACAACCACGTAGAGCAGGTCACCGAACAGCTCACACGGGAGCCTTATGACTACCCGCAGCTGAAAATTTCCCGTACGCCCGATTCGATTTTCGACTACACCCTGGATGATTTCGACGTGGTGGGCTACCGCCACCACCCGACGATTAAGGCGCCGATCGCAGTATGAGCACTCAAGAGAGCCCCGAGAGCAGCCAGTTGTCCTTCGCCGAGGAAGTAGCGGCCTCCATGACCGGCGTCGGCGTTGTTTGGGCGCAGACCAGCGGCGGCGTGATCGGCAACGCCGGCAAGATGCCCTGGCTCCTTCCGGAGGACCTTAAGCACTTCAGCAAGCTCACCACCGGCCACCCCGTGATTATGGGCCGGAAGAGCTGGCAGGCCTTGCCCGACGCCTACCGGCCGCTGCCTGGCCGCACCAACATTGTTGTCTCCCGCCAGAAGGGCTGGGGAGAGACCTCGGCAGCCGACGGCGCAATCGTAGTCTCGTCCCTGGACGAGGCGCTCCTTGAGTCCCAATTCGCGCCCGGCTCCGAGAAGGTATGGATCATTGGTGGGGGTGAGGTTTTCAGGCAATCCATGGACATCGCAGACATCGCCGTAATCACTGTGATCGATTCCGAAGCGGGCGGTGATACATATGCCCCGGATCTGGACGAACACTGGAAGCAGGACGTGTCCTATCCGCGGGAGGGCTGGTTGACCGCAGCCAACGGCACCAGGTACCGCTTCGCTCTGTGGCGCCGGTCGGAGGGCTAGGACATTGCTGAAAAAACCCGAGACGCTCTTTGTGCTGGGCTACATGCTGCTGCCCCTGTTCGCCCTGTTGTCGGCGATCGTGGGCCTCACCATGATTCTTGGCGGCAACAAGATCGCCGGCGTCATCGTGCTGGTTGTCGTGACACAGGTTTTTGCCTTCGGCGCATTCTTCGCCTTGCGGGCCCGCAAGTCCGCGCTGCTTGAGGAGACTGACCGCTAGTAAGCGCTGACGGCGGGCAGGCCAGCGTCAGGTGACGTAACCGACAGCGGTCCCTGCGTGCGAAAGCTTAGACTGGATGAATGACTACAGCAGCTAATCCGTCCGTTGGACTGGTCGGTTGGCGTGGAATGGTCGGCTCCGTCCTCATGCACCGCATGGAGGAAGAGGGCGACTTCGCCAACATCAACCCGGTATTCTTCTCCACCTCGAGCGCGGGAGGTGCCGCGCCGTCAATTGCCGGAACAGCAGAAGGCAGCGCAGGCAAGCTCGAAGACGCGTTCGACATCGAGACGCTGGCGAAGCTGCCCATTATTGTCACCGCACAGGGCGGGGACTACACCAAGCAGGTCCACGGCGAACTGCGCAGCCGTGGCTGGGACGGTCTCTGGATCGACGCAGCCTCCACGCTGCGCATGAACGACGACTCGATCATCGTTCTGGACCCGATCAACCGGGATGTCATCGACAAGGGCCTCGTCAACGGCACCAAGGACTTCGTCGGCGGCAACTGCACCGTGTCATGCATGCTCATGGGTCTCGGCGGCCTGTTCAAGAACAACCTGGTTGAGTGGGGCACCTCCATGACCTACCAGGCAGCTTCCGGTGGCGGCGCCCGTCACATGCGCGAACTTCTCAACCAGTTCGGCACGCTCAATGCCGAGGTCAGCACGGAACTGGACGACCCGGCGTCGGCCATCCTCGAAATCGACCGCAAGGTGCTGGCCCACCAGCGGACGGAGATCGACGCGACACAGTTCGGTGTCCCCCTGGCCGGATCCCTCATCCCCTGGATCGATGCGGACCTGGGCAACGGCCAGTCCAAGGAAGAGTGGAAGGCCGGCGTTGAGACCAACAAGATCCTCGGTACTTCAGCCGAGAACCACGTGATCATGGACGGGCTGTGCATCCGCATCGGCGCCATGCGTTCGCACTCGCAGGCCTTAACCCTGAAGCTGCGCGAGGACCTGTCCGTCACCGAGATCGAAAAGCTCCTGGAGGAGGACAACGAGTGGGCCAAGGTTGTGCCCAACACCAAGGAAGCCTCCATGAATGACCTCACTCCGGTGGCGGCCTCCGGCACCCTGGACATTCCGGTAGGCCGCATCCGCAAGCTCGAAATGGGCCCGGAGTACATCAGCGCCTTCACCGTTGGCGACCAGCTCCTTTGGGGCGCGGCCGAACCGCTGCGGCGCATGCTGAAGATCGCCACCGGGACCCTCTAGGCCCCGCAAGCTCCACCGCGGCCCGCCGTCGTTTCCCAGGATTGTCCAGGGAAGGACGGCGGGCCTGCTTCGTTAACTGCTGTTCAGTACGACGGCGGCCGGCGGCTTCAGTGCGTTGCGCGTCAACCAGCCATGAACTTGAGGTACTTTTCGGCCTGGAGTTCGAAGGATCGCTGGGCTGCAGCACTCAGGTCGACTCCGTCGAAGGGTTCTGGAACCACATCGCCGTTCTTCCCCGTACCGGACCGTGCCCAGGTGCCTACCACTTCCCCGCCGGAAACGATCGTTCGCTTGAACACGCCATTCCCGCCCGGTACGACCTTCTGCGCATGCTGCGGCGGGAGGACCAGGCTCCGATCCGTATACCCGAGCAGGAATTCATCGAAGCCGGGCAGGGCAAGGAGAGTGCGCTGCCCCGGCAGGACGCCATCCAACAGGGCGGCTGTTTCCGGTGAAAGCCAATAGGAGACGCCGTCGAATTCAACGTGGGCAAGCTGGCCCCTGATGGATTCCAGGGCTGCACGCACTTCAGTGATCGGCATCTGGCTCCACCAGGAAAAGTCCCGTTCAGTGGCAGGACCGTGGCTGCGAAGGTAGCGCAGCAGGAGTTCGGCGATTCCCTCCTCGCGGCCCACTGCCCGGGACTCGGGAATCCATGCGTCGAAGGGCATGAACAGTTGCTGGCCTGCTAGTTTGCCGCTGGTTCCTGCCATGGGGCCCTGGACCAGCCAGGCATGTTGGCAGAGGACCCACAGGAGGTGGATTCCGCGCTGGGCCTTGGTAACCTGCCCGCCGGCTTCGAAGGCTTCAAATAGCCGATCCCGCGTCGCTCCCTGCCCGTCGGCTGTGAGTTTTTCGGCAATTCTCCGGCACTCCTCGACGTCCTCTGCCGTGATGCCCAGCTCGCGGTGCCGGGTTGCTGCGGATTTGACCATACGCTCGGTGGTAATGCCGAGGATCCACTTCAGGTCCTCGGGGGCCAGCAGATGCAAGGTACCCCGCATAGGCCACGAGCGTACTATCGTGCCGCCGTCGAGCGCTGACCGGACGTCGGACGCCACGATACCCGGCACCCGCTGCCCCACCGCCCACAGGGCGGACTGCAAGTCCTGCGCCTGCATGGCCGTCATCCAGCGGACGGCCTCCGGAACGCTTCCGAACCCTGGTCCCAGGAGGCCCTGGCTGGCCAGCCGCAGCCGGCCCATGACTTTCCGGGTGAGCTGCTTCGAAGATTGGGCCATGCCTCATCCTAGGATCAGCACAGCGCCTCGGGGAACATCAACACCCTCCTCCCAGCGGCTGTCCAGCCGAACTCCCTAGGCTGGACGCATGTTGTTTGGTGAACTCGGTCCTCGGCTGCGCCCCCTGAGCCGAAGGCTGGCAACGGCCGGCTGGCTATGTGCAGCGGTGGGCGTCGGCGCCGGACTCGCGGTGGCAGTCGCGAGCGGCGTCCGGCTGTCCGCTGGAATGCAGCTGGTGCAGGCAACCTCGCTGGCAGCCACGATCGCCGCCGGCCTGTTGCTCAGCCTTGCGGCCGTTTGCCAGCCTCCAGCAAAACCCGTCGAGGAGCGGAAGGACGATGAAGGGTCGGCACCCTACTACTCCACCACGGGGACGCACGTCGGGAGTTTCCTCCTGGCCTCAGTGGCAATGCTTTTGGCCGTTGTCGGCTTCTCATTGGCAGGCCTGCTGCAGCCCGGCGGCCCGTCGGCGCAGAGCTCGGCGTTCAGCCAGATCTTCCTTCTGGGTGGCGCCAGCTGCGGGCTGACCTTCCTGCTGCTGCACAAGGCAGCGCCGCCGAAGCGGCGCAGCTCAGAGGAATAGGGCGGACCTGAGGCACAAGGGCGGTACTTGACGAACAACGGCAGGACCTAGAGCGCCAAACCGATCAGAAGCGGCTCTGCGTGCAGCTCAATTCCGAAGTGTTCGACGACGCCGCCGCGCACTTCGCGCGCGATAGCCACCATGTCCTGTGCAGAGGCGGCACCACGGTTAGTGATGGCCAGGGTGTGCTTTGTGGACAGGGATGCTCGTCCGCCGGAGACGCTTCCCGGCTCGAGTCCGTAGCCCTTGCCGAAGCCCGACTGGTCAATGAGCCAGGCCGCGGACAGCTTCACCAGACCGTCGCTGCCGGCAGGGTATCGAGGGGCGCCGTCAGGCAGTTCGGCTGCAACGGCTTCGGGCACTACGGGATTCGTGAAGAACGATCCCGTGGAGAATGTATCCCTGTCGGCGGCGTCAAGGACCATCCCCTTTGACGCACGGAGCTTCAGGACTTCGCGCCGGACGTCATTGGAGTAGGCCCGCGTGCCGGGCTCCACGCCCAGGACGCGGGCGAGCTCCGCGTACCGGATAGGCGCGCTCATACGGCCCAACGGCAGCTGGAACTCCACCGTGAGGACAACATAGCGGGGAGAACCGTGCACCGTGGTCTGCTTAAGGATGGAGTCCCGATAACCAAACTTGAGCTCAGAATTGGTGAACGTCTGCACTGCGTTGCGCTCGCGGTCCCAGGTACGTACGGCAGCAATAGTCTGCGAGACGTCGGCACCGTAGGCACCGACGTTCTGCACCGGCGTCGCACCGGTGGCACCCGGGATGCCTGACAGGGCTTCCAGCCCGGACCAGCCGTGCAGGACGGCGTACTCCACCAGGGCGTCCCAGTTGTGCCCGGCTTGCACCACTACCGACACGCCTCCGCACGTGTCCTCGGAGGACACGGTGAAGCCTTCGGAGGCGATCTTCAGCACGGTGCCCGGGTAGCCGTCGTCGGACACCAGGAGGTTGGAGCCGCCCCCAATGATGAGGAGGTTCTCCGATGCGGCGTCGGCGGACCTGACGGCGTCGATGATTTCAGCTTCGGTGCGCGCCTCGGCGTAGCGGCGGGCCGGGCCGCCTACCGCGGCGGTGGTGAGTTCGGAAAGCATCGTCTGGGTCACCTCATCAGCCTAGCGGGGTTTGGGGACGCACTGTTTCCGCCGACCGGCTTCGCAGGACGGGGGCGAGGGCGAAGCTCAGGGCCTGGAAGACGAGCACAGCCAGCAGTGAGTGCAGGATCCCGAAGTGCTCCGCCAGCAGGCCCAGCAGCGGAGGCCCGCCGAGGAATGCACAGTACGCGACGGTCGATACAACGGACACGCGGGCTGCCGCACGAACAGGATCGTCGGCCGCGGCTGACATGCCTACCGGAAAGCCCAGGGACGTTCCGAGGCCCCACAGCCCCAGGCCGGCGAAGGCCAGCCCCGGGGAGGGTGCAAGGACAAACACAGCCAGCCCGGCGAAGGCGATCGCGGCACAGCAGCGCATGACGACCACTCGGCCGAACCGGTCCAGCACGGTAGTCCCGACCAGCCGGCCCACTGTCATGAACGTGACGAAGATCCCGTAACCGGCCGCCCCTGCAGCCTCGGACTGGCCGTGGCCGTCCGCGAGGGCCAGGGCAGCCCAATCGCCAGCCACTCCTTCGGACAGTGCCAGGCCAAGCACCAACAGTCCCAGCAGCAAGGTCCGGGGTTCGCGCCAGGCGCGGGCCATGAGGCGCTTGCTGTCGACGGCGGTGGCGTCGGTGGTGCCCACAGCGGCGACGATCGGAATCGGCCCGGTCGAGGGGTCGTCGAAGGTGTCGATGCCCCGCGGAGCTACCATGCGACGAGTAGCGGGGCTGGTATCGGCTCGGAAGGACAGGCTGGCGAACAGCACGACGCTGGCGACAACAACTCCCACTGCCCCGAGATGCCAGGCAACGGGCAGTTGCAGGGCCGCCGCTCCTGCTCCCAGGCCAGCCCCTGCCACGGTTCCAAGGCTGAAGCCTCCGTGCAGTCGAGGCATGATCTGCCGCCCCAGGGCACGTTCCAGCGCGGCGCCTTCAACGTTCAGCGCCGTATTCCAGCTGCCGGCGCCCAGGCCAATGAGGGCCAGTCCGGCGGCGGCAACGGCGAAGCTGGAGAGAACCGTGGTCCCGACGCCCAGGCAGACCAGGCCGCTGCCGACGAGCATCCCGGCGATCCTGGCGGTTCGCGCCGACCCGAGCCGCAGGACCACCAGGCCCGACACGGACACCGCGCTGAAGGAGGCCGCCGTCAGGCAGACCAGGAGCAGCCCTACGGTACCGGGTGTAAGGTCCAGGCTGTTGCGGATAGCGGGCAGGCGGGAGACCCATGATGCCGCGGACAGGCCGCTGGCTGCGTAGGCTGCCAGCACAGAAAAGCGCCACCGGACTGTCTCAGCTTCGGTGGCGCCTGCGGTAATCGTGGAACGCAGTTTCAAGAGAGCTTCACGACCGCCTGGCACTTCATCAGTACCTTCTGGCCTGCGGCAACAACCGTGAGATCGATGCGGGCGGTGCCGGCGTCGGCGTCGAGCGCTCCCACCACGCCTGTGACATCGATGACGGCCCCGGCCCCAGCGGTTCCGGTGGTGTCCGCAACTACCACTGGCTTGGTGAAGCGGGTCTGGTAGTCGACGACGGCGGCGGGGTCGCCTGCCCAGTCCGTCACGAGCTGCACGGCGGAGCCCATGGTGAACATGCCGTGCGCGATGACGCCGGGAAGCTCGACGCTGGTGGCGAAGGCCTCATTCCAGTGGATCGGGTTGAAGTCGCCGGACGCTCCGGCGTACCTGACCAGGTCCTGCCGGGTCACGGCGATGCTGCGGCTGGCGATTTCCTGCCCGACTTCGAGCTCTGCAATGGTGGGGCTCATAGTTACTGTCCCTCTCCACGGACGAGGATGGATGACGTTGTGGTGGCGACTTTCTCGCGCTGGTTGTCGCCAAGCACGGCGGAGATTTCCGCGCGGGTGGTGATCATGGCGCCGCCGCCCATGGCCCGGACACCGTCGACGTGCAGTTCCGCGATGAGCTGGTCTCCCGCGACGATGGGCCGGTGGTGGGTGAAGCGCTGGTCGGCATGGACAACACGGCTGAAGTCGATGCCGGAATCCGGGTCTTCAATCAGCTGGGCGTCGGCACGCTGAGCGACAATGATGGCGAAGGTCGGCGGGCCGACGAGGTCGCTGTAGCCAAGGGCCTTGGCGGCTTCAACGTCGAAATGGGCGGGATGGCTCGCCTTGACCGCCTTGGCGAACTCACGGATTTTTTCACGTCCGACGTCGTACACCTCTACGGCAGGGTAACTGCGGCCCTGCAGGTCCGGATTAATACTCATGGACCAACCCTATCGGGGCTGGCCGGGGTACCCACGGTGGAAGGCCCGATATGACGAACGCTGCCTATTTCTTCAGGCCCTTCCGGATCTGCTGCCCGCGCACGACGATGCCCGTGACGTGCAGGGCCAACCCGAGCCCGATCACCGGAAGCGAGGCGAGGGCCAGCCCCTGGTTCTGCGAGGTGTTGCCCACGATGTTGAGGATGATCCCGACGGCGATGAGCCCCATGGCACTAAGGACCAGGGTTTTGTAGGTGGTTGATGCAGTTGCCCAAAATTCGTTCAGCACCAGCCAAGTCTACGTGGGCCGGGAACCATGGCGGCCGGCAGTATTGCTAGAACAGAGCATCCTGGAGGGCAGGAACGTCCGTCCGATAGTCCCCGAATTCCACCCGACGCCCCTTCAGCGAGCCAAGATCGGCGACGAAGGCACCCTCGCTGCCCGGCAAGGTGGCCAGGGCGGTGCTCCCGCAGAGGGCATGCAGTTCAAGACCGTGAGTCCCGCCGTCGAACCCCGCAGGGTACAGGTGGCGGAAAGCCGGCAACTCCTCCGGCCCGGAAGCGCACAGGTCCTCAGCCAGCGCCGGCCGCTCCCAAGGTTCTTCGACCACCTCAAAGCCGTCAAGCGCCACTCCCTCCAGCAGCGCGCGGACCTTTGCGGCATGGCTCTGGTTATGCGCGGCCAGTTCGACGCCGGTCCTGGGCTCCAGCAGGGCCGCTGCCTTCGACGCGCCGCGGACCTGCTGCACGAGCCCGAGTTCCCGGGTCACCAGGTCTTCCAGGACGCGCACCACCCGGCCGTCGTCGGCGTGTGCCACATAGCTCGCTTGCACGGCGCCCTGTTCGGCCAGCCTGTTCCACTTTCGGTGAGCGGAGGCGGTGCCGATCTTGGTGGCTCCGCCGGCGAAGGTAGCAACGTACAGCCAGTGCGGCTGCATCAGGTAGGCACGCAGGCCTTTCGGGACCGCTCCCCCGCGATGGAAGTCGTGCATGAGGCGGGAATCGTCCCGGGCGAAGCATGCGCCGCACTGCCTGCCTCGTTCTGCTGTCGCCCGCGCAGGGCAGGTTACATGCGTGCGCTGCCCAGGGCCCTGCACCTTGGTGTGCCCAAGGCACCACAGCCCGTCCTGCACTTTCAGGCCGAGGAAGGTCCCGGCTCCGACCTCCTGCTCAAGGAAGGTGCCGGGTTCCGGCTCCACCCGCAGGACGGGAGTCCCGCCGTCGGACGCCGCACCGTTCCAGGCGACTCCGTGGACCAGCACGCTACTGTGCCCAGTCCTTAGAGTGCCGGCTGGACCCCGAAGGCCACTGCGAGCTTCATGATCTTCTCGGCACGGCCAAGGCGGGGCAGGTCCGATCCGTCGCGAATAACGCGGCCATTGGCCTCGAAGTCGCTCATGAAGTCCGTGGCCCAGGCAACATCCGACGGCGTGGGGCTGATGACTTCGTTAATCACTGTTGTCTGGTCGATGGCCAGGCACAGCTTCCCGGTCATGCCCATCATGACGGTCACGCCGGTCTGCTCACGCAGGATCGGGTGGTTGGTGCCGACGGTGGGCCCGTCAATGGGACCGGGCAGGTTGCCGACGCGGCTGGCGACGACCAGCTTGGCGCGTGGGTAGGCCATGGCCTCCTGAGTGTTGGCCATGCCGGTATCGCGCCGGAAGTCTCCCGAGCCGAAAGCCAGGCGGAAGGCGCCCTGGGCGCGGGCGATGTGGTTGGCCTCTTCGATACCCAGCGCGGACTCCACCAGCGGAATGACGGGAGTCTTGCCATCCATGCGGTGAAAGCTCTCGGTGACCTGGTCCGCCGACTCGGTCTTGGCAAGCATGATGCCCAGCAGGCCGGGAGTTCCGCGCAGGCCAGCGAGGTCATCAGCCCAGAACGGGCTGATGGCGTCGTTGATGCGGACCCAGGCCTGGCCGCCGGCGGCCAGCCAGTTGACGACGTTCTCGCGGGCGGCATCCTTCTGGGAGGGGTCGACGGCGTCCTCGATGTCCAGGATGATGGCGTCCGCACGCGACACTGCCGACTGGTCGAAAAGTTCCGTCTTCATGGCGTTCACGAGGAGCCAGGAGCGGGCGATTTCTGCGGGGATCTTTCGGCTCGAGCGAATGGACTCGGCGGTGATGCTAGACGTCATGCTTCTACCGTATCCGCCCTGCCCGCACCAAAGCTAAGAAAATCGCTCCGTTGTGAGGATCAATACGAACAAAAGCTGTTGTGACTAGGACCGTTGCCCAGGTAGCTGGCAGTTGTTGTCGCCAAGCTCTTGGGTTCATGGCGACAAACAACTGCGAGCCAGGGGGTAATGGGGGCTAGTTATCGGTCAGGAGCCATGCCGTTGTGTCGGAGGGCAGCTTGCCGCCGTCGAGCGGTCCGCTGCTGACGACGACGGTGCCTTCCGGAAGCTCCACGGGCTCCGTACCGAAGTTGGTCACCGAGTGCCAGCCGCCCGGACGACTGAAGTGAAGCACCTCGGCGCTGGCGTTGGCGTGCCACAGCAGTTCCTCGGCAGCTTGCAGCCGACCACGGAGCTCCAGGGCCTTCCGGTAGAACTCGAGGGTGGAATCATCGGCACCCTCCTGCACCTCGACGGCGAAGTTTGCGAACCACTCCGGCTGCGGCAGGTGTGGCTCCCCATCGCCGAAGCCAAAGGACGAACCCTCCGGGGACCAGGGCAGAGGCACGCGGCAGCCATCACGGCCCACCTCGACGCCGGCATTGCGGAAGAAGGCAGGGTCCTGGCGATCGACATCTGGAATCTCGGCAACCTCCTGCAGTCCCAGTTCCTCACCCTGGTACAGATAGGCCGAGCCCGGCAGCGCGAACATCAGGAGCGACGCGGCGCGGGCACGACGCAGCCCTAGTTCGGCGTCGAGCTCATCCTTCGGTCCGCCGGCCAGCAGCCAGTCCTTGCCGTCCTGGCCCCTGTCCTTGCCGTCTCCGTCCTTGCCGTCTCCGTCCTTGCGACCGCCCTGGGGCAGGCCATAGCGGGTGGCATGGCGGACGACGTCGTGGTTGGAGAAGACCCAGGTGGAGGACGCGCCGGAAGCTTTCGCCTCGGCGAGGTTCTTGGTGATGACCGACCGGAACTGCGTGGCGTCGAAGTCGGCCTGCAGGAGGTCGAAGTTGAACGCCTGGCCGAGTCCTTCAGGGCTCGCATAGCGGGCGCGACGCTCGGCGTGCACCCACGCCTCCGCGACGGCGGTGCGCGGCGGGTTGTATTCGTTGAACAGCTGGCGCCATTCGGCGTAGATCTCGTGCACCTCGTCCCGGTCCCAGTACGGGTGCGCGCCCATGGCATTCTCGCCCTCCCGGGGAAGCTGGGCCTTGGACAGCAGCGGCTCAGCGAGGTCCTTGGTCAGGGCATGGGCGACATCGATCCTGAAACCGTCGACTCCCCGGTCCGACCAGAAGCGCAAGGTCTTCAGGAAGTCGTCGCGGACCTCACGGTTGGACCAGTTGAAGTCCGGCTGCTCCTTGGCGAAGATGTGCATGTACCACTGGCCTGGCGTGCCGTCCGGCTCGGTGATGCGCTCCCAGGCGGGGCCGCCGAACACGGAGTCCCAGTCGGCCGGGGGCAGCTCGCCGTTTTCGCCCAGCCCGTCCCGGAAAATGTAGCGGTCGCGGGCAGCCGAGCCCTTCGGCGAAGCCAATGCCTCCTTGAACCATTCGTGCCGGTTGGAGGAGTGGTTCGGAACGATGTCCGCGATCAGCTTGATTCCCGCCTCGTGCAGCGCGGCGGCCATCTCGTCGAAGTCGGCCAGGGTCCCCAGCTTGGGGTCCACGTTTCGGTAGTCGTCGACGTCGTAGCCGCCATCAGCGAGCGCTGACGGGTAGAACGGGCTAAGCCAGACGGCGTCGATCCCCAGGGCCTTCAGGTAGGGGACCTTCGCAGTGATGCCCTTAATGTCGCCCAGGCCGTCGCCGTTGGAGTCGTAGAAGCTGCGGGGGTAGATCTGGTAAACAGCTGCTTGACGCCACCAGTTGGGATCGGCCATGTGGTCGGAATCAGACAGGGTTGCCAGGGTGGCGGTGGTGGACAAGATATTTCCTTTTCCTGTTGTGGTTGGTTGTGTTCGGGAACAGAGGGTTACTTAACAGCCCCACGCATGACGCCGGAGAGCACCCAGCGCTGGGCGAGGACGTAGACCACGAGGGTCGGGGCCATGGCCATGAGGTAGGACGCGAACGCCAGGCTGTAGTCGGTGTTGAATTCGCCCTGGAAGAGCATCTGGACCACGGGCAGCGTCTGCAGGGACGGATCGGCGATCATCATCTGCGGCAGTAGGAAGTCGTTCCAGGAGCCGAGGAACGCGAAGATCCCCACGGTGGCGTTCATCGGTGCCAGGAGCGGCAGGACGATCTTGCGGAACACTTGCCACGTGGTGGCGCCGTCCATGCGCGCCGATTCCTCGAGTTCGGCGGGAATGGCCCGCACGAAGGCAATATAGAGCAGCGTATTGAAGGAAATGCCGCCCAAGACGTGCAGGAAGACGACGCCGGCCGGGTTGTCCAGTCCCAGGATCGCGGTTTGCTTGATCAGCGGCAGGATGATGACGGGGAACGGAATGAACATGGCGGACAGGAGATAAACGAAGGATCCGCGGAAGAACCTCCGGTTCCAGTTCCGCACTATGGCATACGCGGCGAGGGAACTGGTGGCGAGGGATCCCAGCACGCTGAAAACGGTAACCAGCGCCGTAGACAGGAACGATCTGGGGAAGTTGGTGGCTACGTAGGCTTCAGCGAAGTTTTCCCAGTGCAGCGGGTTGGGCCACTCAAGCCCTGTTCCGGTGCCAAGCTGTTCCGGTGACTTCAGGGCCATGGCAACCGTGAAGTACAGGGGAACGATGATGGTCAGGGAGGCCACGAGCATCAGCGCCGTGAGGCCCCAGCTGACTTTGAATCCCTCCCGTGGAGTGCGTCGGACCTTCGGCTTTTCCTGCCGGGAACGGCTGTTTTGGGTGAGGCGGGCTGTGATTGAGGCAGTCATTAGAGTGAAACCCCCCGGCGCTGGATGAGGCGCAACTGGATGACGGAGATGAGCAGAGTGATCACGAAGTAGATGACGGCGTTGGCCATCTGGTAGGCATAGTCGCCTCCGGTGAAGCCGGAGAAGATGCGCATGGCAACGGATTGGGTGACCATTCCGGGACCGCCGCCGGTAAGTCCAACGATGATCTCGTAAGTGCCCAGGAAGCCTTTGAAGCCGAGGATCACGTTGATCACGAGGTAGCCCATGATGAGCGGCAGCGTCAGGCTGCGGAACTGGCGCCAGGTCCCGGCGCCGTCCATGCCCGCCGCTTCGTAGACCTCGGAAGGGACGCTTTGAAGGCCTGCGAGGTAGATGATGGTGGCACCGGGCGCCGCCTGCCAGACAGTCACCAGGACAATGGCGAGCCAGGCCCAGTTCTCATTGGCGAGGATGCTGGACGTCAGGGGGGTGATGCCGAAGCGTTCGGCGAGGACCGGCAGGGTGTTGGAGAACAGGTAATTGAAGACGAACGACACGATGAGCCCGGACAGCACCATGGGAATGAAGAAGACGGTGCGGATACCTGTGCGCCACTTGATCCGGGCGTTCAGTCCAAGGGCGATGGCAAGGGCCACCACGTTAACTACCACGGTGGTGGTCAGCGCGAAGAGGAACGTAAAGACGTACGACTGCAGGACAGCCGGGTCCTTGAAGATGTTGACGTAGTTGGCAATGCCGACGAACTTCCAGTCTCCGTAGCCGGCGTAGTTGGTCAGGCTGAAGAAGAAGCCGACCAACGCGGGCAGGGTGATGAAGAAGGCGAAGAGTGCCAGGACGGGGACGATCATCCAGTAGTAGGTGGGATCGATTTTCCCGGCGGAACGGCGAGGGGCGCCGGGGGTTTGAGGGCTGGTGGAAATCTTTGCGGGAAGGTCTGCGTTCTGCAGCGCCACGCGTGATGTTGTAGTCATCTTTGCTCCAGTTTTCAACGGGTGGCGGTCAGATTGCGGTGCGTTCGGCTACGCGGCGCCATTCGGCGTCGAGGTCGGCGAGGAACTTGTTGCCGTCCTTGCCATAGACGAACGCCTGCAGGTAGTTGCCCACCGGCACCGCCGGCGGGAAATACGTTCCGGCGCCCTGGTAGTAGCGGCCTTCCTTGACGAACGGGGCGAGCCCGGTGATCTGCGGATTGCTCGTGACCGCGGCGTCCTTGAGCGTGGAGAATGCGGCATTCTTCTCGTTGAAGGCGTTGACGACGGCGGGCTGCAGCAGGTAGCTGACGAACCGCTGGGCGGCCTCCATGCGCGGCGTGTTGCGGGCGATCAGCAGCGCCATATCAACGTTGACGCGCACTTTGGCGTCCTCGGGGTTGTTGCTCACAGGCAGCGGGAACATGCCAAGCCGGATGTCCTTGTTGGCCTTGACCAGCTCAGACAGCGCCCACGGACCCTGCAGGTACATGGCTGCCTGGCCTTTGCCGAAAGCCGCATTTCCGTCGGCGTAGTTCTTGCTGGCGGCGCCGGGCTGGGCGAAGCCGGCTACTTCCAGGATCTTGGGCAGTACAGCCCCGAAGTTGCTGGTAAACGATTCCCGTGACGCCGAGCTAATGTCCGCGCCCTTGGCGTTGATGGCCGTAAAGAACCCCTGGACGTCCAGGGTGCCGCCGGCGACGTAGTCGAAGGCACCCTGCTGGATGGTCCAGTGATCCTTGTACGTTCCGTAGATGGGAGCGATGCCGGCCGCCTTGAACGTGTTGCAGGCTGCGACGAACTCGTTCCAGGTAGTTGGAACCTGGACACCGTGCGCGGCGAAGAGATCCCGGTTGTAGATCACTCCGGCAGCGGCCAGGGAAAACGGCAGGGCGCTGGTCTCGTTTCCGTTGTATTGGCCCCAGGAATTCACGAGTCCCTGGACCTTGGGATCGATGGTGGAAGCGGCAGGCAGCCCCGAGAGATCGGCGAAGATTCCCTTCCGTGTGAAGTCGGCGGTGGCCTGGGCATAGCCGCGGGTCATGACGTCAGGCGGATCGTTACGGACCAGCGAGGGGACGAAGTTGCCTTCGTTCGAGTCCTGCACCACGTGGATGTCCGGATTCAGCGCCTCGAAATCCTTGATGACCTGGTTGAAGTAGCCAATAACTTCCGGCTTGTTCTGCATGAAGCGGATGGTGGTTACGCCGGTTGCCGAGGCAGGCGACGAGCAAGCGGTAAGCGGGATCAGCGCAGCTGCGCCCACTGCGCCCGCGGCCTTGAAGAGCGAACGCCGATTAAGCGAACGCTGTCCCAATGCGTCCAGGGCCGGGGGCTGCAGCCGTCCGGGGCGCAAGTTTCTGGATGGGGTGGAGATCAACATTGCTCCTTTGCAAATTGTGGGCGGGTAGACCCAAGGCATCAAAGTCAATTGAGGCTAGATTTTAGGTTTATATTTAGAGTCTAAATTTAGTTCCTCAAGTATTATGTGGTGAACGCCACACGAGGTCAATAGCGATGTTGGAAGTTACGGCTGCTACACCGCAGCTATTGCGAGCACCCGCGCGATGGGCGACTACCAGAGCGCGTCGACGTGACCGGAATCGATGATCTGGTGGTCATCCTGTCCAGTGAACGGTTCGGTTCGGGCGTCCTTGGGGACGGCCGGCTGCTGCATGGCAAGGTGGTGGAGCCGGCGAAATGGCCCGGAGCTCGTGGTGATTGGCGGCGCCGTGGCAGATTCGGCGTCGGTCCTGCTGGATTCCATTACGGAACACGCGGCGGAGTACACAGCCACTGCCGCACGAGTGGCCGTCTCGCCGCTGGGCGATTGCCTAGCCTGCGGTCTCCAACGCTGCGGCTATGGGCATAGTTCCATCCCGAAACCTGATGGTGCGGCCGGCCGTTTCCGGCAGGTCCAGCACGGCTGCCGCAACAAGCGCCACGTTGGCGCGGGATGTCTCAGCCCCGGTGGAGGCATCGGCGGGGTCGACGTCGATGAGCCCAGTACCCGGGCCACTGGTCAGGTTCCCAGGGCCCAGGATGGTCCAGGCCAGGGTCGTGGAGCGAAGGTATTCATCGGCAGTAGCCTTCGCGTCCGCGTATGGATAGAAGCCGCTGTCCACGGGAATGCCATGGTCCGGGCGGGAGCCGATGTAGGAAACCATCACATAGCGTGTGACACCTGCCTCCGCTGCCGCATCCATGGAGCGAATGGCTGCGTCCCGGTCTACCGCGTACGTCCGCCGGGGATTGCCTCCGCCGGCACCAGCCGACCACACCACGGCGTCATGCCCCTGCATGACGGCGGCGAGGTCCGCCGTCGTCGTGTCTTCAACGTCCAGCACCGACGGCGTGGCGCCCGTTTCCACGACGTCGTCCGTGTGGTCCGGGTTGCGGAAGAACGAGGTGACCTCGTGCCCCTCTTCCACGAGGACTTTGGACAGTTGCAATGCCACTTTGCCATGGCCACCGATGATTGCGATGCGTGTCATTGGCCCATTCTGTCCCAAACCGTCGCGACTGACTCGCACTTTGTTGACCTTAAAACCGCTGTTCCCGACAACAATTTCGTACTAGTCGGGGTGGGGACAAAAAATCCCGCAGGCTGGGCGCCTGCGGGATTTGGAATGGTAGCGGTGGGGAGGCTCGATCTCCCGACCTCACGATTATGAGTCGTGCGCTCTAACCAACTGAGCTACACCGCCACGAATGGGAAAAAACCCGTGTCAAGCCGGTCAAAACCGCCTTGACACAGGCTCCCATTCAGAGCCCCCCACCGGAATCGATCCGGTGACCTCGTTCTTACCAAGAACGCGCTCTACCACTGAGCTAGGGGGGCAACGAGTAAATACTCTACCGGAAGATTTCACCATCAACAAATCGGTAATCGCGCCTGAAAGGGGACGCCGCAACAGTTGCACAGCAGCCTTTTTTGCCCCCTTAAAAGAGACCAAAAACGCTCGAAATCAAGGCTCCTCGGTGGCCTCCTCGCTGCCCGCCTCGGTGGCTGCTTCCTGGGCTTCTGCTGCCTGCTCGGCCGCTGCCCGTCGTGCAGCCTCTGCACCCGCCTCCTGCTGGACAGCGGCGGCCTGCCCGGCTTCCGCGCGCTGCGCTTCCGCGGAGGCTTCTGCGGTCTCTTGTTCTGCCTTTTCCTCCTCGGCCGAGGCACGAACACCGACCACCGGTGCGCCCCCTTCCTCGGCGATCTTGTCCTCCGCAGGGTCATGAGTTCGCCTGCCGCCCAAGCCAAGGTTCTTCTTCACGTCATCGAGGAATCCCATGAGCCAAGTCTTTCCGACCCTGTGACATTTGTCATGCACCTTAAATGGCTATGGACCGGCTCGAAAGCCGGCCCATAGCCAAAGGTCAGTCAAGACCGCGCTTACCACTTACCCTTGCGGTTGAAGTCGCGGTGGCCGCCTTCGCTGCCGTGGCGCGGCTTGCGGGCCCCGTTGCCGTGGCCGCCGAAACGCGAATCGCCGGCCTGGCCGCGGTCGCCGAAGCTGCCACGTTCAGGGCGCTCGCTGAAGCTGCGCTCGGAACGGTCGCTGTAGGAGCGTCCGCCGCGATCTGCCGAAGAGCGCTCGCCGTCGTTGCGACGGAACTCCTTCTTGAAGCCGCCGTTGCCCTTGAAGTTGCCGCGACCGCCTTCGCGGTCACCGTAGCCGCCGCGGCCGCCTTCGCGGTTGGGCTTGCGGCCGGAGTCCAGCTCGAGGTGGATCAGTTCGCCACCGATCCGCGTGCGGGACAGGGCACGCAGCTGGTCCTGGCTCAGGTCCGCCGGAAGCTCCACGAGGGTGTGGTCCGAACGGATGTCAATGCCGCCGATCTGGCTGGAGGACAGGCCACCCTCGTTGGCGATCGCTCCCACGATGGAGCCGGGCATAACGCGGTTGCGGCGTCCGACGGCGATCCGGTAGGTTGCGTTGCCTTCGGTCAGCGCGCGGGTTGGGCCGCGTGAGCCGAAGCCGTCCTTAGAGCGTTCGCGCTTCTGGAACTCGGGCGCGGCGGGCAGGTCCTTGACCAGCAGCGGCTGGCCGCCCTGTGCCATGACTGCCAGGGCAGCGGCGATTTCGGCAGCCGGAACCTTGTGCTCTTCCTCGTAGGAAGCGATCAGGTCGCGGAACAGCGAAACGTCCTCGGACTCGAGCGTCTCCGTGATGCGCTCGGCGAACTTGCCCAGGCGCAGCGAGTTGACCGTCTCCGCCGTCGGCAGGTGCATCTGCTCGACAGGCTGGCGGGTGGCCTTTTCGATGGCGCGCAGCAGGTACTTCTCGCGCGGGGTCATGAACAGGATGGCATCGCCGGCGCGGCCGGCACGGCCTGTGCGGCCGATCCGGTGCACATAGGACTCGGTGTCGTGGGGGATGTCGTAGTTGACCACGTGGCTGATGCGTTCGACGTCGAGGCCGCGGGCGGCGACGTCGGTGGCGACCAGGACGTCGATGCGGCCTTCCTTCAACGCCTCCACGGTGCGCTCACGCTGCTGCTGCGGGATGTCGCCGTTGATGGCGGCAGCCTGGAAGCCACGCGACTTCAGCTTGTCCGCGAGGTCCTCGGTAGCCATCTTGGTGCGCACAAAGGCGATGACGCCGTCGAACTCTTCAACTTCAAGGATGCGGGTCATCGCGTCCAGCTTGTGCGGGCCCATGACCTGCAGGTAGCGCTGGCGGATGTTGGTGCCCGTGGAGGTCTTGGACTTGACCGAAATCTCGGCGGGATCGTTCAGGTACTGCTTGGACATCCGGCGGATCTGGCTCGGCATGGTGGCGGAGAACAGCGCAACCTGGCGGTCCTCCGGCGTCTGCTGGAAAATCTGCTCAACGTCCTCGGCGAAGCCCATGCGAAGCATCTCGTCGGCTTCGTCAAGCACCAGGTACTGAAGCTCGGACAGGTCCAGGGAACCCTTGGCAATGTGGTCGATCACGCGGCCCGGGGTACCGACGACGACCTGGGCGCCGCGGCGAAGGCCAGCCAGCTGGGGACCATAGGCGGAGCCGCCGTAGACGGGGAGGACGGTGAAGTCCTCCATGTGCTTGGCGTACGAGGTGAAGGCCTCGGCGACCTGGAGCGCCAGCTCACGGGTGGGGGCGAGCACGAGGGCCTGGGTCTTGCGGGACGGGCCATTGAGGTCGTGGAGCTCAGCCAGGCGGGACAGCGCGGGGACCGCAAAAGCGGCGGTCTTGCCGGTACCGGTCTGGGCGAGGCCGACGACGTCGCGGCCTTCCAGCAGCAGCGGGATGGTGGCTGCCTGGATGGGAGACGGCTTCTCGTAGCCGACGTCCTGCAGGGCTGCGAGGACGCGTGCGTCGAGGCCGAGGTCGGTGAAGCGAACGCCGTCTTCGTCCTCGGAATCCGTGGCGGGAGCGTCTGCAACGGGAGCCGGTGCAGCGTCTGCTGCGTCTACAACGTCGGCAGCGGCAGCCTGCTCAGCAGCGGGCGTCTCGACGGTCTCGTCGGCCGGCATCTCGTTGGTTTCGTTCAGGTTTTCGGGCATTAGGGAAGATTCCTCATCCATGGGGGGCCAGGCGGAACAGCCGAGGCGGGCTGAACCGCAGTACAGGTTGCAGCTGACCCGGCATAATGCCTGGTTGCTTGCAAGAAGTCCGGCGCTGTCGCAATCCCACGGCAGGACTTCGCGCTGCATCTCTTGGCTGCTATCCCAGCAGTCTGTACAGCGTTTTCTTCAGCCGGCTCTCCCTATGAAAATGCCCGCGCACAGTTGCGGGCCCCAACACTTGCCAGTCCTGCCTCAAAAATTGGGCAGGAAAAAGGGATTTCCGGAGTGGGGGATATATCCATTGTAGGGCACGGATCAACGTGCCCTTGACCAGAGGGTCGACGACGGCGGTGACCTTGCGCACACAGGTCCCGTTTGGGGGGCCTGCACACGGCCGGGGCCCTTGGAGTGGCGCCCGAGCTAGATTGTTGCCCCGAAGCGCCGCATCACCTTCTCGAATTCTTCGCGGTACTCGGGCTGCAGGCGGATCTCACCGTCGGCCTCGGCGTCGAGCAGGGTCTGCACGTCTTCGGGAGTGGGATCGCTGAACCATTTGCCCACAGTGATTCCGTGCCGGGGAACGAAGAGGCGGTGAATGTGGTCGCCTGCCTCGATGGTCCCGGTCTTAACCACCCGCAGGTAGGTACCGACCCTCCCGGCCTCGGTGAACCTCCTGATCCACTGCGGCTCGCCCATGCGCCGCTGGAAGGTGTCGCAAGGAACCCTGGGCGAAGTAACTTCCACCTCCACGTCCAGGCCGATCTTCCAGCGTTCTCCGATGACGGCGCCTGTGGCGTCGATGCCACTGACGCGCAGGTTCTCACCGAAGATCCCGGGAGGGAGCTCCCGTTGCAGCTGCTCCTGCCAGTAGTCCGCATCCGCCTGTGAGTAGGCGTAGAGCGCCTGGTCTTCGCCGCCGTGATGGACCCGGTTTGCCTGCACGTCTCCGTGGAGCCCCAGTTTGTGTACCTTGACAGGACCTTCTACGGGGCGTTTGTCGATGGCAGTCACGCCCACACGGCCCTGGTCATCTTCCAGGAGCTGGTGGACGCGGCAGACTGCGATCACTTTTGCGGTATCCATGGCAACAGTCTACGGACGCCAGGGCCCGGGTCGAAGGCAAAATCCGCTATTTGCCGCTGCTCAGGGATCGAAGCGGTAGCCCATTCCGGCTTCTGTATGCAGGTGCCGTGGAACCGAAGGATCTTCCTCAAGCTTCCGCCGCAGCTGGGCGACGTAAACCCTCAGGTACTGCGTTTCCTTGGCATAGGCCTGCCCCCAGACCTGCGTAAGGAGCTGCTGCTGCGTCACGAGCCGGCCCGGATTTCGTACCAGGATCTCCAGGATGCTCCATTCTGTGGGGGTGAGCCTCACCTCCTTGCCGCCCTTGACCACCCTCTTGGCGGCGAGGTCCATCACGAAACCGGCGGTGGCAACCGTGGGAGATTCGTTCCTCGGCTCTGCCCTGCGGGAGGCCGCCCGCAGCCTGGCGAGCAGCTCGTCCAGGCCGAAGGGCTTGGTCACATAGTCGTCCGCACCGGCGTCGAGGGCTTCCACTTTGTCCTCGGAGGCATGGCGGGCCGACAGGACGATGATGGGCATGGTGCTCCAGCCACGGAGTCCGCGGATGACGTCCACGCCGTCCATGTCAGGCAGCCCGAGGTCAAGGACCACAATGTCCACAGGCTGCGTCGCGGCCGCCTTTAAGGCGTCGCGGCCCTTGCCCACTGTCACTGCCCGATAGCCGTGGGCCTGCAGGTTGATCTGCATGGCGCGTGCCAGCTGGGCTTCGTCCTCAACGATCAGCACTACGCTCATGCGGTACCCCCGGCCCCGATGCCGGATGCTGTTTCGGTATCGGCGCCGGAACCTGCTCCGTGACCTGTCCAAAGTGGCAGGGTAATCACTATTGTCAGGCCTCCCCCGGGCGTGGGCTCGGCAGTGAGCGTGCCGCCCATGGCTTCCGTAAAGCCCTTCGCCACGGCCAGGCCCAGGCCTATTCCACCGTCTCCTCTGCGGCCTGAGCTTCCCCCCGGCGCATCGTCCCGGCGCTGGAAGGGCCTGAACATATCCGCCTGAACGGCGGGGTCGAGACCTGGACCGTGATCGATGATCCGTAATTCGCCGGCCGGCCTGGATCCTACCGTGATCCCGGCGCCGGAACTCCCCGTGAGCACAATGTCGGAGTCGGGAGCATACCTCACCGCGTTCTCCACGATGTTGGCCACCACGCGCTCCAGCATCCCAGCGTCGGCTTCAACCTGCGGAAGGTTGGGCGGCAACTCGTTGCGCACCCGCTCGGCCGGCACCCCTCTCAGCGCCTCGTCAAGCACGTCCTGCCAGGCAATCCCGTCGAGAAGCGGGTTGACGGCGTCGGCGGTAATCCTGGACATATCCAGCAGGTTGTCAACCAGGTGATCCAGCCGGTCCGCATAGTTCTCGATCGTGGCGAGGAGTTCCCGCTCATCTTCCGGCGCAAAGGTGACGTCCTCCTGCCGAAGGCTGCTGACGGCGAGCTTGATGCCGGCCAAGGGCGTCCGCAGGTCGTGGGAGACGGCGCGCAGGATGGAGGTACGCATCTTGTTGCCCTCGCTGAGGCGCAGATTGTCCCGGCGGCTTTCCGCCAGTTGCTGGCGCTCACGAAGAGCCACCACATAGGCCCCGAACGCCCCAAGCATGCGGCGCTGCTGTCCGGATAACGGCCCGCCGTTCAGCAGAAGCGTGTACTGGGGGTCGACGACGGCAGTGTGGTCTGCGGCAGCGCGGGTGACGGGCGGATTGTTACCCGAGGTTGCCAGCACCCTCCAGTCCGCCTCTGCGGCGGGATAGTCGGGCGGCCTCGAAGCCAGTGGCTGCGGCGGCGGCGTCGACACCAGGGTGACCGCATCCATCCCAAGGCTCATCCGGACCTTGTCCAGGAACGACTCGAGCGTGCCGTCGGAACGCAGGATCTGCAGTGCCAGGCTGCTGAGCGCTGTGGCCTCCGCGCTGGACCATGCGGCCTCCTGTGCCCTTCGGCTGGCCAGTCCGACGGCGAGCGCCACCCCGCCGGCGACCCCCAGGAAGATGACTAGGGTAAAGAGCGTTGAGGGGTCTGCGATGGAGAGCGACCCCACCGGATCGGCCGAGAAGTAGTTCAGCAGGAGGCTGCCCAGAACGGCGGCAACGATTGCAGGCCACAGCCCTCCAATGGCCGCCACCGCAACAGCAACCGCAAGCTGAAGCAGCAGGATGATGGAGAAGTTCCGGTAGCCGACCAGCGTGACCAGGACCTCGATGCCGGGTGGCAGGAGGAGGGCAAGCACCATGCCCATGATCAGCCGGCCCCGGCCGATACCCCGCACTGAGGGGAGCTGGAGCCCGGTGGAGTTCTTTTCCCCTGCGGCCATGGCTCAATTCTGGCACGCTCGCATCCGCCGTTCCGACGAGCCGATATTGTCCGTGTCCGCGCAGCTAGGCAGGTACTAGGCTTGCATCAGTAATCCGACTACGGCAGTGTCCGGAGCCATTCTTCACTGTCAGTCCAGGGGGATGACATGGACCCGAACCACGATCAGGAGGGGACGCCAAAGTCCCGGCCCGACGACGGCTCGCGGCCCGACGACGGCTCGCGGCCCGACGATGGCTCGCGGCCCGACGATGGCTCGCGGCACGAAAAGGGGTCTGTCCCGGAAGACGCCCAGGACTTGCCGAAGCCCCCACCGTGGCAGGTTCCCAAACCAGAGCTACGCCCGGACCTGCTCAAGGAGCCCATACCCGCCGTCGACCCCTTTGCCCGCGAGCGCGCGAAGGAGGCTGAGCACCGGAAGAAGCGTTCCCAGCGCCGTACCGTCGTCGTCGGCCTCGGCGTCACTGCCCTGCTGGCGGGCACCATCACCGCGATCGTTGCAAGCAATGAAGAACCCGACTATGCGCAGGTGTGCTTCAACGACGAAACCGGTGAACGGGTGGAAGACGTCAACTGCGGCAGCTCCGAAGGCCGTGGGTCCGGTGCTTATGCCTGGTACTTCTTTGCGCGGGGCACTGCCGTCCCGCCGATACGCGGCACGATCCCGAACAACTCCACGTATACAAGGACACTTCCCTCGGACGCCAAGGCGTCCACCGGCTATAGCACCCAGGGCGGCACAGTGAGCCGTGGCGGCTTCGGCGGCAGCGCCAAGAGCGGCACCAGCGGCGGTGGCGGCGGAAAGATTTCGGGGGGCTAGGGGTGAAGAGACTGTCCTCGACACCCCGGCCGGACTGGAAGAAAAAGATAGAGGAACAAGGGCTGGTGTTTTCCACCACAACGATGCCCGACGGCCGCAAGATCGAATACTGGAACGAAACCGCCTACTACGAATTCAGCATGGGCGAGGTGGAAACCCTCGAGAAAACGGCCGAAGAGATGCACCTCATGTGCCTGGAAGCAGCCAGGTTCCTGGCCAGCGGGGCCATGGGCGGCATTGGAATTGGTGAACAGGCGCTGGAACTCGCGGCGGAGTCCCTGCAGGCCGGCGACATGGATATCTATGGCCGCTTCGATTTCATCTATGACGGGCAGGGCGGCCCGGCGAAGATGCTGGAGTACAACGCGGACACCCCCACGGGCCTGATTGAGGCAGCCATCGCCCAATGGTTCTGGCTCCAGGACGTCTTCCCCGGGAAAGACCAGTGGAACGGCATCCACGAAGCCCTGATCCGCCAATGGAGGAAGCTTCAGTACCGCACGGGCATGAGCACCCTTCACGTGGCCCACTCGGAAGCCGAGGAGTCCGGTGAAGACTGGATGACCGCCGCCTACATGAGGGACGTGGCCGACCAGGCCGGTTGGACCACTATCGGGATCAACATGTCCGATATCGGCTGGGACCCCAATCTGAAGCGGTTCGTGGACCTGGACAACTTCATGATCAGCACCATCTTCAAGCTGTACCCGTGGGAAGTGATGATGAAGGAGCCTTTCGGGCACCGGCTCCTGGAACGCGCCCACAATCCACGGTGGGTGGAGCCTGCCTGGAAGATGCTGCTGTCGAACAAGGCGCTCCTCGCCGCGCTATGGCATTTGTATCCCGGGCATCCGAACCTGCTGCCGGCATATCTAGGTGACCCGGGCCCCCTGAACGAGTGGGTGGCCAAGCCCCTGCATGGCAGGGAGGGCGACAACATCAGGATCCATGCCCCGGGGATCGAACTGGAGCAGCCAGGCGAATACGGGCGTGAAGGCTGGTGCTACCAGCAGTACCATGCCCTTCCGGACTTCGACGGCAACCACCCGGTCCTGGGCCTGTGGGTTGTAGACGGTGAGTCGGTGGGCTGCGGCATCCGCGAATCCGACGGTCCCGTCACTGACTACTTCTGCCGTTTCGTCCCGAACACCATTGATGCGCCGGCGCCACTAAGCGCGGCCAGGGCAACAACAGCTGCAGAACGGGGAATTGCACTATGAGCACGGAAACATCGACGCCGGCCCAAGGGCCCTCCGGTGCCGCGGCAGTGCCACGGAAGGGCCTGCGCGCAGGAATCCTGGACCTTGGCGACTCTGTCATGCTGGGCCTGGCATCAACCGCTCCCGTCTATTCGCTGGCGGCGACGCTGGGCCTGATCGTCGCAGTCAACGGCAACTACACCCCGCTGATCCTTGTGCTGGGTTTCATTCCGGTGCTATTCATCGCGTTCGCCTTTCGGGAACTCAATAGCGCCATGCCTGATTGCGGCACCACCTTCACGTGGTCGCGGCGTGCTTTTGGGCCTTGGGCGGGATGGCTTGGCGGCTGGGGCGTGGCGTTGGCGGGAACCATAGTACTGGCCAATCTGGCCCAGGTTGCGGGGCAGTATGTCTGGCTGCTGGTGGGCGACGGCTCCCTGGCAGAGAATGCAGTCCTCGTCACAGCCACGGGCGTGCTTTTCATAGCCCTCATGACTGTGGTGAACTACCGCGGCATCCGCCTCGGCGAACATGTCCAGCGGGTCCTGACGTACATCCAATATGTCTCTCTGGGCATCTTCGCCCTCGCGATCATCATCGGGATCGCCAGCGCCACCCCCGGCGGTCAAACCCTCGATGGGGAAACCATCATCCAACCCTTCGATTTCGAATGGTTCAATCCGGCCGGCGCGTTTGCCGACCCGGGTGCCGTAGTGCAGGGCGCGCTCCTGGCTCTCTTCATCTACTGGGGCTGGGACACGTGCCTTGCCCTCAATGAGGAGACAGAGAACCCCTCCCGCACGCCTGGCCGGGGTGCCGTCATCTCGGCCGTCCTGTTGGTGGCAATCTACGTCTCCATCGCACTCCTGGTCATGATGTACGCCTCGGCGGGCACGGAGGGAATCGGGCTGGGCAACAGCAGCAACTCCAACGACGTCTTCGTGGCCATGAAGGACGTGGTGCTCGGCCCCTGGGGCTGGGTGATCGTCGTCGCCGTCCTGGCCTCTGTGTTGTCCTCAACCCAGGCGACCATCCTCCCCACGGCGCGCGGGACGCTGTCCATGGGCGTCCATGGGGCCCTCCCGCCGAAGTTCGGCGAAGTACACAAGCGGAATCAGACCCCCGGCTTCTCCACCACCGTCATGGGCGTCGTCGCCGTTTCCTACTACGTCGCCATGAGCCTTCTGAGCGAGAACCTGCTGGCCGATTCCATCAGCTCAATCGGCCTCTTCATCGCCTTCTACTATGCGCTGACGGGCTTCGCCTGCGTCTGGTACTTCCGCTTCACGCTGCGCCAGTCCCCGCGGAACCTGTGGTTCCGGGGCATCTTCCCGCTGTTGGGCGCCCTCGCGCTCACGGCCGCCTTCTTCATTTCGGCTGTGCAGATGTGGGATCCGGCCTACGGTGATACACAGATATTTGGCATTGGAGGATCGTTCGTGAGTGGTGTACTGCTTCTGGCCGTTGGTGTGGTCCTCGCCATCGTCTGCCGTTTCGCCCCTTCCACCCGCAGTTACTTCACTCGGGCGCAGCCTGCTCCGGGTCAGCAGGTTCGGGCATGAGCGGCGCCCCCGGTTCGTCGGACGTGCTGCACCTGGACGCGCTGCTCTCCGAGGAGGAACTTGCCCTCCGGGAAAAGGTAAGGGACTTCACGGACCAGCGCATTCGGCCCAACATCGCCAGCTGGTATGAAGAGGCCGTCTTTCCCCGCGAGCTGGCCCCTGAACTCGGCGAGCTTGGCGTCCTGGGAATGCACTTGTCCGGCTACGGCTGCCCCGGACGCACCGCCGTCGAATACGGGCTAGCGGCATTGGAACTTGAGGCCGGCGACTCCGGCATCCGGACCTTTGTCTCGGTGCAGGGATCCTTGGCCATGACCGCCATTCACAAATGGGGCTCGGAGGAACAAAAAGAGGAATGGCTGCCGCGAATGGCGGCGGGCGAGCTGATCGGCTGTTTCGCATTGACGGAGCCGACGGCGGGTTCGGACCCATCGTCGATGACCACCACGGCGCGCCGCGACGGAACAGGTGACGACGCCGGCTGGGTCCTCGATGGCGCCAAACGCTGGATCGGCCTGGCCTCCCTGGCAGACGTCCTTGTGGTCTGGGCGATGACGGACGACGGCGTCCGGGGCTTCCTGGTGCCCGCAGGAACACCGGGACTGGTGGCAACGCCCATTGAACCCAAGCTGTCCATGCGTGCTTCGGTGCAATGCGATGTGACATTCGACGGCGTGAGGCTGGGTCCTGAGGCGCTGCTCCCGGCAGCGCTGGGGCTAAGGGCACCGTTTTCCTGCCTCAACGAAGCCCGCTATGGCATCGCCTGGGGTGCAATGGGGGCTGCCCGGGACTCGTACGAGGCGGCATTGGAGTATGCGACTGGGCGGCTCCAGTTCGACAAACCGCTGGCGGGCTACCAGCTGACCCAGGAAAAACTGGTCAATATGCTCGTCGAGATCCAGAAGGGTACCTTGCTGGCCCTGCATCTGGGACGGCTGAAGGACGCGGGCAAGCTCCGGCCCGAACAGATCTCGCTGGCCAAGCTGAACAACGTCCGGGAAGCCCTCGCCGTCGCCCGGGAAGCCCGAACGATCCTGGGCGGAAACGGCATCACGCTGGACTATCCGCCCTTACGCCATGCGAACAACCTGGAATCGGTACGCACCTACGAGGGGACGGATGAAGTGCACACCCTGATCCTCGGGCGGTACATCACGGGCTTGCAGGCGTTCCGCTAGGAAATCCCCTGCTCCCCCTCTTCTCAAACCGGCGAAATAGGTCCATCATTCTGCTAACCTCGTTCGGATTTGGCAACGGTCTCAGGGTCAGGAGGCTGAGTGCATCTACTAGTCGTTCCTCGGTGAGTCGCCCCGAGAAACCCCTAATCCGCGCCCCCGTTGAGGGTCGTTGGCACGTCCCCAAGGTCCCAGCGCGGTTTCGCCAGCGCTGCCCACTCATGTCCCATGGTTGGCCTCCGCCGCAGCCGCTGGAATCCAATAATTCCAACGATGAAGGGCAACGCAGATGTTCCAGCCAAAAAGAAGACAAACAGCGTTCGGCACTGCATTAACGCTGTTTCTAGCAATGGCCACAATGGCGTCCTGTGGCGCTCCTGGCTCTCCCGGTTCCACCACCACCGCAACGACAACCGAAACGGCCTCGCCCACGGAGTCCCCGACAGGGCTGTCGGAGACTACGTCTCCGACAGCCACCACGGACGCAGCAGGACTGTGTGGACCAGGCTCGGCGATCAACTTTGATCGCGCCGCTTTCCCGGCTTCCCCTAAGATCGACAATCAATGGTTTCCGCTGAAGCCCGGGACGGTGATCACCACCATAGGCCAGGTCGAGAACGCCGAGGGAACCACGGAACGGATCGTCACCCACACGGTGACCGGCCTGACCAAGGTGATAGACGGGGTGAAGACGCAGGTGTTGTGGGACCGGGACTACGCTGACGGGGAGCTGGTCGAATCCGAGCTAGCCTTCTTTGCACAGACGGAGACCGGAACAGTGTGGCTCTTCGGGGAATATCCGGAGGAATTCGAGAACGGTACATTCATCGGAGCTCCAAATACGTTTATTCACGGAAGTTCCGGGACCCAGGCCGGTATTGCCATGCAGGGTCAGCCCCGCACGGGAACCCCTGAATATGTCCAGGCCCACGCACCCGCGGTCAACTTCCTGGATTGCGGAAAAGTCTTCGAGGAACACCAATCCGTGTGCGTCGCTGCCGGCTGCTACGACGATGTGCTGGTAATCGATGAGCACAACCCTTTGGAACCGGCAGTGGGCCACCAGCGGAAGTACTATTCGGCAGGCACCGGACTGGTCAAAGTTACAGCCGAGGGCGGCGATAACCGGGAGACCCTGGACCTCGAAAAAATTGAGCAGCTAACAGACGCCCAGCTGAAGGAAGTCAACGAGGAGGCCTTGAAACTCGACGCGCACGCCTACGAGGTCAACCCGACCGACTACGCAAAGACGCCCCGTGCCGAAGTGGCGGTGAGCACCGTCGGCTAGCGGTTTGAGGGGGCCTACTTCACGGGGGCGGCTACAGGATCCCGCTCCCGGAGGGCCGCGTCCTTGCGCATTGTGGCGCTGATGACGGCGGCAATGGTGCACATGGCCGCGGCGCCGATCCAAGCGTAGGTGTAGTGGCCGGTCGCATCACGGATGACGCCCGCAAGGACAGCTGCCGCAGCGGCTCCAAGCTGATGGGCGGCAAAAACCCAGCCAAAGACAACCGAGCCGTCGTCCCCGAAGACGCGCCGGCAGATCGCGGCGGTAGGCGGAACCGTGGCCACCCAGTCCAGGCCGTAGACCACAACGAACACCACCATGCTCGGCTGGACCGAGGACCCCAGCAGCAGCGGCAGGACCAGCAGGCCGAGGCCGCGGAACTGGTAGTAGACGGCCAGGAGCACCTTTGGATTGAAGCGGTCGGTCAGCCAGCCGGACGCGATGGTGCCCACGATGTCAAAGATCCCGACGACGGCCAGCAGCCCGGCCGCCGTCGTCTCCGGCATGCCGTGGTCATGGGCCGAGGGAATGAAGTGCGTGCCGATCAGGCCGTTCGTGGTCGCGCCACAGATGGCGAATCCTGCGGCGAGGGCCCAGAACGTGCGGACCTTGCTAGCGCGCTTCAGCACCTGCAGCGCCTGGACGGCGGCGTTGACGCGTGGGGGGCCTGCCGCCGTCATCCTCTCCGCGGACGCCCCTGCTTCGCCTGACTTAGGGTGGGTCGGTTCGGCTTGGGTTGGTTCAGCACCGTAGGGCAGGACGCCGACGTCGGCCGGCGAGTTTTTGAGCCAGCGCAGCACAAGCGGGACTACCGCCAGCGCACCGGCGGCAATCAGCAGCGAGGCTCCCCGCCAGCCGGGGTCCTGTGCAAGTACTGCGATAAAGGGAAGGAACACGAGCTGCCCGGCGGCGCTGCCTGCCGTCAGGATGCCGATGACCAGTCCGCGGCTTTTGGCAAACCACGTGTTGGCAATGGTTGCCGCGAACACCAGCGCCATGGATCCCGTGCCCAGGCCGATCAGCACGCCCCACGTCAACAGGATCTGCCATGACTGGTTGACCAGCACGGTGAGGGCGCTGCCCAGGCCGATCAAGCAGAGGGCAAGGGCCGTCACCTTCCTAATGCCGAAGCGCTCCATGAGTGCCGCGGCAAACGGTGCAGTCAGCCCAAAGAGGACCAGGTTGATGCTCACCGCGCCGGAGAGCACTGTGGTGGACCAGCCGAATTCCTGCTGTAGCGGGACCATGAGGACGCCGGGCGCGGCCCGGAAACCGGCGGCGCCGACCAGCGCGAGGAAGGCGACGGCGGCGACGATCCACGCAGGGTGGATCCGGTGCCGCTGTTGTTCGCCTACAGTGCCCTCGGTCACGTTGGGTTCCTTATGCATCACCGGCTCCTGTCAAGGGCTGCATTTGCGTTTGGACGCGCGTCTGGACCAGACGGATCGTAGGGCATACGGAGAGGCTAGTTAGCTTTTCCAAAGAAAGCCATTTGGTCGGAATGTCTTTCGAGGGCCGGTACTCAGGTAGGGGTGCCTGGCCGAAGTCCAGTTGAGTGGCCGTCAGCATCGTGTAGCAGGTATTCCCCTCCGGAGAGCGCGAGTATGCCCCGTACGCCTCCGCTTATTGACGGGCAAAAAGACGGGTAGCGCCTACTCGTGTGGGCAGAAGCGCCCATTAATAAAATCGATTACACCCTAGGGCCCATGAATTGTCGGGACTGCCGCCTCAAGCGGCCGCCCCGGCGATTCATGTCATCGGTAATGCGTCTGGTCACTCAAGCTCTGGATGCGTGCTGCCAGTGGTCTCATGCAACCCGTATCCACTTTGGTCTCGCCTTGAGTGCTTCCATGCCTCGCGTTCCCGGCCCCTGGGTCTGCCGTCCGGCCGGCCCCCACAGAGCAATCAACACTGGGGGTTCCCATGAACTTTCAAGGCGGCAATCAGCCTGGAAGCAATCAGCCTGAAAAGGCTAGAACCATCGCACTTACCAGGCGACCCGGATTTCCCTGGCTGGATCATAGAGCCAAAGTAGCCATTGTTACGGCCACGCTCCTTGTTGGCGTCAGCGTGGCTGCGGTGATGTCCGGATTGGGCTCTTCAAACGCGGATCCCGGGGAGGAGACCGGCCGGATCACATCCGCAGGGCAAGTGGTCCCACACGTGCCCCCACAGGAGGCAACATCTGCGGAAGCAGCAGCAGACCCGAGTCCCGAGCCTCAAGGGGCTGCTCCTGGGGACGCTGCTCCTGGGGATGCAATTCCTGAACCACAGGCAGCAGCTGTAGACGTAGCCGAACCGGCCCCTGCCGAGCCGGCGCCCGTTGAGCCTGCTCCGGCTCCCGCTGCCGACGCGAACCTCTATACGGTAGTAGCGGGTGACACTGTGGGCTCAATAGCTGCCAGGTTCGGTGTTGACGTGAATGCCATGCTGGCGGCCAACGGGCTCACGGCATACTCGATCATCGTCCCGGGACAGGTCCTGAAACTCACGGGGCCCGCCGTGGCAGTCGCGCCGGCTCCTGCACCGGCTCCCGCTCCGGCCCCTGCTCCCGCTCCGGCACCGGCACCCGCTGCTGCACCCGCAGTCCGGACCATCTATGTTGCCGGGTCAGGTGGGCAGGAGATGGTGGACCGCTGCATAGGGCCAATCCATTTCACCCCGACAGACGCCTACTCACTTTTCATCACTGAGCATGACTTCTGCGGCGGCTGGGCACGCTTCTCGGGCATCGGCGTCGGGGAAGTTGTCAGTATCCCCGGTTACGGGACATACACCGCCACTGCACGCGGCCAGGTTCCCCAGGGCGGCACCACCAACAATGTGGCATCCGTTTTTGGCGGCTTCCCCCGGGCCATCCTGCAGACCTGCATTCCCGGCACCAACCAGATGCTGCTGATAGCCCTGAACTGATCACCATCCGTCCGGCTGGTTCTCAACCGATAGTGACCTAACGGCGTCGAGCTTCCGGCGGGATGGCCTGTAGGCAAGGGCCCAATACACCAGCAGTGCCGCTCCACACAGCACGCCCAGGCTCGAAACCATAAGCTGCCACTGCGTTTCAGGGTCCTTCCCCCACTCCCTGGCCCCCGCCCATACCGCAAGGTACTTGGGGGTCAGATAGAAGGCCACTGCACTGACCGCGACAATAATCCACCCGGCAAGGCGCATACGCCCGGCACGGGAGGGCACACGGTGCATCGCGAAGGCCATGCTGGGAAGCGCAACGGCGATCCACACCCAGTGGTGCGACCAGGAGACCGGGCTGATGAGCAGCATGAGTACCGCCGTGGCGGAAACCGCCACGAAGTTTTCGTCGGCGGCCACGGCCCACTTGATCACAAGGGCGGCCACTGCGATCAGCGCGAGGGACAGGATCAGCCACAGCATGCTGGTCGGGCCGCTGTCCGGCAGGCCGAAGTGCAGCAGAAGGCCTTTGACGGACAGATTGTCCACATAGCCGGGGCCCCCGATTCGTCCGGTGTCGGGCAGGATCTTTGTCCAGAACGCCACCGAAGCATTAGGCAGTATCGTCCACGCCAGGGCGATCGAACCAAAGAAACCCACAGCCATCCAGCCAAGGGCCTTAAAGTCCCGGCGCACCAGGTAGTAAAGCCCGAAGACCAGGGGCGTCAGCTTGATACCCGCGGCGATCCCGGTCAGCAGCCCCGCCGGCCAGCGCAACTCCCCGGCACGCGACTTTCCGTAGAGGGCAAAGTCCGCAAGGATCACGCCCATCAGGATGATGTTGATCTGGCCGAAGTCGAACGTGTCCCGCCACGGCCCCAGCAGCAGGATCGCGGCCGCACCTAGCAGCGCGACGGTCCTGAAGCGGGCATCGGCAAACGCGTCCCGCCAGCGCTTCATGCCGAAATAGTGCCGCGACAGCCAGGCGGCGACAACGCCGGCGCCGACGAGCGCGGTGCCGGTGAAGACGAATCCGCTGACGGTCGGGCTAAACATGGCCAGGGCGGCGAAAAGCAGCGCGGCGAACGGCGGATAGGTGAACGGCAGGCCGTCGCGGGGCGCATACAGTTCGTGGGCTCCCATCTCGCCGGTCTGCAGCACGCGGTTGCCGCCGTAGTAGTAGACCTCGAAGTCGTTCAGGAGCGGAATGTACGCCGAATACAGAACCCATAGGGCGACGACGACGGCGGCCCCGCCTGCCGCCGTCGCGATCCAGCCGAGGGCAGAGGCGCGGACGACGGCGGGTGTCGCCAGGCGAGGAATTGTCACAGGGCGCTGATCCTCGAGAACGCCTGATCCAGGTCGCCGATGAGGTCTTCGACATCTTCGATGCCGCACGAGAGCCTGAGGAGGTTGACCGGAACCGCGAGCTCGGTGCCCTTGACGGAGGCGTGCGTCATTTCGGAGGGATAGTTCATGAGTGATTCAATGCCACCGAGGGATTCGGCGAGCGTGAAGATCGACGTCGATTCCGCCACCTTCCTGGCCGCGGCTTCACCGCCCTTGAACTGGACCGACACCATGCCGCCGAACTTCTTCATCTGCTTCGCGGCCAGTTCGTGTCCGGGGTGCGAGGGAAGTCCCGGGTAGAGCACCGCCTCGACCTCCGGCCGCTCGAGCAGCCACTCGGCCACGGCCTGAGCGTTCTCGCTGTGACGGTCCATTCTCACCCCGAGCGTCTTCAAGCCACGTGTCGTCAGGAAAGCGTCCATCGGACCGGACACAGCGCCGACGGCGAACTGCACAAAGCCGATCTTCGACGCGAGTTCCGGGTCATTGACCACCACTGCTCCGCCAACGACGTCGGAGTGGCCGCCGATGTACTTCGTTGTGGAATGGACCACCACATCAGCGCCCAACGCGAGGGGAGTCTGCAGGTAGGGCGAGGCAAAAGTGTTGTCCACCACCAGCAGTGCGCCGGCCTCGTGGGCCACAGCGGCCAGTGCCGCGATGTCCGTTATCTTCATGAGCGGGTTGGAGGGAGTCTCCACCCAGACGATCCGGGTTTTGCCGCCGCCGGCTGGAGCGTTCGCGGAACCGCCCGCCGCTACCGCCCTGGCCACGGAGTCAAGATCGGACATATCAACGGGAGTGTTGCCGATGCCCCATTCTCCGAGCACTCGGCTAATGAGCCGGTAGGTGCCGCCGTAGGCGTCGTTGCCAAGGACGATGTGGTCACCGGGCCTGGCGATGGCGCGGATTAGGGAGTCTTCCGCAGCCAGCCCTGAACTAAAGCTGAAGGCTGCCGTTCCGCCTTCAAGCGCAGCAAGCTGCTCCTGCAGCGAATCCCTGGTGGGGTTGGCGCCACGCCCGTATTCATAGCCGTTCCGAAGTCCCCCGATGCCGTCCTGGGCGAAAGTGGAGCTGAAATGCAGCGGCGGGACAACGGCGCCGGTTAGGGGTTCGAAGTCCTGGCCGGCGTGCACGGCGCGGGTATTGAATCCTGGGTTCTCTGGAACGGACATTGAAGATTCCTTTCGGCCGGTGGTCGGGTTTCGACAGGCTCAACCACTGGACTGGAGTTTCGGCGGGCTCACCCACAAGGTTAGTGGCTGAGGTACGCGAGGAGGTCGTGGCGGGTAAGGATGCCTACCGGCGCACCCACGAACGTCACCATGACGGTGTCGACGTCGGACAGGAGCTCCCGCGCCGCGGAAATCGTCTCGAGGGAGCCGATCACGGGCAACCGCTCCCCCATGTGCTCGGAAATCTTGTCCGTCAGTTTGGCTTCACCGCGGAACAGCTTGGTTGTCAGCGTCCGCTCGTCGACGGCGCCCAGGACCTCGCCCATGACCACGGGAGGTTCCTGTGAGAGGACGGGGATGTGGGAGACGCCGAATTCGTTCATGATGTTGATGACATCGCGCACGGTTTCGTTGGGATGGATGTGCACCAGGTCCGGCATCTCGCCGGTCTTGGACTTGAGTACCTCACCAACCGACGACTCCTCGCCACCCGAGAGGAAGCCGTAGGAGCGCATCCACTTGTCGTTGAAAATCTTGGCAAGGTAGCCGCGGCCGGAGTCCGGCAGGATCACCACCACCACGGCCTGTTCATCAAGGTCCCGGGCAGCCTGGAGCGCTGCCACCACAGCCATTCCCGAGGAGCCGCCAACCAGCAGCCCTTCTTCCCGGGCGAGTCGGCGGGTCATTTCGAAGGAGTCGCCGTCGCTGACCGCGATGACCTTGTCCGGCACCGTCTTGTCATAGTTCGCCGGCCACATGTCTTCGCCTACACCTTCGACGAAGTACGGCCGCCCTGTCCCACCGGAGTACACGGATCCTGCCGGGTCTGCACCGATCACCTTGACGCGGCCGCCGTCGGCTTCTGGACGGTTGGCGGACACTTCCTTCAGGAAGCGGCCCGTGCCCGTGATGGTGCCGCCCGTTCCCGCGCCGATCACAACATGCGTGACTTTGCCGTCGGTGTCCTGCCAGATTTCCGGGCCGGTGGTTTCGTAGTGGCTGCCGGGCGCGGCCGGGTTGGAGAACTGGTCCGGCTTGAACGCACCCGGAATCTCCGTCACCAGCCGGTCCGAAACGCTGTAGTAGCTCTGCGGGCTGTCCGGCGCCACGGAAGTGGGCGTAACCACTACCTCCGCTCCATAAGCCTGGAGTACCGCCCGCTTGTCCTCGCCGACCTTGTCGGGAACGACAAAAACGCACTTATAGCCCTTTTGCTGCGCAACTAGCGCCAGCCCGACCCCGGTGTTGCCCGACGTCGGCTCCACAATGGTCCCGCCCGGCTTGAGCCTGCCGTCCCGCTCGGCCTCCTCGATCATCTTCACTGCGATACGGTCCTTGATGGACCCGCCCGGGTTGACGTATTCCAGCTTCACCAGGATCGTGGCCTTGATTCCTTCGGTCACATGGTTGAGCTTGATGAGGGGGGTGTTGCCGATGAGATCCAGGACGGACTGGGCGTACTTCATAGGTACAAAGTTACCGTGAAGAGGCCCCTGCCCTTTGCTGGCAGGGGCTTAGGACACGGACACTGCACAGTAGGCCTCGGGTACCCTTCCGCTAGCCTGCCTCCCCCTCAGCGCCGGCTTCCCCCTGCGGCAGGTTCTCCCACAGCCCCATGATGTTGCCCTCCGTGTCCTTGAAATAGGCATAGAAGCCCATGCCCGGGATCGAGTCCTTGGGCTGGAGTACTGATCCGCCGAGTTCCTCGATCTTGCCCAGCGTTGAGTCGATGTCGTCAACGTCGACTGTGATGACCGGCGTCGTCAGTTCCCCGTCCCTGGCCATCATGCCCCCGTTGATGGCTCCCGGCTCGGTGGGAAGTCCCGTCGTCTCGTCCCGGGGAGTTGTGATCACGCTGCTGTAGTTCATCTCCGGTATGGGGTCGATCCTCCAGCCGAGGGCCTGACTGTAGAAGTTCCTCGCCCGCTCCTGGTCGTCCGCGGGGATTTCGAAATGTACTACTCCACCCATTGCGCTCACCTGACACTCGAAGGAAGGACGCGGCCGGCCCGCGCCACAGTTGGGAGTTTAGCTGCGGCGCCTGCCCGCGTTAAGACCTTTTCAGGGTCATCTTCGGGGTTCTTGCCACTCGGGCGTGGGACGATGGTCGCATGACCATAGCAGACGTTCCCGCCGGCCTTGCCGCCGCGGCGGACGCCTCGCAGCGATGGCATCCGGGCCACCCGGTCAACCTCCTGCAGACGCTCAGCCCGCTAATGCGCGGCAACGGCGACCCCTCGTTCTCCATCCGGCCTGACGGCCTGTGGACGGCGTTCTCGACGCCGGACGGACCCGCAACCCTTCGGCTCACCGTCACGGGTCGGTCTGACGAACCCGCCGTCGATGCCCAGGCTTGGGGTCCCGGCGCCGCTCTTGCCATAGCCGGCGCGCCTCGGCTCCTTGGCAGCGAAGACGACTGGAGCGGCTTTGATGAGGCCACGTTCCATGCGACGCTTCCGCGCCTGGTGAGGGAGGCACGACGCCGGAACCCGGCGCTGCGGCTGCCTTCCACCGGGCGGGTGGTTGATTCCCTCGTCCCCACCATCCTGGAACAGAAAGTCACCACGATTGAGGCGCGTCGCGGCTATCGCTACCTGATGTACCGCTACGGAACAGAGGGACCAACCGCCGGCCACGCAGGACCTCCGAGCCTGATCGTTCCCCCGACGCCCGCCCAGTGGCTGGCAATTCCTTCCTGGGAATGGCATAAAGCGGGCATAGGACCCCAGCGCTCCGCCACAGTGATGCGGGCGCTGCGTTCCGCCGTCGCGCTCGAACGGCTCGCCTCCGTTCCGGCGGCCGAAGCCGGCATGAAGTTGCGGACGATCCCAGGCATCGGAATCTGGACGGCTGCCGAAGTACTTCAGCGGACCCACGGTTGCCCCGATTCCATTGCCATCGGCGACTACCACCTGGCGTCTTACGTTGGCTACGCCCTGACAGGGCGCAAGACCGACGACGCTGGCATGATCGAACTCCTTCGTCCATGGCAGGGGCACCGGCAACGAGTGGTCAGGCTGCTCGGCCTCAGTGGGTTCCGAAAGCCCGCGTTTGGCCCAAGGATGACCATCCAGGATCACCGCCGGCACTAGCTCCCCCCTCTTTAAACCAACGCGGGGTCACTTAGCGCCCATTCCAAGGCGCAGCATGGGCCGTAAGTGACCCCGCGTTGCCTTACATGCAGGCTCTTCGGATCCGCGCAATCACGCCTCGGAATTGCTCGGCCAGATCATCGGCATTGACCTTGAAGTAGGACCAGCCGGCGCAGACGAACGCCTCATCCCTGCGATTGTCCCGGGATTGTTGTTCGCGGGTAAGGTGATGGGCGCCGTCGTACTGAACGGCGATTCGGAACCGGCGGTATCCGAGATCAGCAGTTGGCGAGAGTTCATCCTGAGGATCGAGCCGCAACTGCAGCTCAGGCTCGGGGAGCCGGGCATCCAGCATCGCCAGCCGAAGGAAGGTTTCAGGAAACGAGTCGGCCCCGACCCGCATTTCATCAAGCGCGAGCCGCGCTTTCTCCACGCCTTTCATATTGGGGTGCTGCCGGATAAGCAGCCGTAGGCCTTCCTTATACGCGTAGGGTTCCGAGCGAAGTTCCAGGCCGGGCCGGGGAATGCGGATGAGTTGGTCGCCCATGGCAATCAGGTAGGGCAGCGGCAACGAGTGCGCGAGGTCCAGCCATGTTCGGGGCCGAACGGACACAGGAATGCCGTCAATCTCCATCACTTCGCCCGGGATCATGTGGACTCGGTGACCCACTACTCCGGCGCGGCGGACCCTGGGGAGTTCATGGGGTTTGCTGAGATGGATCCTCTGTTCCTGGCCCATCCATGGTGGCAAACCGAGGTTTGTAAGGATCGCAGCCGTCTCATGGGAAAATCCAAGCGTCGGGTGTTGCCGCCGTAAGCACGCGTGCCCGTTCGGTGAGTTGGAACTCCCTGCCCGCTGGAAGGTAAATCAGCCGGCCGCCGTCGGCAAGGTCATTGGCACGGAGGCGTTTTGCCGGAACGCCCGAGGCTCGAGCCTCGTGGACGGTGAACGGAACGTTGCTGAGGTTCTCAGGCAGCGGCGAGATGCGGACCATTGCCCCATTCTGGCCAACGGCTGCGCCACTCTTGACGTTATCCACAGGCCCTATGCCCAACAAGCAACGCGGGGTCACTTAACGCCCATTCGAAGCCGCAACATGGGCCTTAAGTGACCCCGCGTTGCTTTCGTGGAAGGGCGTCCCGGTATTGTGAAGCGCATGAGTGAACCCATTGACTTGAAGGCCACGTTCATCCCGAACGAGGGCGAATTTTTCCGCGTGAAGCTAGCCCTGGAAATCGCGATCGACGAGGTTGTGAACGAGCCCGGATGCATCCGCTACGAGCTCACGGAGGCTACGGAAGACAAGCTGGTATTGACGGAGCGATGGGCCTCCGAAGAAGACCTCGAGAAGCACTCGAAGGGAATCGCGGTCCAGGACCTGAATGAATCCCTCAGCGCTCTGCTGGCCGAACCCGTGAAGGTCGAACGGCTCTAGTTACCAGATGCACATATACCTGACGCAACAGGCCCCCGCTCGGATCCTTCCGAACGGGGGCCTTGCTGCAACTGAAATGCTTCGGGAGTGCGTTAGGCCCTTTCGGCGCGCTGCTTTGCCACATGGGCGTGGACTTCTTCCATGTCCAGGGCCTTGACCGCATCGATGACCTGCTCCAGCTGCGAACCGTTGAGGGCACCGGGCTGGGAGAAAACGAGCACCTTCTCACGGAAAGCCATCAGAGTGGGGATGGACGTGATCCCGGCTTCGGCAGCAAGCTGCTGTTCAGCCTCGGTATCTACTTTGGCGAAGAAAACATCCTCGTGCTTGTTGGACGCCGCCTCATAGGTGGGGGCGAATTGACGGCACGGTCCACACCACGCCGCCCAGAAATCCACCAGGACAATGTCGTTGCCCTCGATGGTCGATGCGAACTGTTCTCCAGTGATGTCAACTGTAGCCATGATTCCACGGTACGCGACCGGACTCGTGAAGTCGCGTCGCAGGCTCATCTGTTCGCTGGACGCGTGACCGGGAATAAACGGGCCGACGTCGGATATTGGTCGCCTTTGTGGTCTCCTGGAGCGGGGTTTACACCCAGGCAGGGAGTTAGACCCAGGCGTGGGGTGCCGGACGCCGGGCCCCCGGAAGGGCATTGTTTTCCCGCCATTCGTGGATCCATTCAGGCAGTTCAAGCCCGACGGGCGGTTCGCCGAATTCCGCCAGGATCTCCTCCTGGCTGACCGGCCTTCCCTTGGAGACGAGGCGGGTAGCGATGTGTGCCCTGGCATAGATCTCGCCGTCGGCCACCATGCGCTGCTCGAAGTAAATGGCCTTGGAATCCAATCCGATGATCCTGGTTTCTATGGTGTAGCGCTGCCACAGCTGGAGGGATTTCCGGAACGAGATGGTCTCCCCCGCAGCAACCGGGCTCCAGCCACGACGCCGCATCTTCTTAAAGACGCCGCTGCGCACCATAAGGTCGAAACGGCCCAGATCCATCAACGAGAAATACATGCCGTTGTTGACATGGACAGCAATGTCGACGTCGGTCGGCAGGACGCGGAGGGGAAGCGAGGACGCATCCCAGACTGACAGCGGTGGACGCCGCGAGGACGTGAAAAGCAGCAACAGAGTGCGCAGAAGCAAATGCATGCTGCTATGTTACCTGCGAGTAACAGCGCGTCGGGCGACAGAGCCCGCTTCAAGAAAGAACACCCCCGATCCGGAGACCGGGGGTGTTCACGATTTTTCTGCGCACCGGGGGGAGCGAACTGAGCTGGACCCTAGGACGCCGTTAGCACTGGTAGTGGCGTGCCCAGTCCACGTCCATGGTTGATTGCTGGGTGGTCGCACCGGACTTGGGGAACCAGTCAAGCTGCAGTGTGAGATGCATGGGCCCGTCCGGCTGATGCGCCGGATCCGAGTCCGAGAACCACAGCTGGCCGTCCACGTAACCCTTGATGCCGGAGGGGCACCACTCCACGGCGTAGTTGTGCCACTGAGTCATATCCAGCGGCTTCTTCGCATAGGTCTGCACGCCACTGGCACAGCCGTAGTGGAGGAAGAAGCTGATGTTTGCCAGATCGTTTGTTTGTTCGGCGAAATCAATCTCTGAGCATTTAGCCGACGGGCCGTCCGGCCAGAGGATCGCCACGGCATGGTATGTCGGGTCAGCGGCGCTGGTACGCATCCGAACTTCATACTTGCCGTACTGTTGCCTGGCAAACTTCGCGGACATGCCGCCTGTGGTGCCGTCCGGTTTGCCGGTGATGGTCATCATCCCGTTGTTCACGGTGATGGCCTGGGGCACACGCAGGCCGTTTCCAGCGTGGCCCGCCGAATTGTAGACACTCCATTTGGTGCTGTCAGGAGCACCTGCATAGTTGAACTCGTCGCCGGCCTTCACCGACCCCCAGCCCAGCACTTGTGCGGCCTCAGTGCCTGTCGACGCCAACGCTCCGCCCGCCGTCGGGACCGGCGTAGGCGTTGTAGTGGCCGTTGGGGTTGGCGTGGGGGTGGTGGTAGCGGTCGCCGTTGGAGTGGACGCCGTTGGAGTGGACGTGGCGGTGGGGGTAACCGTCGGAGTGGGGGTGGCGGTTGAGGTGGCTGTGGGAGCGGGGGTCGCCGTCGACGTCGGGGTGGCGCTGGCTCGGCCGAGGGCCTTGCCGTGTCCTTGGCTGTTATTGCCAGCCTGGGCGGCAGACAAGGCAAATCCTCCACCGCTGACGGCTATGGCCGTTGCTGTGAACAGCACCAGGGTACGCTTGCGGAATTTCAACATATTGGCTTTCCAGTTGGTCACAGTAGCCACATGGTCAGGTTGCTATGCCCATGAAATAAACGGGCGTGCGATGCGGCCCTTGAACCTGCCGAGGTGAGGCGTAACAATACCTTAGTGGCTGTGCCACGCGGCGGGGAACTCTACAAACGGGCCGGGCATGCCCATAAGGAGCCGTCGAACGTTTTCGTTCGCGACAGGCGCTCCCCCGGCGTGGCCGTGTGTAGTTTCGTTATGTGCAGACCGGTGCAAATCAGAACGGAAATTCATGCGGGACTGCTAACTGCGGCATGCCGTTATTTCTGATGCCCGGTAAATCCGGCCCGATGAAATCGGGTGCTGAAACCAAAGTGCCCCGTCCGGCGTGCGTGATGCATGTCGGACGGGGTCCGTTTGGGTGGCAGATGAGGGATTCGAACCCCCGTAGGCAGTGCCAGCTGATTTACAGTCAGCCCCCTTTGGCCGCTCGGGTAATCTGCCGAACTTCAAAAGAAGATCACTCCCTGCCCCTGGCTCGTTTCCGTTCCAGCGTTTGGGAGCAAGTCCACCTTACAGAACTTCCGTCGAAGAATCGAATCGAGCAATTCGACTCACCGAAGGCCCGATTTTGAGGCACGTCCGCGTGCGTTCAGGGCTTGGTTGACGACCATCAGGCCTCCCCGAGAATGCGACCGGCTAGTTTGGCCTCGAACTTCTCAGCCTGTTCGGCCGTGATCTGATTGAGCTCCACCGCCCTAAGCAGGTCACTGTGCACGCCCTCAAGCCGAGACACGGCGTCGGGAACTGGGCTCAAGACAACAGAGGCAGCGAGGGCTGCTGCGGCGACTGCGCTGGCCGCGGCAGCGGCTGCGGTGCCCATCGATCCTGCCGCTACCGCGGCGGACTTGGTTACATAGCGGACGGCCCTGTGCTCCATGTTTTTCCTTCCGGAAGGATCCTTCAACTAGCTCCAACTCTGTCCGGGCTTGTTCGGTTCCCGCCGTGAATGCGCTGAGAGCGGACTGTGAACAAGGAAACGCACCCGCCGCTCTCTCGCCAACCACAGCCGAGCCGCTTCATATCCGCGGCTTCCGTACTAGGCTGGATGGCAGACAAACGCCCCTCCGGCGGGCACCGCAAGCGCTGAGCGCACTCAAGATACCCGAGCACAATCTGAAGGAGAGTCATGGCTGGCGAATCCACGTTCGACGTCGTAAGCAAAGTAGACAAGCAGGAGGTCGCCAACGCCCTGCACCAGTCGCAGAAGGAGATCGCGCAGCGGTACGACTTCAAGGGAGTGGGGGCGGAAATCGACTTCAGCGGCGAAAAGATCCTGATGAAGGCCAACTCGGAGGAGCGGGTGCTCGCCGTGCTTGATGTCTTCCAGTCAAAGCTCATCAAGCGCGGCATCTCGCTGAAGTCCCTGGACGCCGGAGAGCCCTTCCCCTCGGGCAAGGAATTCCGGATTGAGGCCAGCATCAAGGAGGGCATCGCTCAGGACATCGCCAAGAAGATCAACAAGATCATTCGCGATGAGGCACCTAAATCCGTGAAATCCCAGATCCAGGGCGACGAGCTGCGCGTTTCGTCGAAGTCCCGCGATGACCTCCAGGAGACCATGGCGATCCTGAAGAACTTCGAAGAGGCGGACCTCCAGTTCGTGAACTTCCGCAGTTAGATGACTTCAGTCAGCAGGCTATGATTTCGGGTTGCTGCGGAACCATGGAATAACGACGACGGCGGGCGGCTGGCGGGCCTCTGGCAGGCCCCGGCCAGGTTCAGCGAGCGAGGCCAGCGTCCGGCGACTAAACCAGCGGTCGGCCGGCCATCCGTTCCAGCCGGGCGATGCGGTCCCGCATGGGCGGGTGCGTTGCGAAGAGCTTGACCATGGCCCCTCCGCGGAACGGGTTGGCGATCATCAGGTGCGAAGTGTTCACCATACGTTGGTCCTGGGGCAGCGGCACCTGCTTCACACCGGACTCGATCTTGTGCAGGGCGGAGGCGAGTGCCAGCGGATCGCCGGTTAGCTGGGAGCCGTCCTCATCGGCGTCGTACTCCCGCGTGCGGGAGATGGCGAGCTGAATAAGCGACGCGGCGAAAGGCGCAAGCAACGCCAGTGCAATCATCGCGAGCGGATTGGCGTTGCGGCGGTCACCGCCGCCGAAGAACAGCAGCATCTGGCCCACAGAAGTAATGACGCCGGCCACCGCTGCCGCCACGGACGACGTGAGGATGTCCCGGTTGTAGACGTGCATGAGTTCATGGCCAAGGACGCCGCGCAGTTCACGCATGTCAAGCAGGTGCAGGATGCCCTCGGTGCAGCAGACGGCTGCATTTTTGGGGTTGCGCCCGGTGGCAAAGGCGTTCGGAGTCATGGTGGGCGACAGGTAGATGCGCGGCATTGGTTGATTGGCCCGCGCCGACAGCTCCCGCACGATTTGGTACAGCTGTGGCGCCTGGGCTTCGGACACGGGATAGGCCGCCATGGAACGCAGCGCGATCTTGTCGCTGTTCCAGTAGCCGTAGAACGTAGTCGCGACGCCGATCAGCGCCATGATCCAGATAGGGGCGGAGCTGCGCGACCCTGCCCCGATGATGGCGCCAAGGCCGAGCAGCACGGCCCACAGCACGCCAAAGAGGGCTGCAGTCTTTAATCCATTGTGATGTTTGTGCACTTCAGGACTTTCTTCCGGCTTGGACTTCTGTAGCAGTTAACGCAGCTGATAGTCCGGCTGTTCCACCTGCCTACGGCAAGGGGTTTCTCGCATCGTACTTCACGAAACCCGGCTGCCAACGGGTTGATGCCCACGCCAAGGCTACGCACAGAAGGCCCCCGCACATCAGGACCCACCCCTCACTGAACCAGTTCGTGGCACCTCCTGCCAACAGGTCCCCAACTCGGGGTCCGCCGGCCACAACCACGATGAACACGCCCTGGAGCCGTCCACGAAGATGGTCCGGAGTCGCCGACTGCAGGATCGTCATGCGGAACACAGCACTTATTGAGTCCGCTATGCCTGCCAACAGGCAACACAACGCTGCGGGAATCAGCCAGGCCGTAACGCCGTCGCGCCCGGAATTCCCGGCAAGCAGGACCACCAGGCCGAAACCGAAAATCGAGGCACCCCAGCCGACCACTGACCAGATCACCGCGCTGCCCTGGTGCCGGACCCGCCCGAGCGGGCCGGAAAACAGTCCAGCCAGGAAGGCGCCTACCGCCGTCGAGGCGAGCAGCACACCGACAGTGGATTCGCCGCCGCCAATCATGACTGCGCCGATTGCAGGCATAAGCGCCCGGGGCTGGGCACAGATCATGGCGATAAGGTCAATGACGAACGTCATGCGAACGTTTGGGCACGAGCGAAGGAACTTCATCCCTTCCAGGACGGAACGGAGGCCCGCAGCATGGGGCTCCTTGCCTGGCGGCCAGGGGCGGCAACCTGGCGAGTGCCCAGAGGGCAAAACTGAAGGTCACGACGTCGATGGTGTAGGTCCAGCCGAAGCCGACGGATGCCACGAGGATCCCTGCCAGCAGCGGCCCGGCGGTCATCGCAAGTCCGGCAGTCAACATACTCAAGGCGTTGGCCGCCGGCAAAAGGTCCTTGCGCACTAATGCGGGAATGATGGCGCTCCGAGCCGGGGCGTTGATCCCTTGCGCGCCGCTCTGGACGGCCACCACGGCGTACAGCAGCCAGATGTTTCCAACGTCGAGCCACGCCTGAACGGCAAGGGCGAGAGTGCTCAGCCACAACACGAGCGACGCCCCAATGGCTACTTTCCGCCGGTCGAAGGCGTCGGAAATCGAGCCGCCGAAGAGTCCGGCGACCACCAGCGGGATAAGGGCAAAGACCCCGAGGAGGCCGATGTAGAAACTCTCCTGGGTAAGCCGGAAGACGTCTAGGCTGACCGCCACCAGGGTCAGTTGGGTTCCGACGGCGGCCACAGAGTTACCGAGCCAGAGGCGGCGGAAGTTTGGACTTTCCTTTAATGGCGTGACGTCGGCGAGAAGTTGTGTCACCGTTCAACCCTATGCGCTTGGTAGGCTCACAACGTCCCGAAAGGAGCCGCCCGCCATGCTGCCACGCCGATTGCTGTTCCGCTCCTCTATATGGGAAGTTGCCCGACCACGCACTCCATTGACTGAAGGACATCTGCTGGTGCGACTCAGCGACCCCTCAGTGGCCTTTGCCGAGGACTCGGCTGCAGATTGGCTTCTTTGCCACAATATTGCACGTGGAGCGTTGTCGCGCGTCCTCGGCGCGGAACGCTGTGGGCTGATGTTTGCCTACGAATGGCATCCTTTGGGTGACGCGATCGGGGAACCGGCTGCGGAATCGTCTACACCGACCTTCCATCTCTTTGGCCGCTGGGCAGGCGAGTCGTTGACGCCCGCCGACCAGCTGTTGATTCCGGCCTCACACCGCGTCCCGACGTCGGAGAACGTCCTGGACGAGCTCGACGGTGGGCTCCGCTCTGAACTGCAGCGGCAGGCCGCCGAAATTGCGCGGACGGAGGTTCATGAGTCGGAGCGGCACAGCGAGTCGGAGCGGCAGCCGGAAACAGATCAGCAGCCGAAAATGGAATCGGCCTCAGACGTGCAACCGGCATCAGACGCAGAGCCTGCATCAGGCGTGGAGCATCAAGTAGAGTCCGAGCCGCCAGCAGAATCCGAGCCGCTCCCCGTCTTGGCAAGGTGGAAAGCGACACAGGAACCGGGCAGCGGCTACAGGGTGTTCACGCCGGTTCGGCCGCTGCGGAAGATTGGCGACGCTTCGCCGCAGGATCTCCTTTCACTGGCAACAGGAATCATGGCCCTGCCCGTTGGCGGCGCCGCCAGTGGCTTTAGCTGTGTGGTAAGCGAGGCGGATGAATCCCATGAACGCCTGCAGCTCCATGCCCTTGGCCGCTCCAGGGCCGAAAAAGTCAACCCCCTCGAGATTTTCCTGCGTTCCTCCGAGGTTAGCCATACCTTATTGTGATTAGCTCATAATAAGTGCTTCAATGGAGGCATGACAGATCATTCGGCAGACCAGGAAGCCTGGGCTGCTGCCCTGCGTTCCCACGGCCGCCGCGTGACCAAACAGCGGCTGGCCGTGCTTGCCGCCGTCGAGCATCACCCGCATTCCCCCGCTGAGGGCATTCTGGCCGCGGCCCGTAAAGAGCTGCCGGAACTGACGGCGCAGTCGGTTTACGTCGTGCTTAGTGACCTCACGGACTTGCAGATGCTGCGGCGCTTCGAACCCCCGCATTCCCCTGCGCTGTATGAGACCAGGGTCGGGGACAACCATCACCATGCCGTCTGCATCAGCTGCGGCAGGGTGGAGGACGTGGATTGCGCCGTGGGCCATGCGCCCTGCCTGACCCCCCATTGGGACGAGGGCTCCAGGCCGATGACCATCCAGATCGCGGATGTCCTTTATCAGGGCATTTGCGAGGACTGCCAGCGCAAACAACAGCAACCTGTCCGAACGTAAAGAAACCCAAGAAATAGGAGAAAGATGACTGCGAACATCTCGACCGCTGTATCGACGACACAGTCCGGTGCGCCCGTCACGTCCGACGCGCATTCCAAGTCCGTCGGCGCCGATGGTGCCATCATCCTGACCGATCACTACCTGGTCGAAAAGCTCGCCCAGTTCAACCGCGAGCGGGTTCCGGAGCGTGTGGTGCACGCCAAGGGCGGCGGCGCGTTCGGTACCTTCAAGACCACCGAGGACTCCTCCAAGTACACCAAAGCAGCGTTCCTGCAGCAGGACGTCGAGACCGAGATGCTGATCACCTTACGGTCACTTGCCG
>NZ_JAGGPK010000031.1 GCF_018613855.1 Arthrobacter sp. ISL-30
GTTTTTCATGGCCGCTAACACACTACCTGCACCGGGCAACTGTTATATGAAGTCCGACGAGGACTGCCACCTAAGCGAAGGGCTCGGGCTCAGCCAGTCCAATCAGCCATGTGCCCGAGCCTGAGATGAATACCAGGCAATATCCACGTTTCTGTGCGCGGCCGTCTGTTTTGCGGCTATAACCCCCACCCCTATCCAGTTCAAGCTAGCCCTGGGGTGGCTAATCAGTGATTCCTTTTGAACATCTGGCCACTCGGCACCCACGGTTGAAGCCGAGTCAAATTGCGCACATAGAGCGGATGGCGTGGATGACCATCCTTTGTTGTTTCCCAGCACTCCAGGAAGACATCCCCCTTCCGAAGCAGCTCGTAGACGGCCTCTGCCCGGCGAGAAGCAACCGGATGGGCGCTCCAGGCTGCGACGATTCGATCGCTTTCCTCAACGGCGGCGAGGATGTACTTATCGTTCAGTGGTCCAATCGGATCGTCGGCGCTGGCAAGAGAGTCAGGGTCCGTGCTGCGAAGTGCGAAGAGGTTCACGACCCGCAGGGCCTCCGCTCCAGCCGCTTTTGCGAGTCCTGTGCACCGGCGAAGGGTGGGGTCGTCATGTGTTGCATCCGCGATCGAGGGATTCAGCATGATGACGGTAAGCATCGACTGGTTGTCCGATTCAACCCAGTGTCGGGTCAACTCGTATCTATAGGGGCCTCCGACAACGGCCGATGACCGGAGAGGCCCTCCCCTGAACGACGGGTACAACTCATTGCTCATATACTCCCCCCATCCACGGCCTACCGTTCTCGTTCCGGTGCTGGAATTATTCACGCGTTCTTATCGCCTAATGGTCCTCTTCAGCTAGAGCCGACCACTCCATCAAAAGTAGCGTCGCGCGCATAGTTCGAGCTTGGACCGCCCGTTCGCACCGATCGCGAGGACGGCTCATTTGGGGTTACCGTTGGCGCCCGCAAGACGATCCTTCACCGGACGGCGAACCAGACATCTTCATGCTCAGCGGACCTTGCCCTTGGTTACGGTGATCGTGATGCGTGAGGTGACCGCGTTGGGGCTGACTCCGTTGGTGGCGGTCACCGTAAACGTTGCCTTGCCGGCCTTGGTCGGGGTTCCGGAAAGGACCCCCGTGCTGGAGTCCAGGCTCAGCCCTGCGGGCAGTGCACCGGAGGACACGTAGAAGGTCGGGGCCGGGTCACCCGTGGCTGTGAACGTGTAGCTGTAGGCGACACGCGTGGTCGCTTTGGTCGGTGGTGTGTCCGCGGTGAACACCGGGGGTGCCGAGTTCACATCGATGACCGACACCGTGTTGGAACCGTAGTTGATGACGTAGGCTGTCGACCCGTCCGGGGTGAACGCAACACCGGTCGGATTCGACCCGGCCGGGATCGTGGAGGTCACCGTGCCCGACACCACAGAAATGACCGACACCGAGTTGGAACCGTCGTTGGTGACGTAGGCTGTCGATCCGTCCGGGGTGAACGCGACACCGAGCGGATGCGACCCGACCGTGATCGTGGAGGTCACCGTGGCCGACGCCACATCGATGACCGACACCGTTCTGAAACCGTTGTTGGTGACGTAGGCTGTCGACCCGTCCGGAGTGAACGCAACACCGACCGGTTCCGACCCGACCGTGATCGTGGAGGTCACCGTGCCCGACGCCACATCGATGACCGACACCGTGTCGGAAGCGGTGTGGGTGACGTAGGCTGTCGACCCGTCCGGGGTGAACGCAACACCGACCTGACCCGACCCGACCGGGATCGTGGAGGTCACCGTGCCCGACGCCACAGTGATGACCGACACCGTGTCGGAACCGGTGTGGGTGACGTAGGCTGTCGACCCGTCCGGGGTGAACGCAACACGGACCGGATTCGACCCGAGCGGGATCGCGGAGGTCACCGTGCCCAACGCCACATCGATGACCGACACCGTGTCGGAACCCCAGTTGGTGACGTAGGCTGTCGACCCGTCCGGGGTGAACGCAACACCGTTCGGACCCGGCCCGACCGGGATCGTGGAGGTCACCGTGCCGGACGCCACATCGATGACCGACACCGTGTCCGAGCCGGTGTTGGTGACGTAGGCTGTCGACCCGTCCGGGGTGAACGCAACACCTGCCGGAAGCGACCCGACCGGGATCGTGGAGGTCACCATGCCTGCAGCGGTTGCGGGGATATTGCCGACCAGCATGAGCGCCGCCAGGATCGTGCTGATGATGGCCGCACCCCGCCGGAACAGGAGAGAATCGGGTCTACCCCGGCGGAACCGGCGTTTGCCGGCGCCCGGTTCTTTGTTGCCGGGGGCGGAACGCCGCCCCTGGTGTCGCCGGGACAACCCTGTTAAGAACCGCATCAGATCCTCCTGCGGAGAGCGAAGTGTGTAGTGTCGCATTCATGCGCCCTTGCGGAAGATGACCTGCCATCAATGACGCACGGTAATTGTCACGGCGCGGCGCCGAGACCAACGGGTGCCGGCAGACACCCCCATAACGGTTGGCCGAAATAACGGCTCAATCCGGAGTTTATAGACCAGGCAAACCTACGGTCACCAGTAGACGGTACCTGTCTTTTGGGCTGGCACTACCTGTTTCCTTGGGTCCGAGAGAGCCGGCGGTTGCCCATCTATTGGCGCTTTAGTCGCTCACGATTCACCGGGCCATCATGTATCGAGTTGCAGACCAAAATTGACACCCGCTGCTCAATTCCAGCTACCGATCAACGTGAACTCTCAGCCGCCAGCACCATGCCGTTCGGCGCGTCCAAACTAATGCAGCTGCTTCGAACAGCCCGGTCCAGATATTGAGCACACCTAAGCCGGGAGTGCCTTCCGCCCGGAAGGCACTCCCACATGCATCTCGAAGCCCATCACAGCCCATCCCCGAGCTTCATATCTTTAGCTACTCCTCAAGCCCGCTGTGCGACCTAGTGACGACTGCTCACGTTATTGCGAATGATTCTTGATAAGATCAGGGCATCCCCAGTTCTGAGTCTAAGGATCCATCATGTTCCCTGCCCCTCCCACTCGGGAGCGATAGATGAGGCCGACGGCGGCGCGGAAGTCGCGCCTGAAAGTTACCGGCCGACGCCCTGGGAGTTGAACCCGCTCCGCAGCTGCTGCTTGCCAGCCAACTCATCTTCAACATCGGCTTCTTCGCTGTAGTCCCGTTCCTCGCAGTAGCCATGCGGAACGACTTCGGCATGGGCGCGATAGCAATCGGGATCGTCCTTGGCGCGCGCACGTTTGCCCAGCAGGGCCTGTTCCTATTCGGCGGGGCGCTTGCAGACCGATGGGGAGCACGGCAGTCGATGATCACGGGTTGCCTGGTACGGATCGCCGGCTTCCTCCTTCTGGCCTGGGCCGCGGACTTCCCGCTCTTCCTACTCGGCGCCGTCGTCACAGGCATTGGTGGTGCACTGTTTTCACCTGCACTGCAAAGCCTCGTTGGCTCTGCCGCCCAGCGCCACACCGCCCAAGACGACGCCACTCACAGCGGTGCCGAACGGAAAAACCAAGGATCAACGCTCTTTGCCTTGCTGGTGGTCTGTGGCGAAATAGGTGCCGTTGTTGGTCCGCTGCTAGGATCCCTGCTACTCAATACGGGCTTTGACACTTCCCTGCTGGCAGGGTCCGCCGTCTTTGCCGTCATGGCGCTAGTCTTCTGGCTCTTCCTGCCAAAGCCCCTGCCCCAAGCCCCCAAGACTTCAGCCGAACCGCCCGACCATTCGCCGTCGTCGGGCCTTTGGTCCTGCCTTAGGGAGAAAAAGTTCATCGCGTTCGCAGCCTTTTATAGCTTCAATCTCCTGGCGGCCAACCAACTGTATTTCGGCCTCCCGGTGGAACTGGAACGCAGCGGCGCAGGAGTCCATTCCCTGGCAATCATCTTTGCCTACGCGTCTGTCCTTACCATCACCCTCCAGTGGCCGATAGCCCGGCTCATGCGAAAAGCCGGACCGAAAATAGCGCTGCCCCTCGGCTTTTCATTGCAGGCCCTCGGCTTCGCTTCCCTCGCGGCAATGGCCGTCTTCCCTCCGCCACGCGGGCTCCAAATACTGCCGGCCATCTTGCTAGTAACAGGTCTTGCCCTCGGGAACATGTGCGTGATGCCCATGGCGATGGGGCTGGTACTGGAGTTTTCCGCCGGGCGTCCCACCGGTGCATATTACGGATTGCTGGCCAGCGCCGGAGGGCTCGCCGTCGTCATCGGGAACACAGCTCTTGCCCCGCTCTACGAACTCGCCACCGCGCCGGCAATTACTGCATTCGCTCCCTGGCTCCTCATGTCCTTGTTAGGCGCGACAACGGCAGCATTCATTGGCCGTTTCCTCCCCAAATCTCCAGCCCGGGTGGCGGGCCGACAAAAAATGCAAACAGCCTAAGTGCAACGGAGGCAGGAAATGGCCCTGAATCCCGGCGAGGCAGATGCGACCGGGCCGGCTGACCCCGCGAGGAAAGCCAACGGCAATCTGCTACGAATGGGTGACGCTCAAGACGTTCCGCTGGACACCCGTGCTGCGCTGAAATAGCCCCCGGCCACCTGCCCGAGACTAAAGCCGCAGGTCAGAGTCTTACCGGAGCCCCCTGCCGGATTCGAACCGGCGACCCCCTGTTTACAAGACAGGTGCTCTGGCCAACTGAGCTAAGGAGGCATGTGCCCGCGGCGAGTTTTCGCCTAAAGGAACGCTAATAAGGGTAGCCCAGGACGGTACCGTCACGGAAATTGCCGTACAGACAGTAGTGGCCCGGTTCCGAAGGATTTCCCGGAACCAGGCCGCTATGGTGCACGACGCCGGCTGCTACTTCTTGGCGTCGATCACGGACTGCAGGTACTCAGGGAAGTCGATGTTGGCGCTGTCGCCCTTGCCCCACTGCTTGCCGTCGACGAGAACGGTCGGCGTTCCGCTGACGCCGATAGCGGAAGCTTCCTGCGTTGCCACCTTCACATACGGACGGAACTTCTTCTCGTCGATGCAGGAGTCGATATTGGCGCCGACCTCCGTGCCCATCTTCTTGAGGTCGTTGTCGGAAATGCCGGGCCCGCCTTCGGCAGGCTGGCGTTCGAACAGGAGGTCAATGAAAGCCTTGTACTTGTCCGGGGACGAGTCCACTACACAAGCGGCGGCGTTAGCGGCACGGGAAGAGTAGTTGGTGGTGGAGCGGGTATCCAGGAATCCAAGGGCACGGTACTCCACGGTGATCTTGCCTTCATTGCGCAGCTTCGTAAGGGTCTCACCGTAGGTATCTTCGAACCTCTTGCAGACCGGGCAGATGAAGTCGATGTAGGCCACAACCTTGACTGGCTTGCCGGCCTCGGCTTCGGCCCCCGGTGCCGTGATTTCTGCAGGCGCCGAGGCTGCGGGGCTCGGAACATCAGCCACGTTGACGGTTGTTGGCTCAGATTTCGCGACCTCTGTATTTGCCAGGAGAGTGACACCGCCATGCACGTTGCCGTTTGCCGGCGTCGGACCCTGGTCAGCAACAGGCGCGCTGTCCCGAATGCTGGAGGTAACGACAAGCGCCACGATTGCCAGGATGGCAACAACGGCCACCACGATGCCCCAGCCGATCAACAGCTTGTTTCGCTTGTCTTTCTTGAGCTGGGCTTCACGGATTTCGCGGGCCTTTTCGCGGGCCTGGGCTGTGCGCTCGGCCTTGGACAGGCGCTGTTCGTTTGCGGGGCTCATCAATTCCTCGTGTCGATCGACGTCGTGCATTGCGGTCAGGGGCAACAGGCCCAGTTTAGGGGAGAAAACTGGGAGCTTGGCCCTTCAACCAACGTTCTTCCACCCAACGAGCGAATGGCTCGCAAGATTCCAGCCGGATAGGGTGGGAGATGAGTCACAGCAAACCCAGGGAGCAGTAATGCAGTTACCGGCAAGCGAACAACTCAAGACCGAGTCGGGAGATGAGCCTGTCCGGAAGCACCATTCCACAACGGCGGAATACGACTTCATGGTGGTGTCCAACCGCCTCCCCGTAGACCGCTGCAGCACGTCGGAACGCAACGGCGGCAACAGCGAGGGCTGGCGGCGATCTCCCGGCGGACTAGTGACCGCACTGGCGCCGATGATGACAAAAACCGACGGCGCCTGGGTGGGCTGGCATGGCGCGCCGGACGAGACCGTTCGCCCGTTCAGCCACGACGGCATGGACCTTGTTCCGGTCCAGCTCAGCACCGATGACGTTGAGCTGTATTACGAAGGTTTCTCAAATGCGACTCTCTGGCCGCTCTACCACGACGTAATTGCCCCGCCGGAGTTCCATCGCACCTGGTGGGATTCCTACCGCAACGTCAATCGAAAATTCGCCGACGCCGTGGTGCGCTACGCCGCAGAAGGCGCCACGATCTGGGTCCAGGACTACCAGCTGCAACTGGTCCCCCGCATGTTGCGCGAGGCCCGGCCGGACCTGAAGGTCGGCTTCTTCAACCACATCCCGTTTCCGCCCCCTGAAATCTTTGCCCAGCTGCCCTGGCGCCAGGCAATCATTGAAGGCCTCCTTGGTTCAGACCTTGTGGGATTCCAGCGCCCTAGCGATGCGGCCAACTTCATGCGCTCCGCCCGGCGCTTCGCCGGGGCCACCGTAAAGCAGCAGCAGATCCATGTGAAGGGCCAGGACGGCCACGTCATCCATGTCGCCCGGGCGCGCGCCTTCCCCATTTCGATCGACGTGGCCCAGATTAGCGATCTTGCCTCCAAGCCGGAGATCATCGAGCGGGCCCGCCAGATCCGCCAGGACCTGGGCAATCCGAAGACCATCCTGCTCGGCGTAGACCGCCTCGACTACACCAAGGGCATCGGGCACCGCCTGAAGGCCTATGAAGAACTCCTCCATGACAGCAGCCTCAAGGTCGAAGACGCCACCCTCATCCAGGTAGCGAGCCCCAGCAGGGAGCGAGTGGAGCAATACCGGCTCCTGCGCGAGGAGGTCGAGGGAACCGTGGGCCATATCAACGGGACCTACGACACCATCCAGAACACCGCCGTGAGATACCTGCATCACAGCTACCCTGTTGAGGAGATGGTGGCCCTGTACCTCGCGGCCGACGTCATGCTTGTCACGGCCCTTCGGGATGGCATGAACCTCGTCGCCAAGGAATACGTCACCGCGCGGACGGATGGCAGTGGCGCACTCGTCCTCAGTGAGTTTGCTGGCGCAGCGGATCAGTTGAAGCAGGCCCTCTTGGTGAATCCGCATGATATTGACGGACTCAAGAGTGCGATCATGAGGGCAGTTAATCTTCCGCCCAAGGAAGCGTCCCGGCGCATGAAGGCCATGCGGAAGCAAATCCTGGACCACGACGTCGATCACTGGTCGGCCGAGTTCCTCGCAGCCCTCGGCGAAAAGGTGGTGCGTGATGACTCCTGACGGACATTCCGCACCCACGCCGCTTGCCCTGTCACCCGAACTGCTCGACGCCGTGCGCCGGGTAGCGTCGACGGAGCACCTCCTGGTTGCCATGGATTTCGACGGCACCATTTCGCCCATTGTGGACCACGCCGAGGACGCACGCCCCCTCCCCCGTTCGGCGGCCGCCTTCGCGGCCCTGGCCACCCTCCCGCGGACGACGACGGCACTCATCTCGGGGCGGGCCCTGGCAAGTCTGCGGGCGGTCGCCTCGCCCCCGCCCGAAACGCTGCTCATCGGAAGTCATGGCGCAGAAGCCTGGCTCGGACCGGGCTCCCCGGAACTTCAGCTGGACGCTGATCAATTGCAGCGCCTCGCCGACGTCCGGGCAGTCCTGCAGGAGATCGTCGAGCAGGCTCCGGGGACGCTCCTTGAAGAGAAGCCCGCCGGCGTCGTCCTCCACACCCGCCTTGCCGACGACGACGTGGCCGAGGACGCGGAGGCAGCCGCCCGCGAAACCCTTGAGGGCTTTCCCGGGGTGTTCCTCAAGAACGGCAAGCGCGTACTCGAGACCTCGGTAGTGCACGCCTCCAAGGGCGAAGGCGTCACATTCCTCCGCCAGGCAACGGGCGCAACGGCGCTGGTGTTCGCGGGGGATGACGTTACTGACGAGGACGCCCTCAGCAGGCTCACACCCTCGGATCTGGGCGTCAAAGTGGGGCTGGAGTTCACCCAGGCGAAGTTCCGCGTCGAAGCCCCGGTGCATGTCGCAGAACTGCTGGAAGCGCTGCTTCGCGAAAGAACACGCGCCATCCAATAACGCAAGTCACATGTGATCTCTGTAACATTTGCATCAATAAGGAAGACATCTGACATACTCTTCTTTGTGATGTGGCGCACAAGAACCGTGCGGCGTCACGCGATGTTCCCCGGCCTTTTCCGCTTCTGCGGATCTGCCGGGGAATATAACTGAAGAAAATGAACCATTCACAACGGATCGTCCGGCACGTACCTGCCGGTGAAGGGATTGATAACTGTGGCAACAGTTACTTTTGATAACGCTACGCGTCTGTACCCGGGCACAGATAAGCCCGCCGTCGATAAGCTCAACATCGACATCGCCGATGGCGAATTCCTGGTCCTCGTCGGACCCTCCGGTTGCGGTAAGTCCACCTCCCTGCGCATGCTTGCGGGCCTTGAGGACGTCAACGCCGGCCGGATCCTGATTGGTGACCGCGATGTCACCGATGTTCCGCCGAAGGACCGCGACATCGCAATGGTCTTCCAGAACTACGCTCTCTACCCGCACATGAGTGTTGCGGACAACATGGGCTTCGCGCTGAAGATCGCTGGCGTCTCCAAGGAGGAGCGTGCAGAGCGAGTTCGCGAAGCAGCCAAGCTTCTGGACCTTGAGCAGTACCTCGACCGCAAGCCGAAGGCTCTCTCCGGTGGTCAGCGCCAGCGTGTTGCCATGGGCCGTGCAATCGTCCGTAACCCGCAGGTCTTCCTCATGGACGAGCCGCTGTCCAACCTGGACGCCAAGCTTCGTGTACAGACCCGTACCCAGATTGCGTCCCTGACCCGCCGCCTGGGCGTCACCACCGTTTACGTGACGCACGACCAGGTCGAGGCCATGACCATGGGTGACCGCGTTGCTGTCCTCAAGGACGGTCTGCTGCAGCAGGTCGACACCCCGCGCAACCTCTACGACAAGCCGCAGAACGTCTTCGTCGCAGGCTTCATCGGTTCCCCGGCCATGAACCTGCTGGAACTGCCCGTCGTCGACGGCGGTGTCCAGTTCGGCGGTACGGTCTACCCGGTCCAGCACGATGTCCTCGAAGAGGCACACGGCCGCACGGTTACGCTCGGCAGCCGTCCGGAGGACCTCGAAACCGCTCCCAAGGGCGAAGGCCTCCAGGTTGAGGTCGACGTCGTCGAGGAACTGGGTGCTGACGCCTACGTCTACGGCCACACCATCCTTGATGGCAAGAGCCACGACATCGTGGCACGCGTCGACGGCCGCCGTCCTCCGATGAAGGGTGAATCCATCTGGGTCCGCCCGCAGTCCGGCCACGTGCACCTGTTCGACACCAAGACGGGCCTGCGCCTGGGCGCCTAGTCGAACTAGTTCCCAAGGCACGTCCCGACGGACATGCAGCTGGCCGGGTTGCCGAGACATTCGATCTCGGCAACCCGGCCAGCAGTTCTTTAACTTGCCCCCCTCGCTGCCGCCCCTAAGGAGTCCCTGTGCACCCTGCCGAGCTTGTGATCCCACGGCCATTGGCGGTCACTGTAGTTCCGGAGGAAGTGTTTGAGCTGGGACCGGGGGCCACCATCATCGCTCATCCCGAAGCGCACGGGCCGGCCGGACTTCTCGCCTTGCTGCTGCGAAGGCCGACCGGTTTCCCTTTGCCCATCGCCTTCGAGGAGCAGCACGAGGACCAGCAGCAGGGGAACGTCACCCTCGAGCTCAAGGAGTCAACCGGCAGCGGCCCCGAACATTACACCCTTGCTGTTAGACGGCAGGGCGTCCTCATTTCAGCCCCAACGCCCGCAGGCCTTTACAACGGCATTCAGACGCTGAGGCAATTGTTTCCCGCCGACATCGAATCGGTGCCAGCCACGCCACGATCGCAAGTAGCGCAGTCCAATGGGACCCACCCGGCGCAGGGCAGCCACTGGAAGATCCCGGGGGTCGATATCGTGGACGGCCCGAGGTTCCAGTACCGGGGCATCATGCTGGATGTGGCGCGGTCCTTCTTTCCGGTTGAGGACGTGAAGTGGCAGATCGACACCATGAGCCAGTTCAAGCTGAACGCCTTGCACCTGCACTTGACCGACGACCAGGCCTGGCGTATTGAGCTGGACAATCCCACCCCCAACCCGTCCGGAATCGACTATCGAAACCTTAGCCGGGTAGGCGGAGCAGGCGCCGTCGACCATCCTGAAGCCGGACTCCCGCCCGGCCTGCCCGGCTTCTATACAAAGGCCGATCTCCGGGAACTGTCAGATTATGCAGCGGCCAGGAACGTGCTTCTCGTGCCGGAGATTGACGTCCCGGGGCATGTCAACGCGGCCCTTGCCGCCGTTCCGCAGCTCAACACAGACGGCGCAGCCAAGGCAACGAACAGCACCGGCGCAGTGGGCTACTCCACCCTTGAGGCCCACAACCCTGCCACCTACGAGTTCGTGCGCGAGGTCCTTGCCCAGCTGGCCGAGATCACGCCCGGCCCGTATCTGCACATTGGCGGCGACGAAGCCGAGGTCACCCTACACAGCGACTACCTCAAGATGGTTGCCGAGTTCAGCCGAATGGTGGCCGGACTGGGGAAGACGGTGATCGGCTGGAACGAATACGCCGACGCCGAGCTTCCGAACGGTGCGGTAATCCAGTACTGGCATGGCAGCCTCGGCGCGGTGCGCCGGCAGGCCCAGTCCGGGGCGCAAGTCATCATGTCGCCCGCCGCCCACACCTACCTTGACCAGAAATATGATTCCGCAAGCCCGATTGGACTTGAATGGGTGGAAGGCGGCCCCTTCACCTGGGCCGAATACTACGGCTGGGACCCAGCTGCCTTCGGCATCATGGAGGAGCACATCCTGGGCGTCGAGGCCCTCCTGTGGACCGAAACCGTTCGCGGGAACGACCAGGCGGCCTGGCTGATGTATCCGCGCGCTATTTCCGTCGCGGAGGTCGGCTGGACGGCGCAGGCCGCGAGGCACGTAGAAGACTTCCGACGCCGGCTTGGTGCCTTCGCCGGACGCCTCACCCGCCAGGGCGTCACGTTCCAGCCGGCGCCCGACGTCGAATGGGCCGTCCCGCTGCCGCCCGGCTACCCGAAACTGTTTAGGCGAGCTGACCCCGCGTACGGAAGAATTGAGCCATGACCGAACAATCCGCAGCCCAGTGGCATGACGAACCCACCGACTACGAGCAGATTGGCAAGCTGCCGCGTACGGAAGCGGCCAGCGCCAAGGATTCAGCCCCTCCTGCCAGCGTCATAGGGTCCCTCAACATCACCGCGGCGGCAACCGACCCTGAGTTGCTGGACCTTCCCTGGCATATTGCGCTGGAGGATTGGCCCGCGGAAAACCTTGCGGCGCTCCCCCGAGGTATCTCCCGCCACATTGTTCGGTTTGCGCACCTTGGCGGTTCGGTCATCGCCATCAAGGAAACCTCGGAACATGTTGCTCGGCACGAGTACCACATGCTGCGTAAGCTTGCGCGGCTGGACGTGCCGTGCGTCGAGCCGGTGGCCGTCATCACTGGCCGGACAACCCCCGACGGCAAGCCGCTCAACCCAGTGCTCGTGACGCGCCACCTGAAGTTCTCCATGCCGTACCGTGCCCTGTTCTCACAGATGCTGCGCAGGGACACCCTGACGCGCCTGATCGACGCCCAGGCGCTCCTGCTGGTTCGGCTGCACCTTATCGGGTTCTACTGGGGCGATGTTTCCCTGTCCAACACGCTGTTCAGGCGCGACGCAGGAGCCTTTGCCGCCTACCTGGTGGACGCTGAAACGGGCGAACTCTATCCGGACCTCTCCACCGGCCAGCGCGAGTACGATCTCGAAATCGCGAGGGTCAACATTGCCGGCGAGCTCATGGACCTCTTGGACGGTGGCCTCATCGAGGACAAGGTTGATCCGGTGGCTACCAGTGAGCTCATCATGGACAGCTACCGTCGCCTGTGGGCGGAGCTGACAGAGAAGGAATCCTTCGAACTCGGTGAACGGTGGCGGGTCAATGCCCGCATCCGGCGGCTCAATGAACTCGGCTTCGACGTTGAAGAATATGCCATTAAGACCACGGCGGACGGTTCCACCATCCAGCTTCAGCCCAAGGTCGTCGACGCCGGGCACCACCAGCGGCGCCTGCTCCGCCTCACCGGCATCGATGCCCAGGAAAATCAGGCCCGCCGGCTCCTGAACGACATGGACTCCTTCCGCGCGGACAACAACCCGGACCTGGACGAAGAGATCAGCGCCCACGTGTGGGTCAGCCAAATCTTCGAGCCGATCGTGCGGGCCATTCCTCGCGACCTTGCCGGAAAGCTGGAGCCTGCCGAAGTGGTCCATGAAGTACTGGAACACCGCTGGTACATGACAGAGAAGCAGGACCGCCATATCCCCTTGGCAGAAGCGGTCCAATCCTACATCGACTCGGTGTTGCGCCACCGCCGCGACGAGGCCGCCATCATGCTCAACCCTGACACGGCAATGCTGAAGATCCTCGATGCGGAGACCGAGGAGTCACGCTACGACGAAATCGAGGAATACCCGGACTCAGACGACTGAACCTCAGATCGCCTTTCCCGGATTCAGGAGTCCCGCGGGATCGAACAGGTCCTTGATCCTGCGCTGAAGCTCGCGCACCGGCTCGGGCTGCTCCAGGCCGAGCCAGCGCAGCTTGTACTGCCCCACGCCGTGCTCGCCAGTGATCGTGCCGCCCATCTCCAGCGCCAGCGTGACGGAATCGTCCAGGGCGCTGTTGAGCCTGGACAATGCATCGTCGTCGACCATGGCGTCTATGCGCTCCACCCAAAAGGTCGGGTGCAGGTTACCGTCGCCGGCGTGGGCTACGACTTTAAGGCTCACGCTGCGGGCCGTGGCGATCGATTCAAGTCCGGCCACGTAATCCACCAGCCTGGAACGCGGAACCGCGACGTCCTCGCCCACCCGGTATTCGTCGTCGACCTCTGCGCCGCGGCTATGCCGTCGGAGCTCAACGAGCCGTTCGGCCTCTGCGCTGGCCTCTTTCGTGACCACTGCTCCCCCGGCGGCAAGAACCGCCCGAACGACGTCGGCTTCCGCAGCCGCACCAAAACCATCGGTCTGGACCAGCAGCAGTGCACTTCCCCTGGAGCTGAGGTCCGATCCGTGCAGCAGGTCCAGCTGGGCGAGCGTCCCGCCGTCGAGCATTTCCATAATGGCCGGCTGCACCCTTGCACGTCCGACCGCCAGCACGCCGGCTGCCGCCCCGCGGAAGTCCGGATAGAAAGCCGCCACTGTATGGACTTCGGGCGGAAGGTATTTGAGCCGTACGGTCACGCCCACCACAATCCCGAGGGTGCCCTCCGAGCCCACGAAGAGTGCCGTCAGGTCGTAGCCCGCCACTCCCTTGAACGTCTTGTGGCCTGTATGGATCAGTGATCCGTCCGCCAGAACTACATCCAGCGCCAGAATGGAATCCCGAGTAACGCCGTACTTGGCGCAGCGCAGCCCGCCAGCGTTGGTTGCCACGTTGCCGCCAATAGTGGAGGTCTTGAAACTGGCTGGATCCGGCGCATACATCAGCCCGTGTTCGGCGGCTGCCGCGTTCAACTCGGCGTTGATCACGCCGGGTTCGACGACGGCGGTTTCGTCGTCGGGGTTGAGCTCCAGGATGCGGTTCATGCGTTCAAGGCTCAGCACCAGCGAACCCTCTGTAGCGTGTGCTCCGCCGGAGACGCCAGTGCCTGCGCCGCGCGCTACGATCGGAACACCATGGGCAGCGCAGCTGCGAACAACGTGCTGGACGTCCTCAACCGTTTCCGCCCACACCACGGCTAGTGGCAGGTGGAAATCGAGGATGGGTGCCTGGTCAACCGCGTAAGCGGACCTGACGGAGTCATCCATTGATATCTGCCGAGGAGTCAGCCCGGACTGGAGCGTAGCCAGGAACTGGCTGTTTGCAGCACCTGTGGCGATCGGCCGGGTTTCAGTCATCGAGATTCCTTTGGGGCTTCGGGCAATTTGCATTCCATCAGGAGTTCCCTCTTGGACTTGTGCTGAGGATAGCTTCTGCTGGCACCGTTGAGGCTGAACCCGTGCCGTTGATAGAAGCGTTTTGCCCGATCGTTTTCCTCGTGCACTCCGAGCTCCAGGACTTCAGCGCCGAGCTCGACGGCCGCCTCCTTGGCGGCGTCGATCAGGTTGTCAGCCAGGCCCAGGCCTCTGCGTTCAGGAGCCACATAGACGCTGCTGAGCACGGCCTGTAGCGGGGTTCCAGGCGCATGCGGGTGCCTCAAAACGACCCGCATAAGGCCGCAGAACCTGCTGCCTTCCGTTCCGTCATCCGCTACCAGCGTGATGCTGTCCGGGCCGGACATGGTCCCTGCCCGTGCCTGCCATTGCGTCTCGGTCTGGCGGCGGGCGGACGCGAGGCTCTCGATATAGGCCATGGGAGTATCGGCAATCATCTCCAGCCTGACGTCCCTGAGAAGCGCCCAGTCCTGAGGGACAAGGCGGCGAATCCTAGGCACGGCTACCGCCCATGAACCTCACATAGCAATCCAGGATGCCGGGCCAGTCGGCTTCATAATCAGCGCGCAACTGGGCGGGGTTCTCAGCCCCCTCCCACCCTTGATGCACCAACCGGACCTCCGTCCCTTCATCGACCGCCCTGAAGGCAACTCGGATTTCAGTGGACCAGAGTGCGGTGCTTCCCGGGTACCAGTCCGCGTGAAAGGACAGCGGCGGCTCCCAGTCATCAATAGTTCCCCAGACGGAGGTTCGGCCATCGTCGGCCGTTTCCAGGATCAAGTTCTCTTCGAATTCAACATGGGAACCGGCACCGTAGACGCTGTGCTGATCCATCGGCCACCACAGGTGGGGATGGTCCGTGAAGCCCATGAAGGCGTGGGAAACCGGCGCCGGCACCACCACCGTGTACACCACGGGCTCAAGGTCAGCCAGGGCGGCCTTTCCATGCTGCGGGTCCGCCTCGGGGTGACTAAAAAGGTTGTCCATATCGAACTACCTTACCGGCGCTTTCGAAGTGGATTCGCTGGGTGGGACGCCCGTTAAACAGCAAGCCCGTTAAACAGCAAGGCCCCCGACGTTCCTCGTCGGGGGCCTGCTCTAATGTATGTCCGGCGGTGTCCTACTCT
>NZ_JAGGPK010000032.1 GCF_018613855.1 Arthrobacter sp. ISL-30
TAAGGAAGTGGGCAGATCTCATGGCCACCGGTGGGCACTTTTATTGGCCGTCAGTGGGCATTTTCGTGGCCGCCTATGGGCAGTTTTTCATGGCCGCTAACAGGACGCTAAGCGTCCTCCGGGCGCTGCGTCCCTTGCCACCATTGACGCGTTGGCCCCGGCGGCAACACCTCACGGTGGTGTTATCGTCCTGGAACCGACGTCACCGGTTAGGCCCGGAAAGCAACTACACGGTCTGTCGTATGCATATGCGCTCTTCCCCATGGGAGCACAGGTACTTCATGACCAAAAGGGCGTGGACACGTTCCAGGTACTCGTTCCAAGCCTCTTTTCCAGGCAGCGGTTCCGCCGAGGCGTCTATCAGGATTACGTCGGCTTCCGGAAGGCAGTTGGCTGCTTCCTGCAGGAGGTGCCGGGAGTCAAAGGGGTACTGGTGGAAACGTGGACAGGCCAGCTTCCACTCTTCCAAGCCGTACGCATGGCCGCCGTCAAAGTTCTGACCCACTCTGGCATAGTTTCCGCTGGGAGCAATTGCCAGCAAAGCCTGTGCTTCCGACGAGGGCTCGGCAAGCGCTGTGACTGATCGCTCCGCGGAGAGCACGGAGTCGTAGTACTTCTCGGGACCGACAGGCCCGGAGAGGAGCAAAGCAAAACACAGTGCACCGGCAGCCATAGCGGCTGGCCTGCCCAAAGCAGCCGTTTGTAGGTACAGGACTGCGTCAACGGCCAGGAGTACTGCCGCCAAATACAGAACTTGGCCGTGATGGCCCCACATTCCGGTGATACCCAAGACTGCCAGTCCGGCGCTGAATGCGACGACTTCGCAGACTAGGAGTGTCCTTGTTTCCTCACTTTGGATAGCTGCTTGCTGCGCCTTCCGGCGGGCCCGGAGCAGCATTATGAAAGTGACGCTGAAGGTTGTGAACGTAAGAAGGAAGGGTAAGGAAACCACACGCAGAAGGTGCTCCACGGCCGGGTGAAGGCCACTGGCACCCAGCGTTCCTTGGGAATAGGAGACATTAATGACGAGCGAGCGCAGGTACGGGAGGAGCTCTCCTCGCACTTGCAGCACCAGGACAATAAGTCCTCCGGCAAGCGCGAACCCTGCCGCGGCCCAGACAAAGCCAGCCCAACGACGATGAAGCAACAGAACGGCTACTACTATAAGGAACGCAACCGGCAACATGACAATTTTCAAGAAGGTCAGGGCGGCCAACAAGGTCCCAGCCGCACTGTACTTGCGGAAGAGGGCGGCTGCCGCGGCCATCAGAGCTACAGCAATGCCCGGCAGGTGCGTCATCCCCGCGATATACATCCCCCCGGTGAGAATGACCGGTGTCAGGACGAATCCTGTGAAGGCAGCGGCCTTGTTCTCGCAGCCGCACCAGCGGGCAATCAATACAGCGGCCGCAGCCGCCCAGAAGAGCCAAAAGAGTTCCAGAACTATGTCCATCAACGGCGATACGAGTCGCCCCAGCGCGATGCTGTAAAAAAATAACGGATCCTTGTTGTCCCACACGTCCAGGTAAAGCGTGTCTCCGGCGAGTAGCCGCTCGGCAACGGAAACAAAAATTCCCCTGTCCTCGCTTAAATTGGGTATGACGACTGGAAGTAAGCAAAGCCACAACAGACCGATCAGAACCGGGAGCTTCGTTCCCACTGAACTAAAGAAGGGACCAGCTTTTCCGGTCCCTGCCTGCCGTCGTGCCGCATCGATTGACATTGTGCTTTCTCCAAGCATGAGCGTTGTCCAAGTCCGGGTCTTTGGAGGAGGCGAAGGCTTTCCTCATCGCCGAACATTCAGATAGCCCGAAACTATGACCAGAAGCTCAGGTTTGCGCAAGGTTCTGCCCTGTATCCGCTCAAGATCTGTGCAGGATAGAGTTTGCCAGCCGCTCCGCAGGGGTCTGCCCACCTTCCAGAGGTGGCTTGCTCAGATGTCGGCCAGGATGCTATTCGGGATTTCGACGGCGTCCGCTACGAACCGCAGGAATCAGGCGGCCGTCCCGCCGTGCAGAAACGACCACACCAGTCCGCCCTGTCGACACACCGCGTGCCTCGGTCAGTGCCGCGAGTAGTAGGCAGAAATGAGTTTCCCTTGACGCTTTGCACGGCGGTGTTGGCCCGCGCTGATCTGTCCCGTCTGCCCAGAGGCGTAGTAGGCGTCGACGGATTCTTTTGACATTCCTTGAGTTTTTGTATATTCGCTCAATTCCACAATCTCAAATTGGTCCGGGTTGTACATGTCAATCCAAGTAATTGGGACACCCATTACGTTAACTGGATGCAAACGATGCGCGCCGGCAGCACGAAAGAAAGGCATCGCCGCGGTCACCGACGTAGACGGTGATATGTGCCTGATCTAGTCCCCGAGTTATGTTGCTATTTCAAGTAAAGCGGCGCCGCTACGCGGCGCCCCGCCGGCGCCGCCTCCGAGGCGGCGGCTGCGCCGGCGCCTACGCCCACTGAACGCCGCCGGCGCAGTAGGCTGGAGTTCAATTTGCCTTCCGCAATTAAGGAGCCCTGTGGACGTCACCACCCTTACTCTGGACCAAGTCCGCATACTCAGCAGCACGGCGGAAGATCATTTCCAGGACCGCAAGTCTGCGCGAATCGCACCAGCCAAACTCACGAAGACCATGTCTGCTTTTGCTAATGCCGACGGAGGAGAGCTCCTAGTTGGCATAGAGGACGACGGCACCTGGGCCGGTCTCGCTGAGATTGAGGGCTTCAATGGCCACCTTCAAGCCATGGAGCCCCTTTTTCCATACGGCTCTGAATTCAAGTACGAGTTCTTCCAACACCCCAGTGAGCAGACCTACGTCCTAGTGTCCTGCGCCTGAAATTCGGTTCAGAAGTCGTCCAAGGGATTCGAGGATTTGTTCGGCGGTCTTTGTCCAGGTGAAGGGCGTGGGTTCTGGTTCCATGCCTTGACCCAGGCGCGGATGTCGGCTTCGAGTGCCTGGACGGAGCGGTGGTCGCTGCGGCGGAGCAAGTCGTCGGTGACGAAGCCGAAGAACCGCTCGACCTGGTTTATCCAGGATGAGTAGGTCGGGGTGAAGTGCATATGGAAGCGGGGGTGGTTCCCAAGCCAGGCCCTGATGGCCGGGGTCTTGTGGGTCTGATAGTTGTCACAGATCAGGTGGACTTCCAGATCCTCCGGGACTTGGGCATCGATCTTGGCCAGGAACTTTCTGAACTCCACGGCGCGGTGTTTCCGATGCAGGGAGGAGATCACGGATCCGTCGGCCGTGTTCAGGGCCGCGAAGAGGGTCGTGGTTCCGTGCCGGACGTAGTCGTGGGTTCGCTTCTCCGGCATACCGGGCATCAGCGGGAACGCCGGCTGGGAACGGGCCAGAGCCTGGACCTGGGATTTCTCGTCCACGCTGAGCACCACGGCCGATTCCGGCGGGTTCAGGTAGAGCCCGACCACGTCATAGACCTTGTCCACGAACTGCGGGTCGGTGGAGAGCTTGAACCCGTCGGCGCGGTGCGGCTTGAGTTCGAACGCCTTCCAGATCCGCCCGATCGTGGACTTGGAAAGCCCGGACCGTTCGGCCATCTTCGCCCGGGACCAGTGCGTGGCGTTCTTCGGTGTCGACTCCAGGGTCGCGACCACCACGTCCTCGACCTCTTCGGCGGTGACCGTGGCCGGCCGGCCCGGCCTGGGCTCATCAACCAAACCGTCCAGGCGCTGTTCCAGGAACCGCCGCCGCCATTTCGCCACCGTATGCGGTTCAACCCCGCACCGGGCAGCGGCCGCCACGTTCGTCAGCCCTTCGGCGCTGGCCAAAACGATCTTCGAGCGCGTCGCCAACGCCTGGGACGACGTCGCCCGGCGGGACCACCGCACGAGGGCCGCCCGCTCCTCATCCGTTAGTTCCAGCAAGGCCTTCGGCCGCCCAACATTCGCCATACCTCATTCTACAATTAGGAACCGAATTTCAGGCGCAGGACACTAGCACTCACCATACATAAGTCTAGAGACATCCGACTTGCAACAGACGGGCGTCCCTACGTACGGCGGGGATCACAGGGCATTCCAGTTTCCGACATGGAAGAGCTCCGCAGGAGAAAAGGAATAACCACACATGAAACGGCAACTATCCCCTATGACGTAGAAGAGATCACTAACTCCGAAACCGTCATTGGGTTCATGCTGCACGTCGTGCCGGACTCCGAACCCGAACGATGGCTGAAAAAGCAGAACGTTGTCGTGAATGGCCTGCCGACCGTCGCGGGCACCTTGCTTTACCACGACGAGCCGCAAATTCATATACCAAAGGCCGCAGTCAAGCTTTACCGCTACACCACCAGCGATGCAGAGGGCAGCCGAGACCACTTGGCCTACACGCCTATAACCATTGAGGGCTCCTTGTATGAAATGATCACGCGTGCTGTCAGCGAGACTAAGCGCCAAGTCGAGGAAATGCCCGTGCTCGAAAAGGGAACGGGCCTCACTAAGGTCCGCTACCCGGAGGAGACACTGCACGAAATCATCACGAATGCCGTCATTCACCGTGACTATGCCGTCAATGATGACGTACATGTCCGGATTTTTGAGAACCGTATTGAGGTACAGAGCCCGGGCAGCCTGCCGGCGAACATCACCCCGAAGAACATCCTTGATGAACGTTTTGCGCGGAATCCGATGATCGTGCGACTCCTGAACAAGTTCCCCGACCCGCCTAACAAGGACGTTGGCGAGGGCCTCAACACAGCCTTTGCCGCCATGCGAAGCTTGGAGTTAAAAGATCCAGACATCATCGACACGGGATCTAGCGTGCTGGTGGTCATCAAACACGAGAGCCTTGCAGCTCCCGAGTCGCGGATCGTTGAACATCTGAAAGCGCACGGCACAATCAACAATCGCGAGGCACGTGTGCTGCTCAGCCGTCCTGAGGCGGACCGATCGGTTCGGCGCCTGTTCACAAAGTTGACCGACGCAGAAGTCATTGAGAGGGCCCCTGGAACAGAAAGAGGGGGGTCTCGCTACCGCCTCACGGTGAAGCAAGACTTCGAACCCGTGCCTACATCCGACGCCGGCACTAGCGACTAATCGCTAGCCAGACATAACACCGTCAGCCAGACTACCGTCCCACACAGTGGCCGCTAAGAGGTCAGATTTGCAAGTTGTGCCGTTGCTGGTGCTGGTGGTTCCGCCGTGTGACCAGTAGGTGATGTGGTGGGCTTCGCACCAGGGTGCGGGCATGGTGCAGCCGGGGAAGGCGCAGCCGAGGTCGCGGGCGGTGATGGCTTTGCGGATGTGCGGCGGGAAGACCCTGGAGGTCCGGCCGATGTCCAGGATCTGGCCTTCGGTCCCCATCACGACGGGGAGGAGTTCGGCGTCGCAGGCCATCTTCCGGATCACCGTGGCCGACACGGGACCGGTGAAGGCGAAGACCCCGCTGCCGCTACCGGCTCGGTTGATGCCGGCGCCCGCGATGCCTGCACCCGCGATGCCGCTGGTCCCGGTGCCGCTGCCTGCGCGGTTGATATCGATGCTCGCGATGCCGTTGATTTCTGTGCTGCTGCCGCTGGTCCAAGTGTTGCTCTTGCTTGTGCCCGTCATGCCGTTGGCGTCGGTGGTGGTGTTGTTGAGGTCGGCGAGGAGTTCTTTGTAGCCGATGGTGACCAGGATTTGTGGTCGGAGGCCTCCGGCGGCGGGCAGGGTTCCGCTGGAGAGGGCGATCTTGCAGGCGCCGATGATGCCGTCAAGCATCCGTTGGGCGCGGGTGCGCCGGTCCAGCGACGCTACGCCGTCACTTTCGGAAAAGACGGGAGCTGTAGCCTTATCGCCGGTTGCGGCCTGCTCGCCCCCGGAAGCGGTGGACCCAGCCGCCGCTCCAGTCATACCGGCCGCTTCCGCTGTAGCTGCCCCGGTGCCCGTAACCGCAGCGTCTGTGGTGCCGGTGGTGCTGGTGTTGGGGAGGCGGGGGTTGGTGGCGGTGTTCATGACGGTGATGAGGTGTTCGAACTGGTCGGGGGTGGCGAATACTTCCAGGTGCTGCAGGCCGTTGCGGGGCCGCCGCAGGAAGGCCCCTTGGCGCTGGCGCAGCAGCTCTTCGCTGGGTTCCCCGCCGTCCTGGTCGATGGCGTTGGTCCAGCGCTTGGCGACGCTGGCCAGGAACTCCGGGTCATGGTCGATCGCGGTGCTGGTCAGGGAGTGCTCCACCTGGGCCATCGTCGCCTCATCGGTCAGGGGCCGGATGTTCTCCAGGGTCACGGTGATCTGGGTGGCCGCCTTGGAGGACACCGCACCTGTGGTCATGGCTTCGGCGAGTTCTTCGCGAACCGGCGGCATCGGCTGACCGGTCAGCCCGGTGCGGGGCAGGACCGCCTCGGCCAGGGCCAGGCGTCGCCGGGCCTCACCGGCACTGATCCGCAAACACGCCCGCAAATACTCCGCCGTGTTCCGAAACTCCGGAGCCCCAGGCCCCACCCCATAAGCCCTGACAGGAACCCCGCCGGAAACAGCGCCTCCATGGTCGGCGGCAGTCCTGTCATTGACCGCGGCGGTGCGGCCCCAAGAGCCTTCGGAGGTGCCAGTCTCGCTGGTGCCCCAACCACCAGTACTGGCTTCGCTGCTGCGCCAACCTATCGCGGTTGCGGAGGTATCCTCGCCGCCCCAGCCACCGGTGCTGGCCGGGGAGGTTTCGCTGCTGCGCCAACCTATGGCGGTTGCGGAGGTGCCAGTCTCGTTGGTGCCCCGGCCTCCAGTGCTGGCGGCAGCCGAGATCCCGTTACGGCCCCACCCTTCGTTAATGGCTAGCGTGCTTCCGGAGGCGGGGCTGGCCAGGGCTTCCTGGCGGACCCGTTGCGCGAGACCCGCGGCAACGATCTGCAGGAACTCAACCGTCCGGGAAAGCTCCTCAACCAAGTGCGCGTACTCACCGGCCTCTCCACCGTCCAGGAGCCTGACGTCCTCAACGGCCGTCCCCGCAGCATCCAGCAGGGTCGCGGAACACTCACGCAACACCTCCAGCGGACCGCCGAGACAGGCCGGGCCTGGCATGCCGACGGCTGTCAGAAAATGGCCCGCCTCTACAGACACAGGATCAAATGGATCAGAGAAAGGATCAGGATCAGACGCGAAAGCCGGCATAGATGGCAGGAGTGGATCCGGTACAGCCGCAAGCCGCCACGCAGCCAAGGGCTCCTCGCGAGGACTTCGGGCAGCAAAAAGGCCGCCGCCGGCTGAACCGGCCGGCCGGGCTGCAAGCTGTCCAATGACCTCCATACCTCAACAATGCCAAGGAGGTACGACATTATTAGGCCCTGAACCAACGCGGGCAGCAATCTTCGTCAGAAAATTCGGGCAACATCCCCTGCCGTCACCGATTCCTCGACCCATCACCACATAGTCAGGCGGAGGAGCCAGATGGGAACGACTCCATCCTCACAGACGCGATAACTCTTCGGTCAGCTCCCGGCGTCGACGGACCCAGCGGTCGCCCACGACCCCGTAGGACGGCTCCAAACGTTCCGCGGCGGCGGCCCAGTGCGGCCTCAAGCAGTGACAATTCACCGTGCTCGTTGTTCATTGTGCTCAATCAGTCTGCGCCGTACCGTGAAAGCACCGTAAGTGGAATAGCGGTATTCAGAATGGCAATGAGCATGGGAAACATCTCCCGGTCGCATAGGTCGTATGGGTCGCATAAGTCGCATGGGTCACTCGTGCGGTTTCAGACCGCAGCGCTCCTCGTCGGCCTCAGCTTGCTGGCAGCCGAGTCTGCCGCATTAGCCTTCGGCATCACGGACACAGGAGTAACGGTCTCGGACGTCGTCCTCCCGCCCCAACAGAGCCCCGCCCCTCCAGACCCACGCCCTCCCGACCCCGCCCCACCAGACTCCGCCTTCCAAGCAGTGGACACCTACATCCAGGAGCAGCTCGACTCGATGGGCATCCCGGGCGCCGCCGTCGTGATCGTCAGGGACGGCAAGCAGGTCCATGCGGGCGCCTTCGGCAGAGCCGACGATTCAGGGAGAGCGATGACGGTCCAGACTCCCTTGCTCCTGGCGTCGACCAGTAAATCCCTGACTGCGATGGCTGTTCTGCAACAAGTTGAGGCTGGCCGGCTGGCGCTGGACGAGCCGGTGGTGACTCACTTGCCCTGGTTCAGCCTGAGGGATAGCCGGGCCTCATCGATCACCGTCCGCCACTTGCTCCACCAGGCCAGCGGGCTGTCCTCGGCGGATGGGACAGCCTTTGAAGCCTCCGATACCCAAGCACCGGAGGCCATTGAACAGGGAGTGCGTGATCTGGCCGGTGCCATGTTGGAGGGGAATCCCGGGGAAGCATTCGGCTATTCCAATGCGAACTACAACATCCTGGGGCTCCTGGTGCAGACCGTCAGCGGCCAGCCATTCGGGGAGTACATAGAGGAGCATGTCTTCGCCCCCTTGGCGATGACGCACAGCCACATCACTCGCGCCTCCGCAGAAGCTGACAACATCGCCCGCGGATACTCGCTGTGGTTCGGCTCATTCTGGCGCCAAACGGAGGTGCCGGCACCGACAACGGGAATGCCGTCGACGACAATGTACGCGTCGGCTGAGGATCTCGGCCACGAACTCATCGCGCTGCTGGGCGGAGGAACCTACCTGGAAAATCGAGTCCTCCGGCCGGAAAGTGTTGAGGCCATGCTTACGCCACGGGTCCGGGTTGATGACTCCAAGCAGTACGCCATGGCCTGGTTTTCCCGACCCCTTGATGAATCCGTAAACCCGGCGGCCCGGCCACCCGACACCAGTCAACTCCCGCAACTCCTGGAACATCAGGGGGAGTGGGGCAATACGCACACCTACAAGGCAATGGTCCCGGCCTCCGGCCTCGGCGTCGTCCTCGTCATCAACGCCAACGACACCTCAGCCCCTTCCAGGCTTAAAGCGCTGGACAGTAACATCCTGCGCATTCTTCATGGGCAGGCTCCCGTTCCGACGGTGGTGCAAGAGGACTGGCTGCAGCGCAACGGCTGGGTTGTTTCGTCAGCCCTTCTGCTCGCGGAACTGGGGAGCTTCGTACTAGCCCTGACCATAATCCTCCGGACACGGACGCGGAGACGGTCGATCTCCCCAGCCGCACGAAACCAGTGGCCGCTTATCATTTTCGCCGCAGCGGCACTGACCCTCGACGCGTTTTTGCTGTGGCTGAGCGTCAGCTATGCCCCGGCCCACTTTGAAACCCATCTGGCGGTTATTGTCCGCCAGTTTCCCGACATTGGATTCACCCTGGTTCCGGCGCTGGCCCTGGCAGTCCTCTGGCCAGTGCCGCGGACCCTTTGGCTCCTCGCTCGAATGCTGCCCAAGAACCCGACGGCGGCACCCCGGCTTGGGCGCCCGACGGTGCCGGCCGCTTGAGCATCCGACGACGGCGCCCGCAGCTTGAGCGCCTCGGCCGGCGCCCCGGCCCGTCAACTTAGTCCTCCGCGATCACCGCCACTGCTCCGGCGGGCACGACGCCACCGAAGCGACCGCCGCCAAGGAGGTCCTCGCCGTCGGCCTTCACCGCTGCATCTTCGCGACTGTGGTTGATGGCAAAGAGGAAGCTGCGACCGTCAGCCTGGACGCGACGGGAAAGCTCGACGCCGGCAGCGGCTTCAGCGCAGGCCGCCACTCCCGCCTCGGTCAGGAGCTTGTCCACGAGGCGCTCGATGCCCTCCCGGTCCGGAAGGGTGGCCAGGTACCACGCGGAGCCGGTCCCGGCGCTCCTGCGGGTTATCGCCGGCACCCCTTCAAGTGGGTAGGTGGTGAAGCTCGCGAGGGCCTCGGCGCCGTCCAGGTGGACATGCTCGCTCCAGATCCGTCCCCGGGTGCCGTCGCTGAGGACGGTCTCCTCGCCTTCGAACAGCGGGCGGAATTCTTCCGTGCGGATTCCCAGCAGCTCACGAAACGCCCCGGGGTAGCCGCCCAGCCGAATGTGGTCGCGCTCGTCCACGATGCCACTGAAGTAGCTGATCAGTACAGTCGCGCCGCGCTCAGCCGCCCCGGCAATATTCGCGGCAGCCTCATCCGTTACGCAGTAGAGCGTGCAAACCAGCACCAGCCCGTAAGAAGACAGGTCGGCAGTGGGATGGACGAAGTCCACGGTGACGCCGCGAAGGAACAGCGAGCGGTGGAACTCCCGGAGCACGTTGAGGTACTTCACGTCCTCGCTGGGGTGAGAGTCCAGCTCTGAGGCCCACCAGGCCTCGTAGTCGAACACGATCGCCACGCGCGATTCCACGATGGAGCCCTTGACGGCGGAGAGCTTTCCAAGCGCTTCGCCCAGCCCGACAACCTCACGCCATACACGCGTCTCCCGGCCGCCATGGGGGACCATGGCCGAGTGGAACTTTTCCGCACCCGCAGCGCTCTGCCGCCACTGGAAGAACATCACTGCGTCCGCCCCGCGAGCTACATGCGCCAGCGAGTTCCGCAGCATTTCGCCGGGTCTCTTGGGCTGGTTCCTCGGCTGCCAGTTGACTGCCGACGTCGAATGTTCCATCAGAATCCACGGCTTGTTGCCGGCGACGCCGCGCGTGAGGTCTGCGCTGAACGCGAGCTCAATTTCCCGCTCCGGGTCGGCGGTCACCAAGTAGTGGTCGTTGGCGACCACATCCAGGTTCTCGGACCAGTCGAAGTAGTCCATGGATCGCGTACCGCTGGACACCATGAGGTTGGTGGTGGCCGGGACGTGCGGCGTGACTTCGCGGATCACGGCAAGGAGGGTTCGGTAGTAGTCCATGAGCGCCCACGAACTGAAGCGCTGGAAGTCCAGCCGCTGGGTGGGGTTGAGGGTGGTGGGCGCGGCACGCGGGGGAATGATCTCCTCGAAGGAGGAATAGTGCTGGGACCAGAACGCCGTTCCCCAGGCCTCGTTCAGCCCCTCGATCGAGCCATAGTGGCGTTCCAGCCAGCGGCGGAAGGCCTCGGCGTCCTCCTCACCGTAGAACTCGGAGGCGTGGCAGCCCAGTTCGTTGTCCACGTGCCACAGGGCCAGTGCAGGGTGGTCCTTGTACCGCTCGGCCAGCTTTCGCGTGATTCCTGCCGCGTACTTGCGGTAAACAGCCGACGACGGCGAGTAGTGCCGCCGTGAACCCCGCTCCAGGACGGTGCCGTCCGCCGTCACCGGCAGGATTTCAGGGTGCTTGCGGACCAGCCATGCCGGGGGAGCGGCGGTTGGGGTTGCCAGCGCCACCTTGATCCCGGCTGCCGCGAGGTTGTCGAGCACCTCGTCCAGCCAGGCAAAGTCGTATTCGCCTTCCTTCGGCTCCAGGAGCGCCCAGGAGAAGATGCCCACGCTCAGGAGGTTCACGCCGGCTTCCTTCATGAGCTCGATGTCCTCAAGCCTCACGTCAACCGGCCACTGCTCCGGGTTGTAATCTCCACCAAAAGCGATGCCGGGGATACTGTCCCAGACGGAATTGGGGGAGGAAGATCGTTGGACGGACATAGGACTCCTTTGAAGGACGGGAGGTGAAGCAGCGTTCGGGAAGAGAATATTGGAAAACGCTTGCCCAGAGAACTGATTGACGATATTGTATCGTTTCAGAAAGCGTGTAAGCCACATCACTAACTAGTTCTAGGACAAGGGTTTGCACAAACTGAGCGAGGAGGCTCCCATGATCAGCAGAAGGAATTTTCTTACCACGATTGCGGTAGGAACGGTGTCCGCAGCGGTAATGGCTGGCTGTGGCCAGCCTGCAGCCAAGACCGGCACGGCAGAAAACCCCGTCACCATCAACTACACCTGGTGGGGCAACGACGACCGTGCTGAGCGTACCCGTAAGGCCATCGCCCTCTTCGAGTCCAAGAATCCGGACATCAAGGTGAATGGCAACTTCACCGACTTCGCAGGTTACTGGCAGAAGCGTGCCACAGAAGCTGCCGGTGGCGGCCTGCCGGACGTTATGCAGTGGGACCTGTCCTACCTGCGTGACTACGGCCAGCGGAACCAGCTCCTGGACCTGAGCACGGTCAAGATCGATACCTCCAATTTTGATAAGTCCCTCCTGCCTTCAGGCCAAATCCGGGGCAAGACCTACGGTATCCCGACCAGCACCAACGCCTTCGCGGTCTACTACGACCCCGCGAAGCTGGCTTCCCTGGGCATCGTCGAGCCGGACGGCACCTGGACCTACAAGGAGTTCAACGCGTTCATGACGGAGGTCGGCACCAAGAGCAATGGCGCGCTCTACGGCGGTGGCGACTACACCTCCGTTTGGTGGATGTTCAATATTTGGCTTCGTCAGAACAACATCGAGGCCTTCACTGAGGATGGCAAGCTTGGTTTCACCAAGGACGACCTGAAGAAGTGGTGGAACCTCACGGCGGACCTGCGTGGTACGCCCGCTATCATCCCTGAAGAACGCGTAGCCCAGTTGACACCCAAGTCTCCCTTCGGCGCCAACGCAGCAGCCACGGAAGTGACCTGGGACAACTTTATGGCCGGCTACCTCAAGGACAGCGGCGCCAAGGAACTTAAGCTGGTTCCCGTTCCCTCCGACGACCCGGCCAACCTCGGCCTGTTCCTGAAGCCGTCCATGCTGATGGTGGCCAGCGCCAAGACCCAGTACAAGGACGCTGCGGCACGCTTCATCGACTTCATGGTCAACGATCCAGAGGTTGGGCAGATCTTCAAGACCTCCCGTGGCGTTCCGGCATCGAAGACCCAGCGTGACGGAACCACGTTCGAAGGCACCGACAAGTCTGTCGTCGACTACGAGAAGTCCATCGAGAAGTACCTCAAGGACGCACCGGAGCCCCCCATCGTTGGTTTCGGCACGCTTGAGGCTTCGTTCAAGCGCATCAGCTCCGAGTTGAACTACGGCAAGGTGTCCATCGACGGCGCCGTTGACGCCTGGTTCAAGGAAGCTGAAGACCTCATCAAGCAGAACGCCTGATCCAGGCCTTCATGACTAACGGAATTCACTCGTGACTCAAAGCCCAACCCTGAGCAGGCGTTCGACGTCGTCCACTACTCCGCTGCCGCGCAAGCCGCGGCAGCGGGGGGCGGACACCCGTGCCGGCTACACCTTCCTGCTGCCTTGGCTGCTGGGATTCATTGCCCTGACCGTGGGGCCGATGATTTCCTCGCTCTACCTTTCCTTCACCAACTACAACCTGTTCGAGCCGCCCAAGTGGATCGGGCTGGACAACTACACCACGCTGTTCCAGGACGAGCGCTTCCTGCAGTCGGTCGGCGTGACCCTTAGCTACGTGGTCTTCGGTACCCCGCTGAAGCTGGCAGCAGCATTGGCCATCGCCATGCTCCTGAACAGCAAGCGCCGGGGCCAGGGCTTCTACCGCTCGGCGTTCTACGCCCCGTCCCTGATCGGCGCCAGCGTCTCCATCGCCATTGTCTGGAAGGCAATCTTCGGTGACTCCGGCCCGGTGGACCAGGGCCTCTCCTTCTTCGGCATCAACCTGGGCGGCTGGGTGGGCAACCCGGACATGACCATGCCCATGATGATTCTGTTAACCGTGTGGCAGTTCGGCGCACCCATGGTGATCTTCCTGGCCGGCCTGAAGCAAATTCCGGGCGAGCTCTACGAAGCAGCATCCATGGACGGGGCCGGTCCCGTACGTAAGTTCTTCAACATCACCTGGCCGATGCTTTCCCCGGTGATCTTCTTCAACCTGCTGATGGAAACAATCCACGCATTCCAGATCTTCGCCTCGGCCTACATCATCTCCAACGGTGAAGGCGGCCCGGCCGACTCCACCCTCTTCTACACCCTCTACCTGTACCTGCGGGGCTTCAGCGACTTCCGGATGGGCTACGCCTCGGCGATGGCCTGGCTGCTGGTGATCGTCGTCGGCATCATCACGCTGATCTTCTTCCGCACGTCCAAGTCCTGGGTCCACTACAGCGGTGATTCGAAATGACAACCATAGCAACGCCCACGCAATCAGCCCCGGACGCCAAGGCGCCCGACTACAACCCGAAGTCGGACTCCGTAGTGGCGAAGCGGGTCAGGAGCACCATCTTCCACATCGTGGCGCTGGCACTCGTGGCAGTGGTTCTCTACCCGGCACTGTGGATGATGGCCTCATCCTTCAAACCGAACTCGGAGATCGGCGGGTCCAACACTTCTCTCTGGTCTGCCAACTTCAGCTTCGACAACTTTGTCACGGCCATGGACGGCATCGGCGGCGTGTCCACCATGCAGTTCTTCACCAACTCGCTGATCCTTGCGATTGGCGCCGTCGTCGGAACCATCCTGTCAGCAAGTGTCTCTGCCTATGCGTTCGCCCGCATCAACTTCCCGGGACGCAACATTTTCTTCGGCATGATGATCGCCACCCTGCTCCTGCCGTTCCACGTGGTGATCATTCCGCAGTACATCATCTTCCAGCAGATGGGACTCGTGGACACCTACGTTCCCCTGCTGCTCGGCAAGTTCCTGGCTGCTGATGCGTTCTTCGTCTTCCTGATGGTCCAGTTCATGCGCAACCTCCCGGCGGAACTGGACGAGGCGGCCCGAATTGACGGCGCCGGCCACGTCCGGATCTTCAGTTCGATCATGCTGCCCCTGATGAAGCCGGCGCTGATTTCGACGTCGATCTTCTCCTTCATCTGGAGCTGGAACGACTTCCTGGGGCCGCTGCTCTACCTGAACACTCCGGAGAAGTACCCGCTTCCGCTGGCCCTGCGCCTCTTCGTGGACCAGACCCAGAGCTCGGACTACGGTGCAATGATCGCGATGTCCATGCTTGCCCTCCTGCCGGTGCTGGTGTTCTTCCTGATCTTCCAGCGCTACATTGTGGAAGGCGTTTCCACCCAGGGCCTCAAGGGCTAAGGCCCCGGCCAGGCCCGTAAGCGATAGACCAGGCCCGGAGGCGATAGAAGTGGGACGAGGACTAACAGGAATGAGCATCATGGACAGCACAGGCAAGACGTCGGCAGACGGAACCACTCCGGTTCCCGTCAACCGCTTCGCGCTCTTTGCCGAGACCCTGCTGGCCGGTGTCATTGTGCTTGCCCTCTCCCTCCCGCTTGTGACGATGCCGGCCGCCTATGCGGCCGGCATCGTCCACCTCGAACGGCACCTTGCCGGTCGGGACGATTCCGTCCGCAGCCTGTGGGGAACGTTTCGCAGCGCGCTCCCTGGGAGCTGGAAAATCGGGCTTACGACGGCGGCTGCCGTGGTCGTCGTCGTCCTCAACCTCCTGCTCGCGCTGGTAGGTCAACTGCCGGGACGCGCCGTCGTCCTTCCCGCCACGCTGATTCTCGCCGCCGCGGGTGCGATCCTCCTGCTGAGGACAGCTGCCCGCTGGTCGGACTTCGCAAGTGCCTCCGCAGGCGGCAGTAAGTCAGCCGGCGGCACCAACACCGCCGGCGAGGAAGCATCGAGCCCCCAGGGAGCCTGGATCGCTGCCCTGGCCGCAGCCCGGAATGATTCCCTTCGGGACTGGAGCGGTTCCCTGCTGCTTCTGGCCGCTCTCTTTATGACCGTGGTGTTCGTGTGGATGCTGCAGGCCCTGGTGCTCGTGGTCCCCGGAACCCTCCTGCTTGCAGCCGCGGCAATCAAGATGCGCGCCGCCAGCCGCGGGCTTTCCCCCAAGTAACTCGCCACTAGTTGTCGTTCTGGGCCCGCTCATTGGGTCAACTAAGGCGAGCTAAATTCACTTCCGACGTGTCCGAAGGGGCCGAGCTTTTTCCGTGACTTCCCCACGCCCCAAGTCAACCGCTGCCAATGCCTCCTCGGTTCCCTGGCACCGGCCCCTTCGACAGCGCAACTATCGCCTCTTTGTCGGGATACAGTTCGCCGGCAGCACTGGCGTCTGGATGCAGCGGCTCGCCCAGGACTGGCTCGTCCTGCAGCTGACCGGTAGCCCGGCCGCCGTCGGAATCGCCGTCGCCTTGCAGTTCCTGCCGATGCTTGTGGTGGGCCCGCTCAGCGGCGTGCTGGTGGACCTTTTCCCAAAGCGCCGGATCCTGCTCGTCTGCCAGACAATCACAGCAATCCTCGCCACCAGCCTCGCCCTTTGGAATGCCAGCGGAACTATCGTCGTCGGCGTGGTTTATGGCTGCTGCATCCTGCTCGGTATCACCAGCGCGGTGGACGGCCCGGCACGGCAGGTGTTCGTCAACGAAGTGGTAGGTGACGGCAACCTTCCGGCAGCGATCGGATTGAACAGTGCCATGGCGCAGCTGGGAGCCATGGCGGGACCGGCCCTAGGCGGGCTGGTGATTGCGCAGGCGGGCTCGGCAGCAGCTTTCGCAGCAAATGCACTGCTTTGCGTTTTGGTGATAGTCATGATCAGCGCCATCCGCCCGGCGGAACTGCACATTGGGGAACCCGCGCGGAGGGGGCGCGGGCAGATCCTGGCGGGTTTCCGCTATGTCCGCGAACGTCCCAAGCTCCTCCTCATCATTTTGTTGGCCGGGCTCCTCGGCGCCTTCGGCATGAACGGCCCCGTGGTCCTCGCGGCGTTCGCAGACAGAGTCTGGCACAGTGGCGCCGCCGGCTTCGGCCTGTTCAACACACTGAGTGCCCTGGGAGCCCTCGGAGGAGCGCTCGTGGCGCCGCGACTGCAGCGTCTCGGCCGGAAAGCGATCGTGGCAAGCGCGGGACTCTTTGGCCTCTCGCAACTCGTTGCCGCGCTTATGCCTACCCAGGAATTCTTCATGATCCTGCTGGTACTGGTGGGCTTCATGACCCTGCTCTTCCTCACGAGTGCTGCCACAGCGGTCCAGCTCGAAGCCGGGGCCGCGGTGCGCGGCAGGGTCATGGCCCTCTACCTGCCTCTGTTGCTCGGAGGCCACGCCCTGGGCGGACTGCTGGCCGGCTGGCTGACACAGGAACTCGGAGTGCGAGCCGGACTTGTGGTGACCGGCGCCCTGGGCATGCTCTCCGCCGCTGTGATCGCCGGGCTCTTGTGGCTCCACGGCCGGCGGAACGCTAAAAGCATCTAAAGCTGTTCGGGCCTAAAGCTCCAGGTACCTGGAGGGACCCGGAAGATGGTTCGGCTTTTGCGAGGGGCGGGGCCGTCGGCAAGGGCGGGGCCTCCGGCAAAGGCGGGGCCATCGGCAGTGCCAAGGCCCGACGGCGGCGCTGCAGCCCCGGCGGGACCTGTAACCGAATAGCGTCCCGCAGGGAGCCTGATTTCGCCCTCGAGGCCGGCGGGCAGTGTACAGTCGAGCTCCGTTCCGAGGCTGGTTCGGGCCCACGCCGCTGTCGCCAGGCCCTGTTGGAGCGGAACACTGCCGCTTGCATACTCGAGCCGGCATACAGGCGGTTCGAACACTACAGGTCCAACGACAAGCGCTGCTCCACCCCCAGCGAAGCCCGGAGCTGAGCCCGCACCAGTGCCAAAACCTGCAGGCCGAATCCCCAGCACGTATCCAAGGATCTCGCGGATCACCGAGGCGGACCATCCATGGGACTGGCTGTAATCCGTTCCTTCCTCCAGCTCCCAGGCCTCCCATGTGAAGGTTGCCCCTGCCCGCAGCTGGCGTGCCCAGCCGGGCTGATCCGTGTTGGTCAGGAGGTCCAGGACAGCGTCGGTCCGGCCCTCGGCCAACAGTGCCCGGAAAAGGAGGTGGACGGTCATTGGGCCTTGACGCATTCCCAGGGACTCGAGTCGCGCGGCGTCAGCCCGAGCAAACTCCGGGGGAGTGATGCCGAACGACAGGGGGAATGATGTCGCGTGCTGGGAGATGCCTGCACTCGGCTGGCCGTCCGCGCGTAGGCCGTCCACCATCACGCCCTCAACGCGGAGCCGGCCATCGATGGCGGAGGCAAGGTCCGCGGCATGGCGGGAGTAGCTTGCGCCCACACGTTCCCGGCCCATAACCGAACACAGCCAGGCCACCGAATCCAGGACCGACCAGGCTTGCGCGTTAACGGTGGTGCGGGCGGCGCACTGCATGTCGTACCCGAACCGTCCTGGTGCGGGCCAGTCCACAATGCCATGCAGATAGGGACCGGACCCCCCACCGAGGTGCGTCACCAGGCCTGCGGTGGGTCCCTCGGCGGGGATGTGCCGCAACACGTAGTCTGCTGTTCCGCGCAGGTGGGGCAGCAACTCTTCGACCAGTCCGCGATCGCCGCTTAGCCGAAAATACTCCGCCACCCACTCGGGCATCATCAGTGAAAAGTCAGGGATGTCCCGCTTGCCGTCCCCGTTGGGATACACCGCGTTGTAGCGCCCCTTTTCGCTCGGATCATTCCAATAGCGGACGGCAGATGAAGCGAATTCGCGCAGCGCTTGGGCGGTAAACCGGCGCTCACCGAACAGCGTCATGGTGGCATACGAGATGTTGACGGCATCCCCCAGGAACTGGCCCTTCTCCCGGGTCGGGGTGTCCACGAACTGTTCCTGCACCCCAAGCAGTGCTGAGTCGCGCAGCAGGCCGAATACCTCGTCCAGCACGGGGTCCGAGCTTTGGAAGCTTCCCTCGTGCGGGTGCTCGGCATGGACGACGACGGCGCCAACCTCGCCGATCTCCCTGGCCTCCACGCCCGGAAGTTCCAGGTACCGGAAACCGAGGTGGACCACGGCTTCATAGCGCTGCGGCCCGAAAACTTGCATGTACGGGAACGACATGTCGGTGTTTTGGCTGGCGCTCTTTCCGGTGTCCACCCTGCCGTCCGGGCCCAGGTTGTATCCGGCCCGGAGAAGTATCGTCCTGCCGTGGGTGCCATCGGCGAAATCCACTACCGGTCGGCCAGGAATCACCCGGCCAAAGTCGGCCACGGGTGTTCCGTCGTTGGCAGACAGGATGCGCAGAGCGGAGACCCTGTGCTCGGCGAGGAAGGTGCGGCGAGCGGTCAGTTTTGGGAACGCCGGCACCGGGTGGCGGCCGAGGGACTGCGCGGGGAACCATCGGGCAGTTTGCCCTTGTGAAGGGTCGAATGTGGCAGCGGCCGCCGTGGCGTCGAAGTGCTCCAAGGGATCGCCTTCGTCATTCCGGTAACCGGATTGCCGGTAGGGACCCTCCGCGACCACCCAGTCCGGGCCGGTGCCGAAGACTTCCCGGCGGCCGTCGTCGTATTCGACATTCAGTTGCACCAGCAATCCGGGCACGCCGGCCGCGCGACCCTGCCCGGGACCGTACCAGTGGGCGCGCGCGGCCAGCGTTAGGGTGTTTTCGCCAACGCCCTCGGCGGCCCTGAGCGCCGAGTTCACAACGGAGGTGATGTCGGCGGCGTCGTAGTAATGCTCGCCCGGGTAGCCAAACGATACGGTATCGAGGCAGCGCTCGCCGTTTAGATACAGGCGGGCCTGGTGTCCTGCGGCCGCAAACAGCCGCGCACGGACCACCGTGCCGGAGAGCTTGACGTCGGTCCGGGCCAAAGTCCACTCGTCCGGTTGGCGGTGGGGCGTGGTGAGGTCCCAGCCGGCAAGTGCCTCCGGCTGGGAGAAGTCGGAGTTGAGCAGGACGCCGTGGTTCGCCGGGGACGCGCCGGAACTCACCTTCAATCGCGCGTATTCAGCGTGGCTGCGCGGACCCTGATGCAGGGCCAGGCCTACCGGGGCGGCGCCGGGGAGGGATACTTCGAGGACGCGCCGGCCGTCGACGTCGACGGCGACCGACGCGCCGTCGTCGATCACCACAACGTCGTGCCAGCCGCCGGCCTCCCGGGCTGTGCGCGCAGCAGCATCCGTCTCCTCAGCTCCACCGACCAAATCACGCGCTGAGCCCCTGGCCAGGATGCCGGTGTCCGGAACCTTCGAGGCGCCCACTTCCCATGGTGCAGCAGGTCGCAACACCACATTGCCCGCGGCGTCGAATTCCAGCAGCAGTCCGCTGGCCGGGCCGTTGCAACGGATCAATATCCCGGCCGATCCCACGCGCAGCCGCAGCCGGGCCTCAAGAGTGAATGCTGATACTTTGTCGCAGGGGAGCGGCAGGTGCGGCGAGGCACTCACGCGCAACACGCCGTCGAACCTCTCCAGGGGAGCTCGGCCGCCAGGCCGCCGCTGGATCCACTCCGCCGCCCAGCCTGCGGCATCCGGCTCTGACTCATCGCTTTCGCGACCGACGCCTTCCTGGGAGATTTCCGCGCTTTGGAACAGGCCCGTGCTGAAACCCGTCGGCTCGGCCCAATGACTGACCACCCCGGCAGCGTCCGTCACGCACACCGTCCACGAATAGTCCCGGTCGGGGGCCAAGGCGGGTCCGGCGTAGGGAACGAAATCCTGCTGGGGCGAGGCGACCACTCCGGAATCCCACACGGTGGAACCCACGCTGTCCCTCACCAACAGCCGATAGGCGGATTGGAAGGCAAGATCGTGGCGGCCTCCGTCCGTAAAGCTAAGGCGCCAGCCGAAGTGCGGGTGGGCGGTTGCCGTGAGGCAATGGGGCAAGCCTTCCGTCAGGAGTTCTTCGGGAGTGAGTGAGGATTGGGCTGCGACTCCTGCCGTCACCGCTCGGCAACCAGGGCGTCGATGTCAGTGGCGGAGAGTTCGCCGTCGCAGAGCCAGACGCTGATGCTGCGCCGAAGCGATTCTCCGGCCGCCAAGGTCACGGGAGAATCCCAGGCGAGGGCCGAGCCCACCGCCGGATACTCTGCGGAGCGGACGAACCACGGGTCCGGTGACTCCACGGGTGCGGCAAAGACCAGGGTCGCCACCGCCTGGGATTCGCCCGCACCAAAGTTGACCGTACCAAAATTCGCTCTCCAGGCGATCCATGGCGCAACTGAACCGTGCACGTCCGGTTCGCCCTCGGCGTCGGGCGTGAAGACTCGCGTTTCTGAGCAAGCGGGAAGGCGCCAAAAGAAGCCCCCGTAACCGCTGCCTCGAGCACCGTTGGACCCCGGACTTCCCAAGGAGACATCGACGACGGCGGTCAGTTCCGTGGACAAGTCCAGTCGCCAGGTGTGGTCGTCGAGGATCGTCCTGGCCGCCGTGCGCTGTTCGCGGAGCAGGGCCTGCCCGTCAGCGCCAAGCCACGCCAGGAGCTCGCTCGCGTTGGCTGCGGCTCCTCCAGAGGCGGAAGGAACGACTTCAATGCGGCCGTGGTCCGGCCTGGCGACGTAGGCGCCGGCGTCCGTGGTGTAGGTGCGACCGCCCCAGAAGTTGTTCCCGTTGACGTCCTGCAGCGCGAAGCCAGCGCCCAGATGCCAGGGGTGATCGACGGGCAGGTGATCGGTGACGATGGTACCGGCGAGCGTCGTAACCGGATGCAGGTAGGGACGCGGAGCGAGTGTTGGCGTGAGTCCCTTTCCGGTGCGTTCGACGGCGAGCGGGCGTCCGCCGTCGTCGAACAACAAGGGCTTGGCGACGTCCGGGAACGCCGGGCGCGCCCACGGCAAGTCCAATTCCCTGAATGTCGCGTGGGCACGGATCGATCGCTCCAGGGCGTCCTCGATTCCGCGGACAACAGCATGCGCCCCCTCTCCTTCGCCTTCCCAAGATACGTGCGAGGCGTCGATCAAAGCCGGAGAATCAGCGGTTCGTATCGCTTCCAGCACCCGCATAAAGGCTCCGGAAGCGTCCAGCGGGCTGATGAGGGGAGTGCCATCGTTCAGGTGGGCGAGCAGATTCTCTGTGAGGTCATCACGGCCAAAGGTTTCGGTGCGTTCGCCGGCAGCGTTGCTGATGACCAGGCGGTCTTCCGTGTAATAGAAGACGGCCATCCCTTCGGTGCCCTGCAACGTAACGTAGGGTTCTACCGACTCCGTGGCACAGAGTGTGAGGGCACAAGTGACAGGCAGCCCGTGCGCTGTACGGATCTTGATGACGGACGTGTCGTCCGCCTCGATGTCATTGGCGCGGTACAGGTCGGTTTCCACCGAGGCGAGGTCCTCGGCTGTGCGTGCGCCTGCGATTCGAAGGGCGGTGGCAATGGCGTGGGCCAGGGGATTGGTGGCGACTCCGTCCACTACGTCCACCCCGTCCAGGCTACGCTTTCCGGCCCAGCGTGAGCGCTTGTAGTACGCCTTGTCCCTGACCCAGCGGCCGGTTGCGCCGATACCCTGCAAGGAGCCGATGGTGCCGTCCCGGAGGAGTTCCTCAATGGCGGCCAGCGCATGTGAGCCGAGGCTTTGGAAACCGATCTGGACGCTTCGCCCCGAGGAAGCGGAGGCCTCCTGCAAGCGCCGGAAATCCGCCATGCTGGCGACCGGAGGCTTCTCAAGGTAGAGGTCGGCATCGGCGGCGAGGGCGGCCAAAGCCAGCGGGGCATGGGTCTGGATCGGAGTGGCCACAATGATGACGTCGGGGTTGTGGCCGCCGCCGAGAAGCGCCTGAAGGTCACCATGTACGGCGGTGCCCTCGGGGAGGGTGCCCGGTGCCGGGGGATTGGGATCGGCAACGGCTACCAGGTCAACCAGGCCGAGCTCCCGCAGGCGCTCCAGGTTCATCAAGTGATGGGCGCCGAATCCGTGGACACCGACTAACGCTATGCGTGCAGGCATCCGCTTTGTGGGCGATCCGCTAAGGCCTTCGGCTCTGCGCGTGTCGCCCCGGGCATCGCGACTAGGCCCGGCGGGCTGGGTGAACGCGGTGTCCATGGTGCTCCTGTTCCGGCGCTGCCGTTTATGCGACGCCATCGTCAACGGAAAGCAACGCGGAGTCACTTACGGTCCATCCCAACCCTTCCAGTGGGCCGTAAGTGACCTCGCGTTGGTTTTAGCAAGCGCTTTCCCGTGCTTTTATGCCAGTGTACGCCCAAGTGGCCGGATATGTATCGATTCAAAAACTTTCTTGACCTTCCTTGGTTGACGGTCTAGATTTCCAGAAAGCGGTTACTGATGTGACGTAGGGCATAGGTGTGCTCTCTTCTGCAACGATGGAGAAACGAAAGGAAGTGGAGTGATGGCTGGATTTTCCAGCTCGCGGGCTTACACGTTTTTCGACACCCTTGCATGGATCGCATGCCTGAATGTCCTGTGGCTCGTGTTCACGCTGGCCGGCGGGGTGGTCTTTGGGGTCGGACCGAGTTGTGCCGCCGCCGCGGTGCTTGTCCGTCGTCGGATACAGGGGGATGCGGCCTCTCTGCTTCGCGGCTTTCCCCGTGAATACTTCCGTAACTTCCTCAAAGGCAACGCCCTTGGCCTGCCGATGATCATGGTCGCCGCGGCCCTGGTCCTTAACTGGCAGTATTTCTCGTCGGGATGGGATTTGGGTTCCCAGATTGCGGCTGCGGGCGTTTTTCTTGCGAGCATCTTTGCCATCGCTGTTTTCTGTTACGTCTTTCCCATGTTTGCCCGTTATGAACTGTCTGTTCCCGGCTTCTTCCTGACGTCGTCGCGCTTTGCCATGAGGCATCTGGCAGGCACAGCGATCCTGCTCTTCGTTACGGCAGCGGCTGTGTTTGCCTGCACGGCCGTCCCCGGAATCATTCCCTTTTTCGGTATCGGCGGCTGGCTGTATGTCACTGGCTGGCTCTGCGATCGATTCTTCACCGCGAATGACGAATCCCTAGCGGCTTCCGCCGCAATTGAGTCGGTGGTTGACTCCGCGACTGAATCCGTCGTCGAGTCCAAGGCGCTTGCCTAAGTGGCGAAAGCCGGGAAATTGGTAGCCAACCGAATTCTCAATGTGAAACGTATCAACCAAGGGCTTTACCAATGAAGTTCAGCACCCCGAAGAAGTGGAAAGAGGAACCATGAACCGTAGGAAAATCACCCTGGCGACGGCTGTCGTCGTCGCCGCGGCCCTGGGCCTGACCGCCTGCGGCGGCGGTGAAGCGCCGGCTGCGGACTCCAAGAGCATCAGCATCATGGCGCCGTTCCTGGAGGCGCAGCCGCCGGCGACGGACGGGGCCGTGCAGAAGAAATTCGAGGAGCTAACGGGCAAGGACGTGAATATCACGTGGGTGCCGAATTCGTCCTATGGGGACAAGATGAACATCACCCTGGCGTCCACTGAGATTCCCCAGATCATGGTGGTGCAGAGCAAGTCGCCGGGCTTCGTCAAAAACGCCGAGGCCGGAGCATTCTGGGACCTCACAGACAAGCTCAAGGACTATCCGAACCTCAAGACCACCTTTCCGGAAATTCAGAAGAACTCCAGCGTCAACGGCAAGGTCTATGGCGTTTTCCGTGCCCGCGGACCCATGCGTACCGCCGTCATGTTCCGCCAGGACTGGCTGGACAAGCTCGGCTTGAAGGCGCCGGAAACCACTGAGGACCTGTACAACGTCGCCAAAGCCTTTACGGAACGGGATCCTGACGGCAACGGCCAGAACGACACCTGGGGCATCACCATTCCCAAGTGGGGCGCGTTGGGAACGAACAGCCCCTATGACTTCATTGAGACGTGGTACGGCGCCGGTAACCGCTGGACGGAGAAGGACGGCAAGCTCATCCCGAGCTTCGAGACCGAGGAATTCCTGGAAGCCAACCGCTTCGTCAAAAAGATGGTGGATGAGAAGCTCATCAACCCCGATTTCGCCACCTTTGACGGCACCAAGTGGAACGAGCCGTTCTTCAACGGCAAGGGCGGCATGATTGTCGACGTCGACTCCCGCGTAAGCGTGCTGATCAACCTGTTCAAGCAGGCCAATCCGAATGACTTCCAGAACAAGGTGGGCTTCGTGGGCAACCTCCAAGGGCCTGACGGCGAGCTCCGCGCCCACCCGACTGACGGATACTCGGGCTTCCTTGCCGTGCCAAAGGCCAGCGTGCGCACCGAGGCTGAGCTGAAGAACATCCTCTCCTTCCTGGACAAGATGAATGGCAAAGAGCTTGCCACCCTGTTCAACAACGGGATCGAGGGAGTCAACTTCGCCGTCGAGGACGGCAAGGCCGCCACCATCAAGCCCGAAACACCGGAGGGCAAGGTCGTCAACACGGATATCAAGAGCTACGCCCAGCTGGGCACGAACGTTACAGGCAACAACTTCTACCCGGTCAAGCAGCCGAGCGAGTACGAGCAAAAGGTCTATGACGATCGCCTCAAGCTCATGGCCGAGGACTTGAAGAGCGCCGTGTATAATCCTGCCGCGCCATATGTTTCGCCCACCTACGTAGCCAAGGGAGCGCAGCTGGACAACATCGTGGCCGATGCCAGGATCAAGTACCTTGCCGGCCAGATCAACGAGCAGGGCCTGAAGGACGCGATCCAACTGTGGAGCACGAGCGGCGGCGACAAGGTCAAGGAAGAGATCAATAAGCTCTGGCAGGAAAACCGCTAGTGACTGCCTCCACGATTGACACCAAAGCCCCGGGGCGGGTGCCGTCCCCGGCACCTGCTCCGGGGCGGAGGCACTTCCAACGGGGTGGCTTGGCCGTCCACTTTGCGCACTACAAGTGGCTCTACCTGCTCCTGCTCCCCGGAGTGCTCTACTTCGCGATCTTCCGCTACGCCCCGATGTATGGCGTCACCATCGCGTTCAAGGACTACGTCCCGTTCCTGGGGGTGAACGGCAGCCCGTGGGTGGGGCTCCAGCACTTCGAGGATTTCTTTTCCAACCCGGACTTTCCAAGGCTGCTGGGCAACACCCTGATCCTGGCCGCCCTGAACCTGCTGGTGGCCTTCCCGCTGACCATTGTCCTCGCGCTGCTGCTGAACGAGGTCCGACTAAGCGTGCTTAAGCGCACGGTGCAGACGCTGGTATACATCCCGCACTTCCTGTCCTGGACGATCGTTGCTTCACTGAGCTTCCTGCTGTTCGCGCTGGATATCGGGCCACTGTTCCAGTTCCTGAACGGACTGTTTGGCACCAAGGTGGACTTCCTGAGCGATCCCAACTGGTTCCGGCCGCTAATTGTGCTCCAGGAGATTTGGAAGAACACGGGCTGGGGAACCATCATCTTCCTTGCGGCCCTGGCTACCGTGGACCAGGACCAGTACGAGGCCGCCATCATCGACGGCGCCGGGCGCTTCCGCCGGGTCTGGCACATCACCTTGCCGGGCATTCGCAGCACCATCATCGTCATGCTGATCCTGGCGATCGGGCAGATGCTGAACACTGGCTTCGAGCAGATCTACCTCATGACCAATGCGCTGAACCGCAGCGTGGCCGACGTCTTCGACACGTACGTGTATTTCGTTGGCATCACGCAGGGCGCCTACAGCTACAGCACCGCCGTCGGGCTCTTTAAGGCGCTGGTGGGCATCGTGCTGATCTTCGGCACCAACTGGCTGGCCAAGCGATTCAACCAGAGCGGACTGTTCTAGCCATGAAAATCCACAACACTACTGGTGGCCGGATCTTCGACGCCGCCAACTACGTCTTCCTCGCCGCGATCGGCATGATCACTCTCCTGCCATTCGTGTATGTCTTCGCCGGATCGTTAGCCACCGAGGCTGAAATCACCCGGCGTCCCTTCTTCGTCTGGCCCGAACAGTTCAGCCTGGGCGCCTATGAATACATCTTCTCCACCGAAGCGTTCACGCGTGCGCTAATCACCACAGTGCTCGTCACAGTGGTGGGTACCCTGGTGCAGTTGATCCTCACCGTAACCATGGCCTACCCGCTGGCGAAACGGAACCTGCGCGGCCGCAAGCTCATCCTGAGCCTGGTGGTTTTCGCCATGGTCTTCTCCGGCGGCATGATTCCCACCTTCCTGCTGGTCAAGGACCTCGGACTGCTCAACACTTACTGGGCACTGATCCTGCCCGCCGCCATAAACCCGTTCAGCCTGATCATCATCAAGAACTTCTTCCAGGAGCTCCCTGCGGAGCTTGAGGAGTCGGCCAAGATGGACGGCGCCACCGAAGTCGGAATCCTGTGGCGGATCATCCTGCCGCTGTCCAAGCCGGTGCTGGCCACCTTTGCCCTGTTCTACGCAGTAGGCATCTGGAACGACTTCATGTCGCCGCTGCTCTACCTCAGCGATAACTCCAAGTGGACATTGCAGATGTACCTGCGCCAGGTCACCGCCGCGAGCGACCTGCTTGGCACAGGCAACGTGGACCCCAGCTACATTCCGCCGGAACAGGGCGTGAAGTTCGCCGTGATCGTGGTGGCAACCCTGCCTATCCTCATCTTCTACCCCTTCCTGCAGAAGCACTTCGCCAAAGGCATGCTCATCGGCTCAGTTAAGGGATAGGCGCGAAAGCTTGTACAAGTTGAAAGGAAAAACCATGAAGATCCTGTTAGCCGGAGACTCCACCGTGGCCAATTGCCCCACTTACGAATACCCGATGAGCGGCTGGGGTGCCCATCTGGCACCCCACGTTTACACGTGGGGCGCTGTGCACAACTACGCCAAGGGCGGCGCCACCACGGAGTCCTTCCGCGAGGAGGGCCTGTGGTACCAGTTGCTGCATCAGGCGGGCAAGGGGGATGTGGTGCTGATCCAGTTCGGCCACAACGACCAGAAACGGCAGCACCTTGCAGCACGCACCGGCTATGTGGAGAACCTGCGTCGGATGGTTGCAGACGTGCAGGCCAAGGGGGCTAAGGCCATCCTGTGCACCTCGGTGGAGCGTCGACACTTTGGCCACGGAGTCCTGGAGCAGACGCTCGGCGAGTATCCCGCCGTCGTCCGCGAGCTGGCCGCGGAACTTGGCTTGGACGTCATCGACCTCAACACCTGGACGCGGGCCCTCTATATCGAGCTCGGTGAGGAAGGTTCCAAGGAGCTGTTTTTTCACTTTGGGCCGGGGGAGCACGCCCACTGGGCCGGCGGGCTCCTGGACGACACACACTTCCACGAGAGGGGCGCCCGACGCATCGCCGGGTTCGTCGCTGCACAGCTGGAGGCTTTGGGCTACAAGCCGGAGCCCGAGCTCACGGCAGCCCTCGCCTAGGAGAAGTCCGATGCTTGAAACCACCAAGCTGCTGTACGCAAACCCCCTTGACGGCCCGGGCGCCTTGGACGGCTGGGTCATTGAAGGTCCGCTCGCAGTAGGGAAGTACGACGGCGGTGGGGCGCCTGGGGAGGGTACAGCGCTTGAGCTCTCGGGAACCCTGGACGACGCCGAATACGGCGACCACGCCCACTGGACGCTGTGGTGCCCGGAGGAATTCCCGGACCATATCAGGATCAGTTGGGAATTCCTGCCGATCGCCGAGCCAGGACTTGCCATGGTGTTCTTCTCTGCGGCAGGCCAACGTGGTCTGGACTTGTTCTCACCAGACCTGGCACCCCGTACCGGCTACTATCCGCAGTACCACTCCGGTGAGATCGACGCCCTCCACGTCTCCTATTTCAGGCACAAGTACGAGTCCGAGCGGGCCTTCCGGACCTGCAACTTGCGCAAAAGCGCCGGGTTCCAGCTGGTTGCCCAAGGAGCCGATCCGCTCCCGCCAGCCGAAGATGCTAATGGCTTTTACGCCATGGAAATCATCAAGGACGGGGCACGCGTTGCGTTCTCGATCAACGGGCTGCCGCTCTTCGACTGGACAGACGCTTCCTCGAAGGTCCTGGGTGGCGGAAGAATCGGCTTACGCCAGATGGCGCCGTTAAAGGCGGCCTATCGCAACCTGGCGGTTCAGACGTTGTCGGAATCTGGCGGCTGAATGCAGCGGCCCGGAGGGATCATCATCTCCGGGCCGCTGAAAACGGCGAAACATGCCGGTTGTTCGGCTATTTCACGGCTCCGCCAACAACAAGCGCTTCACGGAGGCGTACCTGCGGACACTGGACACACTGCATGAACTTGGCCCGCAGGCCGCAGTTGAGCAGGTCACCGTGAAGGAAAGGGACTTGGCCTGATCCCGGTGGAAGCTCCTGCTTGTCGCTGCCTTAATCTTCCTTGTTCGGCAGGAGTTCCTGGGCTTTGGTCTTGACTCCTTCTTTGATGACTCCCCAGGTGCTGGGGTCGCCTTTGGCCAGGGCCTGGGCGGTGTTGAGTGCCTGCTCAAGGGTGGTGTGGGGCGGGATCGGCGGGATGTCGGGATTGGTGTGAACGTCCAGGACGACGGGTCGGTCGGCCGTGAGTGCTTTCTCCCAGGCCTCCCCGACATTGTCGGGTGTTGTCACGGTGATACCTTCCAGGCCGAGGCTCGCGGCGAAAGCCGCATAGTCGACGTCGGGAAGTGACTGGGATTCCGGAAATGCCGGGGCCCCGCCCATGGCGCGCAGTTCCCAGGTCACGTGGTTCAGGTCGTTGTTGTGCAGTACGGCCACGATCAGCCGCGGATCCGGCCACTCCTGCCAGTATCGCTGGACGGTGATCAGCTCCGCCAGGCCATTCATTTGCATCGCCCCGTCGCCAGCGAATGCGATGACAGGCCGATCAGGGTATCCGAATTTCGCGCCGATCGCATAAGGTACCGCGCATCCCATGGTGGCCAGGGTTCCGGAAATCGAGCCCCTTGTGCCGCTGCGGAATTTCAGCTGCCGGGCATACCAGTTGGCGGAGGAGCCGGAGTCAGCGGTAATGATTGCGTTCTCGGGCAGCCGGTCGGAGAGCTCGGAGAAGAGCCGCATGGGGTTCACCGGTGAGGCCTCGACTGCAGCTTCTGAAGACATCGTCTTCCACCAACGACTGATTTTCGTTTCAAGGTCCTCGCGCCAGGAAAGATCATCCTTCCGGCGCAGGAGCGGAATCATCGCTTGCAGCGTGACGGCCGCGTCGCCGACGATGTTGAATTCGTAGGGATAGCGCAGGCCGATCATCGCCGGGTCGATGTCGATCTGGACGCCGCGTGCCTGGCCTTCCTTGGGCATGAACTGGGGGTACGGGAAGCTTGAGCCGATGGTGAGCAGGGTGTCGCAGTCGCGCATCATCTCGTAGCTGGGCCTGGTACCCAGCAGGCCGATGGAGCCGGTGACATAGGGCAGGTCATCAGGCAGGGAGTCCTTGCCGAGCAGCGCCTTGGCAACACCCGCGCCCAACAAGTCCGCCACCTCGCGTACTTCGGCTGCTGCGCCGCGGGCGCCGTGCCCGATGAGTATGGCGACCTTCTTCCCTTCGTTGAGCAGGTCCGCAGCTCCCTGGATCGCTTCATCGTCCGGACGGATATCCGGCGGCCGGATGCCCAGGCTGGAGGGCACCATCTTCAGTGCGTGAGTGGGAGGGGAGTACTCAAGCTCCTGCACGTCGGTAGGAATGATGATGGCAGTGGGCGCCCGCCTGGACACCGCGATGCGTATGGCACGGTCCAGGACGTTGGGCAGCTGCTCCGGGACGGTGACCATGTGGACGTAGTCGGAGGCTACGTCCTTGAACAGGGTCAGCAGGTCCACTTCCTGCTGGAAAGAGCCGCCCAGTGCGGTCCTTGCCGTTTGGCCGACGATCGCCACAACGGGGACATGGTCGAGCTTGGCGTCGTACAGGCCGTTGAGCAGGTGGATGGCTCCCGGACCGGAGGTCGCGATGCAGACCCCGACTTTTCCCGTGAATTTCGCGTACCCAACTGCCTCCAGGGCTGACATTTCCTCGTGCCGGGCCTGAATGAACTTGGGTTGATTTCCGGCCTTCCCGAACGCTGCCACGATGGCATTGATCCCATCGCCCGGGTATGCGAAGACTTTATCCACTCCCCATTGGCGAAGTCTGTCGAGCAGATACTCTCCCACTGTTGGTGATGCCATGGTCCACCTTCCTTTCGTGCACCCTCGGGCTGCCCCGCAGCGGGCGGGACGCCAACGCCGACTCTGGGGCCAGTATGGATCTTTGTATTGGCAGTGTCACTGCCTGCCGTCAATTGGTCGCGAACGTTGTCATTGTGGCAATGGCCCACGCCATGAAGCCGACGAGTAACAGCACGACCAACCCGAGGAAGTTCACGGGTCAGGTTCCACAGAAGGTCCGGTAGGTGCCGAAGCTTTCGGGGGCGGCAGCGGTGTAACGTCCGAGACCGGGGCGCTCTTCAAAAGGCGAGGCCAGGGCTTCCAACAGCCGTTTCAGCGGATCCAGGTCGCCATCGGTAGCGGCGGCGAGGGCCTCCTCCACCAGGTGGTTTCGAGGGATGTAAATGGGATTCAACCGGTCCATCACGTCGGCATCAGGGTCCAAAGCGCGCCAGCGCTCAACCCAGGCATCAAATGCTGCCAGATCGAGAACCAGGCCTCGCGCAGGTTCAGCGTGGCCACGGGCAGCTTGGCCAAGGCTGCGGAAGAACGATGTGTAGTCGACCTGTCCCTCCTGAAGCAGAGCCATAAGCTCGTCGACGAGCGGCGAGGTCACCTCGTCGTCGAGCCCTTCCCGCAGCCCAAGCTTGGCCTTCATGCCAGCAAACCAGGCGGCACTGTACCGACGGCGGAACTCACCGACTGCTTTCACCGCAAGTTCCACCGCCTGCTCCTGATCATCATGGAGGAGGGGCAGGAGAGACTCGGCCAGCCGGGCAAGGTTCCACTCCGCTACGAGCGGCTGGTTGCGGTAGGCATAGCGTCCGCCCTCGTCGATCGAGCTGTAGACGGCGGCGGGGTCGAATGCGTCCATGAAGGCGCACGGGCCGTAGTCGATGGTTTCGCCCGAGATGGTCATGTTGTCGGTGTTCATGACCCCGTGGACGAACCCCACGAGCATCCACTGAGCAAGTAGCGACGCCTGGACGGTTATCACGCTTTGGAAGAGGGCGAGATAGCGGTTCTCCGCTTCGGCCGCGGCGGGATGGTGACGGGTGATTGCGTAATCGGCAAGACGGCGCAGGAGGTCGATATCGCCTGTCGCCCGGGCATACTGGAAGCTGCCAACGCGCAGATGACTGCTCGCGACCCGCGTAAGTACCGCTCCGGGCAAGAGGGTCTCACGCTGCACGGAACGGCCGGTCGCCACGACGGCGAGGGATCGGGTGGTGGGGATCCCCAATGCGTGCATCGACTCACTCACGACGTATTCGCGCAGCATCGGACCGACGACTGCCAGCCCGTCGCCGTTTCGAGCGAACGGCGTGCGCCCTGATCCCTTGAGGTGAATATCGCGACGCTGTCCGTCCACGTGCATAATCTCGCCAAGCAGGAGTGCGCGCCCGTCGCCGAGACGCGGGGCGTACCAGCCAAACTGGTGGCCTGCGTAGGCCTGCGCTACCGGAGTAGCCTCCGTGGGAACCGCATTGCCGATCAGCAGAAGCAAGCCTTCAGGACTGCGGAGGAAATCGGGGTCCAGACCTAGCTCCGTGGCGAGTGGCTCGTTGAGCACCAGCAGTTGCGGGTCGGTCACCTCCTCAGCCCGCCACGGGATGGCCATCTCCGCAAACTCCCGGGCGAAGCGGCCCTCAAACATCACGGTTGACTGGGCTAAGTCACTCATCCATTAAGGATACCGGCGGCGTAGTTACCGACCATTGCTGCCCCCACAGCAGACTGCCATTCTTGATGAATCCACACTCAGCCAGCGAACGAAGGACGATAAGATGCCGCTTTATCTATCAAAGTTCAGCTACACACCGGAGACTTGGGCGAGGCTGATCAACAAGCCGGAGGACCGCCGAAAAGCCGCCCAGGAATACATCGAATCGGTTGGTGGGAAACTCCACGGATTCTGGTACGCCTTCGGAACTCACGACGGCTATAACTTGTGGGAGGCTCCCGACAACGTTTCCATGGCTGCGGTTGCGCTGGCTATCAATGGAGGCGGGGCACTAAGCTCACTGGAAACGACCGTGCTCCTGACCGTCGACGAAACGATGGAAGCCCTACGGAAAGCCGACCAGATCAAGTATCAACCTCCGGGTGCCTGACGATTCTTGCCGGCGACCCCGCTCCTAAGGAACAGGCGTAAGCACGGCTGGTGCTGCCGCACCCGCCGTGCTTTGCCGCACCACCAGTTCGGGAGTGAAGACGACGGCCCGATGCCGTGGGTGCTGGGCGTCGAGCTCCTCGCTCAAAAGCTCAATGGCCGTACGGCCGATAGCTTCCGTGGGCTGCCGGATGGACGACAGCGGGACCACGGCGGAGACAGCGAAGTCGATGTCGTCGTAGCCGATTAGTGCTACGTCATCTGGAATGCGAACGTCGTGCATCATGGTGAGCGACTGCATCACGCCGAGGGCCAGGAGGTCGTTGGCGCAGAAGATGCCATCAGGAAGCTCTCCGCGGGAGCGCTCCACAAGGCTGTTGCCCACGCCGCGGCCAGCGAGCACGGTCTGGCCGTTGGAGTCCAGGAACTCGAGCGTGGCACCGTCCGCTTCCGTGACGGCGCGCCGGGCGCCGCCCAGGCGGTCTGCCACCTGGCGGATGGAAAGGGGACCGCCGACGAAGGCAAGCTTCCGTCGCCCAAGGTCCAGGAGGTGGCGCGCGGCGAGGTAACCTCCGGCGTCGTCGTCTACTGAGACGGAACTGTAGCGGTCCTCATCAGCCAGCCGGTCCACCAGCACCGTGGGAACGCCACGCTGGCGCAGCGCATCAAGGCGGTCCCCGATATCCCCCACTGGAGACAGAAGCAGGCCCTGGACGCGCTGTTCTTCGAAGAGGTCGATGTAGTGGGATTCGCGCGCCACGTCGTGGCCACTGTCGCCGAGCAGGACCGCACTCCCATTGACGGCGGCGGCGTCCTCCGCCGCCCGGACCAGCGAGGTGAAGAACGGGTTTCCGACGTCCAGGACAACGACGCCGATGGTGCGGCTGTGTCCGGCGCGGAGCTGCCGCGCGGCATCGTTTCGGACGAAACCGAGCTCGTCGATTGCCTTGAGGACGCGTTCCTTAGTGCGACTGGAGACGCGGTCCGGGTTGTTCAGGACGTTGGAGACTGTGCCCACCGCAACTTGCGCATGGTTGGCTACGTCCTTGATGCTGGCTGCCCGCGACATGCTGACTCGTTCCTCCGAAAGTCTTGCTGTTCCCGAGTGAAAACGTCTTGACACCCGTCTGATGTCCAGAGTACTTTGAATCGTAACAATGAAACGATTCAAAGCGGAAGAAAGTTTCAGAGCGATCTTTCGACCGCAACCGATCACCGTGTACAGGGGTCCCATATGAGGGTTTGTTTCCGATCGTCGGTCCAGCCGGCACTGCTTGAGGAGTATCGACGGCGGCACGCTGCCGTCTGGCCCGAGATGCTCACCGCGCTCAGGGAGGCAGGCTGGAACAACTACTCGCTGTTCCTTGGCAGCGACGGACTGCTGATCGGCTACCTCGAATGCGATGACTTCGACGCCGCTAAGGCCCGCATGGCCCTCACTGACGTCAACGCCCGCTGGCAAGCGGAGATGGCTTTGCTCTTCCAGGACAGCGACGTCCCGCCGGATGAAGGGTTCACGATCCTTGAGGAAGTCTTCAACCTCGACGAGCAACTGGCCGCGGCCAACAGCCGCAACCACTGACACTGCCTTATACCGAAGAAAGAAACATCATGAACAACATAGAAACGGCGCTCAGCCGGCTTTCGGAGCTTGCCATTGAAGTTCCGTCCTGGGCATACGGCAATTCGGGGACGCGCTTCAAGGTGTTCGGCACGCCCGGTACTCCACGGACTGTCCAGGAGAAGCTGGCGGATGCGGCCAAGGTCCACGAGCTGACGGGACTGGCGCCGACGGTGGCGCTGCACATTCCATGGGACAAGGTGGATGACTACGCGGCACTGCGGGAGTATGCGGACGGACTGGGCGTGGGCCTGGGCACCATCAACTCGAACACCTTCCAGGACGACGAGTACAAGTTCGGCTCCCTGACGTCGTCGGACGAGTCAGTGCGCCGCCGGGCGATCGACCACCACTTCGAGTGCATCGACATCATGCACCAGACCGGTTCCCGGGACCTGAAGATCTGGCTGGCCGACGGCACCAACTACCCCGGCCAGGATGACCTCCGGGGCCGGCAGGACCGTCTGGCCGAGTCGCTTCAGGAGATCTACGCGCGCCTCGGCGAAGACCAGCGCCTTGTCCTGGAGTACAAGTTCTTTGAGCCGGCGTTTTATCACACCGATGTTCCGGACTGGGGGACCTCATACGCGCAGACCCTTGCCCTGGGCGAGAAGGCCTTTGTGTGCCTGGATACCGGCCACCACGCCCCCGGCACCAACATCGAATTCATCGTGATGCAGCTCCTGCGCCTGGGCAAGCTGGGGTCCTTCGACTTCAACTCACGCTTCTATGCGGATGACGACCTGATCGTCGGGGCAGCGGATCCGTTCCAGCTGTTCCGCATCATGTACGAGGTCATCCGGGGCGGGGGCTTCGGCAAGTCGTCAGGCAAGGAGTCCGGCGTCGCGCTGATGCTTGACCAGTGCCACAACCTGGAGGAGAAGATCCCGGGCCAGATCCGCTCGGTGCTGAACGTGCAGGAAATGACTGCCCGTGCACTGCTTGTGGACACGGCCGCGCTCTCGGAGGCGCAGCGCTCGGGGGACGTGCTGGCCGCGCACGGCATCTTCAACGATGCCTTCTACACCGACGTCCGCCCGGTCCTGGCCGAGTGGCGCGAATCCCGGGGCCTCCCGGCCGACCCGCTCGCCGCCTACAAGGCCAGCGGCTACCAGAAGAAGATCAACGAGGACCGCGTGGGCGGCCAGCAAGCCGGATGGGGCGCGTAGAGCTATGAACACGGAAACCAACAACACCGCAGGCAACAAGACGGTTCAGGACCTGATCACCCGCTCCAACCGCCTCGGCGCAGACAAGCGCAACACGAACTTCGCCGGAGGCAACACCTCGGCCAAGGGCACCGAGAAGGATCCCGTCACCGGCGAAGACGTCCAGCTCCTGTGGGTCAAGGGCTCCGGCGGCGACCTGGGCACGCTGAAGGCCGAGAACCTCGCCGTGCTCCGCCTGGACCGGCTACAGGCACTGAAGAACGTCTACCCCGGCGTCGAACGTGAAGACGAAATGGTGGCCGCCTTCGACTACTGCCTGCATGGCAAGGGCGGTGCCGCCCCGTCGATCGACACGGCCATGCACGGACTGGTGGATGCGGCGCATGTGGACCACCTGCACCCGGATTCGGGCATTGCCATCGCGACGGCGGTGGACGGCGAAGCCCTGACGTCCAAGGTGTTCGGCGAGAAGGTCGTGTGGGTGCCTTGGCGCCGCCCGGGCTTCCAGCTGGGCCTGGACATCGCGGCCATCAAGGAAGCCAACCCGCAGGCCACCGGCACGATCCTCGGCGGCCACGGCATCACCGCCTGGGGCGCGACGAGCGAAGAGGCCGAGGCCAACTCCCTGTGGATCATCGATACTGCCGAGAAGTTCATCGCCGAGAACGGCAAGGCCGAGCCCTTCGGCGCCAAGATTCCCGGCTATGCCGCCCTCCCCGAGGCTGAAAGGAAGGCCAAGGCCGCCGCGCTGGCCGCCGTCATTCGCGGTCTTGCCTCCACGGACAAGCCGCAGGTGGGCCATTTCAGCGACGACGACAGGGTCCTGGAATTCCTCGAAGGCGTCGAGCACCCCCGGCTCGGGGCATTGGGCACCTCCTGCCCTGACCACTTCCTCCGCACCAAGGTCAAGCCCCTGGTCCTGGACCTGCCCGCCGACGCCTCGATCGAGGACTCGGTGGCCCGTTTGAAGGAACTGCACGCGGCCTACCGCGAGGACTACCAGGCCTACTACGACCGCCACGCGACGCCGGAGAGCCCAGCCATCCGCGGCGCTGACCCTGCAATTGTGCTGGTGCCAGGTGTGGGCATGTTCTCTTATGGCAAGGACAAGCAGACCGCCCGCGTGGCTGGCGAATTCTACCTCAACGCCATCAACGTCATGCGCGGCGCCGAGGCGATCTCCTCCTACGCCCCGATCGAGGAATCCGAGAAGTTCCGCATCGAGTACTGGGCCCTTGAGGAAGCCAAGCTGGCCCGCATGCCCAAGCCGAAGTCCCACGCCACCCGCATCGCCCTGGTGACCGGCGCGGCGTCGGGCATTGGCAAGGCCATCGCCACCCGCCTCGCCGCCGAAGGTGCCTGCGTAGCCATCGCAGACCTGAACCTGGAGAATGCCCAGGCCGTGGCCGAGGAACTCGGCGGCGCGGATGTCGCCGTCGGCGTCCAGGCCGACGTGACCGACGAAGCCCAGGTCCAGGCAGCCATCGACGCCGCCGTGCTCGCCTTTGGCGGGCTGGACCTGATCGTAAACAACGCCGGGCTGTCCATCTCCAAGCCGCTCCTGGAAACCACCGAGAAAGACTGGGACCTGCAGCACGACGTCATGGCCAAGGGATCCTTCCTGGTGTCCAAGGCCGCGGCGAAGGTCCTCATCGACCAGGGCCTTGGCGGGGACATCATCTACATCTCCTCCAAGAACTCCGTGTTCGCCGGTCCAAACAACATCGCCTACTCCGCCACCAAGGCGGACCAGGCCCATCAGGTGCGCCTGCTTGCCGCCGAACTGGGGGAGTACGGCGTCCGCGTCAACGGCATCAACCCCGACGGCGTGGTCCGCGGCTCCGGCATCTTCGCCGGCGGCTGGGGCGCCAAGCGCGCTGCGGTCTACGGCGTCGACGAGCAGGAACTGGGCAAGTACTACGCCCAGCGCACACTGCTCAAGCGCGAGGTTCTGCCCGAACACGTGGCCAGCGCCGCCGCGGTACTGACCAGCAACGAACTGTCCCACACCACCGGCCTGCACATCCCCGTGGACGCCGGGGTCGCGGCCGCCTTCCTCCGATGAGCACTGTCTTCGCCGCCGTCGATATTGGCGCATCCTCCGGCCGCGTCATGCTCGGCCGCGTGGGGGCCGGCGGAGTGTCGCTCGAAACGGTGCATCGCTTCCCGAACGGGGTGGGGGAGCTCGACGGCGGCCTCCGCTGGGACTTCGAGGCTCTGTACGCGGAGGTGCTGAAGGGCCTCGAGGCTGCCGCAACCACGGCCGCCGTCGACGGTGAGTCGATCACGAGCATCGGGATCGACACCTGGGCCGTGGACTACGGCCTGGTCAACGCCGCCGGAGAACTGATCGCGCAGCCCTACAGTTACCGGGACGAGCGCAGCCGTGCCGCCGTCGCGAAGGTTCACATGCTCCTGGACGAGCAACGCCTCTACGCCACCACGGGGTTGCAGTTCCTGCAGTTCAACACCATCTATCAGCTGGCCACCGAGCCCGAGCTGGAGGGGCTGCAGGCACTGCTGATCCCTGACCTGATCGCCTTCAGGCTGACTGGCCAGCGCCGGACCGAAGCTACCAACGCCTCCACGACGGGCTTGTTCGACGCAGTGGCGGGGGAGTGGGCCACCGAGTTCTTCAAGCCTTTGGGGCTTCCGCGGAAGCTGTTCCCGCCCTTGATCCAGCCCGGCGAAACCATTGGCACAGTGCTTCCGGAGGTAGCGAAGGCCACCGGGCTGCCTGCCACCACCCCGGTGGTGGCCGTCGGCTCGCACGACACCGCCTCCGCTGTCGCCGCAGTTCCGGCAGAGCAGGAAGACTTCGCCTACATTTCCTCGGGCACCTGGTCGCTGGTGGGCCTGGAGCTGAGCCATCCCGTCCTGACTGAGACCAGCCGCCTGGCGAACTTCACCAATGAACGCGGCGTGGACGGCACCATCCGGTACCTGCGCAATGTTGGCGGCCTGTGGCTGCTGAGTGAATGCCAGCGCACCTGGGCCGAGGAAGGCTACTCCCCATCGCTGGCCAATCTGCTTGAAGCCGCGGCGGAGCTTCCTCCCGGCGGCCCGCAGGTCAACGCCGACGATCCCGCGTTCACCGCGCCGGGGAACATGCCGTCCCGGATCAGGGCCGCGGCTCGCGCCACCGGTACCCTCCTTCCGGAGCGCGCCGCCAGTGTGGTCCGCTGCATTCTGGACAGCCTCGCCGCCGGTTACGCCCGCACTATTGCCGACGCCGAACGCCTCACCGACCGCCGCGTCAGTGTCGTACACATTGTCGGCGGCGGCTCGCAGAACCGGCTGCTGTGCCAGCTCACGGCGAATGCCACGGGCAAGACTGTCATTGCCGGACCCGTCGAGGCCACCGCCCTGGGCAACGTCCTGGTCCAGGCTCGGGCAGCCGGTGCTGTCAGCGGCGGCCTGGCCGAATTGCGCCAACTCGTTGCTGCTGGTGTCGGCCTGGAAAGCTACGAGCCGGCAGCGGACCAGCAGCATATCCGAGTAGGCGTCCTGCAAGCCAGCGGCGCAGGCAAACACTCCTGATGCCAGGAACGACACCAATGAGAATCGCTTTCGCCACGTGCATTGTGGACGCCATGTTGCCCCGTGCCGCGCAGGCCACCGTCTCGATGCTGGAGCGGCTGGGGCACGAGGTGGTCTTTCCCCGCGCCCAGGCCTGCTGCGGGCAGCTGCCTGAAAACAGCGGCTACTTCGACGACGCCGTACCCGTGGTGGCCAACCACGTGCGGGCCTTCGAGGCGGAGGAGTACGACGTCGCCGTCGCACCTTCCGGATCCTGCGTCGCCTCTGTGCAGCACGAGCACCCGATGATCGCACGGCGCGCAGGTGACACAGCGCTCGAGGAGCGGGCGGTCGCCGTCGGAAAGAAAACGTGTGAACTGTCCGAACTGCTGGTGGACGTGCTGGGCGTTACCAACGTCAGGGAGTGAGATAAGCTCGCTCCAATCCAGCCCCCACGCCTCCAAACCGCCAGCATCCAACCCTCACACCGGAACGGACTATGCCACTCTTTGACCTGGATCTCGCCCAGCTTCGCACCTACAACTCGCCGGTGACGACGCCGGACGACTTCACTCAGTTCTGGGACCGCACCATCGCCGACGTGCGCAGCCATGCCCTGGATGCCCGCTTCGAACTGGCGGACAACTACCTGAGCGTCATCGACACCTTCGATGTCACGTTTGCCGGCTATGGCGGAGCGCCGATCAAGGGCTGGCTGCACCTCCCGGCGCACTGGGATGAAGCCTCGCTGCTGCCGGTCGTCGTCGAATACGTCGGCTATTCCGGCGGCCGCGGCCTGGTCAACCAGAATACTCGCTGGGCGCAGGCCGGCTACGCGCATTTCATCATGGACACTCGCGGCCAGGGCTACGGCGGCGTGCTGGGGGAGACCCCGGATCCACACCCTTCGGCAGGGGGCGTAGCCTACGCCGGACTCATGACCCGCGGTGCCGACAGCCGCGAGGACTACTACTACCGCCGGGTGTACGTGGATGCCTTCCGCGCCGTCGAAGCCGCCCAGTCCCATCCCGCCGTCGATGCGTCCAGGGTGATCATCACCGGAATCAGCCAGGGCGGCGGCATCACCGTCGCGGTCGCAGGCCTTGCGGCCGGAAGGCTCGACGGCGTCGTGGCGGCACTTCCCGACGTCCCCTTCCTGCAGGACTTTCCCCGCGCCATCGACATCACGCCCCGCGGCCCCTACCCGGAAATCGCCGCGTTCCTCGGCCGCCACCGGGAGAAGTACGAGCCCATGCTGGCCGTGCTGAACTATTTCGACGGCGTGAACCTCGGCAAAGCGGCCAGCGCCCCGGCACTGTTCTCGGCGGCGCAGATGGATGACATCTGCCCGCCATCCACCGTCTTCGCAAGCTTCAACTCCTACGGAACCGGAAGTGCCGGAGGGGCCTCGAAGGATATCGAGGTGTACCGCTTCAACAACCACGAAGGCGGCCAGGAACACCACTGGATCCGCCAGTTGGAGTACCTTCGGAAGCTGCTGGAGGGCTAGGAGGCAGGGGATGCCCGGGGTCCACAGACTGGACCCCGATTTGGCGCACTGCGAAAGCTGCGGCTAAGGTATGGCCTATGACTAACCGTTGGTATGCGTATTTTTCGTTGGCTCTGGAGGGGCCCGCGTCTAACTGACACGCATCCAACTTTCCTTCAGAGCCAACAGGGCAGAGATCATTCTCTGCCCTTCGCCGTATCCAGGCGGGTTCTGATCGGGCCCGCTCCATTCCCGGAACAGGACCCAATCCATGACCAGCACCACTGCAGACGTCAACTCGAGCATCGACTCATCAGCGCCCGCCGCCCGCGCTTCCACCTCCAACCTCCGCGTCAGCCGCTTTGAGCCCCTGCCCACTCCCGGCGAAATGATCGACGAGCTTCCCCTGACCGATGCCGCGGCGTCCGTCGTCGAGCGTGGCCGCGACGAGGTACGGGCCATCATGGACGGTGTGGACGACCGCCTCCTGGTTATTGTCGGTCCGTGTTCCATCCACGACCCCAAGGCGGGCCTGGAATACGCCCGGAGGCTGGTGAGCCAGGCCGAGAAGCACAAGGAAGACCTGCTGGTGGTCATGCGCACGTACTTCGAGAAGCCGCGCACTACCGTGGGCTGGAAGGGCCTCATCAACGATCCCCACCTCGACGGCAGCCACGACATCGCGGGCGGCCTGCGGGCAGCGCGCGGGTTCCTGCAGCAGGTCACAGCACTGGGACTGCCCACAGCCACGGAATTCCTCGAGCCCATCAGCCCCCAGTACATGGCAGACGTCGTCTCCTGGGGTGCGATTGGTGCGCGGACCACAGAAAGCCAGATCCACCGGCAGCTGGCCTCCGGCCTTTCCATGCCGATCGGCTTCAAGAACGGCACCGACGGCGACCTCCAGGTGGCCATCGACGCTTGCGGTGCCGCTGCCGCCAGCCAGGCCTTCCTAGGCATCGACAGCGACGGCAAGGCGGCGCTCGTGGAGACTGCGGGCAACCCCGACACGCACGTGATCCTGCGGGGCGGACGCAAGGGACCGAACTACTCCGCAGGCGAGGTTGCCGAGGCCTCCGCCAAGCTTGCCGACAAGGGCCTTAACCCTTGGCTAATCGTCGATGCCAGCCACGCCAACAGCGGCAAGAGCCACCACCGCCAGGCGGAAGTGGCCCTCGAAATCGGGGCGCAGCTCGAGGCGGACCCGGCATCGCCGATCGCCGGCGTGATGCTGGAGAGCTTCCTCGTGGGCGGAGCCCAGAACCTGGACGTGGAGCAGCATGCCGCAGGGAAGGACCAGCTGGTCTACGGCCAAAGTGTCACGGACGCCTGCATGGAATGGGACGTTACGGTCTCCGTCCTGGACCAGCTGGCCGCCTCAGCCCGTAAGCGCCGCACGGCTGAGCCGGCCTAGGCGGGCAGTTGCAGGGGAGACTTTCACAACAGCCACATCTGCATCTAGAGTATCTAGCACATGGTTGTTTGATGGCTCAGCATCGGCACACCGCTCGCAGTAACCATGGGGGAAAGCCGTTTACTAAGCCGTAAGCAAAGGAATAAGGGAAATGTCCGCAGAGACTAACTTCTCGAATGCGCGCTTCTTGACTGTGGCCGAGGTGGCCGAAGTCCTGCGCGTTTCCAAAATGACCGTGTACCGTCTCGTCCACTCCGGAGAACTGCCGGCCGTGCGTTTTGGCCGTTCATACCGGGTACCCGAGCAGGCCGTCGAGCAGTACCTCAAGGGGGCTGTGGTGGAGGGCCAGTCGGACACCGCTTAGGGAGCTGACCGCCCGTTCCAAGGACCATGGTGGTCAAACGTGGCCCGGGATAGGCGTTACCCTGTTAAGGATCGTTTTACGTCATTGTAAGAATCTGTCAGTTGTTCTGTCTGCTGCTCTGTCCGCGGACTTTCCCCAACAGACAGGAACTTCATCTAGTTGTGAGGAACTTTCGTGGGTTCAGTTATTAAGAAGCGCCGCAAGCGTATGGCCAAGAAGAAGCACCGTAAGCTGCTTCGCAAGACTCGCCACCAGCGTCGCAACAAGAAGTAGGAATACTTCCACAAGCGTCAATGCCCGCTGCCTGTCCAGGTGGCGGGCATTTTTGCATGCCCGCGTCTCTGCCGTGTCTGGGCGACTTCCTCGCCGGTCGGGTGCGATGCGCTCCTTTGCGAAAGACCGCCGTCGGCATTGACGCTCCGTTACCTTTGGGCGTCTTTTTGAGGTCGCTCTCTCACCTTTGGGCGTCTTTTTGAGGTCGCTCTCTCACCTTTGTCTTAGAGGCGGGGGCCTCGGAAGCGGGCGAAGCCTCTCCATAGTCCGTAGACTGCGCCGCCCAGGGTGGCTGCCTTCAGGCCGAAGGTGGCGGCTCGCCTGCCTGACCGGAAGTCATAAACGGGCCAGTTGTGTTCGCGGGCATGGCGCCGAAGCCTGTTGTCCGGATTGATGGCCACTGGATGGCCCACGAGGGTGAGCAGGGGAATGTCATTGTAGGAGTCGCTGTACGCCCAGCAGCGCTGCAGTTCCAGCCCCTCGGCCTCCGCCACAAGTTGCACCGCGATGGCCTTCGCTGGGCCATGCAGGATGTCACCGACGAGCCGGCCCGTATAGGTGCCGTCCTCGATCTCGCCCACCGTTCCTAGGGCTCCGTTGAGCCCTAGCCGCGAGGCGATCACGCTGGCCACCTCAATGGGCGTGGCAGTCACCAGCCAGACTTTGCGGCCAACCCGAAGATGCTGGTCAGCCAGTGCCTTGGCTCCAGGCCAAATCCTGGATTCGATCATCTCGTCGTAGACTTCTTCGCCCAGCACTTTGATGTCTTCCACCGTGATGCCGGCGGCCAGCGTCAGGGCAGAATCGCGGACAGCATGGACGTCGTCCATGTTTTCGCCGCGCAGGATGAACTTGACCTGTTTCCAGGCGAATCCTGCTGCTTGCGACAGGGTGAAGGCCTTGCGCTCGTACATTTTTCGCGCGACATGGAAGAGGCTGGCACCCTTCATGAGGGTGTTGTCGACGTCGAAGAAAGCGGCTTCGCCGTGTTGCTGCGTTGCAAGCGGCGCCAGCGCCCCGGGGGCGTTCTTCTCGTCGGGCATGCATCGAGTCTAGTCAATCGGCCCCGTCGGCCTGGGTTATGTGACCTTAGGGCCCAGGGCTTCGACGGCGGCCGCGTCGACGCAGCCCGTGAGGGGCGGCTACCGTGGAAGCATGCCAACGCCCGACGTCGTTCTCCTCACCAAAGCTGACTGCCACCTCTGCACCGAGGCGCGTGACGCCGTGGAACGTGTCACCGCCTCGCTTGGCCTGCAGTGGCGGGAACAGTCGATTGACGACGACGAGCAGCTACGCGCGCGGTACGCCGAAGAGATCCCCGTGGTGCTGGTCGACGGCGTGCAGCGCGACTTCTGGAAGATCGACGAGAAACACCTGGCCCGGGTGCTGGCCAAGGCGCTGGGATCCTAGTTGGGATCCTAGGGCGCCCATCGCGGAATGCCGGCTTTGTTCGCTGGTGTAACTGGGCTCTAGAGTGGAAAGCACAAGCGACACAATGGAGAAAATCGTGACTGCGCTGGACTCTTCCGCCGAGGCGGACTCAGGGGAGCCGGAGTCTGCTGCGAAGCAGATACCGCCCGCGGCGGTGGCCCGGATGACTCTCTATCTGCGCGCTTTGAACTCCCTGCTTGCCGAAGGCGTGGAGCGCGTATCGTCCGAAGCGCTTGCCGAAGCTTCAGGAGTCAGCTCCTCCACTCTTCGTAAGGACCTGTCCTACGTGGGCTCGTATGGCACCCGGGGCGTGGGTTACGAAGTGCAGTATCTGAGCCGCCACATCGCCGCGGCATTGGGCCTGACTCACGACTGGAAGGTCGCGATTGTCGGTGCCGGTAACCTGGGCAAGGCCCTTGCCCGTTATGGCGGCTTCGAATCAAGGGGCTTTGACGTGGTGGCCATTTTCGACGCCGATCAGATGGTGATCGGCAACGAGGTCGGCTGGCTGCGCGTCAGTGATGTTGCAGACCTTGAACCCGTCCTGGAAAGGACCGGGACCAACATGGTGGTGCTGGCATTGCCTGCCGCTGTTGCCCAATCCGTGTGCGATCGAGTCATTGCTGCCGGCATCCGCAGTATCCTCAGCTTCGCTCCTGTCCTGCTGCAAGTGCCGCCGCACGTCAACCTGCGGAAGGTGGACATGGCCACCGAACTGCAGATCCTGGCCTACCATGCACAACGGACGCAGACCCCGGGCCAAGCCGTCTGACCTGAGTCGTCTGACCTGACCGGGACTGCGCCCGCGAGTTGGTGCTGCTTTCCCCTCCGCTACCCCTTGCCGCTGGTCAGCGGCCGTACGGGTTCCCCGGCTGGCTGTAGGGGTTGGCGAACGGCTGGTTCTTCTGGAAATACGGTGAGGCGCCCGGCAAGTAGAGCAGCACTATGGCTGCGACACCCAGCAGGATGGTGATTAGCTGGATGGTGCCGTACAAGGCGCCAAACATGAAGGCTCCGCCCAACAGCCCCAGAAGGGAAATTGCGGCGAATACCGTTCCAAGTATTCTTGCCCAATTCTTGCCCTTCCGGACCGGGAAAGCGACCAGCGCATAGAGACCCAAGGTGATAAGCCCGCCCACGATGGCCCCTATAAGGAGCCCACCCTGCATGCCTTCAAAGGTTCCAGGAGGGAGTTCCTGCCCCTGCTGGGCCGCGGATTGCTCCAACAGCGCGTAGAACGAGTCCGCCCCCGATGTGGCAAGCACGATGGAGCTGATGAAATTCAGTATTCCGGCCGCCAGTATCATCAGGAATGCGGTGTTAACCAGCGGCGGAACATCAGATGTGGTTGAAGCCTGCTGACTCGGCCACCCTGCCTGTTGGCTCGGCCAGCCTCCCTGGCCGTACTGGGGCTGCCCATACTGCGGCGCCTGCTGACCGTACTGGGGTGCCTGCTGTCCGTACTGAGGCTGCCCATACTGGGGTGCCTGCTGCGGCGCCTGCTGACCGTACTGGGGTGCCTGCTGGCCGAACTGGGGCTGGCCGTACTGGGGTGTTTCCTGTCCGTATTGCGGCTGGCCGGTCTGGCCATTTTCGGACTTGCCGTACTCGGGCTGTTCAGGCGATCTGGAGTCGTCCGGGTTCGACGGCGGGACGGGAGGATTGCTCATGGCTGTCCTTTGCTAGTTACGACGTGCATGGATGCCGGGTCCAGCAAATACCCCTGCCCCCAGCATGGCTTACGTCCACGGTATAACGCCTGGCGACCGGGAGGGATCATTCCCGGGAAGTATTCTCACGGCGAACGTAGCTGCAATCGTGCAAAGGGAGGCCAGCGCAGCCGGGGCAAAGCCAGCGCAGCCGGGGGATCGGCCGGGGCGAAGCAACGGGAGCCCGGGCTGCCCAGCGGCCGAGGCAAAGGGAAAGGCCGCGACGGGCACCCCGGGGAGCCCTGGCGCGGCCTTCGTCTGGCAAAAATGGAACCAGCCCTTGCCTCTTGGCGTCGCCTAGACGGCGCCCTTTACCGACTTGAACCAGCTCTGTGAATTCGGAAGCCACATGAGAACCGTAGCCGCGACGCTCAGAATGAAGCCGAAGTAGTTGCCGCCACCCTGTCCGCCCATACTCGCGGCACCGATGATGGTCAGGAGCAATGAAACGGCGGCCAGGATCGTCAGCGCGAGCCGCGCCCACTCTTGGCCTTCCTTCATCTTCATGGCCAGGACGACCTGCGCCGCGGCAAGCACGATAGCGATGAGTACGAATAGCAGGACAATCGCGCCGAAGCCGGGGGCCATAGACAGTAGGACCATCGAACCAAAGAAGCCGATGATCCCGAACAGAATGCCCAGGAAACCGCCAATCAGCCAGATCCAGTAGGAGACTTTGAGCTCGGTGGGCATGCCAGTCACATTGAACATGCCGGAGAAGCCGCCCTTGGGCATGACGTCGCTGAAACTCTTAGGACGATCCGTGGGCATTTCGAAGTGCAAACCCCCAGCGGGCTGCGCTGACGGCGCGGGCTGCTGATAGGCCGGCTGTTGATAGCCCTGAGGCTGCTGGTAACCCTGCGGAGTCTGATATCCCGCAGGAGGAACATTGCCAGGCTGCGGTTGTGCACCTGGCTCTTGAGGCGGAGGTACTTCGTTTGGGTTACTCATGGCTCTCACTGTAGACCCGCGATTGGCGGAATCATAGGAAATTTTGAGCCAATTCGACGGGACCTATGGGGTACGTGCCGAACAATTGCCGGGTTACATCGCTCAATACGAAACGGCGCCTCCACCCTCCCGAATCCCTCACTGGCCGCCGTCGTGCACAAGCGGATTATGAAGGACTCGGTCGGGGAAGCGCCGTTAAGGCTGGGGTCCAGGCCAGGCTTCGCCGATAGGCCGATCGAATTTAGGCCGAGGGGGCGATGAAGGCCAGTTCGAGGTTGATGACTACCTTGTCGCTGACCAGCACGCCGCCGGCTTCAAGAACGGCGTTCCAGGTCAGGCCAAAGTCCTTGCGGCTGATCGTGGTCTCACCGGAAATGCCTGCACGGGTGTTGCCGAAAGGATCGACGGCGACGCCATTGAATTCGGTCTCGATGGTGACCTCCTTGGTGACGCCCTTGATGGTGAGGTCGCCCACCAGGTCGAAGCTCTCACCATTGGCGCGAATGTGGCGCGAAACAAAGGTGATCTCCGGGTACTTCTCGACGTCGAAGAAGTCCTCCCCCTTGACATGCGCATCACGATTGGGGTCGCCGGAGTCGAAGCTGGCGGTCCGAATCTTCGCGTTGACCTTGGAGGACGCCAGCGACTCGCCGACTTCCAGCGTTGCTTCGGCATCCTTGAACACGCCCCGGACCTTGCTGATCCCGGCGTGGCGGACAGTGAAGGAAATTTCGCTGTGGGAGTTGTCGAGGGTCCAGACACCGGTGGTGACGTTGGCGGGGAGGGTCATGATGTTGCTCCTTTGGTCTTGGGTGAGGGTTCCCGGAGATCCCGGGTCCATCTTCGTTGTAGTTTCAAGTAAACTCTTCATCCAGTATAAACATGCGTTTGCATGCTTTATTCCCTCATTGGGAACATTTCCCTGAATTCTTGGGTTCTACTTTCGGTAGAAGATTTCAGATCGCCCGCCATCTTTGAGAAACTGGTAAACATGCCCCAAGCAACTGTCCATCTGCTCCGCCATGGCGAGGTCCACAATCCCGCAGGCGTCCTGTATGGCAGGCTGCCCGAATTCCATCTGTCCGAACGTGGGCAGCGAATGGCGGAGGTTCTTGCTGAATACTTCACCGCGCGCGCACGGACGGGCGCAAAGATCGCGTATCTGGTTGCCTCTCCGCTGACCCGCGCCCAGGAAACGGCCATGCCAACTGCGCATGCCCTGAACCTGGAGATCCACACCGAGGAACGCATCATTGAGGCAGGCAACCACTTCGAGGGCCTGAAGGTCAATAGGTACGAGCTCCTCAAGCCCAGGCACTGGGCGCACCTTCGCAATCCGCTGCGCCCTTCCTGGGGAGAGCCCTATCGGGACCAGGCGGCCAGGGTCTTGGCGGCAGCGAATGATGCACGGCTCCGGGCCATCGAACTCGGTGGCGACCGTGCGGAGGCAATCATGGTCAGCCACCAGCTCCCTATTTGGGCAACCCGGCTCAGTGTCGAAGGACGCCCGCTGTGGCACGACCCCCGCAAGCGTGAGTGCACGCTGACGTCCTTGACGTCGCTGGTATTCGACGACGACGGCCGCATCCTTCGCGTGGAGTATACAGAGCCCGCTGCGGCCCTCCTTCCTGGTGCTGCCAGCACCCCGGGGGCATAGCCCATGGCTCGCAGCCTTTCCGGAGGTACCCAAGCCTCACGCCGCAGTGTTCTTGCTGCCGGCGGAGTGGCGCTTACCGCCCTCACCATTGGCCTGTCCGCCTGCGCCCAGGAAGACGCCCTCGCCAAGCAGGCGAAAGCCGGCGACAACAAGAACTATGTGGCGGGCGATGGCTCCGTCACTGAGTTTGCAGTGGCGGATCGCAAAGCGCCGGTCGCCATCAAGGGAACGCTCTTTGACGGCACAACCGTGCAACCCCAGGACTTCCTCGGCAAGGTCACCGTCCTGAACTTCTGGTTTGCTGCCTGCGCACCCTGCCGGGTAGAGGCTCCCGTGCTCGAAGGCCTCCACCAGGAGTTCAAGGAACAGGGCGTCAGCTTCTACGGCGTCAACCTGCGTGACGAGAAGGCAACGGCCGAGGCCTTCGAAAAGACGTTCAACCTCACGTACCCCAGCTTCAATGACAAGGACGGCGCGGTACTGCTGTCCGTCTCCGGCATCGTTCCTCCGGGAGCCGTGCCCACTACCCTGATCCTGGACAAGCAGGGTCGGGTCGCGTCCCGGGTCCTGGGCGAAATCCAGAAGGGCACGCTGAAGGCCCTCATCGCGTCCACGGTAGCCGAGTAGGCGGCCGAATACCTGTGAACAGCCCCTTCGCCGAGACCATCCTTAACGGGTCCCTCCTGCTCGCCATCCCCGTGGCTCTGCTCGCAGGACTCGTTTCCTTCCTGTCGCCTTGTGTCCTGCCGCTTGTCCCGGGCTACCTCGGGTACGTTACGGGACTCACCGGCGTCGATCTCCAGCGGCAGAAGCGCGGGCGGATGCTCGCCGGGATCGGCCTGTTCGTCCTCGGCTTCGCGGCCATCTTCGTCCTCCTCGGCGGCGCCTTCGGCCAGCTCGGCACATTGATGACGGGGCCGCAGAACGCGTGGATCACCCAGTTGCTGGGCATCCTGGTCATCATCATGGGAATCGTGTTCCTGGGCGGCTTCGGCTTCCTGCAGCGCGACGCGAAAATCCATGCCAAACCCCCGGCCGGCCTGTGGGGCGCGCCCCTGCTGGGTATCACCTTCGGTCTTGGCTGGGCGCCCTGCATCGGCCCCACCTATTCGGCGGTGCAGCTCCTGAGTCTCTCGGGCGGATCGTCGGCGGCCAAGGGCGCGTTCCTGGCCTTCGTCTACAGCCTGGGCCTCGGGATCCCGTTCCTCCTGATCGCCCTCGCCGTCCGCAGGGGCATGGGCGTCATGGCGTTCTTCCGCAAGCATCGCCTCGCCATCCAGCGAATCGGCGGAGGCATCCTGATCCTCCTGGGCGTGCTGATGGCCACCGGGGTCTGGGGTGCCTGGGTGACCGAGCTGCAGTACTGGTTCCAAACCGACGTAAAGTTGCCGATCTGATGAGCGAGCGAGTGAAAGCCAACCACAACCGTTCCGAGGACGCCCTCGATCAGGCGAAGGCCGACGCCGCTGTCCCTTCCCTCGGCTTCAAGGGGATGCTGCGCTGGTCCTGGACGCAGCTCACCAGCATGCGGACCGCGCTGTTCCTCCTCCTGCTCCTTGCGGTGGCGGCCGTCCCCGGCTCCCTGTTCCCGCAGCGCCCAGTCAACCCTTCCGTGGTGACGCAGTACATCAAGGACCACCCGGATTACGGCAAGATCCTGGACGCCCTGCAGCTCTACGACGTCTATTCCTCGGTGTGGTTCTCGGCGATCTACATCCTGCTGTTCATTTCCCTCATCGGCTGCGTGGTGCCTCGCGCAATCGTGCACTACAAGGCGATGCGCTCCCAGCCGCCACGGACGCCAAAGCGCCTTTCCAGGCTTCCCGAGTACGGCACCATGGTGCTGCCCGCCGACGCCGGGATCCCGGCGTCGCGCGCTATCACTGATGCCGCAGAGCTGCTCAAGCGACGCGGCTACCGCGTGGACGTCCGGGACGTCGACGGCGCCATGCCTTCCCTCGGAGCCGAGCGCGGCTTCCTCAAGGAAGTGGGCAACCTCGTCTTTCACACCTCGCTGATCGGCGTGCTGGTGTCCGTCGCCGTCGGCGGGCTGTTCGGCTACAGCGGCCAGCGCATCCTGGTAGAGGGCGACACCTTTGTGAACACGCTGGTGGGCTACGACCAGTTCACCCCGGGCACCAACTTCCAGAGCAGCCAGCTCCAGCCGTATTCCATCCAGCTGGACAAGTTCGACATCCAGTTCGACCGCGAATCTCCCAAGCACTTCGGCCAGCCGATCGACTTTACGGCCTCGGTCACCACCAAGGAGTCCCCGGACGCGCAGGCCCAGGAACAGAAGCTGAAGGTCAATGACCCTGTCAGCCTGGGTGGCACCAGCATCTACCTCACGGGCAACGGCTACGCGCCCGTGGTCACCGTCCGCGACGGTGAAGGCAACGTGGCGCTGCAAGGTCCGGTGGTCGCCAAGCTGCAGGGGGACAACTACTACTCGTCGGTGGTGATCAAGGTTCCGGATGCCAAGCCGGAGCAGTTGGGCTTTGTGGGCTTCTTCCTGCCCACGGCCTACCTCACCGAGCAGGGCATCTCGTTCAGCGCCGATCCCGAGCTGTTCAACCCGCAACTCAGCCTGAACTCCTATTATGGCGATCTTGGCCTGGACAAGGGCGTTCCGCAGAACGTCTTCGAACTCGACGTCAAGGACCTCAAGCAACTCAACGGCCGGGACCTGCCCGCGGGCGGCATCACCCTGGCCCCGGGCGGCACCTACACTCTGCCCGACGGTAAGGGCACCATCAGCTTCGACGGCGTGAAGCGGTACATCGGCGTCGACATCCACCACAACCCGGGGCAGGTGTACGCCCTCGTGTTCGCGCTGCTCGCCGTGGCCGGACTCGTCGTGTCGCTCTACGTGAACCGCCGCAGGGTCTGGGTCCGGACCGGCAGGCATGACGACGGGCGGACCATGGTGGAGTACGGCCTCCTGGCCCGCGGCGAGGACCACAGACTCGCCGGTGAAGCTGCGACCATCCGCGAACTGCTCAGCAACGAATGGCAGGACGGCGATCCTGCCGCATCGGCTGCCGAAACCGTCTCTTCCTCCAGTAAGAAGGACCAGTAATGTTCCCCATCAACGAAACCCTGGGCCAGTACAGCGAGCTCTTCATGCTGCTGGCTGCCGGCACCTACACGGTGGCGTTCATCGCCTTCGCCTGGGACCTCGCCAAGAGCAGCAAGACGCTGCAGGCTGTGGACCAGAAGGCGGCGCAGGCCGCATCAGTGGAAGCCAAGCAGCCAGTGGCTGCGGGTTCGGTGGCTGCGGATGCGGTGGCAGGCAGTGCGTCGAAGGCCGCAGCGCCCGACGCCGGTGGGCCGGCTTACCGTGCTGCCCGCCCGTCGTCGTCGAACGCCGCAGTGGGCGGCACCGCCGACGGCGAGATGCGCTATGCGGCGGAACGTCGCGTTCCAGCCCGCGTCGCCGTGGCCCTGACGGTCCTGGGTGCGGGCATCCACGCAGCAGGTGTGCTCACCCGCGCCTTCGGTGCAGGGCGGGTGCCGTGGGGCAACATGTACGAGTTCCTGACCACCGGTGCGTTCGTGGCCGTCGTCGTCTTCCTGCTGGCGCTCATCCGCCGGGACCTGCGCTTCCTGGGCACGTTCGTCATCGGGCTGGCGGTCATCATGCTGGTAGCGGCCTCCGTTGCCTACTGGACGCCCGTGGGCCACCTCGTGCCGGCACTGCAGAGCTACTGGCTCATTATCCACGTCTCCATCGCGGTGCTATCCTCGGCGCTGTTCACGCTGACCTTCGCGATGTCAGCGCTGCAGTTGGTGCAGGCGCACCGGCAAAAGACCCTGGCAGCGGGGGGCGAGGACAAGCTCGGCTTCATGCGCCTGGTGCCGAATGCGCTGAGCCTGGAGAACTTGTCCTACCGCATCAACGCCATCGCTTTCGTGGGCTGGACTTTCACCCTCATGTTCGGCGCTATCTGGGCCGAGAAGGCCTGGGGCCGCTTCTGGGGCTGGGACACGAAGGAAGTCTGGACGTTCGTGATCTGGGTGGTCTACGCGGGCTACCTGCACGCCCGCGCAACCCGTGGCTGGACAGGAACGCGTGCGGCCTGGCTGTCGATCGTGGGCTACCTGTGCGTGATCTTCAACTTCACCATCGTGAACCAGTTCTTCAACGGCTTGCATTCGTACTCGGGGCTTTAGCCCGCGCTTGGCCGAGCGGCGCCCCCGCGCTCACCTGCCTGCCCGAGCTCACCTGCCTGCCCGAGCTCACCTGCCTGCCCCGCCCCACCCAACTGACTCGCAGTTGTTGTCGTTATGAGCGGGCGGAGTCAAGTAGTCGGGGCAACGCTGGGGTTTAGGCTGCCAGCAGCAGTTCGTTGAGCCGGTTGGCTGGGGTTTGCAGGTTCAGGGTGGGCCGGGGCCGGCGGTTGAGTGTGGCGGCGACTCGGCGGAGGTCTTTCGGGGTGTGGACGGAAAGGTCGGTGCCCTTTTCGAACCAGAACCTCAGGAGCCGGTTGGTGTTCTCGTTGGTGC
>NZ_JAGGPK010000033.1 GCF_018613855.1 Arthrobacter sp. ISL-30
CAGCACGGCCATATCGTCGATCGAATCGGCGCCGGCGATCATCCCGGCCACCAGCGACGCGACTTTTAGCCCCGCGTTTGCGCCCTTGTCCGTCGGGACCGAGAGCCAGTCATCGGCCAGTTCCTGCAGGCCGGCGTCACGGGCCAGCGTCATCACCGGGAGCAGCCCGGCAGCCGACACGAGGTTCGGCTCATCAAAGGAAACTGACACAGCGGACCGCTTATGCGAAACTTGCACCTACGAGATGCCTCTCTTTTCGGTTGTCAATGGGTTCTAGACAAACTCCATTTTCCTTGAAAAGACGGGCATTCTCGGTTTAACCCGCCGTCGGCGCCCCGATCAGCATCGGTGGATCAAGGCTAAGGAATGAACCTTTCGCGGCACGACGGCGCCAACGACCGCAAAGATCGCAGACATGTAGAAGTTCATTTGCCAGCCGAAAGCCAGGCTGGCTACCGCGCCGCCAATGATCGGGCCGCAGATCGCGCCGATCCTGCCGACGCCCAACGACCAGCTCAAAGCTGTTGCACTGGGTGACTGTGGTTGGGTTGCGCAGTAACCGCCCACCAGGATCTGGGTCCCCACCGAACCGAGGCCGGCGAAAGCAACGATGACCAGCAGCATGGCCAGAGGCAGCTGCAGGGTCAACATCGGATGGCTACGAATGCGAGGAGGAATGAGGCCGTGACCACCTTTTTGATGCCTATCCGGTCCGCAATCATCGAGGCGCTGATGGAACCTAAAATTGCGCCTGCATTGAGCACAAGAAGGAATGTCGGTGAGTCGCCCAGATTAAATCCCGCCTGTCGCATGATTTGCGGCAGCCACGTGTTCAGGCCGTACACGAGCAGCAAGCCGCAGAAGTTCGCCAAGGCGAAAAGGATGGTGGAAAGCAGGAATTTCCGCGTGAAGATGGTTCTAAGGCTGGAGTATCCGGCGGCGGGCGTCGCGCCCGTGTCCTCCGTGGAAACGATGTCCGAATAGATCAGGCCAAAACGTTCAGCCGTGGCCTCGGCTTCTGCAGGGCGTCCGGTACGGGCGAGATATGCCATAGGGAGGCTCCCACGCCGCCAACCGAGTATCCGCTGAAGATGAGGGCGCTAGCTATCTGACGCCTTTCCTTGCGGGCGTACTCGACGGTCAGGGCAATGCAGGTGGGGACCGGGTGCAGTTTAAATGGGCATAATGCTGCCGAGTGTTAGCGCCCATGAAAAACTGCCCATAGGCGGCCACGAAAATGCCCAGCAATACTTTCAGGGCATTGAGGCATTGAGGCATTGAGGCATTGAGGCATTGAGACATTGAGACCTTAACACCGCTAAGGTTAGGGTGGTCCTCTCCACCTTAGCGCTGATAAGGAGTGCCCGTGTTCACGGTCATATCGGCAGATGGCACCGAGGTTCAAGCGCAAGCGTGCGGAGCAGGGCCGACGATTCTGATTTTGCCGCCTGGCATGGATGACGGTGCTGGCTATCGAAAGGTTGCGGGTGCTCTCGCTGAGAGGCACAGAGTCATTGTTTTACACCGCCGCCAATATCGGTTGGATTTACCTGCCGGCTGCTCCTTCGCGGACGAAGTCGCGGATGTTAAGGCGGTCGTCGACTTGCTCGGTGAGAAAGTGCTGATCTTCGGGCACTCCTCCGGCGGGTACCTGGCTTCGGAGTGCTTAGCCGCCATGCCTTGGGCATTTCACGCGGGCGCAATTTATGAACCACCAGTACCATTGCACAGGCTCGTAGGCGGAGAGTTCCTTCCATCAGCGCAGCGCGCGGTGGCGGCTGGAAGGCCGGGCAGGGCCATGCAAATATTCACTCGCGACATGGTGGAGCTACCAGCGTGGCACGCCCGGCTGATCGGAGTGTTCGTGAGTCTCGTGCCCAAGATGAGGAAGATGGCTGCACGGCAGATAGCTGACGTTGCCGCCATGGACGCTCTTGGCTTTCGCCTGAGCAACTTCGACCGCGTGTCGGCGCCGGTTCTGCTGATCGGCGGAGATCGCAGCCCTGGACACCTGAATGCCCGATTGGACGCGCTCAGAAACGTTCTGCAGAAATCAGAGCAAGTCGTGCTGCGTGGCCAAGGCCACTCCGCGCAGATGAGGGCACCGCAGGAACTTGCGGCGCTGATCACCGAGTTCTACGCCCGCATCACTGCCGGCGTACCCCAGCAACGGAAGTTCCATGACTGACATCCCTCTCCCGAAGGCGACCCGGTATGCGTCTCGAATATGACCAATTCTGCTGCAAGAGAAGTGTCTTAACGCTCATCGACTCCAAGCTTGTGACACGCCCCTTCCGCCCTCCCTCGATGGCGGCCGTCATCGGCCACGCTGCAGCCCAGACTGCAGTGCCTGGTGATCTTGAGTGGAACGACAGTGTGCACAGTAATGATGCTATTGGCCTCGGACTGGGCCGTACGTCCGTCGGACTGGCCCGGATTAGGTATGTTTTCTGGAGTTCCCAGTATTCGCAAGGGCGGAGATCTGGTTCGAGTCCCACCTCGGGCACGCGTTTTCCCTTAGGCTGGGGGCCTTTTAAGGGCCTCTAGCCCTGTGTACACTGTACACACCCTGCTTGGAGATGCTGTGTCGGCCGATACCTCCACAACAACTGGTTCCACCAGAGTCAGGGTCACCGGGGATGCGTCTGTTTTGAAGCGGTCGAGAGTGGTTCCTTTGACCGTTGTCGGCCATGGGTGTCCTGACTCTGCGGGACGTAGCTGGGCAAGCCGGCCACAATGTCCCTGGGCCGGTCGATCGGGCCGATGACGGCCGCGCCCACGATGTCCACGGCCGATCTTCGTTTCAACTTGAGCCAGGCTCTTTTGCCCGATTCCTACGGTTGTTCTGAGCCTTTAGTCTTCCCTGTCAAGTTCAGCGTGTTGAACCACCTAATACTACAGTCGCATTTAATTCCGGTCCCGGGAGCTGAATTACAACGGCAGAGCCATCGACTCAATGTAGCGGCGAGTTTCTGGCGGAAACACCCCTGGGGAGGGCGGTTTCCTTTCACAGCGTCGCAACGTCTCACGCATTGCGTGAGGGTTCCGGGCCTTCGACCCACGCACGGTCGTCAAGCGCGAGCGTTTTCCAGCCCACATACGACAGTCCCAGGGCATAGGGCAGTGTGCCGATGACGCTGAATGCCAGCGTGGACGGCAGGATTATGGACGCGATGATGAATGCAGCTACGGCCACTGCCGGCACACCATGGGATAAAGCCGTTCCGCCAGAGCGCCAGCAGGAACAGTGGAAGTCCGAAGTAGACGCCGATGAGCCCCTGAATCTGCCATGCGGCCATATTTACCGGCGTCGCCGACCCCTCGAGGATCCCGACGGCTTCGTCAATGGGCAGCCCGGATTGGCCCAGGGCAAGGGCGAACCAGTCGACCAGGAGCATCCCGCTCAGGTTGACCAGGCCGACAAATGCTAGCAGCCCCGCGGCTCGGCCCCAGATGACTGCCCGGTGGCGAACCATCGTCAGCAGTCCCAGCACTGAGATCGACAGGAAGACCCAGCCGTAATGAAGGAACAGCGGCGCCACCTCGCCCTGAAGGGAATTGGCGCTGATCGTTTGGATGAAACTTGCAGATGTGTCTTCAGGCTCCCATGGTGTGAGAGCCATTCCGGCGAGCATACCCAAGGCGCCGACGAAGAGTCCTGCTGCCGTCGTTATGCGGCTGAACCGTGCTGTCTGAAGGATCATCGTGACCACTCGCCTCGGAGGACCATGGTATGTCCGGCCATTGTCCTCCTGCAGCCTGCGGCGGACAAGCAGAATGGGCTTGACAGCCGGACGCCATCAGCGTGTCTGTCCTGTCTCAGTGAATCTGAAGCATGAAGTGCTGAGTTTACGGGCGCTCCGGCGCTGGAAGCCGGCACCGGGGTCTGGAATCCCCGAGCCGCGAAGACCCGGTCGACGGGTTCCGCTGGTAACCCGGTGTTGGACCGGACACACGGAGGAGATCACGAGCGAGACTCCTGAATCAGCTGGACTGTTGGGCAGACTTTCCCGGCAACGAACCTAGTACTACAGCCCCGTTTAGGGGGTGTGTCCGCGGGTTTTGTAATGACAATATTGAGCGGCGGGTGTTGGTGTCTTCGCCAGATTGAGTGTTCCAAGACTTGTACCGGGCCGGTGGTAAGGTGCTTCATGGTGTGGGCCCGGTGGGAGTCACATGACCGGCGCTGCTTAGGCCACAGCTCGACGTAGCGATCTACGTCCTGTCGGAATGGGCTGATTCCAGCGCAGCCGCCAATCAGGCTGCAACATCGTGATGGTCAATCGTCATCTCTCTATCATCCCGGTCCGCCTTCGTAGGAATCCACGGGAGCCCGGAACTGATCGTTTCCGCGCCAGTGCCGGCGGAGGGCGTCGAGTTCGACGACACTGCTTCATTCAGACTCTGGCACTGAGCCCACAGCTTTTTTTGCAGAAGAATGGTCTGGTCGATGTGAGCCAGGCCGGCGTCGTACTTCCTGAGGGTGTCGTAGGTCTTCCTCACCTCGCTGCGATCCTTGATCAGACCCCGCTCGACTGTGCTGCTAAGAATCCACGCCGTGTCGATGACCTTGATCCCGAATTTACTGGCGAACTTCTGGCCCCTGTGCTCGTCGATGACGACGTATACGTCCTCGCCCCGGTCTTTGCGCACCATGGCATGGGCGATGACCATGACTTCACCGAGATCTCGGCTCTGTATGAGCCGTTCGGCAAGAGGAGTACCGGTGAGCTTTTTCACTGCAGCAGACAGCGCTTCAGCGTCTTCTGACGAAACCGACGAGTCGAAAAACTCCGATGCAGTCATGATCGCTCAGCCATTGCCAGTTGGGGGACCATCGTCGGCGGAAAATCCCGGCGGTTCGACCCGCGCTTTCCAACCTGATCGTCAACGACATCCGAACATGGAGTTGATTGGATCCCGCTGACTTCGATCAGCAGGCTCTGTTCAACCTCTGAGGCGAGGCTCTTATTTCCAAGGCCGGCCCTCGAGTGGAGCAAAAGTCGCGCTGGGAACAGCCCGGGGACAGCGCACGAAACCACGGTGAAGGCCGTGACACTTGCGGACAAGCCCAAGGTTCACGGTCTTCACTGTCACCTCCTGCTGTGCGGAGGCATTACGTCAGGCAGGGACTCAGCTGAGGTAACCGTTCGGGTCAAGAACGTATTTGGTGGCGGCACCGGCGTCAAACTCCGCATAGCCTTTGGGCGCCTCCTCCAAGGGGATGGCCTTGGCATTGACGTTCTTGGCAATGCTCACCTTGTCATGCAGGATGGCCATCATCAGCGGCCGGTTGTACCTCATCACCGGGCACTGCCCCGTGGTGAAGCTCAGGGACTTGGCCCAGCCCGTGCCCAGACTCAGGCTCAGGGACCCCTTCTTCGCGGCCTCATCCACGCCGCCGGGGTCGCCTGTGACATACAAGCCCGGAATGCCCAGCGCGCCGCCTGCCGCCGTGATGTCCATTAGCGAGTTCAGCACCGTCGCCGGCGCTTCCTTGGCATCAGGCCCGTGGCTGCGCGCTTCGAAGCCCACCGCATCAACACCGCAGTCCACCTCCGGTACGCCCAGGATCTGTTCAATCTGCTCCGCCGGCCCGCCTTGGGTGAGGTCCACCGTCTCGCACCCGAAGCTGCGTGCCTTCTCCAGCCGCTCCTTGTTGAGGTCGCCCACAATCACGACGGCGGCACCCAGCAGCTGGGCGCTGGTAGCCGCTGCCAGGCCAACAGGTCCGGCACCGGCAATGTATACAGTGGACCCCACGCCCACGCCTGCACTCACAGCGCCGTGAAAACCAGTGGGGAAGATGTCCGAGAGCATGGCCAGGTCCAGGATCTTTTCCATCGCCTGGTCCTTGTCCGGAAACTTCAGCAGGTTCCAGTCCGCGTACGGGACAAGCACATAGTTGGCCTGGCCTCCCACCCAGCCGCCCATGTCCACATAGCCATAGGCGCTGCCGGGGCGGTCCGGATTGACATTCTGGCAAATGCCCGTCTTGCGTTCCTTACAGTTCCGGCAACGGCCGCACGAAATGTTGAAGGGGACCGAGCACAGGTCTCCCACCTTGATGAATTCGACGCCGGGACCCACCTCCACAACTTCGCCGGTAATTTCGTGCCCCAGCACCAGGTTGGTTGGGGCCGTTGTGCGTCCGCGGACCATGTGCTGGTCCGAACCGCAGATGTTGGTAGCCACAGTTTTGAGGATGACCCCGTGGGGTACCTGACGCCCCACATTCGCCGGGTTGACGCCCGGTCCGTCCTTGAGTTCGAAGGTAGGGTAGTCGACGTCGATCACCTCGACCTTGCCTGGTTCTTTGTAAGCGACGGCTTTGTTCCCGGTCATTTCAATCTCCCTCTTGTCCTCATGGTCGTGCAGTGTGCCGCCATGATTTTCGAAATATCCGATGGACCTCAACTGGTGGGCATTTCCGGCGCAATCACTCGCCGGCGGCTTTCAGGAGTTGGGGGTTAAACCAGTTTAAGCAAGCCGGTTCCGTGCGGTCTACGGCCAGCGGTACGTGCTTTTGGCGAAAGCGTTTCACCCGCGAAAGCGTCCACTGGCCAGGCGGGGACTTACTCCGGAAAGCCTTGTAGTGTCGTGGGCACCGGGCGAGGTGGCCGCCACGCCCCGCTTCAGTGGATGCCGCCAACGAGGAATCATGGCTATGGACGATGACGAAGCACAGGTCTGGGGCAGTGCAGCAACCGGCTTGCGCAGGCTCTGCAGCTCCTGGACCTCGAAGTGGACCAGGAGCTGCTCCTCGATCTGGCCAGGAAATCCGCAGGCTCGGGGATCCACGCGGCCCCACCGGTCACCAGCCGAAGGGCAGCAACTTGGTTCCTCGAAGGGGCGCCTGCCTTCCCGGACACGATGACTTCCCTGGACCCGGAGGCGCCGTGCTGGAACCTTGGACCGCCCCCGCTTTAGGCTGGTTTCTGGCTTCGTCGCCAGGTACATGAACATGCCATCCACCTCGTTGACGCTCGTCAGGCATCTGGCCTGGCGGACCCAGTGTTCCCCGAGGATTTCCTGCTCGACGGCATTGACGAGGCCCTGGCATGTTCGCCCCGCGACAGCTTCGGCTGAAGAGAGAATGGCCGATCGAGGAAAGGCCGTTACCTTCCGCCTGCCCAACAGCTCCACCTGGGCTGTCGGCAGCGGGTGTGTTGCGGCATCGGGCACGGCACCGCCGCACGAAATGTACCTGGGCTTCTGGGGTCGTTTGCAGCCTTTCAGCCGCCGCAGCGCTTGACGGCGACGTCTACCTCGCATTGCGCGTCCTTCGTGGTCCGCTCACGCCGTGAAGTCCGCTGAAGTGCACGAGCTCCCTCTTAACGATGAGACCCGGCCGGGCAAACTTAAGAGGCATCCGCCACATGCCGGTGGACACGTTGGTCCGGCTACACGTCTTCGTATCGGGTAGTCGGACCATGCCGACTCGCTTGGCCGCGCTACCACACCCATCACCGAACGGCCTGAACGGCCGAATGAAAAAGGCTTCCCTTCTTCCAGCAGTGCACTGTCCAGTGCACCACTCCGAAGGGCAACCTCGTTGGCCACCCTCCAAGGTCAGCCGTCCAAAACGGGCCGGGCTACGGCCTGCGCGCTGGCATAGACTTCCGGGAGATCTTCAACCCTGATCCGTAAAGGATGGCCCAAGCCCGCTCTCGATCCCGAATACCTGACTCTCCGGTAGAGCTGCGAATATCGGGGGTTCCCCGGACCGGAGCACGACCCGTCCGACTTTCCGATGAAACTGGACCGTCTCGGTCAACGGGAGCGAGTGGGACGAGGAGGAAGGCGACGACGGCGAATGATGGAAGCAGGCATGGGTCTCGGCGGCGACCTGCTTGTCCTGTCCTCGATGACGGTTGAGCCCAAGCTCCGGGGCAACCACACCGGCCATGCCACCCTCAAAGCCATCCTGGGGACCGTGGCGCGCAACACTGCGCTGGTCATCCTGGAGGCGGCGCCGTTGCTGACCGACAATGCACCGGAAGAAAGGAGCACAGGAACATGCAGCCGCAAGGGAAGCGCTGCGCCGGCACTGGATGGCCTTTGGCTTCCGGGAGGCGGCTTGCGACTACCTCTTTCTTAGAGCCTGATTGGACGACTCAGCGGACCTGCCCCCATGCCGTCGCCGGCCGCCACTAGACTGCACGTCTACACCACTGTCTTCGCCGCACTCACGCCAGACTCAAATAACTCTCTCGATGCGGACGAAGACGATGTCGACCTGCCTAACGGCAATGAACCCGAACTCTTCCACCACGACCTGCTTCAATCGGAGCAGGAAGCCCTTCAGCCGCCGGCTAAAAGATCCCTCAAACCGTGCCCTCAAGCAGGCCTGCCCCCAACCCGCAATTCAAGCCAACGGGCTCGATCGCCAAGCTGCCACCGGGACAGCCTGCGCCGCTGGAGGGGTATAGCTTGTCCCATCGCGGAGCATGGACCAGAGGACATTGAAGCGGCGCCTGGCAAGGGAGAGCAGCGCCCGGATGTGAGTTTTCCCTTCCACGCGTTTTCGGTCGGACCCATATCGCTTGTCGTCACCATGCCGAACCGGACATCTGTCCCTCATGAGGTGCATGGGCGCTCAGGCCACTCCCCCACCCCGCCACAGCGGCCAGTTCCAGCGCCTCGAACGATCCTGTCCTCACATGCGTCCAGATGGCAGTCGTTCGTCGTTACAGGTGGCAGTGGAGGCATTGGGCGGATAATCGCAGAGCATCTAGCCACGATCGGACACGTGGTCACCCTCGACCCCACTCTCGCCGGTAGCAGCACGCCTCGCATCACCCCTTCCAGGGTGATGCCGGCGACGCAACTGCCGCGATCGCAGCCGCGCATCTCGCAGAGGAACACGGCCCGTTGACCGGCTGGGTGAACAATGCAGCAGTCTTCCGAGACGCGAGTCTCGCGACGGCAGCCGCCGATGAGATCACAGCACTGATAAACCTAAATCTCAACCTCGCCTAGTCGGCTGCCACACAGCCGTCCGGCACTTTCTCGACCACGATCGAGCTGGCTCGATCGTCAATGTGTCTTCGCATCAAGCTCAGCGCCCCGTCCGCGGAGCGCTGCCCTACGCAACCGCCAAGGCAGCCATCGAGGGCCTCACCCGTGCCGCCGCCGTCGACCACGGCCCGCACGGCATCCGTGTCAACGCTCTCACACTAGGCGGCACGTGCGGCTGTAGCCTTCGGCAGGTTGGAGTCCGCGGATAGGTTAGCGAGAAACTGACCGGCAATGACGCTGTCTTGATGGCCGCCCGGAATTACCTGAACCCGATGAGGTGACTAGTCCATCCGGCGGGCGAGCTTCCCGTGGATGGCGGTGACTGATTCGGCTGCGTGCGGGAGCCGTTTTGCGTCCGTGCGTACTTGGTGAAGGGTCGCGTCGTAGCTGGGGCGCTGTTTACTGCGGGCTGCGTCCTTCTGGGAACGCAGAAAGCGTTTGGCTGTTCTGTTGACCAGCTTGCGCGTTGGTTTACGGGCGGGGCGGGATGCCCGGGATTTGACGGGCGGGTGATCCCGGAATCCTTCGAGCTCATCCAGGAGCTGGTAGTAGCGGGCGCTGCCGAGCGTGTGAAGGACCTTCTGGTAGCCGGCGTTGTAGGCAGTGTTCAGTTCATGTTCGATCGGGCTAGGGACCGGGGCGGTGGAGTGCTCCCGTGCCAGCTACCACCAAACTTTCAGACCGGCACCGCAGCTGTTTCGGGATTTTCCACAACGGGCCCACGGCTATCGCCGGCCCACACACCGCACCACTTGACGGCGGCTCGGGTCGATGTTCGTTGGGACTATCGCCTTGTGGAGATACGGCAGAGGCTTCAGTCGATGGCAGCCAGAATGGTATTCAAGGCGTCATCCTTGGTGGATCCCGGGACGTCCGACAGCGAAGCGCTGAAGTAGTGATCGTCCGTGCAGAGTATTGCCTGCTGGGAAGTGTCGATTGTCGTAGTCCATCCGGACCAGCCGCGGGACTGCGCCCAGTCAGCATCGATTCTGGTGGCGGCCGGCCCGAGCTGGCTGTCGTCATCGCACGTTCGTTTGATGTTGGCGAGCTCGTCGCTGGCGCCGGACAAGTTCAGGGAGCTGAGAGTGGCAACGGGGACAGTAATGTCGCCGATGACTGCCGTGTAAGCACAGATGCTCGCCCCCCGCCCTTCGGGTGATCCCGCCGGGGGCTGCACCCGAGGCAGGCCAGCGAACTTTGCGAGGTACGTCTCGCCGGCGTCACAGAACTGAGCCGACGGCAGCCCTGTTGTCGGTATCCGCTGTCGCGGTGGGAGTGAGGGGCTTGCTGTAGCCGAGGCCGATGGGGAAGTTCCTGCCGAGGGTTGGTGATCTGCTGATGGGGCGCTGGATGTCTCCGCCTTCGGTTGTTGAGCCCCGCACCCTGTCAAGGCAAGTGTTGCGAGGGCCGCGGTGAGAACCTTGACCAAGGATTGCTGCATGATGTCCCCCCATAGATCAGCGATGGTTCACAGTACCAGCATGGCTGTCTGCGGTTCGGACCGGCTTGAGACTTCAGTCGGCGGTAAATCCCATTGGTTCAAGTGATGGCCGATTATCGATGATGGCGCCGACGATCACTTCTCGGAGCGCGGTCTTGCTGTGGGTGCTCAGCACGTTGGCAGTGACGCCCTCGTCCTGGCGCGCAAGAGCCAGCAGGAAGTGTTCGGCGCTGATCTGGAGATCCCGTCCCGGGACCACCGGGCTGTACATCGCGATCCAGGCGGTGCTATTTTGCCGGTGCTGCGTATGTTCCGATCGACGCCGAAGATCCAGAAGAGCGGGCACGGCTGGGCTTGGGGAAGCCAGCGCTGCCGGAGTGCTGACCGCAGGGCGTATTGCGGTATCCCGGGAGCGGTCCGTGCCTCTGCCGGCATGGACGGGGATGAGCCGCTTGGTTCCGGCGACAGGGTGCTGGCCGAGGCGACCGAGGTGAGTGCGGCACGGATGTACGGATCGCATCTTTTTGAGGGACGGGCTTCCGGCCGCTTTGGTCCCGATGCTCACGGTAGTCGATGTGCTTCCGGTGAAGACCAGCGGCAAGGTTGACCGGGCTGCGTTGCCGTGGCCCTTTCGGCCCGGCCCTCGGACCAACAGCCTGCGGCAGTTTTGGTTGAGGAAAAAGCCTCGATCGCGGAGCAGTCAGCGACGCCACCTTAAGTCCGGCGTTGGCGCCCTTGTCGGTCGGCACGCTCAGCCACTCGTCGGCCAGGTCACCGAGTCCGGCCGCGAGGGCCAGTCCCATGACCGGGACCAGGCCGGCGGCCGACACAAGGTTGGGCTCGTCGAAGGAAACTGACAAGGACGCGCCGGTATGGGAAAGTTGCATCTACGAGATGCCTCTCTTTTCAGTGAAAAGGTGTTCTAGACAAACCCCATTTTCCGCGAAAAGACAGGCATTCTCGGTTTAAACCGCCGACGGCACCCAGATCAGCATCGGTGGATCAAGGCTTAGGCCACAAACCCTGCTTGCGCCACAGGCCAGTAATTCGGTGGCACGGCGCGTTGGGTCCGGCGTTGACCAACCACCACGGGGTGCTGCAGATCTCAGTCGCGGCAGCCGTACACTGTCTGTGAGGGGAGATGGTTATGGCCGGTACACTTCTCGAGACCAAGCTCCGCGTCCCCAGGCTGCGACGCGGTTTGACAGCGCGTCCGAGGTTGAGCGAGCGCCTGAACCGTGGAGCGGAGTCGACATTGACGCTCGTGTCGGCTCCGGCCGGGTTCGGTAAGACGACGCTGATGACTGAGTGGCTGGCATCCGTTTGCGGTGATGGAAGGTCGGCGGCGTGGCTCTCGCTGGATAAGCGTGACAACGATCCTGCGCTGTTCTGGACATACTTCGTCACGGCGCTGAAAAGGGTGTCCGGCGGGGTTGGTGCCGCTGCGCTCTCGCTCCTGCAGTCGGCTCAGCCGCCCATCGATGCAGTACTGGCTACTTTGCTCAATGACCTCCACACCGTCTCGAATGATGTCGTTCTGGTTCTCGATGACTTCCACGTCATCGATGCACGTGAAATACAGGAGGGGATTGTCTTTCTGCTGGAGCATCTGCCACCGCAGGTTCATCTGGTGATTGCTTGCCGGGCTGACCCAATGTTGCCGCTGGCACGGTTGAGGGCACGGGGCGAGCTCGTCGAGATCCGCGCCGCCGATCTGCGATTCACTGCGGACGAGGCAGCGGATTACCTCAACGGCGTCATGGGAATGGCGTTGACGGCCGGGGATGTGGCAATCCTGGAGGGTCGCACCGAGGGATGGATCGCGGCGCTCCAGCTCGCGGCGCTTTCGATGCAGGGTCGGGAAGACGTCGCTGGGTTCATCGCGGGCTTTGCCGGACACGACCGATACATCGTTGACTATTTGGTCGAGGAGGTCCTGCAGCGCCAACCGGAGAATGTCCAACAGTTCTTGCTCCAAACTTCCGTCCTGGACCGGCTTACCGGCCCACTGTGCGATGCCGTCACGGGACAGGACAGCGGCAAGGTCAGTCTGGTGGCATTGGAGCGAGGGAACCTGTTTCTAGTCCCACTTGATGAACGCCGTCAGTGGTATCGCTATCACCAGCTCTTTGTCGACGTTCTGCAGGCGCGCCTGTTGGACGAGCACGGCGAAGAGGTCCAGGGTCTGCACCGGCGGGCAAGCGCGTGGTACGAACAGAATGGCGAGGGGCACGACGCAATTCGCCATGCCTTGGCTGCGAAGGATTTCGGGAGGGCGGCGGACCTCGTGGAGCTGGCGATTCCCGCGATTCGGAGGAACCGGCAGGAGGCTGTGCTGCGCTCCTGGTTGACGTTGCTCCCCGACGACGTCGTCCGTGTCAGGCCCGTCCTCGGGGTGGGGCTCGTTGGCGCGTTGGTTGTGAGCGGAGATGTCGAGGGAGTCGAGAGCCGGCTGCGGGAAGCCGAACGATGGCTGAAGTCGTCGACGGATGTGAGTGACATCCAGGCCGGATCAACGGAGATGGTCGTAGTTGACGACGAGGAATTTCGCCGTCTTCCCGAGACGATCGAAGTTTACCGGGCCGCGCTGGCGCTTGGCCGGGGCGACGGTCCCGGGACGGTTAGCCATGCCCGGCGTGCGCTTGATCTTGCACCTGAGGAGGACCACCTCAGCCGTGCCGCCGCATCCGGTTTGCTGGGGCTCGCCTACTGGGGTCGTGGGGAGCTCCAGGCAGCCCATCGGGCGTATGCCGAGTGTATGGCAGGTCTGCAACGGGCCGGGCATCTCGCGGACACTTTCGGATGCGCGATCGCATTAGGGGACATACGGATTGCGCAGGGGCATCTCAACGATGCCATGCGCACCTACGAACGTGCCCTGGGGCTGGTGCCCGGACAGCGCGGATCGGTTCTGCGGGGGACAGCGGACATGCATGTGGGGATGAGCGGGGTCTGCCGGGAGCGCGGCGACCTGCAGGGAGCTACCCGACTCCTGCTGCGCAGCCAGGAGTTGGGTCCCCTTAGCGAGCTGCCGCAAAACCTGTATCGCTGGCGGGTCGCCATGGCACGGATCCTTGAGGCGGAAGGTGACTTGGCCGGCGCACTCGATCTCCTGGCTGAGGCGGAGCGACTTTATGTGGGCGATTACTTCCCGAATATCCGTCCGGTGCCGGCTTTTAGGGCACGGATCCAGGTCGCGCAAGGGCGGTTGGGTGAAGCGCTCGGCTGGGTGCGGGAACGAGGCCTGTCGGCCGAAGATGACCTCAGCTACCTTCGGGAGTTCGAGCACATCACTCTTGCCAGGGTGCTTCTGGCCCGGTACACGAAAGAGCGCTCAGCGCCCTCCCTACAGGAGGCAATCCGGCTGCTGGGTCGACTGCTGCGAGCGGCGGAGGATGGAGGGAGAACGGGGAGTGCCATCGAGATCCTCGTGCTTCAGGCGCTTGCCGACCAGATGCGAGGGGACATCCCCGCGGCGCTTGTATCACTGCATCGAGCAGTAGCGATGTCGGAGCCGGAGGGCTACGTTCGCATTTTCGCTGAAGAGGGCGAACCGATGGTTTCCCTGCTGAAAGCGGCTGTAAAACAACGGGTAGCCCCAAGCTACCTCCGCCGGCTCATCGCGGACATGAACAACGCCGAAGACAGCGCACCCGTTAATCGGGGCATGATCGAGCCACTGAGTGAACGTGAACTGGACGTTCTCCGGCTGCTCGGAACGGACCTCGACGGCCCGGACATAGCTCGCGTGCTCATGGTGTCCCTGAACACGGTGCGCACTCACACCAGTCACATCTACGCGAAGCTCGGCGTGAACAACCGTCGGGCAGCGGTCCGTCAGGCCCAGGAACTCGATCTGTTCTCCCGTGCCAGCGACGGGTAGCCCGGCCGATGCCGCGGACAGCCGGGAAACGCTGCCAAGGCCGGTGAATGAATCACCACGCTAATCACCACATGTGATGAGGCGCGATCATTAGGTCTCCTTCTACTGTTCCATCAGGACAACGAACAGCGCAACGCCGGCTGAGGTTCATCCAGTCGGACAAAGTGAAGGACAGGCCAGTGAGCGAAATACCGATCGGCCATCACCACACCTCCGGATGGTACGAGATCCGCCTCGAAGGCCACCTGGATTCCCGGTGGGCTTCCTGGTTCAACGCACTGGGCCTGACGAACGAGAGCGACGGCACCACAGTCATCCAGAGTCAGGCGGCCGACCAGGCCGCTCTGCATGGTCTGCTCCAGAAAGTGCGCGATATCGGCCTGCCCCTGATATCTGTAACTCAGGTTGAACCCGATAAGCCCGAGTCCACCACAGAGCCCCGAAGCTCATCATCCACCAGCATCCCACGAAGGAGAACGACATCGTGACCAGCATCCGACCCGGAGCAGCAACGAAACGCATCCCGATGGACTCGCTAAGAAAGACCGCGCTGGCCGCGGGCGTGCTCTACCTGATCACCTTTATCTCAATCCCGACACTCGCTCTTTACGGTCCGGTGCGAACGGACCCCAACTACATCGCCGGCCCCGGCCCGGACACCGGCACGCTCTGGGGCGGCGCCCTGGAGATGATCGTAGCCCTTGCCTGCATCGGGACCGCGGTCGCACTGTACCCGGTAGTCAAGAGGCAGAACGAAGCGGTCGCGCTCGGTTTCGTCGGTTCACGCGTCCTGGAAGCGGCCGCAATTGTCACCGGCGTAGTTTGCCTGCTATCGGTCGTGACCCTGCGGCAGGCCGGAGCCGGAGCAAATGCGTTGCCCACCGGCCAGGCGCTGGTTGCCATGTACGACTGGACATTCCTCCTTGGACAGACCCTCATGCCGGCCGTGAACGCCCTGCTTTTGGGCTCCCTGCTGTACAGATCCCGTCTCGTGCCGCGAATTCTTCCGCTGCTGGGGCTCATCGGTGCCCCGCTGCTCCTCGCTTCCACCACCGCAACCTACTTCGGCATCAACGACAGGCTTTCTGTGTGGTCGGTGATCGCGACGGCCCCGATCGCGCTCTGGGAGTTTTCGCTGGGCATTTGGCTGGTCTCAAAAGGCTTCAGCCCCAGTCCCATCACAAAAGGAATGGCGGCCACGGTCATAGCGCCTGCCCGCAGTGACGTCCCCGCCTAGCGATCGAAACACCCGCATCCTCAACTGATCAGATCCAAAATATGTACTTGTGCATCCAATAAGGGACCTGACCTGCCCTGATAACGGATGCTCCGGGCCGTTCCGCCAGCCCTGATTCACACCAACCCGCTACACCTCACGAAAGCAGAAAGCCATGCCAACCACAGCCAACCCATCCCTGGAAAGACGCACCCTTATCCTATTTACGGTCCGTCTAGCCGCGGTTGCGGGCCTGGTCGCGGCCGTCGTCTTGTTCGTAAATGCTGCCAAGCGTGCCGGACTGATTCCCCTCAGCCCGGCAACGCAGCCGCCGCACCACTGGCACAGACACTCGCGATCATTCTGGTCATCGGCCTAGCCGCCGTTGCGATGCGCCAATCATCAAGATTCTCCTCCATTGCCCTCGCGCTGAACATTCTCGGGCTCGCCGCCGTGACTGGCGTGGAATGGGTGATCAACCTGGTTTTTGTCCGACTGGACCCCTCACAGATCGCTGACCTACGGACCGGTCCGCTCGGAACAGCCTTTGTGGCAGCCTCGATGATCTTCCTACTCGGATCTATCCTGTATTGCCTGGCACTGCTGCGGGACGGTAACGCACCCAGGACCCCGACAATCGCTTACGCCATCGCAACCATTCCAATCGCGCTGCGCAACTTCATCCCTGAACTGGCACTCGATCTGGCCCTTGCACTGCTAGGTGCCTCGGTCATATGGCTAGGCAAGTGGATGCTGCGAAGCCGTCCAGTTGCGGCACCTGACACGGCGCTGCCAAACGGTTCTCAGCCGCAGGCTATGTCGCCAGCAGGGAGGGAGTCCAATTAGATGTAACAGCTGCTCAAAGCAGGGACCGGTTCTGCCCGGATCCCTGCTTCGTTCGGTGTGGGCGGACTTCCTGGAAACCAGCCACCTGCGGGATCAGTCGGCCAGGGCTGACGATCCTGCATGTACAGCGACCTTCCCATGGCAAAGCTCCTCAATCGGGGAACGTTGCACTGACCATATGATTCCGCCAGTGTCTGTCCCAAAGGGGGATGATGCACTGCCGAAACCAACCACCTGGCGGAGACGGGCTTCAATGGCTTCCTCGCTTCGGGCGGGGTAGCCATACGCGGTGGGGAAACGCCGGTGCTTGAGATCCCTTGAGGGGATCCCAAGCGCCGGCGTCGATTGTGCCCCTGTGGAGGGGTTTACTGGATCTTGGCCAGGTCGCGGGTGCGGCCTTCTTTGGTGAGCAGGATCGCTGCTGCGGCGGCTACGAAGGCTAGGATCCACACAGAGCCGAGCAGGGTGCGACTGCCGCCGCCGAGGACCAGCAGGCCTGCGGCGATGGCGGGGGTGAAGCCTGCGCCGAACGTGGAGGCGCTCTGGTATGCCAGTGACGCGCCGGTGTAGCGCATGCGGGTTGGGAAGAGCTCGGCGGTAGAGGCCCTCTACATAGGCGGGAGATTGGAGTGTGTACATGATGCGTGAATACACCATGGAATGTAACGTCAGCGTATGGAAACTCTCACGCATGCTCCTGTGCTGGCGAGGTTCGGCTATGCAGTGTCGGACCCGCCGAGGGCCAAGATCCTGCTGGCATTATCCGAATCGCCTGCTTACCCGTCCGACCTTGCCGATTCCCTGGGAGTGTCTCGGCAGAGCATGTCTAATCATCTGACGTGCCTTCGCGGGTGCGGCCTCGTGGTGGCCGTCCCCGACGGCCGACGTACCCGCTATGAGCTCGCGGACGCGAAGCTGGGCCATGCCGTCAGGGATTTCATCGATGTCGTTCTCGCCGTGGATCCCGCCTGCTGCGCCCCGGACGGGCAGTGCATCGCATGACGGCTCTACAGCTTGGAATTAACGCTGCACGACGGGCCGTCCTGAGCCGTCGGGTCCGGTTGTTCGCTGCCGCGACCATCACCTACAACGTCGTCGAAGCCATCGTGGCGCTCTGGGCCGGTGCAGTCGCCGATTCCTCAGCGCTGATCGGATTCGGACTGGACTCCGTGATTGAGGTTGCCTCCGCTGTGGCCTTGTCCTGGCAGTTCTCGGTCAAGGACCCCGAACGGCGCGAACACCTGACCTTGCGGATCATCGCCGTGTCCTTTTTCGCGCTGGCCGTGTTCGTCGCATTGGACGCCATCCGGTCCCTGACCGGCGGCCGTGAAGCCCAGCACTCGGGCGCCGGCATTGTCATCGCGGCGCTGAGCCTGGTGATCATGCCGATACTGTCCTGGCAGCAGCGACGCGCCGGGCGGGAGCTGGGATCCAGGACGGCCGTGGCTGATTCCAAGCAGACGCTCCTGTGCACTTACCTATCTGCTGTGCTGCTGGCCGGCCTGACCCTGAACAGCACGTTGGGTTGGCGGTGGGCCGATGCAGGGGCTGCGCTGGTAATCGCGGTTATTGCCGTCCGTGAGGGCATCAACGCGTGGCGCGGTGACGTGTGCTGCACCGTGCCCCATACGGGGCAGGCCTCGGAGCAGGCAGAAGCAGATGGGTGCGGTGCTGCCCACAACACCAGAATGGTTGCTTATCACGCGGAAACTGATGGTTGCTGTACCAGACCGGCATTGGTCGCCCCGGCAGCCGTGGAAGGAAGCGGCGGGGCGTCCGGAATTGTGCTCTTGGCGTTGGGTGGCACAAAGAAACCCGGTGTCGCCGCTGATGTTTGCTGCGATGGCTGTGGCGCGGACGCAGGGCGGCAGGCCGCCGGGCCCTGTCGCAGGAAAGAGCAGGCGTGACGGAGTACGAACTGCGCATCATTCCTGACTGCCCAAACAGTGACGCGGCCATTCACTTGTTCCGCCAAAGCCTCGAAGCCGAAGGCGTACCCGCCGCACAGCTGGGCGTCCGGGTCGTCCGCACCGAGGACGAAGCAACAAAACTCGGCTTCCATGGCTCTCCATCGTTTGTGGTCGATGGCCAGGACCTCTTTCCCTCGGAGACTGCCCCGGCAATCACCTGCCGCGTCTACCGGTCTGCACAAGGACTGGCAGGACTCCCAGCCCCCGAGTCCCTGCGCACAGCCGTGCGAAACGCCCGCACCAGCCTGCGATGATTGCCCCGTGACGATTGCTAAGACTGTTGTGTTGTTTGTCCTGGCCGCAGTGGCTGAAATCGGCGGAGCGTGGCTCGTCTGGCAGTCGGTCCGGGAGGGCAAGGACTGGTGGTGGGCCGGTCTTGGTGTTCTGGCATTGGGCTTTTACGGGTTTGCCGCAACCTTGCAGCCGGACGCCCATTTCGGCCGGATTCTTGCCGCATACGGCGGGGTGTTCGTGGCCGGTTCCTTGGCATGGGGCATGATTTTTGATGGGTTCAGGCCAGACCGTTGGGATGTCATCGGGTCAGTGATCTGCCTCTTGGGAGTGGCCGTAATCATGTTCGCCCCACGCAGCCAGGGCGGCTAGGCCCTGGCCGACGACACAGAGGGCGGCTGGCTCAGGCGACGCGGCGAGTGCCGCCTGTGAAAATGGACTGTACTCGACAATTTTTTGGCCCGGGCGATCTAACCACGGTGGCCATATCTTTCCCTTTTACTCAGAGGAACGGATCGATCTGGAGCTGGCGGAAGCGTTCGAGGTTGTCTTCAAGGCCCCAGGCCTTGGCTATCAGGCCGTCTTCAAAGGTGAAGAAGTACACCTCATCGATATTCTCAAAGCGCAGCCCGGTAGGGGGATGCCCCAACCAAGGGCCTATATGTGTTCCTGAACAGCGGAATCTGACCGCGATTGCGTCCTGGCTGGCAACCACTTGCACGATCTGCATCCGGGCGTCGGGGAACGAGGCACGGAAAGGTTCGATCCATCGCCGGGCAACCGGAGCCATTCGTGGCACGTAGAGTTCGTCCACCACACCAAGGTCACCCCCGGCCAGGACTTCCTCGACGAGGCGGGTTATCACTGTGATCTGCGCCTGACTCATGTTGCCGCCTCCTAATGGCTTCTCAGTCCTTGGGAATATGCCCGTGCGTGGAGCTGGTGTACAACCGGCAGCGGATGCTGAAAAAGCTCCAACGCGTCACCGCCGCCCTGGGACGAGGACTAACCCGGGAATCAGAAGAGTCCCTATCCTTTGAAGATGGCCTTCCCTGACCGCTGGGATCCCTTCTTCCAGCCCGTGATGACCGTGGCGGAGGCTTACGCCTGAGGGCGGCCGCGGTGTAGTCGATGCCGCGGGCCAGCAGCAGGGCGATGATGTTGAACGTGACGGCGTAGAGCGTGAAGGCCGCGAGGGCCAGCGTGGCCTGGAGCATCAGGAACCGCCGGTCCCGAGTGACCGCGCGGATGCCTGCATGGCGCTGGTGATGTCCTTGCGCGGGGAGTGGGACCAGCGGGCGTTGAAGAAGAACCAGTGCAACGGGACTGTGACGGCGACCATGATCCCGGCGAGTACAAGGTAGGTCCCGCGCCAGCCGAGCGGTTCGTTGAGGTAGGCGGTCAGCGGCGCGAACACCGTGGAGGCGAAGCCTGCGACCAGGGTCAGGACGGTCAGCGGACGGACCCGCGCGGGGCCGTACCAGCCGGTGATCCCGGCGAAGGACGGCTGGTACAGCACGGCCGCCTGGGCGGTCCCGGCGACCAGGCAGGCCGCGATGAACCAGGGCAGGGCCGGTGCGGTGCCGACCAGGACGAGGGCCGCTGTGCCGAGCACGGCGCCGGCGGTCATGACTATGCGCGGCCGTGGCGGTCCAATCCAGCATCCGCCCGACCCGGATTCCGGGCAGGGCCGAGACGATTAGCCCGGCGGAAAACGCTGCCGTGATGGCGGTGTCGGACTAGCCGGTGTCTGCGGTGATCGGGCGGATGGAGACGGGAAGTGAGTAGTACAGCAGGCCCCAGCTGGTGGTCTGTGCGGTGCACAGGGCGGCCAGGCCGCCGGCGGGCGGGTCGCTCATTGGGTGCCGGTGAGCGTGCTGCGCCGTTCAAGGAGCAGTGTGTCCTGCCAGTGCCCGGCGTTCGGGCCGTGGCCCATGCGGGCGATCTTCTCCCGGATGCCGACGACGCGGAACCCCAGCCGCTCGTGCAAGGAGAGGCTGGCGGTGTTTCGGGAAAGATGCTGGACTGGATGGTCCAGATCCCGCCGGCCTCGGTCGAGTCAATCAGCGCCCCGAGCAGGATGCGCCCCACGCCGCGTCCGCGGGCCTGGGGTGCGATGTAGATGGAGTGCTCCACGACGCCCCGGTACACCTCCCGGGCGGAAACGGGGGAAACCGCGGCCCAGCCCAGAACCCGGGCCCGGTCGTCGGCGACGAGCCGGTGGCCGCAGAGCCGGCCGGCGTCAAAGGCCTCCCATGTTCGCGGTTCGCTTTCGAACGTCGCCTGCCCGGTGGCGATACCGGCAGCGTAGATGGAATGGACAGCCTCCCAGTCCGCGGCGCGCATCTGTCGGACAGCCACAGGGGTATCGGGTCCGGCTGCCCCTTGGAGGGCCGGGGTGGTCACAGGCCGGTGAGGAGCCCGGCGGTCCGCTCCAGCGCACCCGGGACCAGGGAATAGTAGGCCCAGGTGCCGCGCTTTTCGCGGTGCAGCAGACCGGCATCGACCAGGATCTTCAGATGGTGGGAGACGGTGGGCTGGCCAAGATCCAGCGGCGCCGTCAGGTCGCACACGCACGACTCGCCGGATTCATCCGCCTTGACGATGGAGAGCAGCCGCAAACGGTTCGGATCGGACAGTGCCTTGAAGACGAGGGCTTTCTGCCTCGCATCCTCCTCGCTCAACCCGGCAGCCGAAGGTGCGCAGCAGGAGGCATCGGCCGCCGGTGCAGCTGTTTGCAGAGAGCTCATGTCCCCATTATGCCTCCATATTGACATTCATCAATATTCAGGTGAGTGGGGCGGCGGGCTCCTTCAAAGTTCGCTGGCCAGTTCCTGGACTGCGGCATCGATCTGGTTCCGCAGCGGCCGGATGCCCTCAATGTCCCAGCCAAGGGGATCGGGGAAGGACCAGCCCACGAGCCTTCCGGCGGGCGGGGCGGGGAGTTTGAGGCCGGGCTTCATTGTGACCACAACGTCCGCTTCACGCAGATCCGCTTCGGTGACCCGCCGCGGGATGCGGCCGCTGATGTCGATGCCGAGTTCGCCCAGTGATGTGGCCACGGCTTCGCTGACGTGTTCGGACGGGTCGGTTCCCGCGGAGCGGACTTCGAACCGGTCTTTGGTCCGGTGTGCCATGAGGGCTGAGGCGAGCTGGGAGCGGCCCGCGTTGTGCTCGCATAGGAACAGGATGACTTGTTTGCTCACAGGCCCGCCCGTCATGAGCCGGACTTCTCGGCGTTGTGGGGGATGACAACATCGTCGGCGGATTGGCCCACAGACGGGAACAGGACAAGCAGCAGACCCATGCCGGCTGCCGCGCCGAGCAGCTGTGCGAGGACGAAGCCGGGAACGGAGCCAGGTGCGATGCCGGCGAAGGTGTCGCTGAACATGCGGCCGACCGTCACGGCCGGGTTCGCGAACGAGGTCGAGGACGTGAACCAGTAGGCGGCTCCGATATAGGCGCCGACAGCCGGGGCGGCGAGGACGCCGCGGGAGGTACGGGCCAGGGCGAAGATCAAAAGGATCAGCCCGGCGGTAGCGACGACCTCGCCGAGAAGATGCCCGCCGGTCACCCGCTCCTTGCTGGACATGGAGGTTCCCACGTCGAACATGGCGTTCGCGAGCACGCTTCCGCTGACCGCACCGACGGTCTGGGCGGCCACGTAGGTGCCCAGCTCCGGCAGGGTCAGCCCCGCACCGCTGCGCCGGCCGAGGATCCAGTCTGCCAGTGAGACCACGGGGTTGAAGTGGGCGCCGCTGACCGGCCCGAGCATCAGAATCAGCACGGTCAGGCCGAACACGGTGGCGGTGCTGTTTTCGAGCAGCTGCAGGCCGACGTCGCCCGGGGAGAGCTGTTCGGCTGCGATCCCGGAGCCGACGACGATGGTCACGAGAAGGCTGGTGCCGAGCAGTTCGGCGATGGCACGGCGCCACAGCGGCGGCTGGGAGAGATTCATGGCACCAGCTTGACCTAAAGAAGTACCTCAGTCAAACTTGAGACAATGAGTACTGAGCGAATTGACCTCGGGATGCGCGTCGCCAAACATGCTGCCCTGGCCGACGCAGCGCGCTTGCGCATCGTAGACCTCCTGACTCTGGGGGACCTGTCCCCGACGGAGCTTCAGGCCGAGCTGGGAATGGCTTCGAACCTGCTCTCCCACCATCTGCGCACTCTGGAAGACGCGCAGCTGGTGACCCGGCACCGCTCGGAGGCGGACAGGCGCCGAAGCTACATCCGGCTCGCCGCCGGCGCCCTGGACGGGCTTGCCCCGGGGGCTGAATATGGCACTCGCCGCATTGTTTTCGTCTGCACCCGAAACAGCGCCCGGTCGCAGCTGGCTGCCGCGCTCTGGCAGCAGGTCAGCGAAATCCCCTCCGCCTCCGCGGGAACACATCCCGCAGACCGGATCGCCCGGGGCGCCATCGACGTCGCCAGCCGCCACGGCCTCAACCTGCCGGACGCGGCTCCGCGCCGCCTCGACCAGGTCCTGGGGGAAGGGGACTTCATCGTGACCGTGTGCGACAACGCCCACGAGGAACTGACAGGCCTCGGGGGCGTGCATTGGTCCGTCCCCGATCCCGTTCGGCTGGGAACCTCCGAGGCGTTCGAGCGCGCCTACGAGGATATCTCCCGCCGCATCGATGACTTCGTGCCGCGCCTTACCGCGGCCTGACCTCCGTTCATCGCAGGCGAAGCGGCATGAAACCACATTGACATCCATCAATGTTCGCGGTGATACTCCATATATCGACCCTCATCAATATTTCCTATGGTCGACGGCGAGCACGGAGACATCAACGAGGCCAGCACTACCCGACCGTTATCAACATCAACACCAGGAGAATCCCCGTGAGTACCGAAACCGCCAAGAAGCCCTCCGTCCTGTTCGTCTGTGTCCACAACGCCGGCCGTTCCCAGATGGCCGCCGCGTTCCTGACCACCCTGGGCAAGGGCGAGATCGAGGTCCGCTCCGCGGGCTCCCAGCCCGCTGACAAGATCAACCCCGCAGCGGTCGAGGCCATGGCAGAGCTGGGCATCGACATGTCTGCCGAGGTCCCCAAGGTCCTCACCACCGAAGCCGTTAAGGAATCCGACGTCGTGATCACCATGGGCTGCGGCGACGAATGCCCGTACTTCCCCGGCAAGCGCTACGAGGACTGGGTCCTGGAGGATCCCGCGGGCAAGGGCGTTCAGTCCGTCCGACCGATCCGCGACGAGATCAAGACCCGCATCCAGGACCTGATTGCCTCCCTGGCCCCCGCCGCCAAGTAAACGACCCTCCCAACTTCCAGGAGCACCACGTGAGCACCAAAGACAGCGCCCAGAGCCCCAAGGCAGTGAACGCCGAACAGCTGATCATCATCGGCTCCGGCCCCGCCGGCTACACCGCGGCGGTCTACGCCGCCCGGGCCGGCCTGAAACCGCTGGTGCTGGCCGGCTCGGTCACTGCCGGCGGCGCGCTGATGAACACCACCGAGGTGGAGAACTTCCCCGGTTTCCCGGGCGGCGTTCAGGGCCCGGAGCTGATGGACGGCCTGCAGCAGCAGGCCGAGAAGTTCGGCGCCCAGGTGGTGTTCGACGACGCCATCGAGGTCCAGCTGAAGGGTCACCTCAAGCGCGTTGTCACCGGCGGCGGCGAGACCTACGAGGCCCCGGCCGTCATTCTGGCCACCGGCTCCGCGTACAAGGAACTCGGCCTGGCCGAGGAAAAGAAGTTCAGCGGCCACGGGGTCTCCTGGTGCGCCACCTGCGACGGGTTCTTCTTCCGCGACCAGGACATCATCGTGGTGGGCGGCGGTGATTCCGCGATGGAAGAAGCCACCTTCCTGACCAGGTTCGGCAAGACGGTGACCGTCGTCGTGCGCAAGGACGAGCTGCGCGCCTCCCGCATCATGGCCCAGCGGGCCAAGGACAACCCGAAGATCAGCTTCGCCTGGAATTCTGCCGTCACGGCGATTCACGGCGATGGCAAGGTCAGCGGCGTCACCCTGACGGACACCCGCACCGGCGACACCCGGCAGCAGCCCGCCACCGGGCTGTTCGTGGCGATCGGGCACGTGCCGCGGACCGAGCTGGTGGCGGGGCAGGTGGAGCTGGACGCCGAGGGCTACATCAAGGTGGATTCGCCCACCACGTGCACCAACCTCTCCGGCGTGTTCGCGTGCGGGGACGCAGTGGACCACCGCTACCGCCAGGCCATCACCGCCGCCGGCACCGGCTGCGCTGCTGCCCTTGACGCCGAGCGCTACCTCGCAGCGTTAGAGGACGCGGACAGCATCGCTACGGCGCTGGTCGAGGAACCCACCCACGCCTGAATCCCTGAGCAGGGGAGGGGGTGAGCTGAATGAACAGAGGATGCTGCGGCGACTCAGGCTGCTGCGACGAGGATCAGAACTGCTGCTGCTAGGCACCACCCCCGAGGCCTGCCGGCCCCGCTCCACCACGAACAGGGCCGGCAGGCCCGGCCCCACACACCACTGACCGATAAGAGAGGAACACCATGGATGGACAGACCAGCCTTCCCGTCGCCATCATCGGCGCCGGCCCCGTCGGGCTCGCCGCCGCCGCGCACCTGCTCGAACGCGGCCTGGAACCGCTCATCCTGGAAGCCGGCCCCACCGCCGGTGCGGCCATCGAACAATGGCGCCACATCCGCCTCTTCTCCCCGTGGCGATACAACCTCGACGCCGCCACCGTCCGCCTCCTCGAGGCCTCCGGCTGGGAAACACCGCGCCTGACTGCGCTGCCCTACGGCGGCGAGCTGGTCGACGACTACCTGGCACCGCTGGCAGCGCTGCCCGCGCTCAGCTGCCGGCTGCAGACCGGCGCCCGGGTCGTCTCCGTGACACGGCAGGGCATTGACAAGACCCACTCCCGCAACCGAGAGAACACCCCCTTCACCGTCCGCGTCCAAGACACCGATGGCGCCGTCCGGGAGATCACCGCAGCGGGGGTCATCGACGCCTCCGGCACTTGGTCCACACGCAACCCGCTGGGCACCTCCGGCCTCCCGGCCAAAGGTGAGAGTGCCGCCGACGGGCGGATCTCTTCACCGCTTCCCGACGTCCTTGGCCGGGACCGGGACTCCTTCGCCGGATGCCGCGTGCTCGTCGTCGGCGCCGGCCACTCCGCGGCCAACACCCTGATCAACCTCGCCGACCTGACCAAAGCCGAACCCGGCACCACCATCCTGTGGGCCATCCGGGGCGCCTCCGCCGCGAAGGTCTACGGCGGCGGCGACCTTGACGGGCTGCCCGCCCGCGGCCAGCTCGGCTCCCGGCTCCGCCGCCTCGTCGAAGCCGGCACTATCGAACTGCACACCGGATTCGGCATCAGCTCCTTCAAATCCCTCGACTCCCACGTCACCATCGAGGCCGTCGACGGCCGCACCCTGGACGCGGACATCATCGTCCCCTGCACCGGGTTCCGGCCTGACCTGGACATCCTGCGCGAACTCCGGCTCGAACTGGACCCGGCCGTGGAAGCACCCCGGGAACTCGGCCCGAACCTCGGGCTCCCAGAGACCGGGGTGTGCTCCACCGACGCCGGCAGCAGCTGCGACGTCCCCGCCGCCGCCACCGCCAGCGCAGGCTCCGAAGCCGACGGGTGCTGCACAGTCCCGGAACCCGTGCTCATCGGATTCCAGACCGGCCTGGCTCACGGCCGCTCCGGCAACAACTGACACCCTCCGTCGGCCCAAGTAGAACGGACACATGCGATGACTGAACAGCCCAACACGCTGGGCCTGAAGGACAACACCGTGCTCCTGCACCGGATCAGTGACCGCCTCGCTGAACGGTTCTCGGGCATCTTCACCGCCGAAACCGTCGAACGCTACGTCTTCGAGTCCTACACCGCCCTGGCCCGAACCGCGAAAATCAGCACCTACCTGCCGGCCACCACCGAACACTTCGCCAACGACCGCCTCAACGCCCTGGCCGAACCCAAAGGCGCCTTCGCCTCCGAGGTCCCCGAAGTGCTCTTCGTCTGCGTCCAGAACGCCGGCCGCTCCCAGATGGCCGCGGCCCTGCTGAAGGTCGAAGCCAAAGGCCGCATCAGGGTCCGGTCCGCGGGATCCCTGCCAGCTGCAGAACTGGACCCCGCGGTGGTGACGGCCATGGCCGAAAAGGGGCTGGATCTCTCCAGGGATTACCCGAAACCCCTCACCGACGATGTCGTGCGCGCCTCTGACATCGTGATCACCATGGGCTGCGGCGACTCCTGCCCGATCTACCCCGGCAAACGCTACGAAGACTGGGACCTTACCGACACGGCCAACCAGTCCCTGGACACCGTCAGGGACGTCCGCGACAAAATCCACGACCGCGTTAAGGCGCTGGTCGCCTCGCTGTTGAGAAACTCCGACCTGCGCAAGGGAGAAGCCCCCTCATGACCGATTCCGCAACCGCGACGTCCGAAACCGGAAAGAAGCCGGCAGTCCTGTTCGTCTGCAGCAAGAACGGCGGCAAGTCCCAGCTCGCCGCAGGCCTCATGCGGCAACTGGCGGCCGGCAGCGTCGACGTGTACTCCGCCGGCACCAGACCCGGCAAAGACCTCAACCCCCTCGCCGTCGAATCCCTCACCGAACTCGGCATCGACGTCGGCGGGGAACACCCCAAACCCGTTAGCGACGAGGTCATCGACGCCGTTGACGTCGTAGTCGTGCTCGGAACCGAAGCCAGGCTCGACCCGCGCGAAGACACCAGGTTCGAACTCTGGGAAACCGACGAACCCTCAGAACGCGGCATCGAAGGCATGGAACGCATGCGGCTCGTCCGCGACGACATCAAAAACCGCGTCCAACAGCTCTACGCCACCCTCACCGGCACGCATGGGGCATAGAAACCGCAGCACCAGAGAAAACGGCCCGCGCTGAGGGTGCATCTGATGGTTCCGCTGGCCAGCGGGACGGGTACGGATCAGGCCCCTTCCCTGGCTTACCGGACAGGGGCCTGATCGGGATGGCGTGCGTCAGTGACCGGCGCTAAGCTTTCCCGCGAGCCGTTCGCGCATGAGGACGCTGGCGTCGTTCAGCCCGATAATTTTCACGTTCTTGCCGTGGTGGTGGTACTTCTCGGTGATCGCATCGAGGGCCGCGATGGTGGAGGCGTCCCAGAGGTGGGAGGCGTGCCTGTCGATTACCACGTGCTCCGGGTCCCAAGGCGTACTCGAACTGCGTGTAGAGGTCGTTGGACGAGGCGAAGAAGAGCTCACCGTCCACAACGTACGTGGCCGTTTCGTGCCCGTTGATCACCTTCACGCTGCGGGAGGAGGCCCTTGATGACAGCAAGAACAAGCAACTCCACCATGCATATAGGTGAGCTGGCGGGAACGGACGGGCTTGTCGCTGAGGACTATCCGGCACTATGACGAGGTGGGCCTGCTCCCGGCCTCTGCCCGCACCGACGGCGGCTTTCGTGTGTATTCAGAGAAGGACTTTGAACGACTCACGGTTATCAAGCAGATGAAGCCCCTTGGATTCTCGCTGGAGGAAATGGCGGAGATCCTCGGTATCTTGTCTTCGAGCGACGGTGGGTCGGACGAGGAGGCGGGGCGCCTTGCCGAGTTCCTGGAGAAGGCAGTCCATCAGCGGGCCAAGATGGCACGGAACCTGGCCCAGGCAGACGATTTCATTCAAAGGCTCGGCGGCCAAGCTTAATCAATCGTGGGTGCCCTGGCCGTGAATGGGTTAGGGGTGGCCCGCGCGCAGCGCTCCGTGCGTGCGTGCCAGCCGCTCCCGCAGGCGCGTGTTTTCTTCGGTGAGCTTCCTAATGCGTTGGTGGGCAAGTTCAAGCCGCCGATGCATGATGCTTCCGACGCCCGAACAGATGATCCAGTGGGTGAAGTCTTGCTCGGCTGGCTCCGCTGCTGCTGCTGTTCCAGCAGGTCCGGTTGCATGTAAAGCAAGGAACGTGAGACCTCGGCCGTTCTGGCCAGCCCGCTGACGGTCGCGGCTTGGCTGGTCTGATCCAGCTGCGCCAGCGTACTTGTGCCACGAGTCCTACTGCAACCGGTACCGCGTCGCGGCCCGTACCTCCAACACACCGGATTCCTCCAGCGGCAACTCTGGTTTTCGCACTATCGCCCTAGGCAACTAAGCGGCATTGAACGTTTTCGCGAGAGCTTGGTAGGAACGGTCGGAATCACAGTGCTCGCGAGACAAAGCTGCCGCACCCCCGCAGGGCGCTCATTGACCGCCATGGCTCTGAGCTTCATCCAGTCTTGGGGAAAGGAGCCGAATTCCGTGTTTGCTCTGTGGAGAGCTTGTCGAACCAAGTCTTGAGCCTCGTCGTGAGGTGCGCCTTCGACCTTGTCGGGCCGCGCCGTGGTGGACGATGACGAACTGCTGCGGTCAGGTGAACGCATGCTTCAGGCGGAAGGAAAGTGGTCCCGGTCCGTGTAGGAGCCGGGTCGGGTTGCTGCACCGGCCTCGCATGTGCAGTTGCTGTCCACTTCCAACTGGAGAGTCACGGATCCACCGCCTTCAAACTGGAGGACGACGGGCTCGCGATCGGTGGTTGAAACGCGAAGGACGGTTCCTTTGGGGGAGATTGCAGACATGGCTGTCCTTTCGTGAGCTTCTTGGGCTCAATAGGGTGGGGTTTGTTACTGGGTGGGATCTGTTGGAGTGGGTTCAAGGCTCAGGTCAGGGAGTCCAGCACTCCACGCACAATCGTGGCTGCGGCACCGAGGTAAGCGAGGACGATCAGCAGGATCTGAGCCGCCCTGGTGGGAACGTATTTTGCAGCGATGTCACCGAGCACTAGTCCGGCGAGGCAGGCCACGGCAACGGCGAGCCACATGGTCCAGGGGAGCACCGGAAATGTATTCGGGGCTGAAACTGCCTTGGAAGCCAGGGAGAAGGTTCCGATAGTAAGAAAGTACGGCTGCATCGTGGCGGCGAAGGACTTGTGGTGCCACCGGGTGGCGATGGAATATATGCTGACCGCTGGTCCCCCCACACCGGCCGCCGTATTCATGAAGCCGCTCAAGCCGCCGGCAGTGAAGAGGTAGCGGCGGCGTGCAGGCAGCGTGGCGGACTTCAGGACGAGCAGGACGGTCAGCCCCGCTGCGAGGATGACGCCGATGGAGATTTCCAGCACCGCCGGCGGGACCAGCCTGATGAGGATCGCGGCTGGGATGATCCCTAGCAAGGCCGAGGCTGCCAGGGCTGCGTACCGTTTCCAGTCGATGTCCCGCACCACCCGGAAAATGATGGCCCCGGCCGTGACGGCGCCGCACAGGTTGACCAGGACCACCCCTTCGACCGGGCCCAGGAGCAGGACCAGGAAGGGTGCGGCCACCAGGGCGAAGCCCATTCCGGTGATGCGCTGCATCCCGGCACCCATGACGACGGCGGCCAGCACCAGCCCGGTGGTCAGCATTTACGGCCTCCAGGCCACGTACTGGACCTCCTCGAATTCCTCCAGTCCCAGGCTGGATCCCTCGCGGCCGAGGCCGGACTGCTTGGCGCCGCCCATGGGGGCGAAGGCCACGGAGGGAAGGGGATCGTTGACGCCGACGATGCCGGCTTCGAGGCGTTCGGGGACGTCCCAGCCGCGCCTGGGGCTGCCGCTCCAGATGTAGGCGGCGAGGCCCATTTCCGTGGCATTCGCCTTCCTGACCGCGTCCTCCTCGGAGGAGAACGTGACCACGCCGGCCGCCGGGCCGAACACCTCCTCAGTCACCAGCGGCGCATCGTCTGGAACATCCATCAGGAGTGTCGGGGCCAGAAACGTGCCCCGCCCGGGAACGTCGGTCCGCTGCGTGACGCGGCGGGCGCCGCGGTTCAGGGCGTCATCCACGAGTTTCTGCACGGCGGACACACGCTCGGCGTCGATTACGGGACCAAGGTCCGGCATCGGTGCGTCGCCGTCGGGAACGCCGTGGCCGATGCTCATCGCGTCGAAGCGCGCGCCCAGCTTCCGGGCGAACTCTTCGGCGATGCTGTCCTGGACCAGGAAGCGGTTGGCGGCTACGCAGGACTGGCCGGTGTTGCGGAGCCGCCCCAGGACCGCGCCCTCGACGGCAGCGCCCAGGTCGGCGTCCTCGAAGACGATGAAGGGCGCGTTGCCGCCGAGTTCAAGCAGGGGGCGGACCACGCGTTCCGAAGCGGCGGCCATGATCTGGCGGCCCACGCCGGTGGAGCCGGTGAAGCTGACGGCCCGCACGGCCCGGTGCCGGAGCAGAGCGGCGGTGATGTTCCGGGAGGGGCCGTGTACCAGGTTGACGACGCCGGCGGGGAACCCGGCGTCGTGCAGGACCTCGAACAGGCCGGTGGCGGCGAGCGGCGCCTTTTCGGAAACCCGGCCCACCACGGTGCAGCCGGCTGCCAGCATGGCGGCGAGCTTGCGCGCCTGGATGGATACCGGGAAGTTCCACGGGGTGAGGCTGAGCGTGACGCCTATGGGTTTGCGGAGGCTGAGGTGGCGGCGGCCCTGCAGTTCGGGTGGGCTGATAGTGCCGGTGGCGCGGCGCGCTTCCTCGGCGAACCAGCGGAAGTACTCCACCGAGAAGTCCACTTCGCCCTGGGCTTCGGGGAGCCGCTTTCCGGCTTCCAGCGCCAGGGTGTGAGCCAGCTCGTCGCGGCGTTCGGCCAGCAGGTCGGCCGCATTATGGAGCAGGTCGGCCCGGCTGCGGGCGGTCGTCCGGGACCAGGTGCTGAAGGCTTCGGCAGCAGCATCAGCGGCCCTTGTCGCATCCTCCGCAGTTCCCCATGCCACCTCACCCACGGTGCTACCGTTTCCGGGATCCGTAACGTCCTTGGACGTTCCGGCGGAGTGCCAGGTGCCGTTCACCAGGTGTCGGGCTGATTTCAGGTTCACGTTGTGTTGCCTTTCGTTGGCTAGGAGAAATCCATCACTGCGGGGCGGGCGCGGCCGCCCACGCTCAGCATGGGCCAGTCAGGATCGGTTGTCAGGATGCGCGGGCCGTTGTCGGTGACCAGGAGGGTGTCTTCCACCTTGAATCCGGCCCCGGACGGGTTCCAGCCCAGCGCCATGGCGGCGGAGAGTTCAACGTCGGTGCCGGGGTTTGCGATCAGCTCGCGGGGGTTGAAACCGGTCAGGCCGCCTTGGTGGTGCCGCCGCCACTCCTGGGGGTCGAAACCGTTCAGGCCGTATGCTTCCGCGCCGCGGCGGAAGACCTCGCCTAGGACGGCGCCTGGCTTGCTGGCGTCCAGGAATTCCTGTTCCACCCGCAACAGCGCCTGGTACTCTTGTGCGTCTCCGCCCAGCGGACGGAAGGACGCCATCCGGGTGATGGTCCCCACCATGCCGTTGCGGCGGCCGCAGCATGCCACCATCACCCTGTCCGTGACGGGCAGGGCGGTGGCCAACGGGTGGCGGTGGGCGCCGATCCGCTCGTCGCCGCCTACGAAGAGGGCCACCGTTTCGATGCCCTCGTCCAGCAGCGCCGCCACCAGGGAACCGGCGATGTGCTGTTCGGCGTCGCCGGGGCGGATGGCAGAAACCACGCGGCCGGTGATCCGAGCCAGGTCCGTGCAGACCTCGGCGAGGGCTTCCTGCTGGCCGGCAGTCAGCACCCGGCGGATGGCGGCAAGCTCGGCCGCGGCGTCGGTGCTGTCGGACAGACCCGGCAGATCGGTCAGGACGCCAGCTCCGGAAGGGAGCCGGGCGGACCGGTCCTCCATCCAATCGACTGCGTCGAAATCCACCACCCGCCCGGCGAACTCGACGTCCCGCAGCCGCGGCGCCTCAATTACGTTCGTGATGATCCGCACGTCACCTCCCGAACCGGAACCGGGCCCGCCCCCTGGCACATTGGGGCCAAGGCCCGAGACTACGACATCAAAACAGGACATGTTGAGAGTCTGCGGCACGTGCCACCTGGCTCCGGTAAACCATGAGAGGTTCAACGGGTCCCGCAAAACCACGGTGTGGGCGTCGTGCCTCGCTGCCAGCTGACGAAGGGAATCAAGCTGGGCTTCCCAGCCGCTGCGGACACTGTCGTCCGTCGTGCTTGTGCTCATCCCTTGCTGGCTCCGGCGGTGATCCCGGCAACGAAGTAGCGCTGGAGGAAGACGTAGGCCACCACCACGGGCAGGGAGGCCAGGATGACGCCGGCGAACAGCAGCGGGTAATTGGTCTGGAACTCGCCTTGGAAGCTCAGCAGCGCCAGCGGCAGGGTCCGGTTGCCCGGGGACTGGATGAACAGCAGCGGGTACAGCAGTTCGTTCCAGTGGATCACGAACAGGAAGATCGCGGCTGCCGCTACGGACGGTGCAGACAATGGCAGGGCGATGGATGTATACGTCCGCCAGGGTCCGGTGCCGTCGATGGAGGATGCTTCATAGAGTTCCTTGGGCAGGGTCCGCATGAAGCCGCCCAGGATGAACACGGCGATGGGCAGGGTGGACACCACATTCGCCACCACCAGGCCAGCCAGGTTGTCCAACAGACCCAGCCGCCCGAACAGAACATACAGCGGCACCATATTGGCCTGGGCCGGGATGGCCATGCCCAGGACCAGGAAGCCAAAGATGGCCCAGGATATGAAGCCTTTGAGCCGGGACACGGCGTAACCGGCGAGGCTGGCCAGGAACAGGGTGAGCGGCACGGAGATGGCGGTGACGATGACGCTGTTCATGAACGACGAACCAAGGTTCTGGCCGGCGATCACCTCCGCATAGTTGGCGGGGGAGAGGGACTGCGGCAGGCTGAACGGTCCGGCGAAGAGTTCCTGGGTGGACTTGAAGCTGCCGAACCCGACAACGGTCAGCGGAACGATGATGATGACCGCGTAGATCCCAAGAATCGCGCGGCGGCTTACGGAGGCAAGCATGCTGTCATTCCCCCTTCGGGGTCAGCCGGAGCAACCGGCGCTGGAGCCAGGTCACCAAGGCGATCATCCCCATGAAAATGATCGACTGGGCAGCGGCGTAGCCGAACTCCGAGTTGGCAAAGGTGCTGTAGATACGGGTGGAGAGAATGTCCAGGGAACCCTTGGGCGGGTTGCCCGCGATGCCTAGGATCAGGTCAAAGGCCTTGAACGACTGGACCGTGGTGTAGGCCACCACGATCGACGTCGCCGGGGCCACGAACGGCCAGGTGATGGACTTGAACTGCTGCCACCTGTTGGCGCCGTCCATCTCCGCAGCTTCATAGAGTTCCCGCGGGATGGATTGCAGGCCCGCGATGTACACCACCATCATCTGCCCGGCGTGGAACCATACTTGGGTCACGGCTACCCAATACAGGGCCTGGGCGTTGTTGCCGAGGTAGGAACCCTGGAGGGATTCCAGGCCTACAGCGCCCAGGACCGAGTTGGCCAGGCCGAAGTTGGGATCGTAGATGAACTTCCAGATGAAGGCCACGGACACGGAGGACAGGATGGTGGGGAAGAAGAACAGGGCACGGAGCAGGATGCTGCCGCGGGAGTTCTTCGTCAGGAGCAGGGCGAGCACCAGGGAGAACGCCGTCTGTGCGATCACCACCAGCAGCACAAACTTCAAGTTGTTCGTCAGTGCGTTGGTGAACAGCGAGTCCCCGGTGAAGGCGCGGATGAAATTGTCCAGCCCCACATAATTGAAGGCCGCGGAGAAGCCGTTCCAGTCCGTGATGGCGTACTGGAAGGCCTGCAAGGTGGGCATCAGCAGGAAGAAGGCAATGACGGCGACCGCGGGGAGCGGGAAGAGGTACAGCGCGGGATTCACCCGAGTGGGTGAGCGGCGGCGCACCTTGGTGGCGCTCGGTTCTGGATGGCTGTGCGGCGCCTTCCGCTTCGCAGCCGTCCCGATGTGGGTGCTCATATCCGTTCGTCAACAATCTTCTGGGCGGCTTCGGCTGCCTGCTCCGGGCTGGCGCCGGAGATGACGGCGGTGGCGCTGGCCTCGACGGCGTTGCGGACGTCCAGGTTCAGGAACTGGAACCTCGCCGCGAGTGCGGTCTTCTTCTCCAGCCAGGGGCTCAGGCGCTTCAGGTCCGTGTTGGTGTACTCCACGTTGTTAACGGACACATGCTGCGCCGTCTGGTTGGCGTAGTAACCGGCGTTCTCGGGCTCGGAGAGGAAATCGATCCACGCTGCCGCGGCGGCCTGGTTCTTGCTGGCGGAGTTGACGCCCAGGATAAACGTGGCGTTGTAGACGCCCTCGTACTTGGCGTTGCCGTCCGAGGTGTTGGGGAACACCAGCTCCATGGGGAACTGGGCGCCCAGGCCCCGGACTGCGGCGATGTGGTACGAGCCGGTGGCCAGCATGGCCGCCTTGCCCTGCGAGAACAGGTTCTGCGCCGGCTCCACCGCCGTGCCGGTGGCGTTGGGCTGCAGGTACGGGACAAGGTCCTTGTACTGTCCGAGCATCTTCAGGAACCAGTCGTCCGTAACCTTCAGTTTGCCCTGTTCGATCTGGGCGCACATGTCGTCCACCGGAGCGTTGTTGGCGATCATGCAGTTAAACAGCTGGCCGCCGTTTCCAACGTCGCCGCCTGGCCAGGAGATGGGGACGACGCCGGAGGCCGCCAGCTTTTCACACATGCCCAGGAAGGCGTCCCAGTTTTTGGGCGCGATCTCGGCTCCGGCCTTGTCGAAGAGGTCCACGTTGGCCAGGGGCATGGGGAACACCACCTGGTAGGGCAGGCCCAGCTGGCTCTCGCCGGACTGCCCCGCGGAAAGCAGACCCGGCTGGTAGTTGGCCACGGCCTTGCTGTCCTTGAGTTCGGTGTAGATCCCCGCCTCGGTGAAGTTCTTGAACTGGGCGCCGCGGAAGGTGGCAAACGCGTCGCCGATGGAGCCCCCGCGCAGCTTCTGCAGGGCTTGGGCGTTGTAGTCGTTGGAGGTGGAGATGTCCTGGGCCACCTCAACGCCGTCGTGCAGTGCCTCGAAACGCTTGATGAGCTCGTCGAACACCGCCTTGTCCTCACCGCGCCAGTGCGCGAAGGACACCTTGCCGGTGATGTTGCCGGTGGCGGGAGCGGCCGGCCCGGTGGCGCCGCCAGGTGCCGTGGAACCGCCGGGTCCAGCGCACGCTGCCGCGGTGGCGCCGAAGCCCAGGGCTCCGAGAAGGGCAATGGCCTGCCTGCGTGAAATCTGACTCACAATAATCTCCTCGTTGAGTGTTTGCTTTGCCTATGTGCCGGCTGCGCAGGGCGTCACCACTCGGTGACGGGAATCCCCAGGAGGTCGGCCGCGGTGCGGAGCTGGGGACGGATGTCCTTCCAGGCCAGCACCGTGTGATGGGGGAACCCGCCGACTACCAGCGAGTTCACGAATGCGCTTGCATCCACGTCCAGCTGCACCTCTGCAGTGTTGCCCTGAAAGTGGTTGGGCGCGGGGATCGATTCGCCAGCGCCAAGAAGGAGCCGGAGTCCGCCACCGCCGTCGTTGTTCTCGGTGAGGCGGGCCATAACCACGGGGCCGGTCTTGAGCGGGAAGTTCCCTGCCACGCCGATCTTGCGGTTGCAGTGGGTGAACTGGGTGGCGTCACCCGGGTCGGCGGCCAAAGCTGTGGCTGCCGAGCCGCAGTGCCAGAGCCGCACGCTGTTGTTGTCCGTGTTCAGGTCCACAGTGTCCACCAGGTAGGTGGGTCCGGAGCCCAGCGACTGCATCAGCAGCATGGTCACGGCGCCGTAGACGTCGCGCTCGCAGGCGGTGGGCGTGCCTTCGTCAGCGATGCGGGACAGGGAGGAACAGGGGCACACGCCGCGCTGGGTGGGGAATTCGGGCCAGCAGCGGACGGCGATGGCGGAAAGGTCCTCGGCGGATCCCCATTCGCGCATGGCCACTGTAGTGGCTGCGGAGCGTGTAACCTCCTCGGCGTTCACCGAGTTGAGGCTGGGCTGCGCGGCGCGGGCGGCCTTTTCCTCGGCGTCGCACTGGGACGGGGAAACGTCGTCGATCTTGCTGAACATCTCGTCGATGCTCAACTGTTCCACCTGCAGGCCGAAGAGCTTCTCCAGTAGTTCGGGATCGAACTGGCTGGGGGTGAAGCCGGGGGGTGCTTCGGACACAAGGCCCAGGCGCTGGCCCTTCATGCCTAGCAGCGATGCTCCCACGGCTTCCTTGTCCTTGGCCCGTTCACGCTGGACCGGTTCCAACGTGGTGCCCGAGGGTAGGGTGCCGCTCAGGGCGTCGCGCAGCACAGCGGCCACGTTGTCCTCGTCGGGGTTGCCGTACATTAGCCGGACGGTGCCGCCAGCGCGGACCAGGGCGTGGGCGTAGAGGTTGGAGCCGCACAGCGAGTTGAGCCAGAGCCTGTCACCCACGGGGCCCGGTTCGCGGAAGGACCACAAGAGGACGGGCCCGTTCAGGTCCGCGTAGAGTGCAAGGGCGGGGGAGGCGTCGGAGAAACTGGCGCAGACGTTGACCACCAAGTCGAACTCCTCCTGCAGGTACGGCAGGGCCGCCTCGATGTCTTCGGGGGTCATCACCAGCTCGCGGGGGCCGATGACTTCGGCTCCCAGTTCTTCTATCAGGGTGCGGGCGGCTTCGGCGTAGCGGCGGGCGACGTCCACTACAAAGGTGGGCCGCGCCGTCGCGATCATCAGGACGCGTTTGGGCGCGCCGGTGGTGCTCATGCATGGGTCCTTTGGGTGGAGACGACGTCGTCCACCACGGCGCAGAGGCGCTGCAGCCGCCGGACGGCGTCGGTGGAAAGGGATTCGACGACGTCGGGGGTACCGATGCAGGACGCCCAGACGGCGCGTCCGGAGAGGAAGCCGCTGGCGCCTTCCATGCAGGCCCACCGCACGGCCTCGGGGAAGACGTCCTCGGGGACACCGGAGGAGAGGACAACCCAGGGCCCGTCGATAGCCCGGGTGAGTTCGGCGCAGGCTGCCCGGACGTCAGCTTCGGGGGCCCGGCCATGGAAGGGGACCTCGGCCTTGTACAGGTCCGCGCCCAGGCTGCCGAGTTCCTTGGCGGCTGCCAGGATGCCGGCGTTCCAGTCGAAGTCGCCGCCTGCCAGGGGCTTGCGGGAGACGGGTTCGATGATGCTGATGAGCCCTGCGGACTGACACCGCTCAACGAATTCGCGGACCATCTCCACCCGGCCCTCGGCGGGCTCATCCGGGCGGTACAGCACTAGCAGCTTGAGGGCCTTCACGCCCAGGGCCGCGTACTTGTGCGGATCTACCAGCCGGTCGATGGTTACCTCACCCACCAGTTCGCCGTGGGCGGATTCAAAGTGGTCGGCGGAAGCGATGAGTCCACAGCCGGGGTCCACCACGCCGGCCTCGATGGCCTGGTCCAGGGCGAACTGGCGGTCGATGAGGATGCCGGAGGCGTATGGGGTAAGGATCTGGGCGGCCTTGAGCTTGAATTCGCGCAGATCCTCGTCGGTGACGGGCTGGTCCGTGTGCTCGGCAAACATGTTGCGCATGGCTTCGCGCTGGTCCACGGCGAGCATGGCGAAGGCACCGGACGGGCGTTGTAGCGGGGAAAGGTCGGTGGGGCTCATGGGCTGCTTCTTTCAGTCAGGCGGGGTTGTTTGAGGCAAGGACAGGGGTAATGGTCTGGTGCGGGATCATGGAGCGGCCGTCCAGTCCCGCGCAGGAGGCTGCGGCGGTGCGGCCGGCGAAGGCCGCGGCTTCTCCAAGGGGGAGTCCGGCCGCCACGGCTGCGAGGAGGGCGCCGTGGTACACGTCGCCGGCGCCTAAGGTGGACACGATGTTGGCCGGCGTTGCTGGCACGTGGACCGCCTCACCGTCGTCGGCCAGAACCCAGGCACCTTCGGACCCGGCGGTGGCGACGACGGCGGAGGCACCGTCGTCGACCGCTTTCCGGAGGAGGGCCTCGACGGCGAGGTCCTCGCCGTATTCCGCCCGGAGCCGTTCGACGGTGGGGACGTACAGCGTTACACCGCGGGGACTGAAGGAGGGGATGGGGTTGCCTGCATCGACGCTGAGGGTGAGGCCGGGGACGCCGGCCACCGCGTTCCAGCCCAGATGGTCCGCGTGGACCCAGGCCGCAGTGTCCAGCAGTTCGTGAAAGCGGCTGCCGGAAGGGAAACTGACCGGCGGCACCGGGCGTGTGACGATGGCCCGGCTTTCGGTTGCCTTGCTGACCACAATAACGCTGGCGCCGGTTTTGACGCTCGCGTCGCGGATAACTGCTGAGGTGTCTACGCCTTCTGCTTCCAGTCCGCTGATGATGCGGTCGCCTTCCTCGTCCGTGCCCAGGACTCCGGCGAAGGCCGTCCGGGCACCGGCGCGGGCTGCTGCTACAGCAGCGGTTGCGGCAGGGCCGCCTCCCGCCGTCACGAAGTCTGCAGCAACGGTGCGGCTGTCCGCAGCCGGGTAATCCTGGACCAGGGCAATGGAGTCAAAAGTGGCACAGCCTACGAAGAGCAGGGTTCCTGTTGACGGTTGGGGCACGATCCACCTCGTTGTAGTTGCGGCTGGTACTGAAGAAATATACACACGCTATGTTGGAATAACAACACTTTCTGTATAGTTCTGTTTGGGATGCAACGCCGCGGTCCCCAGAACTCAACGTAGAGAAACGGAGCAGCTCATGTCATTGCCTACTGCGGAAACCGTCCGAACCATTCGTTACGGCCTCATCGGGGCCGGACACATGGCCCGCGAACACGTACGGAACCTCGCCCTGATCCCAGGGAGCCAAATCAGCGCAGTCTCCGATCCCCAGCCGTCCTCCCTTGAGCAAACCGTGGCCGAGATCGGCTATGAGGTGCAGACATTTCCCTCACACCAGGAACTGCTGGCCTCGGGCATTGTGGACGCCCTGGTGATCGCGAGCCCCAACGACACGCACCTTGGCATCCTCAAAGACATCTTCGCCAGCGGCACCAACCTCCCCATACTTGTGGAGAAGCCGGTGTGCACCACGGCGGAACAGGCGGACGAACTCGAGACGCTCGCGGCAGACTACCCGGCGCCGGTATGGGTGGCCATGGAGTACCGCTACATGCCGCCAGTGCAGGAGGTCATCCAGGCCGCGCACAACGGCAAGCTAGGCAATATTTACATGCTCTCCATCGTGGAGCACCGGTTCCCCTTCCTGCATAAGGTGGACGCCTGGAACCGCTTTGCTGAGCGGACCGGCGGAACCCTGGTGGAGAAGTGCTGCCACTTCTTTGACCTGATGCGGCTGATCCTTCAGGACGAGCCCACCCGCATCTACGCCAGCGGCGGACACGACGTGAACCACATGGACGAGGTTTACGACGGAAGGATTTCGGACATGATCGACAACGCCTACGTGCTGGTGGACTTCAAGGGCGGCCGCCGCGCCATGCTGGAGCTGTCGATGTTCGCCGAAGGGTCCAAGTTCCAGGAGCGGATCTCCATTGTTGGAGATGCCGCCAAGATCGAGACCCTCATCCCGGTGGCGGCCAACCACTGGATCGAGGGCGACGAGGCGGAGGCACTGGTGGAGTTCAGCCCACGCTCACCGCTGGGTCCGGAAACGCATGAGGTTCCCGTTGATGAGGCCGTCCTTGCCGCCGGTGCGCACCACGGCTCCACGTACTATGAGCACCTTGGCTACCGCCGAGCAATCCTGGGGGAAGGGCCCGTGGAAGTCACCGTTGCCGATGGCCTGCAGTCTGTGCGGATGGGCCTGGCCGCGGAGCGTTCAATTATCGAAGGACGCCCCGTGGACCTTGCCAATGCGGGTGCCGGGGTGCGTCACTAAGTACATTTATGTTGGAATTGCAACACCCCGCCCGGCGCTAACGTCCGGTAAGGGAAGCAGGGAGAAGGGGATATGAGCATCTCACAGGACGAGGCGCCGCTTACGCCCCGACAGCGCACAATACTGGACGAGCTGGAGCGTCGGGGGTTCATCTCCACCGCTGACCTGGCCGAAACGTTTGCAGTCTCGGATATGACGGTTCGGCGCGATACCCGATTGCTGTCCCAACGGGGCCTTGTCCGCGTGGTTCACGGCGGCGTGAGCGCCGTCAATGCGGGCGGCCAGAACGCGGACTTCGCGGCCAGAGTTCGTGAGGACTCCGACGCCAAGCTAAGGGTGGCACGGGCATGTATCTCCCTGATCAAGGAGCGCGATGCGATCATCCTGGACGCCGGCACCACCACATACCAGATAGCGCACGAGCTGCCCACCTCTTTCACGGGGACGATCATCACCCACTCGGCCCCCGCCATCCAGCGGTGCCTGCAGCTGACGGCCGCGCGCACCATCTGCCTCGGGGGTGAATTACTGCTGGACAGCCAGGCCTTTAATGGGCCCATGACGGTCTCGGCCGTCGCCGGGCTTCGTGCCAAGACGGCTTTCATCGGCGTGAGCGGGATCCATGACGAGGCGTTCTACATTGAGCGTGATGTGGAGCGTGCCACCAAGATCGCACTGATGAATTCGGCTGAGCAGGTGGTGGTGGTCGCAACGCATCAGAAAATGCTGAGGTATGCATTGGCGCGGCTTGCAGCTTTTGAGGCGGTCGACATCCTGGTCACGGATGCGCCGCCCCCGCGAGAGATCGAATCCGCGCTGCGTGCAGCTAACGTCAAACTGATTGTGGCACGGTGACTGCCCGGCTTCGGGTGAGCCTGCCAGACCAAAAGCTGCTGCAGGCTATGGAGCCGTCATCCGATGTCGACTTCCTGCTCTGGGACCTGGCCGGACCTGCGCCGGCGGAGCAGTTCGATATTGTGGTTCCGCCCTATATGGGCAAGCCGGACGCACTGGCAGCGCTGAGTGGACTGGCGGTCGGGCTGGTCCAGAGCCAGTCCATTGGGTACGACGGCGTGGCGACAGTTCTACCCGCCGGTTGCCTTTTCGCCAACGCAGCCGGTGTGCACGAGGCTTCTACAGCTGAGCTTGCATTGGGGATGATGATAGCCAGCCAGCGGGGAATTCCGGAGTTTGTCCGGAACCAGGCTACGGGAACCTGGCATAACAGCCAGCGCCCCAGCCTGGCAGACCGCCGGGTGCTCCTGGTGGGCTATGGGGGAGTGGGGAAGGCTATCGAAGCCAGGCTTCTGCCGTTTGAAGCGCAGGTGACACGGATGGCCAGCCGTGACCGCGACGATGAGCAGGGCCGGATCCATGGGATTGATTCGCTGCACGAGCAGTTGCCGCTGCATGACATCGTGGTGGTCAGTGTTCCGCTAAACGAGTGCACCCGTCGACTGGTGGATCAACGGTTCCTGGCGGCAATGCCTGATGGAGCGCTTCTTGTAAACGTGGCCCGGGGACCGGTGGCGGATACCGATGCGTTGCTGCGCGAGACGGCGTCCGGAAGGTTGCGGGCCGCACTTGACGTGACCGACCCCGAACCGCTGCCCAGCGACCATCCCTTGTGGAATATCCCCGGTGTATTGATCACACCGCACGTCGGCGGCGCGAGTTCGGCCATGTTTCCGCGCATGGTCCGGCTGATCCGCAAACAGGTCGCGCTGTTGCTGGAAGGCAAGAATCCTGTGAATGTGGTTCTGGGTGTGCCTGCTGCTAGCAATTAGTGATTGGTGGATTGGGGCTCGGGCCGTTGCGGTGCAGATGCAGCCGCAACGGCCTTGTCAGTCTCGCGGTATTTGGCAGGGCTGGCGCCTTAGCGGCGGATCCGGTCCAGGACGCCGTCACGGACACGCCGCATTGTTTCCGCATCCTTGGCTTCGACGTTCAGGCGAAGCAGCTCCTCCGTGTTGGAGGCGCGCAGGTTGAACCACCAATCTCCCGTATCATCAGTGATGCTCAGGCCGTCAAGGTCCTCTACGGTGACACCGCTGAGGCTTTCGAAGGCGGCGCGTACCCGGGCTACAGTGCTTGAAACGCCATCGACGGAGGTATTGATTTCCCCGCTGGCGCTGTACGGCTCGAACTCGCGGACCAGCTCAGACAGCGGTAGCCGCTGCCCCCCAAGTGCGGCGACAACGTGCATGGCCGCCAGCATCCCGGTATCAGCGTTGTAGAAGTCGCGGAAATAGTAGTGGGCCGAGTGCTCCCCTCCGAACACCGCTCCTTCTTCTGCCATCCGGGCTTTGATGAAGGAGTGCCCCACCCGGGTGCGGACAGGCCGCCCACCTGCCGCGGCCACGAATTCAGGTACCGCCTTGGACGTGATCAGGTTGTGGATGATTGCGGGTTCCGACTCTCCGGCGGCCTTGGCGCGGAGGATCTCGCGGACGGCGATCAACGAGGTTATGGCCGACGGGGTCACGAGCTGACCCTTTTCGTCCACCACAAAGCAGCGGTCAGCATCGCCGTCGAACGCCAGTCCGAGGTCAGCTCCATGGGCGATGACCGCGGACTGGAGGTCGCGAAGGTTGGCCGATTCCAGCGGGTTGGCGGGGTGGTTAGGGAACGTCCCGTCCAGTTCGAAGTACAGGGGCACAATCGTCAGCGGCAAAGCCGGCAGCAGCCGGTCTCCGAGGACGGCAGGGACCGTCAGGCCCGCCATGCCATTGCCTGCGTCTACCACTACCTTGAGTGGACGTATGGTGTTCAGATCCACGAGGGAGCGCAGTCTTTCCGCGTACCCGGGCAACACGTCCAGTTCCGCCACGGCTCCTCGTCTCTGAGCCCCAGGGATCCCCTCATTGAGGTAGTGCTGGGCGAGGTCCCTGATCTCATTCAGTCCGGAGTCAGAGGAGACGGAAAGGGCGCCCGCCTTAGCCATCTTGATGCCATTGTATTCGGCCGGGTTGTGGCTTGCGGTGAAAATCACCCCCGCCGCATCAAGGGCGCCGCAAGCGTAATAGAGCTCGTCCGTGGAGATGAGGCCCAGGTCCTTCACAAGGGCCCCGCGCTTGCCGGCGCCCTTCGAGAACGCCCTGGTAAAGATAGGAGACGACGGCCTCATGTCCCCACCGCAGAAGATCGTCTGTCCGGAAAGCCCCAGCACGTCCACAAAGGCGGCTCCAACGGCCTCTACGTTCTCAGCGGTAATGGTCACGCCGACGATGCCCCGCACGTCGTACGCCTTGAATGACGCTGATAGGTCCATGGTGCCCCCAAAGGGTTGATTGCTGGCGAACAACTTCTGTTGGAAATTCAACATCAGCATATCCGGAGCGGACGTAATGGGACGAATTGAGTGCACGCTCGGGTGAGATGGAATGGTGTCGGGCTGGTAGGCCCTAACAAGGCAGTAGCAACCCCAAGTTGCACTCCTTGCCCCCAGTCAACCCGCGGGCGGACTCCCTGTGTTCTCTGTACACACCCTTTTCGGGTGTCCTTTTGACGGCGTGTTACGCCACTGGATGTTTCCGGTAACAGAAACATAGAAGAATCCTCTTGTTACCGGAAACAAGTTAGGCTAGCGTTCATTTCCGGCAGGGTCATTCCTTTACAAAGGAGGTGCTTGCCTCACCGGTTTGTGCTGCACCCTCAATGTCATGCCGTGCTTCTGCCAATCCAACATGGCCAGACCGTTCCTTGTCTGGTTGGAGGGAGAGGCCGACTGCCTCGCCGCTTCCCTGAACAGCCTTCCCACACTGTCGAAGCCGCGGACGGCAGCTCCATGATCACGCACCGTTTCGAGACCCCGTCGCAGAGCATTCAAAGGCAATGCACCGCTGATTGTCGCTTCACACTCGCAGCACCATGATCAGGCGCGCCTACCGACAGGAGGCTGTCGTCCCGAAGTGATAGACCGCGCCCAGCCGGCAAGGATCACAGATCCGGGTGCTTGCCTGCAGTCAGATTCACCAGCGCTTTCTTTGCGCACTTGCCCCCATCGCAATCTCACTACAATCCCCAAAGGAAGGGCCATGAACAAATCAAGGACATGGAGAACGCTCGGAGCCGTCGTCGCCGCGGCTGCAATGCTTGCAGGAGTTGCAGCTCAGGCCTAGGCCGCAAGGCTCGATCCTGTACGAGCTGCCGAACAACGAACAATGCCTCAAGGGTCGGGGCAACTGTGCGGTCTACCCAAAATCCGCCCAGCTGCCCAGCGGCCGTCTGGTGGCGGCCTTCGAAAAGTCCACGGTCGTGGCCTCATCCGGGGCAGCCACAGGCCAGACGTTGCCCATCTACAAGAGCGACGATGACGGAACGTCATGGCAGCCGCTTGCTGAAGTTAAGGCTCCCGCTTACCTCTCCAGCGACCCGCAATATGCCAAGTACACGAGCAACTGGACGAGCTCTTATCTCTACACGCTCCCGGAGAATGTGGGCAACTTGACCGCCGGCACGCTGCTGCTGGCAAGCGTCGTCTCCGGCGAGGACTACTACTACACGGAGCGTAAGGCCGCCGACCCGAACTGGGTCCCCACGAACGACGGGGACCGGAAGGACATGGCAATTGCCCTTTACTCCAGCACTGACGAAGGCACCACATGGAAGGTCGTCAACGTCATTGCGACCGGTGGCTGGCAGGGCGGCAGTGCCGGCGCTACCGGGGTGAATGTCGCCAAAGCCAACACCTACCGGCAGGTGGATCCCGTATGGGAGCCGTACCTGATGGTCCATGACGGAAAGCTCGTTGCCTACTACTCGGATGAAAACGAATACATCGGCTACGACCCGGCGACCGGTGTGGCTGTCCTGGACCCAAACAACGACACGGCTGCGGACCCCCAGACGCAGATCCTCGCCCACAAGACGTGGGACGGAACCGGTACGGCATGGAGCGCTCCCGTCGTCGACATCGCCGGTAAGAATGTGACCTCCGGCGGCAAGACCTATATTGGCGGCGGGCGTCCGGGGATGACGAATGCTGTTCCCACGACCGATGGCAAGTGGTTCATCACCTATGAGTATTGGGGCGGCGGCGCTAACGTCAGGTTCAAGATGGCCGCTGATCCGCTGAAATTCTACGCCGACGGCGATGCTGACGGCGAAGAGATCAGCCGGGCAGACGGCAAGCAGGGCCTCCTGCCCTTCGCGAGTGGTTCAGGCGGACTGTCCTGGGGCGGCAGTCCAGTCGTCATCAATCTCCCCGACGGACGCTTGGTGTACAACGCCGCCGGAAGCGGAGCCGTATGGGTGAACGAGAGCGGACGCAGCGACGGCGTCTGGACGAAGTACCAGACCTCGCTGGGAAGCGGCTACAGCCGCACCCTGCAGTATGTCGCTGGCACCGGGCGAGTCCATATCCTGCAGGGAACCTGGGACGGAGCCACCGCCACAGCCATCATCCGCCACGCCGACGTCGACCTCGGACATACCGAAGGCGTGTACTACCGGTTGGTAAACCGCAAGAACGGCCAGGTCATCGGCACGGGCGGGAATACCACCGACGCAAACATCGGCAACGCCGACGTACCCGATGTTAAGCTCGAAGACCTTGGGGCAACGTCCAAGCCTGACACCCAGTACTGGCACCTGGTTACCAAGGCTGATGGAAAGTCGACCCTGCTGAACAAGGCCGGCGGCCGCGAAGCGGCTATCTGGACTGGGAACGCCACCATCGGCCAGCGAATCGGGCAGTGGGTCGACCACTTGGCCGGCTGACTTTGGAATGTCACTCAAACATCGGACGGCTACTACACCTTCCAGGCTGCAAAGAACCCGAACGCGTACCTGACAGGCCCATCAGCCGGTGCGCCGCTCACGTTGCAGAACGCGACCACGGACGGCTCCCAGGAATGGCAGCTCGTCAAAGACCCTGCAACGGCTCCCGAGCCAAAAGTGTCGTTGACGGTTTCCGGTGCTGATCCGAACGCTGCAGGTTGGCGCCCCGGGCCGGCGAGCGTCGCGCTGGCGTTGAATGAGGGTGTGCAGGCCGATATCGAGTACCGTCTTGGTGTGGGAGAGTGGCAGCCCTACAGCGCACCCGTCCAGGTGTCCGGCGACGGCGAGACGGTCCTGTCCTACCGCGCAGTGGTTAACGGGGTCCCCGTGGAGAACTCCGGCGGTGCAGAAACTATCCGCATCGACGCGACCGCCCCGACGGTGGCCTTGGTCGGGGGCCCGACCGGTGACTACACCTTTGGCCATGACGCGGCAGCACCGACCTGCGAAACCGCGGACGCGGTCTCGGGCCTGGCCTCGTGCACTGTCACCGGGGGAGGGGCCACGGTAGGGGGACACACCTACACCGCAACGGCCACTGACAACGCCGGTAACGTCAGCACCGCTGAGCTGAAGTACACCGTTCTGCCTTGGACCGTTAGTGGTTTCATGGCACCGGTGGACATGGCAGGGGCCTGGAACACGGTCAAGGGCGGAAGCACTGTTCCGTTCAGGTTTGAGTTGTTCGACGGCGCGACCGAGCTCACCGACTTAAGCAAGGTCAAGTCCTTCAGCACCGCGAGCGTGGCCTGCCCCGGCCCGGGAGCGGTGACCGATGAGATCGAAACCGTCACGACCGACGTGACGGGCCTGGTGTACCAGGACGGGCACTTCCAGCAGAACTGGAAGACGCCCAAGAAGGCAGGATCTTGCCTCCAGGTGACCATGACCGCTCAGGATGAAACCAAGCTCACCGCAAACTTCATCATCAAATAATCAACCACACATCCGGCGAGAGGGCCAGAACGGCGAAAACGCATCTGGCCCTCTCGCTGCATCAGCATTGACAACAGCTGAAAACCGAACAAGGAGTATGGCCATGACCCCCGAAGCAGCAGGACTCCCACCTCTGACGTGGACGGCAACCGAAAGCGAAGCGGAATACAACCACGCCGATTCCACTCTGACCCTGACAGCCGCGCCAGGAGTTGATTGGAGTAACGATTCCCTCGGCGGAGAGCAGCAGCACCGTGCATCGGCACTTGGCTTCACCGCGCCGACATCCTTTTCGCTGTCTGCCAGGGTCAGGGTTGAGTCGCCTCGGACGACCTTCGACGCCGGGGAGCTGAGTCTGTGGGCGGATCAGGATCACTGGGCCAAGCTCTGTTTCGAATACTCTGCCCACGGCGAGGCCATGGTGGTCAGCGTGGTGACCAACGACTACTCGAACGACTGCAACTCGGCTGTTGTTGCAGATCCATGGGCCTACCTGCGTGTATGCCGCGTGGGCCCTGCATGGGCCTTCCATTCGTCTTTTGACGGCAAGAAATGGAGCTTCGTCCGCCTGTTCCGGTTGGATACGCACAATCCAGTCCACGTCGGTTTCCTGTCGCAAGCGCCGTTGGGTGAGAGCTGCGTGGCGAGGTTCGACGAGATCCATTTCACGAGCAAAACACCCTCCGATGTGCGAGACGGTAGCTAGCGCCGCGACTCTTACTCCTGTCAGTGCTGACGTGAAGGGAGCTACTTGTGCCCCGCGGTGCCTGGTGCCGGGCCAGTGGACCTGCGCGTGATGAGCTGCGATGTCAACCCCGTTGACGATGGCGGGGTGAAGCCCTCGATCTGCCCCAGCAGTTGTTGGACCGCGTTCCTGCCCTGCGCGGCGAAGTTCACCCGTAAGGTGGTGAGCGGCGGCGAGAAGTACCCGGCCTCGGGGATATCGTCGATGCCGGCGACACTGATGTCTTCGGGGATGCGGTAGCCCTGCTCGGTCAAGGCCAGCATGGCGCCCAGGGCCATCTGGTCGTTGGCAGCGACGACGGCGGTTGCCTCCAGTTTTCCGCGAAGGCCCGTTATTGCCTCGTAACCGGATCTGGCCGACCAGTCACCGTACACCACACCTTGGGAGTGAAGGGAAAGATCGGCGACGGCGGCTTCATAGGCCCTCCTCCGGTTCCGCGCTGCGGAATACGTGGTGGAACCCGCGATGTGGAGCAGGGTGCGGTGCCCGAGCCCGGCGAGGTGAGCGATGAGTGCCGGCAGGCCCACACTGGTCAGCTCGGAGCGGCGGTTGCTGAAGGCATCGTCCTCCTCGGCGGCAATATAGGCCGGCACCCGGAAATCGGCCGCTTCGAAGGCCTGGGTCATTTCATCCGTTGAGGCCAAAGCCAGCACCCCGGCCAGGTCGTGCTGCATGATTAGTTCCAGCGCGTCGTTGATGGCGTCCGCGTTGCTCATGTCCAGCGTCACGATGTCCAGCAGGTAGCCGGCCTGGCGTGCCGCGACGCTCGCTCCCTGCGCGATCTTGCTGGGTCCCACCTGGTCAATCTCATGTGTCAGTGCACCAATGCGCTGCGAGCGCCCGGTGGTCAGCGACCTCGCCGCCAGGTTGGGGCGGTAGCCGAGCTCCTGCAGGGCATCCATCACCCGGGTCTTGGTTTGGGGGCGGATGCCCTCGTAACCCCTCAGCAACCGGCTCACCGTCTGATGGGACACGCCTGCTACGCGGGCAACGTCATAGATAGTGGGGGGCTTGGCAGGAGCGCCCTCGGCAGCAGGATCGGTGGATCCGGCCTTGGCTGTCTCTCCCGGCGTCTCCCGAACCATCCGGCCTCCCCTCGGCGCATCCTGCAGTGTCATCCGACGCAGGCAGTGGATCCCTTCCACTGCAGCGAGTTTACCGGAAACATTTCTTCTTGGCATCTATTGTTTCCGGTAACATCCTGCCGTAACGTATCTCACACAACACTTTCGAGCACGACGACGGAGTACACGTTCCATGACTCTTTCCCAGCCCTTGCACCATCCCAGCGGACTCCTATTTGGTGTGGCGTACTACCCCGAATACCACCTGACCCACCGCCTTACCGAAGATCTGGACCTGATGCACAGTGCCGGGATCAATGTGATCCGGGTGGGGGAATCCGTATGGTCCACCTGGGAGCCCCGGGACGGGGAATTTGATCTCGCCTGGCTGGCTCCCGTCCTGGATGCTGCCCATGAGCGGGGCATCCAGGTGATCCTCGGTACGCCAACCTACGCCATCCCGCCTTGGCTGCAGACGGCGCATCCGGAGATCGCTGCTGAGCGGCGTCCCGGTGAAAAAATCCCGTGGGGCGCACGCCAGGAAGTGGACTACACGAATCCGGCTTTCCTGTTCCACGCCGAGCGGGTCATCCGAGCCGTGCTGGGCCGCTATGCCGGGCATCCGGCAATCATCGGCTACCAGGTGGACAACGAGCCAGGCCTTGAACTGTTCCACAACCATGGTGTTTTTGTGCGCTTTGTCCGGTCCCTGAAGGCGCAGTACGGCGACGTCGAAACGCTGAACCGCGAATGGGGCCTTACCTACTGGTCACACCGCATCGGCGACTGGTCCGAGCTGTGGCGCCCCCACGGCAACACGTTTCCCCAATATGACCTGGCCTGGCGGCGCTTTCAGGCCGAACTGACCACGAACTTCATTTCTTGGCAGGCAGGACTCGTGGCCGAGTACAGCAGGCCGGACCAGTTCGTCACCACCTGCCTGCAGTACCCACGGCGGGCCCTGGATGACCAGAAACTGTTTGAGAACCTCAACATCGGAGCCGGCAACCCGTACTACGGGATGCAGGAGCATCTCAACGCAGCCCGGAAGCTTGACCAGCCCAACTACTGGACCACCACAGGCGTCGCACGACTGTTCCGGCAGGCGGACCGGATGTATTCCTCCAAGCAGTCCCGCTACCTGGTCACCGAAACCAACGCCCAGTCCATCGGTACGGGTGACCAGAACTTCCCGCCGTATCCGGGCCAGCTCAAGCAGTCCGCCTACGCGCTGGTCTCACGCGGTGCCGCGATGATCGAGTACTGGCACTGGCACACCCTCCCCTACGGAGCTGAAACCTACTGGGGCGGTGTGCTGCCGCACAGCCTGAAACCAGGAAGGGTGTACGCCGAAGTGGCAGACATCGGAGCCGAATTCAAGCAGCTGGGGAAGACGCTGGACGGGTACGAACCGGATGCTGACGTGGCAATCCTGTGGTCCAATCCCAGCCGGTTCGCCATGCAGTTCATGCCGCCGCTGCACAGCAAAGGAAAGGGCGACGACGAATCATACGAACGCATCGTGGACGCCTTCCATCGCGGGGTCATCGGCGGGGGAGGCCAGGCGCGGATCCTCCACGTCAGCCAGGCGCACGAATCCGGCGCGGCGGAGCTGGCCCGGGCGTTTCCCATCCTGGTGGGCGCCGGCCTCTACATCACCTCGGACCAGGACCTCCAGCTCCTGCGGGACTACGTCCGGCTGGGCGGGCACCTCATCGTCGGACCGCGCACGGCCTATGCCGACGACGAAGCCCGGGCCAGGGTGGCCGTCGCCCCGGACACCCTGAGCGGACTGGCCGGCAGCTGGTACGAGGAGTATTCCAACCTTGAAGCCCCCGTGCGGGTCATCAGTGCACCCGGCGGGCTGGACCTGGACGAGACAGCCTACGCGGAAGCCTGGATCGACGGACTCCAGCTGGACGGCGCAGACGTCCTGGCCCAGTACGACCACCCCCGGTTCGGGGACTTTCCCGCCGTCACCACCCAACAGCATGGCCACGGCCGGATAACCATGGTGGGCTGCGTCCCCACCACCGGACTGGCCCGCGGAATCTTCAGGTGGGCGGCCCCGACCGCCGTCGCTGAAGAACTGGCCGGGGACCTCCACCTGCCGCTGTATGCGTCCTCGGGACAGGTATCCGACGGCCGGCGCGCCTGGTTCATCTTCAACTGGGGATGGGACAAGCAGGAAATCACCCTTTCGCTCCCCGTCCTCGACGCAGTCTCCGGCACCAGCTACGAGGCAGGAACCAATCTCTCACTGGGCGCGTGGTCAACGCGTACATTCCTCAGCCGGTGAGCACTACCGGATCGACTGATCCAACTTCACACAAAAAAAGCACAGAAAGAGCCACGATGAAGAAGGCCTCAACAACAGCGGCGGCCATGGCCGTCCTCGCCGGCATCACCGGATATATGATCACCGGCTGCTCGCCCGCGGGCAGCACCACGCCGGCCAAGGACGCCGCACCGGTGGCCAGGGAAGAATTCGACAAGGCCATGCAGACGCCCACCAAGCTTACGTTCTGGACCTGGCTCCCGGACGTGGACCAGGAAGTGGCCCTGTTTGAGAAGAAGTACCCGCAGATCGACGTCACCGTTGAGAACGTAGGCCAGGGCGGGGAGCACTACCAGAAGGTCCGCACCGCCCTTAAGTCCGGCGAGGGCGCCCCGGACGTCATCCAGGTGGAGTACCAGTACATCTCCTCGTTCAACCTCACGGATTCACTGCTGGACCTCCGCAGGTATGGCGCGGATGACATCAAGGATGACTACGTGGGCTGGGCCTGGAACCAGGTGTCGGACGACAAGGGCGTCTGGGCCATCCCGCAGGACGTGGGACCCATGGGCAACCTGTACCGCAAGGACCTCATGGAGAAAGCCGGCCTCACCAAGGCCCCCGCAACGTACCAGGAGTACGCTGACGCGGCCAAGGCCGTGAAGGAAAAGACCGGCGCGTACATCTCCAACCTGCCCACCAATGATCCCGCCCAGGTGGTGGGGCTGTTGTGGCAGGCCGGCGTGAAGCCCTTCGGGTACGACGGCGACAAGACCGTCAGCATCGACGTCAACAGTGCGAAAGCCAAGGAAGTCCTGGGTTACTGGCAGGACCTCATCCAGAAGGACCTGGTGTCCGTGGACGCCGACTTCAACGACCAGTACTACCAGGGCCTGGCCAGCGACAAATACGCCGGCTGGCTCACGGCAGCCTGGGCGCCCATCTTCCTCCAAGGCACCGCGGCGGACACCGCCGGCAAATGGAATGCAGCCCCGCTGCCGCAGTGGGAAGCAGGCCAGAACGTCTCCGGCAACTGGGGCGGTTCCTCGGACGCCGTCCTGAAGACCACCAAGAACCCCATCGCCGCTGCTGAACTGGCCAAGTTCATCAACCACGACGACGAGTCCACCGCCATGTTCGCCAACAAGCAGTTCCTCTTCCCGGCCGCCAAGAGCGTCCTGGAAGACCCGGCGTTCACCGGCAAGAAGGTGGACTTCTTCGGCGGCCAGGAGGTCAATAAGCTCTTCGCCGGCATCGCCGACACCGTGGACACCGACTTCCAGTGGCTGCCGTTCACCGACTTCGCCTACTCCTCCTTCAACGAAAAAGTGGGCACTGTGATCGGTGCCAAGGGCGATCTGGGCGCGGCCCTGGACGCCTGGCAGGCGGACCTTGAGGGTTACGCCAAGGACCAGGGCTTCACCGTCAAGTAGCCCGCACCCGGCGGGAGGCAGCACCCACGCCAGCCTCCCGCCGTCGGGCCTTTTCAAACCTAAGGAATTACCAGTGGCCAGCAACACCCTTCCGGCGGCCAAAGCCGCCGGCCCCCGCAGGCGGCGCGCCTCAGCGTCGCGCCGCACCCAAACCAGGGCGGCATACCTTTTTGTACTCCCGTTCTTCCTCGTCTTCGCCGCGATGCTCATCGTCCCCCTGGGCTACGCCGGCTACCTCAGCCTCTTCAAGAGCCAGCTCATCGGAGGCCTCTCCTTCGCCGGCCTCGCCAACTACGCCGAAGCCCTCAGCGATCCCGATTTCCTGGGCGGGGTGGGCCGGATGAGCCTCTTCCTGCTGGTCCAGGTCCCCATAATGCTGGGCGTTGCCCTGTTCCTGGCCCTCGCACTGGACAGCGGCAGAGTCCGCGGCGGCAAGGCCCTGCGCCTGCTGTACTTCATGCCGTACGCCGTGCCCGGCGTCGTGGCCACGCTCATGTGGGGCTACCTCTACGGCCGGGATTTCGGGCCCTTCGCCCAGATCTTCCAGTCGCTGGGCATGGGCGCGCCGGACTTCCTCAGCCCGCAATCCGTCCTGGGCTCCATGATGAACATCGTCACGTGGGAGTTCGTGGGCTACAACATGATCATCATGTACGCGGCGCTGCGCGGCATCCCCAGCGAGCTCTACGAAGCAGCGGAGATCGACGGCGCCAGCCAGTTCCGGATCGCCTGGAACATCAAGATCCCCGCCATCCGCCCAGCGATCATCCTCACGGTCATCTTCTCCATCATCGGCACGTTCCAGCTCTTCAACGAGCCCAGCCTCCTGGATTCGATTGCCCCCGACGCCATCACCAACGGCTTCACGCCCAACTTCTACGCCTACAACCTCGCGTTCGTGAACCAGGACGTCAACTATGCGGCGGCCATCGCGTTCCTGCTGGGCGGCGTCATCGCCGTGATCTCCTACGTGGTGCAGCTGCAGACCCAGCGCGCCGAACGCAAGCAGCGAAAGAGCATGCCATGACAACCAGCACCGCACCCCTCGCGGCCCCCACGGCCGTTCCCGGCACAGAGAAGCCACGCACCTCGAAGCGCCAGCGCGGGATGGAACGCAGCACGCTGCTGACGGTCCTGCTTTGGCTGTGCGCCGGATACTTCGTCCTCCCGCTGTTCTGGCTGCTGATCGCCAGCACCAAGGACAACGCGGACCTGTTCTCCACGTTCGGCCTGTGGTTCGGGAACCGGTTTGCCCTGTGGGAGAACCTGGTGTCCGTGTTCACGGTCCGCAACGGATTGTTCCTTCAGTGGGTGCTGAACACCGTGCTTTATGCTGGCCTCAGCGCTGTGGGGGCCTCGGTACTGGCCACCACCGCCGGGTACGCCTTCGCCAAGTACAGGTTCCCCGGCGACAAGCTCCTGTTCAGCATCAACCTCGGCGCCATCATGATCCCCCTGACCGCCCTGGCCCTGCCCACGTATCTCCTCTTCAACAGTGCAGGCCTGACCAATACCCCCTGGGCGGTGATCCTGCCCTCCCTGGTCAGCCCGTTCGGCGTGTACCTGATGCGCGTCTACGCAGCAGACGCGATCTCAGATTCACTCATCCAAGCCGCCCGGGTGGACGGCGCTGGTGAATTCCGGATCTTCTGGCAGGTGGGATTCAGACTCCTGGGCCCCGGCGTCGTAACTGTTTTCCTCTTCGCACTCGTGGCCACGTGGAACAACTATTTCCTGCCACTCATCATGCTGAACAGCTCGTCCCTGTATCCGCTCACGGTGGGACTGGCCCAGCAGCAGGCGGCCAGCGCGGCCGGAGGCGGCGCGCAGGCCCTGTTTTCCACCGTCATCACAGGCTCCCTGGTGAGTATCGTTCCGCTGATCATCGCCTTCCTGGTGCTGCAGCGGTACTGGCAGGCCGGGCTAACCACTGGTGGCGTCAAGGAATAGCAGCACCCGCAGGAAGCCAGGGAGAGGCGTCGAAGGGGCCTCGGCCGGATTCTTTCCAGAAAGGGGTGGCATATTCAAAAATCGCCAAGGCGGGACAGGTAGGTTGCGCAAGTTGCCCCCTGTCCCGCCAGGTAGCATCCGCCATGGTGTGCCATCTACGACCGTTACTACGACGGCATAGCCGCACGCAACGCACTTAAGGATTCAGCTGACATCTGCCGTACGCTGACAGCAACGAGGCCCTGATCGGTGTCACTAGCTTCCTTGGTTGTGAGTGGGAGCCAAACTTTCAAGGACCGCTTGCCATTATCAGAGTTAGTCATCGAATCGGTCAGCCTAATGGTTCGCCCGTTGTCTCATCTACATTGTCAGTGTCAGCCGGCGGTGCCTCGTAGTGTCGCTTTCAACAATGGTCTGGAAGGCAGGTGCTCTCGTGAATGATCCCTCGTTCGTTAACTACGTAGCCACTCAGCTGGCTGCTCTTCCCGGGGGTGCTTGCGGTGTCGCTGGGAGGATCTCGAGCATCCGGCACACATGGGCCCGCAAGTGACTGGGACTTCGCACTCTGCTACCGGGAGGGTTTCGAGCCTGCTGATCTGCGGGCGCTCGGCTGGGAAGGAAGCGTGTCGGAAATCGGCGGTTGGGGCGGCGCCGTCTTCAACGGCGGCGCCTGGCTGGAAATCGAAGACCGGCGCGCAGATGTCCACTACCGAGACTTGAACGTCGTCGAACATGAGCTGGCCGAAGCGCGGCATGGCCGCATCCGGAATACCCGCAGCTTCGGCGCGAAGCTGCACCGCCTGTTTGGCGCGATCGGGCCGACCTCACCTTGACGTAAGCGCGCACCGCCTACGCCGACGCCGGGAAGCTTACGGAGCTGGCAGGTGCGCTGCCACATCAGCGGTGATGACCGCCCACGCTGTGATGGCCGCCCGCGGTGAGTGCTCACCAAGAGAAACGGCTCCTCGAACGCGCGGGGTTATGCGACTTAGACGACCTCATCACGGGCCTGCGGGCCGACCCCTCCGTTCCCACGGACAACAGCATCGAGCAGGTTCCCAATGTTGTGCGAGTATTTGCGGAGTTTGGGGAACTTTCGGCTGGCCACGTACCGTTGCAGGCGATAGCCAGCTTGCACAGGCGCTCCAGGCCGGACGAGTATGGGCAGCAGGGACCTGAACTACGCACTTCACGTCGGGATGTACTCGTATGCTCCGATGAGGTCCTTTCTCTGCGCGACCACTGGCGCGGGGGATGTGCTATCGACGCCCGGTTCAGGCTATCGGCTAACTGGTATCGCTACTCGGGCGGGGAATCCGGGGTTATCAGTCGTGGTCCGGCGTGAGCGGTGGCGGTGGGCGGTCCCTGCCACATCGTGATGAAACGTGGGAGGTCTTTGCTCGCTCTGATGCGGAGGACAGGACGGACACCGGTGATGGCGGTTCCTTCCAGAACTGGACCAGGTGGCGCTCGACCGGCGATTCCACGACCTCGTCAAAGGCTGTGTCCCGGCCGGTGGCATGAAGCCGGGCACGGTAGCTGCCCTTCTCATCGCCCATAACCGTGCCAATAATCTTCATCTCCCAGCCTGTGGGCTCATTGAAGTAGGCCCGCCCCTCGGGGAACATCAGGGACACTTCGTGGATGTCTTCCCATCCGGACGCGGGTACCTCCGGTCTCGCACCGAGGATCTCCACCGTCAAGTCGACCGGCCCCGAATGCACTCCGGTGGAAACCAACGGAACCCTCAGCGGAATCTCCTGCCTCTCGCCACGCATCGACGCCTGTAGGGCAGCTACAGGATCTGCCGGACGAAAAGGCTCCACCACGAAATCCATGACATGCTGCCATGCCCTGATCATGAAAGCTGCCGATTCGATCACAGGCCTGCCTCTCAAGCAATGTGGACACGGAACGTGCCTGCTTCAATTACCTGCATTGGAACATAAAGGACGCTGGCCAATACAGAGCAAGTTCCGAGCGTCTCAGGTTCCAAGAAGGTGACAAGACTGGACCTAGCGTTGCATTGAGGGCCGTGAAAGGTCGAATCAGGATGCACCCAGGAGATGGCGGCAGCCAAAACCGACCCTTCGCGTTCCCCAAAAGGGACGTGCAGTATCGCGCGCAGTTTCTAGTCCCCGATAAAACGGTCGTTTTCGACACTCAGTGCGGTCAGTCAGGCGGCCAGATTCGGAACAGCATCATGAGCAATGGGGTTATCGGTCACCGGTACGCTTCGATGAAGATCCATTGGGCGTGAAGAAGGGCATGCTCCGTGAACCCTTTTGTGGCCAGCGTGCAATACACAGTGTGAGCACAGACAACGACATCATCAGGCGGTCCCGGGACAGCCCCGCAGTTTTCGGGGAGTTGTACGACAGACACGCGTCAATCATCTACAGATACGCCGCCAGAAGGGCGGGCAACTTCGCAGCCGACGACGTCACGTCCGAAACCTTCCTGGTCGCCTGGGAACAACTCGAAACCTACGACCTTGACCGGGAGGATGCCCGGCCCTGGCTTTCGGTGCCGCCACAAATCTGCTCCGACGGCAGTGCTACCGAGCTACGAAACCATAGTGCCATCGGCCCTGGAAACCGAGCTGGCATGAACGGCCTTCGTCTCGACCCTCAGGTACTGGCCGGGTCCCACCACCGGGTCGGAGGTCTGGATCGTTGCTGCCGCTGCGTTGTTCAGGACCTCGGCTGCTTCGGCGGTTGCTGCCGGACCACTGAGCCTGACAACGTCTGCCACGACGATTCCCCCCCCCACGAGCAGTGCCGCAGCTGCCGAAGCGACCAGGACCCGGCGCCGGAGGCGGATCGGACTGTCAGTGCCTTTGGCCTGCGTCTCAGTCATTGCCACAGAGGTTGGAAGCCGGGGCGACCTTGGCCATGACTTTCTCGCGGCCACGTGCCAACGTGGCCAGCGGTAGCCAGGCGCCTCATTCTCGGACACAATTGATGCTCATGAGCATCCGTGAGGCGCGGCCGAGCGATTTTGCAGCAGTCGACGAAGTGGAGCAGGAGGCCTTCGGCGATCATGGAACGCTCGTCGTGAACCTGATACACGCTCTTCGTCCGGTCGGGTCCGAGCGTGGCGGCTTGGAGCTGGTCGCCGAGGATGATGATGGCCGTGTCGTGGGCCATGTTTTGTTCTCGGCCGGACTGTTGGACGCCCCGTCACGCCTGGTCCCTGTCCAGGTCCTCAGTCCAATCGCTGTCAGTCCTGACCGTCAAGGGATGGGAATTGGAAAGCAGCTGATTACACATGGCGCCCAAATTCTCGGCGCGCGGAGGGTGCCGGCAATCTTCCTTGAGGGGGACCCTGGCTTTTACTCACGCGTCGGTTTCGTTCAAGCTGGCGACAGGGGCTTTCGCAAGCCATCGCTTCGTATTCCTGACGAGGCCTTTCAGCTGCTGCCCCTGCCCGCCTTTGAACCGTGGATGAGCGGCACCCTCGTGTACGCCGACCCGTTCTGGACGCTCGACGCAGTTGGTCTGCGGTGACGCCAACCGCGCTGCAGTCGCGCCCGGAACTGCCCCGATGCTCAGAGACGGCACGCCTCTACGAGGCGTACCACTCACCTGCCGCTTGACAGAAGGTAGAAGCCCCCAGGCCGGCCAGCCTCGCCAGTTTCTCGGCGAACGGAACTGCCCCGGCTTTTGTTGACTCGGGGTCTTAGGCCGCTCGGAGCGCGGTCCGGTTGATTGTTTCATATTCGATCGGGCGAGTTTCCCCAGCCGTCTCTGCCTGCGCCGGCGATGGTAGGTCCGTTCGATCCACGTCGTAATTGCCAGGCGCAGCTCGTGTGGGCTGGGCCAACGGTCCAGTAACTGCGCACTTCTTCGCCCAATTTAAGTTTCATTGCATGGGGTCGGCGGAGGTCGACACGGCGCGGTTTGATCGAGTAATCCGGTGGCACAGTTGCCTTCCTGTCGCGCCCACTTCCAGCATTGGTTGGCTCACCCATGGCCGCCTCCAGGTGAAGTCAAAGGACAAGCCCCCCGCATACCAAGGCACTGCCTGCACGGACGCCCGTGGCTGACGTGCCCGCCCTTAGTTGGCCCGTTCGATCAGCTTCATCACGCTGGTGAGCGTGGCCGCGTAGGAAGGATCGGTGGCGTAGCCCGCAGCGGCCACGGCACGTGCGAACGCGTACGGGTCGCCAGTGTTCTGGAAGGCATTCCGGTAGCGTGCATTGCTGCGCAGGAAGTTGCCGTGGTCCCCGAACGCCTCCTCGGCGGAGCTGTATGCCCTGAACCAGTCTCTGACCACGTAGTTGTATTTCCCGTCGGGCCTCGGCGTCACCGAGATGACGTCCGGGAACTGACCGTTGGGATGGTTGAGCACCTCCCGTGTCTGCAGCAGCTGCCGCTGTGATTCCGGAACCGAAGCCTTGGCCTTGATGCCGAAGAAGTTGAACCGAGGAGCCTTTTTGCCCCAGCCCGACTCCAGCGCAGCCTGCCCCAGCGTCACCAGCCACGGAACCCCGCTCTTTGGCTGGCCCCGCTGGGCCTCCGGGGCGTAGCGGCGGACAAAGTCGCGGACATGGGCCGGGGCCGGGCCGGCCGGCTTGGGTGGAGCGGGCGACGGCGGAACAGGCGACGGCGGTTGAGGGGCGGGCGGTGCCGGGGCAGTACCGCCGCCGATCCCCGGCACGCCGCTCTGAAACAGCGGACTGGGGTTCCTGGCCCCTTCCCAGCTGAGGTCCACGTGGATGTGGTCGGTGTGTTTGTTGGCAAGAGTGTAGGGCCGCCAGCCCTCTGCCCGGCGCGCCCAGCTCCACTGGTTGTGGTTCCAGATGATGTAGGCCACCTGCAGTTCCACGGCGTTGCTCTGCATCCATGCCACATAGGCGTCCGCCTGGGCTTTTTCGGCCGGCCGATCAACCCGTGCGTGCAGGTCGATGGAGCGGCCTTCGCCGTGTAGTGACGGGGTGCCCGCCTCGGTTTTCCGGCAGTTGAACGTCCCAGCCTGCCGGCCGGTCAGGCGCCGCCACTGATCGGCCATCGCCCGTGCCCCGGGCTGCTCGCCGGTGGCACAGCGGGTAAAGGTGCCGCGGACTACCCGTCCTGCGGCCCCGTCCGACGTCTGCGGTGCCGGTACGGGCGGCGGGCTGGCTTTCCGGCCGGCCCGGTGCGCGTTGATGGCAGCCAAGGCAGCGGCTCCGGCGGCGCCGGACAAGTACGTCCATGCCGTCCATTTGCCACGCACGTCGATGTGGGCAAAGCTGCTGCCAATGCCGACGCCGATGCCGTCACCGAGGGCATCCACTGCGGCTTTTGCGATGTCCAGCCCGGTCATGCCCGCCACGGTGATGTCGGCTGCCTGCCCGCTGCAGTGCCTGCTGAGCGTGGGCTTCTTTGGCGGCCGCGCGTTGCGGTAGACCGCCACGTTGCGTTCCCACGAACGGTAGCCCGAGGTGATCCGGACCGGCCGTCCCACCCGGTCGCGCAGCTTCTGCAGAGCTGCCACCAGCGCGGGGGAGATACGTGCCTTGTCGGCATACTGGTTGCCGCTGAACACGAGCTCACCCACCGTGAAGTTGGGTGAGAGTTTTTCGCTCCGGACAGCAGCGCCGGTTTCATACAGCGGCAGGCCGGTGTTGTTCGGGTCCCAGTGTTCCTCGCCCTTGCCGGTCCTGCCTGAGGTGGGGCTGAGCGAGACTCCGGAGGGGAAGACCTCGTGCTCGCCGATGTCCTCGGACTCCGCTTCCGCGGCCGCGAGTTTCCATTCCGCATCCTCGGCCTCGCCGGCTTCAGCGTCCCGAGCATCGGCCTCACCGGTGTCTGTCTCGCCGGTGTCTGTCTCGCTGTCGTTGGTTTCGCCGAAATCTGCCGCTTCGCCCGGCGCCTCTTCCACAGCGGCTTCCCCTGAATCGTGAAAATCAGGCATAGTTCCACCAGTTTCCGCTTCATCAAAACGCCAGCCGGTATCCGCGAAAAACAGGTCTTCGTCGTCTGTCTCCGCCTCCCTGGCGATGGTGTATGGCAGCGCCGCACCTGAATCTGCCAGCAAGCGCCAGCCGAAACGTCGCGGAATGTCGTTATGCGGCACCCTTGTGGCCTCCACGCGGAAGGACGGCGGAGCAGCCAGGGACTTTAGCGCCTTAGCCACTCGCTCGCTGTGGCGGGCGGTGGGCTCACCCGGCCGGAAAATCACCCGCAGCGCACCGCTTCCGGTGCCGACCCGCCGTCGTGCCCACTCGATCAGCGCGGACGGGTCCGAGTACAGCGCATCGAAGGTGTGGACTTCGTCGGGGTCCGTTTGGCGCAGGATGGCCATCAGTGGGGCCCCGCCGCCGGAGTGAGCAGTGATGATGAGTTTTCCCTGGCCCGCACTGGAACCGGTCTCCTTGTTAAAGGCTGCCAGTGCATCCGCTACCAGCTTTTTCAGGGCGGACGGCTTGGTGAGCTCCGGGAAGGAGTAGCCCGAGCCGCTGTTGCCGCCAAAGTAATTCCCGCGGGGCAGGATCGCCAGGATGGGCGTGGTCCGGCCCGGCACCCCCGGCTGGTCCGGGTCCGCGAAGTCCAGCCCGCTGGCCGGCTCCTTGTCCCGGATGATGCTCATCCTGGCGCGTTTGCCCGAGTAGCCGTGCAGGTGGACCACCACATCAACTGTCTGCACGCCCTGGGGCATGCTGTTCCACTTCAGCAGCAGGTCCGGCGCCGTGCCCTTGTGCGCGCGAAGCTGCGGCAGCCGGTCCACCACCAGCTGCCCTGGGGGAATGGTCGCGGCTTGTTCCGCTTGGAAGGGCTGGCTTTCAGTGTCTCCTTCCAGGGTTCCCGCCTCCAGATCCTCCTGCACTTCCCAGGTGGTGGCGCCCGCGTCTTCCTGGAGGTCCGCCGCCTCCGACCACGACTGGAATGCCGAGTCTTCCTGTTCGCCCCAGGTGAGGCTGTCATAGTCCTCGGCCAGCCCGCCACGGCTTCCGTAGTCGCCGGACTCGTAGACGTCCGGCTGGTACTCGTCACTTGTGTACTCTTCGCCGGCGCGCATTTCCGCCAGCGCCTCGGTAGGCGCCGACGGGTCCTGCAAAGCGAAGACGTCCTGCTTCAACGGCCAGCCGGGCTGTTCCTGATGCGCCTCGCCGTCGCCGTTGAGCGCGAAGAGTTGCGCCACTGAATAGTCCTCCATGACATGGCTCCTTGGGTCCTAGACCTTGGCCTTGGCGCCGTTGGATGACGGCGCGAAGACGGGCGCCGCCGCCGTCGGCGTGGGCTCGGGCAACCGCAACGGCTGGGCCGGCCGTTTGGCGTCCGGGCTGACGGACACCACAGTGGGGTCCTTGATGCGGGTGCCGGTGGCGGACTGCCAGAGGTCGATGATGCGGATCATCGCGTCAGCGATCACCGGGTTGGGCACGCCGTTGGAGTGGTACAGCATTTCTGCATCGGCTTCATCGTTGAAGGCGCCGTTCTCGATGAACCACATCAGGGGCGAGAGCAGCCCGGCGAGTTCAAAGAGCTCGCGGCTTTCGCGCGGCGGGTTGATGCCAACCCGGGCGCCGATGGCGGCCAAACGGTCGGCCGGGTTGCCGTTGACGCCGGCTTCGGCCTTGAGATCCTTGACCACCGGCGTTTCGTATTCCACTGTCAGATGGAACCAGTTGAGCATGGTGACGTAGGCGAACTCCTCCTGGGCCAGCATGCCGCCGCGGCGCCGCATGGTGAGCATCTCGGATAGGGACTGGCACAGGTACGCAATGTAGCTGCGGTCAGTGGCGTTGGGGCCGCCGGAGTTCCGGTCGTTGAGGATGCCCTGCCAGACCTGGCGCAGCATTTCTTCCCAGATGTCGAAGAACCGGGCGTTGCTTCCGGCGCCGACGTCGCGCTTCCAGGGCTGGCCGTCCAGGGGTGCGCCCAGGGGGGAGTGGGACAGGTCGCGCCCGAACATCCGCCAGTAGGCGTTGCGCCGGTTCACGCGGGCGTCGGGACGGAGCTGACTGGAGACCCCCAGGATGTGGAACTGCGGCGGGTCGCGGAAGAACAGTTCCTCCGTGTTCCTGGCCCACACCAAGGTCTGGACCGACGGTGGTGCCAGCGTTTCACCCACTTTGTAGCGCCGGACCACTTCACCCAGGATTTCCACGATGCCGGTGTTCTCCAACAGAAACGCGTAGATGAGGTGGTCCCAGGGCAGTGCGGTGGTGGTCGCCAGCAGGGGGTTCACCTTGTAACCGGGTGGAATGGTGGTGCCCTGGGTGATGGCGCTGGGAAGTTCGGTCAGGAGCCCCGCGGGCATGCGGAGGCCGTCGATGACGGCCTGGTTACCGGTTGGGGCTGTCAGCGGTGTAGGCAGGTATTTGACCAGCCCGTTGACCGCGAAGACCTCCTCCAGCCAGCGGCTGAGCTGGACGGGATTGTGGGCGAACACCACTTCCGGACTCGGTATTGCTGTGGGGTTCACCAGGGTCGGGTCAACGACCAGACGGGCGAGGGTACGGAACATTGTGAGGCCTCCAAATGCTTCTGAATTTCAGCCCCGGTAGGGGAGTCCCAGCGCGATGGGAAGGTCGCGCCCGTCGAGCAGCTCAACGGTCTGCACCTGGTCCGACGTGATTTCCAGGCTGTTGTCCGCCAGCTTGTCCACGCGGTCTCCGCCGGTGGAACCGTCGAGGAACCGCACCAGGACGGTCTCGGCCGTGGGCGGCAGCGCCGCAAGGAACCGCAGCAGGTACCGCGTTGTGCCGCCCATGACCACGCGCCGTATTTCCGGTGGCGGGATGAGCGAGCCATCACGCTCCGGTCCGGTGCGTTTCCGGCTCCCCAGCGCGTTGCTGAGGGCGTTGAACTGAATCCCTATCCGGAGCTGGCCGGGCCGGATGTTTCCGGGCTGGGGCTCGTAGTGCTCCCGGCGTTTTCCGCTGGCCTGTTTCTCGATCTTTTCGAGCAGCATGGCATCCGTTGCCTGCCGTTGGCGCTGCTCTTCCAGCATTTGCCGGACCAGGGTGTAATCCGCCTCGCGCAGCTGCGCCTGCTCGGCGAAGATACTGCGCTGTTCGGTGAAGACATCCCGCATGACGCCGGCCATCTGCTCGGCGAACGCCTGCGCGGCGGCCAGCATCAGGGCTGCCGCTGCTGCCTGGTCGGCCGACTGGTCCTGGGTCTGGCGGTTGGACTGGCCCTTGCCCTCTTCCGGCTTGCCGCTTCCGCTGCTGCCTCCGCCTCCGCCGCTGGCTGCCTTGGCTGCGGAACTGCGGGCTGATGGGCGGGACACGCCCGTCTCTTCCTGTGCCATGACGATCGTCCTTTCCTTGCTGTTTGTCTGTAGTGGGTCAGGCTGCGGCGGCCGCAGCGCCGCCGATCCTTCGGAGCCAAAGTTCGACGCCGTCGTCGGAGCCTGTGGTTGACTGGCCGTTAAGCACCGTCCAGGCCAGCACGCGCATCGCCTCCAGGCGTTGCAGGTAACTGGAGGTGTAGAGGGAGGCGCCGGCCCGTTCCGCCAGGCGCGCCAGTTCCGCCGGGGCTACACAGTGCGGGTCAGCCAGTGATGAGAGCGGCACGCCGCCGAATGCTCGAAGGGGCATGCGGGTGCATATGTCCGCCAGCGCCGGCAACTGGGCCACGCTGGCCTTGCCGATGGCCTGGACGTCCCGCGACGCCTTGTCCAACGGATGCCGGAGCATCCACGTCCGGGCGATGTTGTCCCATGGACCAGGCCCGAACCAGGACCGGCACAGGCCAACGTTAAACAGCACCCGCACCCAACCGAACGGGTGCGGGTCGCCGATGGGCATCCGAAAAACCTTCGACGTCGACCCGTCCACCACGGTGGCCAGGCCCGGCAGCGGCGCGTACCCCAGGAGTGCAAAGGCATAGACGTCCGCGGCCACCTCGCTGGCCCAGCTCCGCCAGGCCTCGGCGGCCAGGACCGAAGCGGGGGCCATCCGGTCATAGAGGGCAGCTCCGAGTTCAGCCGTCCACCCTGTCATATGGGCCACCTGATGCCCGGTTTCGTGGATCAGGGAGGTGGGCCGCCACAGGTTGTGCCGGGTGATCTTGATGGCCGCCACGGGGGAGATGGACGCATCCCACAGCCGGGCACCGGAGCGGAGGATCGAGGCACCCATCCCCTTGTCCAGGTAGGTCAGAACCGGGGGTGTCGTCAGCCCCAGCGGCCGCAGCACCCTGTCCATGCTGTCCACGGCCAGGGCGTCCAGGCCCCGTAGGACGGCGCCCAGGCGCGGACTGGTCCGGGTATTGATGGCATCACCGTAAAAATCCAGGACCGTCTCCATCTGTTCGTAGCGGCGCCGCAGGCGCAGCAGGCCGGCGCGGATCCCCTCCAGCTCGTCCGGGCCGGCGGCAGTGGCTAGCCTGGTGCTGAGGACGCCGGCCTCGGCTGCGACGCCGGTGGCGAGCGCGCGCAGGCTGGCACGGATGCTCAGCCCCATGTAGCTTTCCAGCGCCTGCCACGAGGCGGAGGAGGCGAGTACTTCCAGGTCGGTCAGTGCGGTGCTGGCCCGATGCCAGTGCCGTACCTCCAGGACCAGGGCGTCCTTTTCCGCCGCGACGTCATTGCCCACTGGACTTCCAACCCGCATGCACGGCCACTTCGGGCGGCTGGACCGTTCCTCCGAGCTTCTCCTTGGTGAGGTCCTGGAAGGTGATGGAGAGGGTGACGCCGTTTGCTGGCTCCGCCACTGCCGCCGCCAGCTGGGCTGCCCGCTGGGTGAGGAACTTGGAGAGCGCTGTGGCCAGGGCCTTGAGCAGCGCGTCCACGGGTGCTGCCGCGTCGGCGGCGTCCTTCGCCAGGGCATGCCGCACCATCCGGGCCGCGAGGATCTCCGGCAGCCGCGGTTCATACAGCTGCCGCAGCGCGGCCAGGACCGAGGGAAGATCCCTCCTGGTGGCCGGGGATGAGGGTTGCAGCAGCGCCAGCATTTGCTGGGCCTGCCGTTCGGAGAGCCGCAGCTGCACACGCAGCCGGCGCCGGGAAGGTTCCATCACGACGAGGAGCCGCCGCGGCAGCCGCCTTGCCCGCTTGAGCCGGCCTAGGGCAGCGGAACGGATGCGGAAGTACCGGCGTCCGACGTTGGGCCTGGCCCGTCCGACTGCCGCTGTAGCCGCGCCCAGTACGGCCGTCGCAGCCGGACCAGCGGCCCGACCCAGGCCGGGTTCCCGTAGCAGGAGTCCGGCAATCTCCGGGGTGAGGAGCTGGAACTCGGTGCTGTCCGGGGCCAGCGACTCGTCCGTGCCCTCGTCCTGGGTCAGGTGGCCGAAGTGTGTGCCGGGGATCGCCTCATACAGGTCCACCTCTGCTTCCAGTGGCCACCTGCGGACGCCGCGGTCCAGGAGATGCCCCTCCAGGGTGCCGCCGTCGGACCAGCGGATGGCTCGTGCCGCCTGCCGGGTGATGGGAACGGCGAAGACCCTGCTGTATTTGCGGAACCGGTACCGCGGCTTCGCCGAGCGCGGCATCAGCACCCATACTCCGCCTTCGCCGGCGGTTTCGCGTTCCGGCAGGTCCTGGTGCAGGACTTTGTCCGGCAGGTAGGCGGCCGCTGCTTCCACAAAGGCTTCCTGTACGGCAGCGGCGAGCTGCAGTTGATCCTCGAACACGGATTCCGGCAGTTCCAGGAGCCTCAGCGTTGCGCCTTCCACCGTGGAGGCCACCGCCTCAGCGGCCAACATCCGGTCCGACTCCGCTTCCGTCTCGAAGCCAAAGACCTTCAGGCCCAGGTCTGCCACGGGAGTGGCGAGTATCCGGGCAGGGCCTTCGCCGATCAGCCCCTTGGCGAGGTTGGCGAGGATGTCCGCGATGAACTTGACCACGCGTTGCCTGCCGATGATGGAGATGCCCAGCTTGATGAGCGGCTGGACGGCCATAACAGCGGGGAGGAACTGTTCGATCTCGGCCGTCGGCGCGCTGCCGTCCGGCATCGCAGCAAGCCGCTCCGTGAACCTGGCGCGCGCCGCCTCCAACGCTGCCAGCGAGTCGGTGGATTCGTAGTCGCGGGGCTCGAAGAAGCTCTCGCCCAGTTCCTCCTCGGCGTCAGGGGCGTACAGCAGGGAGGTCACCTCAAGCTCGAAGACTTCGGCCAGGCCCTCCGCCGAGGCGTGGTCCTCGGCTTCGGCTTCGGACACCCCGAGCTTCGCGGCCAGCTTGCGGGCGAAGGGCCGGATGCTGGCAGGCAGCCGGTTCATTGCCGCGTTCACCACGCGCTTGAGGAGCGGCCGCACCAGTCCCTTAAGTTTGCTTAGCAGCAGGTTCACGGGCAGGACCTTGCCTACGGCGGCGATGCCCTTCTTGACGAGACCGACGGCGCCGCCCACCAGTTTCTTGCCGGCCCGGATGAGCCCGCCCAGAAAGCCTTCGTAGCCCGTGAGCCCATAGAGGGACTGGCTGCCGGCGGACTCCAGCAGCTGCTCGAATTCCTGCGCCGGCATGCCGTAGAGGTCCGGGCCCAGCAAACGCTCGGCGAACCCGTCAAGAACACGTTCCGCCTCGGTTGCAACGGGTTCTATCCAGTCTTCCAGGGAGGCCTTGGTGTCGGCTTCGGCGGGGAGGGAGGACCAATTCCGCTGGTCCGCGAGCTGGTGGGCTGCTGCGTCATCGATGAGATGCTCCAGCGAGTCGATGAAGTCTTCATCTTCCAGTTCCGCCAAAAAGGCAGCTGCCTCTTCCACCTCGGGTGCGAACGCCTCGGCAATGAAGCGGGCCGGGAAGGGGGAATTCAGGGTGGCCTCCGGTTCGGCCTCAGAGCTGGCGGGGGCAACGGGAGGTTCGGCCAATGACAGGCCGGAGAAAAGCGCCTCGCTGGTGTAGCCGGACTGGACGTCCATGACTGCCTCCTTACAGGTGGGGACTCCAGATTGGGGCTGCGCTGTTGTTCCTGCGTCAATCGTCTGTAGTTATTTCCGTCGTAGTTTCCGTACCTGTTTCCGCAACCGGAGGCTCGAGCTCGGCGATCAGTGATTCCAGCAGGGCAACTAGGTTTGTCGAGCCGAAAACCACCTGGTTCCGCGGGGTCCCGTTGGTGGTCAGGACCCGAATAATCACCCCTTGTGGGGTGCGCCAGGCCCGCAGTACGATCACGGAGTATTCGGCAGTCATGGCGGCCATGATCCGCCGGAAAGCCTTAGCGGGCATCAACATTGCGTAGCGATGTTGATCATTGTCACGTACTACCGTGGCAGGTCTCACATACTTTGTCTGCGTCCGATAGAACCTGGGGTCCTTCAATGACGTCTGCACCCACCCTTCCGGCACCTGGCAGCGCCATCCGGCCACGGCTGTTCCTCCTGAACGGGTTCGCCCTGTTCCTGGCCGAGGACCGCGTCCGGCTTCCCCTTCACGCCCAGCGCGTCCTGGCCTACCTCGCGCTCGCCCGCCAGGACGGGATGAAGTGTTCACGGGATGCCCTGGTGGGACGGCTGTGGGCGGACTCCACCATGGAGCACGCCCACGGAAGCCTCCGCACTGCCCTCTGGCGGATCCGCTCCATGCACGCCGACCTAGTCCTGGCCGGGCGCAGCGAACTGGCGCTAGGCCCGCAAGTATCGGTGGATCTCCAGCAATGCCGGGACCAGGCAACCCGGCTGCTGTCCGCCGAGGCAGCACTCTCGGCAGACGATACCAACAGCTCCCCGCTTACCGGGGAGCTTCTTCCATCTTGGGATGAGGACTGGCTGCTGGTCGAGCGGGAGCGGCTGAGGCAGCTGCAGCTCCACGCACTCGAGGCGCTCGCGGTCCGGCTCCGGAAGCTGGGCCGCTACCCGGAGGCCATCGACGCGGCCCTGCGGGCCAAGGCAATCGAACCACTGCGCGAGTCAGTTCACGTGGTACTGATTGATGTTTGCTTTGATGAAGGCAACATAGCCGCGGCCCATGAGTACCTCAGGCAGTACCGGGCGCTCCTGAAGGCCGAGCTGGGCCTTCAGCCGTCACCGCAGCTGATGGACCGCTTCCGGCAGCCGGCTCCGGTTCAGTGACCTGCAATGGGTCGGGGAGTTGCACAGATCCTTGGAGCTGCAATGAGCCAGGGAGCTGCACACCGCCGGCGGCGGCCCCGAGGACGCGCACCACCCAGCCTTCGGCCTGCCACGCCGCAGCGTCCAGCATGTTCCGAGCATCCCGCACCCGGCACCACCACCGTGGACTGCACCGCCACCGACGCCACGGGCAACCAGGTCACCGGCGGCTTCACCGTCACCGTGGTCGGCGCCGCCGGGCAGCTGGAGGACCTCGAGGCGCTGATCATTGCCTATCCGCTCAAGGACCGTGGAGGCGAGCCTGATGAACAAGATCACCGGCGCCCAGGACGCGGCCGCCGCCGGCAAAACTGATGCGGCGTGCAGCAAGCTGCCCGACTTCCTCGGCCAGGTCGCCGACTTCCGGGCGGCCGGCAAGCTCACCGCCGCGCAGGCCACCGAACTTAGCGCGGACGGTACCCGGATACGAGCTGCCCTCGGCTGCTGAGCATACGAGCAACCGAGGCCCCGGCAACCTCCCCGGGGATTGTTTAAGCACCGGAGGTGACCGAGATGTGCCCGGAGCGCCCATAGACACCGGAATGCTCCGGTTCAGGGCAGGGACTGGGCAACCGGAACGGGAATGCTGCCATCCGGCGGCACTGCGACCCCTATCCCGGACTTCACGACCGGCTTGCACGAGGGCAGGTCGAAGAAGCCCGAGGAAGCAGAGGCCTCCAATGATCCCCTGGTTCCCACGAAGACCCCGGGCCGGGCGCCGGCTTCGACCCGTTGCAAGAGCAGATTTGTCGGTTCGCAGACGACGTCCACGACTGTTTCGGTCGCCCTCCTGAAGGCGGGAAGGATTGCCTCTTCTACAGCCTTTCTCAGGCCAACAGCGCAGAAGAGCGATAGTGCAGCGCCGGACGCAGGGTCGGAACCCGCCCTGTTTGGCGGTGAGCTGGATACTCTCATCTCAGGTGAGGGCCGGGGCGAGGACTATGTCAAAGCGGGCGCGGGCCCAGGGCTGGCTATTCACGTCGCGGTCTCCGGAGTGGAGTGCCGGCGGGCTGCGTTTCGAATTTCTTAGTCAACGGGTCTTTGACGCCGAAGACGGAGTCGCCAATCTCGATCTGGGGGTCGCCCTCGACGAAGATGTGCGTCACGAGGGGGCGCGGGCCTCCAGCGTGACCATGAAGTGCAGATGGGAAGCGCGCACAGGGGAGCGGTGAACGACCGACAGGCCCGCCGTGGGGGATGGGGTAGGGGTGAGGCCCAGAACGCGTACTTTCCGTCCTGATCGGTACTCAGGTGGGCGCGGCCGGCCATGCGCTGGTAGGGCCTCCAGCCGGGGGACGCTGTACATACACCTGTTGGAGGTGGCTCGGACGGTTGTCCTCGCCGTGCTGTAGGAAGTTATCGCCGGCCGTTTTCTGTGGCCGGATCCTTATGCCGGGCAGTCTTTCTACCGGTCTATCCGTTCATTGGTCCCTCATACGGAGGGGGCATGATTGCGTTGGTTCCGGGCGTCAATAATGGGTTCCGGGCGTCAATAAGAGGAGAGCCGCGTTGACCGCTGGACAAGTCGTGGCCGCCCTCGTTATGGGCGGAACCGGGGCGAGCGGACCCAGGATGACCTGCAGCCACTGTCTTCATGCCCTTCTCTGCGCGGGCATGTGGGCCACTTGCGGCGTGCTGTTCCACCCGAGTCCACAGGGGATTATGCTGTGGCAACGGGTAAGAAGTGCCAATACAAGAATTTCGCACTGACCCAGAATGGTTTGGGGGGCATCATGGATACGACACCTTCATACAGTGAAGGTCCAAGGCAACACCAAGCCCCGAACCAGATGGTCAACAGCTACGTCACCCTGCTCAAGCAGGTGAGGGATGCCGGCTTCCTGAAACGCCGCCGCGGGTTCTACATCGTCCTCTTCGCCATCCTGATGACTGCCTGGGCAGGTACGTGGACCGGCTTCTTCCTGCTTGAGGACAGCTGGTTCCAGCTGCTCATTGCTGCGGGAATGGGCGTGGTGCTGACTCAATTTGGATTCCTGGCACACGAGGCAGCACACCGCCAGATCTTCGCGTCCAAGGGAATGAATGATTGGTCAGCGCGACTGATCGGCAGCGGGTTAGTGGGCATCAGCTATGCCATGTGGGTGCAGAAACACACAAGACACCATAATCACCCTAACGTGATCGTCAAGGACCCCGATATCCACACCGGCGCCATCGCCTTTCATCCAGAGGCTGCAGCGTCACGCCGGGGAGTCATGGTGCACATAACGCGGAGGCAGGGATGGCTGCTGTTCCCGCTTCTGTTCTTCCTGGGTGTGAGCCTTCATGTCGATTCGTTGAAGTATCTGGTCCGCCGGGGAAGCGTTGATCACCGGTGGGTCGAGATCCCGCTTCTGGCGGCGCGCCTGCTGGTTGTTCCCGTGCTGGTGTTCTGGCTTTTGCCCCTGGGCATGGCGTTCGCGTTCCTGGGCGTGCAGGTGGGCGTGTTCGGGTTCTACATGGGGGCGTCGTTCGCGCCGAACCATAAAGGCATGCCCGTCCTGCCAGCCTCCAGCAGGGTTGATTTCCTTCACCGCCAGGTACTTACCGGGCGTAACATCGCCGGCGGCTGGTTCATGGACACCCTCATGGGCGGGCTGAACCGCCAGATCGAACACCACCTGTTCCCGGACATGCCCCGCCCCTACCTGCACCGCGCCGCCGCGCTGGTGCGCTCCGCCTGCATGGAGCACGGAATCCCGTACAGCGAGACCAGCCTCATCGCCTCCTACGCAATCGTGGTTCGATACCTGAATGCCGTCGGTCTCTTTGCGGGTGGTTCGTTCGAATGCCCGCTAGTGGAAAGCTTCAGGCCACGCTAAGCCTTAGAGCCGGTCGGCGCCGCGCCGCGGACGGCAAAAGGGGGGAGGATTGAAGCGTACCGAGAGGAAAGTGAGCAATGATGACATCGGAACCAGTCACACCAGACACCCCGGAAGGGATCGAGCCCCGGGGCGGCCCCTCCCGCTCCCTCTGAGGCAAGGCCAAAGCCAACTCGATCCGCGGTGGTCTGGGTGGCCGTGGTCACGGCCCTTATCCTGCTCGTGCTGCTGATCATCTTCATCCTGCAGAACCAGGAACCTGCCAGGTGATGTTCCTGGGCCTCGAGGGCACGCTCTCCCTGGGAATGGCCCTGTTCATCGCCAGCGTCGCAGGGGGAATAGTCGTAGCTGTTGCCGGCGCTGCAAGGATCGTTCAACTCCGCTCCAACGCCCGCAAGGTACGGATGCTTCACAAACGTGGCTGACCGCTGCTTCACAGGACGATGAAGGTGATGCGGATGTCGTTACCGAACGGTGCTGGCGGTGGCCTACCCGAGCATGCCAGCCCTTGGTGCTGGGCTTCGACCAGGACGGACTTGTGGGCGTCGATTTGCATGATTTCACCGTCGATCTGGAGTGGAATTGGATCGAGGGTGATGAATTCGTATCGGCTGACCCTTTGTTGGGCTCAAAGCCCGATAGTGACTGCCCGAAGAGTCATTAAGGCGATGCGCCAATTGCGGGCATGGGGCAGCATGATGACCTCGAACTTTCCATCGTTCGGTTCCCCTGTTTCACTGACCTTGCCATATTTGGCCATATACGGGATGTTGGCTAACAAAACGCTGTCGAACTTGGCGGGGGCACCGTCCTCACGCGCGATCTCAAAGGGTGTGAGGCCTGAAAAGGCAGGACGACGGATACGAGTTCAGAGAGCACGCCCTTGGTGCCTCCTTCTATGCCGATGGCGATGGCGGGTGTGAGCCCGAATCCGATGTACGAGTGGGCGTACCGCGACCAGGCCTCAGGCCCTTCGGCGACCTGCAGCCGCAGAAGATCGAACCGGCGGACCTCGCCTGCGACGATGGCCTCGATCAACGGCATCCGGCGGGTGCTGCGCCAGTGGTCGTTGGCGTTGCCCCCGGTCAAAACCGCGCAAACGGCGTTGCCCCCGGCGTCCACAACGCCGTTTATCACCTCGTTGTACCCGCCGTCGCCACTGACAGAGACGATCAAGGGTCGCCCCGAAGACGATCTTTCGCACGCCAATGCCCTGCCATGCCCGGCGAAGCCAGTCCGCCGCAGGCTAACGGGCATCGCCGGCAGCCGGCTGCCCAACTCCTCGCACAACTGTCCGGCCAAGCCGCCCGCATCGCTGCTGCTGGCGGGATCGAATATCAGGACGATCCGATCAACCGCTCCGGAGGGGGAGAATCAGTCAGGACTCTTCACCGCCAAGGTTCCGGCCCGCGGGCAAACCTGCGTCCGCTGACCTCCTCCGGGGTGATCTCAACATAGATGTACTTGATCGTCGGGATCCAGGAGTGCAGCGGCAGCTTCTTCGCGACTTCGATGTCGATTTCCCGTTGCAGTGAACGCGCGGTTCCTTTGACGATGACGCTCCAGGCCGCGTCAGCGGTGAAGCCGTCGGTTTCCAGCGCCACATGACGATTGATTGTCAGGCTAACAAGTTTGCTGCCTTGGGCCGTCCTAAAGAGAATCACTCCGTCATGCGCCAGATAATTGATGGGGAAGATTTCGGGCTGGTCACCGACGCTGACCGCCAAACGGCCAAGTTCGGATGCTGCCAGCAGATCCCACGACTCCGCCGCGTCCAGAATGACCATCGGGTTCTCCTGGTCAGCATCCATCTCGTCTCCCGTTCTGTCCCACGGCCTGTCCTTGACCTGCACGCCGAACAATGCGGCGCAATTCATTCTCCCCCCGCCTAGCCAGCCAAGGAAGATCCGCTTCCACAGCCCCCGATCAGAATCTGCAAGACGGATACTTCCGGACCGATCCACCGGTGTGCATACGCTGGACTGCCACCTGCGATCCAGAGGGCAAGGATTATCCAGCTTCTTTGAAGCACCAGCCTGGGGAGCCTGAAGGCGGATGGACGCTCACGGAGCGGGCCTGGCTCAAGGAACTCGAGCGAGAGGACCAGGAGCAACGTGCCAAGGCTGTGTTTCTAAAAAAGCGGCGGCATACTTCGCGCGGGAGCCACCGTAGTGGCGAAGTATGAATTACGACGCCTAAAGGTGGGCGCATCATTCACAGGCTGTACTGAGGGCCATTATTGGGTGCCGACTGTGCGCACGGCACGGGCCAAGTCCTTACGAGAATCCCCGAATTCATGATCTGAGGGACAGTTACACATCCTGGCTGCTTCAAGACGGCGCTAACCTGTTCACGATCTCACGGCGGCTGGGGCTGGTCAGGCCGTTCCGCAAGAACGCCGGTGAGAGCGGCGATGGTCGCTGCGTCCGGCCTTGTCTGCCCTGGTTCCCAGTGGGTTGAGGTGTAGACGGCGAAGAGGACGCCGATGGCCTTTGTGTCCTCGCCGAGGCAGTGAGCGACGGTGCGTGCGATGGCGCAGGAAAATGGGCAAAAAAACGGTGTGGACAATGTCCACACCTTGGGCGGCGGACTGAGCCGTACATCGGCCGGACTGGCTCGGACTGCCTTTGCTTTCAAGAGTTCCCAGCCTTTACAAGGGCTGGAATCTGGTTCGAGTCCCACCTCGGGCACACGTTTTCCCCCAGGCTGGGGGCCTTTTAAGGGCCTTTAGCCCCGTGTGCAAGAGGGTGCAGCCGCTGTCCGTGATCTCCTCGCATCAATCACCGAAGCCTCTACCGCCAGCTAAGGGCCCAGAACTTTTGTATCGCCCCAATCGTGGGCAATGTCGGCCGAAAGCGACGTCTGATCCGCTTGATGCTTATCAGGCTGCCGAGTCGGTGCTGGCCGGCCGCGCCGTGGCGACCCCGAAGTCACGGGACGGGGCGGTGGAGTCCGTGCGGGTGTTGCGCGCGCAGCGTGCCACCGCCATGCGGGCCCGGGTCTCGGTGATGACCCAGATCAAGGCGCTCCTAGTGACCGCACCCGAGAGCATTCGCGTCCGATACCGGGGGATGAGGCGCCCGGCGTTGATCCCTGCGCTGGAGAAGACACGGCCGCCGGGGAACCGGTCGAGCCGCTGGCCTGCACCGCGATGGTGCTGAAACGATTGGCGGTCCGCTGCCGGAACCTGGAGCAGGAGCTGGCAGTGATCGATGCCGAACTCGACGCCATCCTCGCTGTCCACGCGCCGATGCTGCGTGATCTTCAGGGCGTGGGGACCGACGTTGCCAGCTGGCTGCTGGTCACGGCGGGTGACAATCCCGAACGGGTCACCTCCGAAGCGAAGTTCGCTGCACTGGTTGGCGTTTCCCCGATTCCCGCTTCATCAGGCAAGACGTCCCGTCACAGGCTCAGCCGTGCCGGGGATAGGCAGGCGAACAAGTCCATTCGCCATGTGGTGCTCGTGCGAATGAGGTGGGACAGCCGGACCAGGGCCTATGTGGCCAGACGGCGGCAGGAAGGCAAAAGCACCAAGGAAATCATGCGCTGTCCCAACACCGCGCGGTACGGCTGAATCGTCTGCGCCGCCAGCGGTTCAAACGGTCTCGTCGTCATGATTCCCACTTTTCATGAGGGTACTGGCGCGCCTCCGGCCACCATGATGCTTTTCACGTTCCACGGATACAGGTGTGCGCAGTGTGCCCACGCCTTCGAGCTCGAGTTCGAGGATATCGCCGGGCTGCAGGAACCGTCCGATCTCGACGCCGGCGCCGAAGCCCATGGTGCCGGATCCAATGATGTCTCCAGCTGCAGGCGGTCGGCGATCGACACGTGCGAGCAGCTCGGCCGGGGTAACACAAAGTCCTCGACCTTCGTGTCGGACAGCACCTCACCGTTGATACGGACCTGGCCTTTGAGCCCTTCGATGGAACCGATTTCGTCCATGGTGGCCACCCATGGACCGATGCCGTAGGCGAAGTCCTTGCTCTTTTGCGAGCCCATGCCAATCGGCATCTCAAGGGCCTGCACATCACGGGCACTGAAATCGTTGAAGATGGTGATGCCAAAGAGGTGGTCGAAAGGCTCGTCCAGGGTGAGAGATTCAGGATCGCCTTGGAAATCGCGAAGCCTTTGGCGATCTGCGCCAGCGGAGCTTCGTGCTTGAGTTCGGTGCCCAACGCATGGGAAGGCGAAAAGGATCCCGTTGGAGTCGTTATTACGCCGCGGGTACGACTACATTGTCATGTCAGTCACGTTTGCTTGTCATTTAGTGTGACTGACTTTGTAGCGTGGAAGCATCCCCGAACGAAGGATGACCATGCCGCAGACGATAGATACCGCCAGCAAGCACGAACATGTCCAGAGAACTGAAAAGCTTCCAGAAGCCGGATCCAAGCTAGGCCGATTATCTTTCCTTGGGACTCTTGGCGTCGACCTGCCCGCCTCCCTTGTTGTCTTCCTCGTCGCGTTGCCGCTGTCCCTGGGAATCGCAGCGGCCTCCGGCGCGCCGGTCATGGCCGGCCTCATCGCCGCGGCCGTGGGAGGTATTGTCGCGGGATGCCTTGGCGGGGCACCTCTGCAGGTGAGCGGTCCCGCCGCGGGCCTTACCGTCGTCGTCGCCGGACTTGTTGAGGAGTTCGGCTGGCCGGTGACGTGCGCGATCACGGCCGCTGCCGGCGTCGTGCAGTTGCTGCTGGGAGTCAGCCGTGTGGGACGTGCCGCCCTCGCCGTCTCTCCCGTGGTGGTCAAGGCGATGCTGGCAGGCATTGGCATCACGATTGTGCTGCAGCAGCTCCAGGTGCTGCTGGGATCCAAGTCGGCCGACTCTGCCCTGGCCAACCTTGCCGCGCTGCCGGCCGCCATCACCAATGTCGAACTCCACGCGGCCCTGCTCGGGTTGACGGTCGTGGCCATCCTTCTCGGCTGGAAGTACGTCCCGCGGCCTGTCCGCCGGATTCCCGGTCCGCTGGCCGCCGTCGTTATCGGAACTGCGCTCTCAGTGGCCATGGCGCCCGGAGTTGAGCGTATCTCCTTCAGCGGTTCCCTGTTCGACGCCATTTCGCTGCCCAACCTGCCCGACGGCAGCTGGCGCGCCGCCGCCTTGGCGGTCATCTCCGTGGCCCTGATCGCCAGCATCGAGTCTCTGCTGTCGGCGGTCGCCGTGGACAAGATGCATAATGGCCCGCGCACCAACCTTGACCGCGAGCTCGTCGGTCAAGGTTCAGCCAACATGGTCTCGGGCATGCTCGGCGGCCTGCCCGTCACCGGGGTCATCGTCCGCAGCGCTACCAACGTCGAGGCCGGGGCGGCGAGCCGCACCTCCGCCGTCCTGCACGGTGTCTGGGTACTGGTGTTCTCGGCGCTGTTCGCCGGCCTGATCCAGCTCATCCCGCTGTCCGTGCTGGCCGGGCTCCTCGTGGTGATCGGCGCGAAACTCATCAAGATCGCTGACATCAAAATGAGCCACCGCACGGGCGACTTCCTCGTCTACGTGGTGACGCTCGGCTGCGTCGTCTTCCTCAACCTGCTGGAAGGCGTCATCATCGGTCTGGCGCTTGCCGCGGCCTGCGTGCTCTGGCGGGTGCTCCGAACCCAGATCCAAGCGCACGAACCCTCCACGCCCTCGGCTCCGTGGCGCGTTACCATCGCCGGTTCATGCAGCTTCTTTGCCTTGCCGCGGCTGAACCGCGTCCTGCACTCCGTGCCCGAGGGCAGGAATGTTGTGGTGGAACTCAACGCCGACTACCTGGACCATGCCTTCCGCGAGGCGCTGCTGGCGTGGCAGGACCAGTACCGCGCTTCGCGCGGCACCGTCCTGCTGGAGGAACACGGCAACACCGTCTTCCGCGACGCTGCCTACCGGACACCGCAGCGCCAGGAGCCGCGGGAGTTCCCGCTGCCGCCTAGGGCGGCGTGGCAATCCACCAGGGTTTCTGATGTGGAGAGCCCATCTTCCGGCGGCATTCAGTCCGTAGCGGACGACGACGTCGAGCGGCTTCCGCTGCGGTCCATCCTGCTAGGCATCGACAAATATCACCGCCGCTTCGCGGACAAGGTCCGCCCCCTGGTGCACGACCTGACCGACGGGCAGAACCCTGACACCCTGTTCGTCGCCTGCGTGGACTCCCGCGTTAACCCGAACCTCATCACCAGCAGTGGACCCGGCGACCTGCTGACGCTGCGCAATATCGGCAACGTGGTCTGCGGCGAAGGTCAGGATGCCTCCATTGATTCGGCGCTGTCCTTCGCGGTCAAGGGCCTCTCGGTGGATTCAATAGTGATCTGCGGGCATTCCAACTGCGGCGCCATGAAGGCCGTGATTGCCGATGCCGAAGGTAAGGGAAATCCCGCGCTGGGCGATGGATTCGATGCCTGGCTCGATCACGCCCGGCCAAGCTACCGCGCACTGCTCGCGGAGCATCCTGTGGCGCGGGCAGCTGAAGCGGCCGGCTACAGCCTGGTGGACCAGCTGGGCATGGTGAACGTAGCAGTTCAGCTGAGCAAGCTGGAAGACCACGTGGTCATCGGACCGGCCCTGGCAGAGGGCCGTGTGCAGGCCACCGGCCTGTTCTTCGACATCACCACGGCCCGTGTGGTGCTGGTTACCCCAGAGGGTATCGAGCAGTTGGACGCGAGTGGAATGGTGCCGCAAGCAACCTAAGCCCTATACCACGGACCCGCCGTGCTGGGGAGCGGGACGGCGGGTCCGTGGTGTCTTGGGACGCTCCTCCCCGGCAGCCGCCAGTTAGCGTACGAGCAGCTTTTCGAAACTCTCTGTCTGGGGAGGTGTGTGAGCAGCATGGAGCCGATCCGACAGCCCTTCGGCTACCCGCCTGACGTCAAATTTGGGGTGTACTTCGACCATACAACTGGAGATGTGGGGCACTGCCCCTGGGTGAGGCTAGCATGCAGGGGAAGCTCGTCTTCGGAGTTTCGCCGAGTCCGACCAGGAACTCATATGCGTATGCACTACATCGGCCTCGCCGCGGTTCGTGCCGCCCGCGGTCGCCCTACGCGTTCCCTGCGAAAGCTTCGAGTGGCGCTGGCCTTCATGGGTAGTCCCGAGCCAGGATCGGCGAATTCTGCACCGAATTCGGCTGCACTCGCCAAACCCCGTACCGGCACCTGTCGCCTAAGGCGTGCCTGATGGCGGGACTTTGTCAGGCTGGACTCGGCAAATCTTCTGAAGAGAACAGGTTCAGCGCGGGCAGGGACAGATCCCCCGTTTCGTTTGTGAGTACGGGGGATCTGTCCCTTAGTAACGGTCGCTGATGACCGTCAGTGATTTCGGGTCACCACATGGCCTTGTTCAGGGGCGTTACCGTGAGATTTTCGAGCCTTGCAGTTCCGCCTTCCGAAAAGACGGACAGGTCGTCTGCTCCTGCCGCTGGAAACACTTGGTCGGTTAGAGTTGCGAGGCCGTTTTGGGCAAAAACTTCGACGGACGCCCTGTCCACATAGAGCCGGAGGCGCAGCTTGCCGTTGATGAGCTGCACGGGGACATCGTCGACCGAAGCAAAAGCCGGATGAAAGCCCTCATTACCGGAGTTTGTCCTGTCGATGAAGACACGTCCGCTTTCAGTTCTGTAGCCGATACATGTTGCTTCAGTTCCGTTGCCCAGTACCTTCAGGCCGAAGGAGGACGCGGTTCCGGGGGAGAATTCGGCATCAATTTGAACGACTTCCCAGAGATGGGCAGATTGCTTGTCCCCGGCTGGATGTCCTGGGCCTGGGTTGTGGCGTATGCCGCGGCCGTGTTCTTCAGCGTTTCAGCCTGAGCGACCACTTTCTGTGTGAGCCGTGGCCCCTGCGGGGTTTGGGTGAGGAGCACTTCCCGGGGCAGGGCCATGGTGCCGCGCCAGGTGGTGGTGGGTGTGGCCTGTCCATAATCCCAGTTGTTCATCCAGCCCAGCATGATCCGTTTGCCGTCCGGGGCGTTGTTGAAGGAGACAGTGGCGTAGTAGTCCCGGCCCCAGTCCAGCCAGTCGTGCTGTTCCTGCCGCGTGATGTCGGATGCGACGAACTCGTCGGCCTGAATGTGCCCCCAGCCGCCGCGGTTGTTGTCCACGATCCTGACGGTGGCCTGGCTGCCCTTGAACTCGCTCACATCCCAGGTCTTCCAGTCCAAGTGTTCGGAATCGGAGCCAGTCGCCGTGCGGACCGTCTGTCCGTTAACCACGAGGTTCACGGTTGTTTCACTGCTCCTGGGTTTAGCCGGCTCCGAACCCAGCACCATGTTGTCCAAGGTGAGGTGGCCCCACGGCCCCGTGGCGTTGTCTACGATTCGAATGCGGGCAATCTGACCGCAGTACTGTGACACATCCCAGTTTTTCCAGTTCAGGTCACCCGAATTCGTCCCGGTGGTGGTGGTGTGCACCGGCACGCCACCCACCAGCAGTTCCACTTGGAGCTTCCCGTCGGCCCGGTTGCCGCCGCCCAATAGGAACCCGATGTTGGTATTGGTGAGATAGAACTCTGGTGATGTGATGGTTCCGACGTTGTCGTCTGCCTTTGAACCACCTTCGAAGGTGTTGATCCGCTTTCCGATGGCAAATTCACCGCCCCCAGTTGAAGGGTTCCGGGCAGCCTCGAAGTCCCCGGTGAGCTGCCAACCGGCGTTGGTGAGGGTCCCGGGATAGTCGAACCCGTCGAACAGCAGGTAACCCGGAGGGGCCTGGTTGCCTGATTGCTCCCCGGGCTTCTGCGGGTGGTTTCCGCCTCCGGCCAGGAAATTGACGTAGTCCCTGCCCACAGTGAAAGGCGCCGACTCCATGCTGCCCACGGGGGAGTCGCCGCCATGGAACCCGTTCACCAGGCCAGCCCCGATGAACCCGGTGACTTCCTGCTGTGCCGCCAGGGTGCCGGTGGCAGGGGAACTGCCCCAGGGCCCGGATGGGTTGGAGGGATCGTTCTGCACGTTCCAGCCGCTGTAGCTGCCGCCGTTGAAACCGGCCACCACGGTACCGGGTGGTGGCACATCGGCAGGGTCGGTGGTTTCGGAAGTGAATGTTGTGCCGTTGAAGGAGCCGACAAAGTACTGTCCGCCGCTTCCCCCAGCCACCGCTCCCGGATTGATGTTCACCACGAGCACCCATTTGATGTTGTTAGGGTCCCCGTCCACGGCGAGGGGAAACAAGTCCGGGCATTCCCACTGCCCGCCCGTTGCATTGGCGGGCTTGAAGTCATCCAGATAATTCCAGTTCTTGAGGTCATTGCTCTTGTAGAAGAGGACCCGGTGTTCGTTGGCTTCCACGGCGGACATCACCCAATAGGACCCTGCAGGGCCCTGGTACCAAAACACCTTTGGATCACGGAAATCACTCGTGTTCCTGTTCAGCACCGGGTTGCCCTGGTACTTGGTCCAGGTTTGCCCGTCGTCCGTGCTGTAAGCAAGGGACTGGGCCTGCTTCCCGGCCAGCGTGGGATGGGCGCTCGTGAAGTGGCTCGTGTACACGGCAACCAGGGGAGGATTCTGAAGCGTCCCGAAACGGCTGGTATTTTGCGTGTCCACAACAACCGAGCCGGAGAAGATGTCCTCGACAGACTGTCCGGTCCCATTGAACGTTTGGGCAATTGCCAGAGGCTTTTCCTGCCAATGGAGCAGGTCAGTTGACGTGGCATGCCCCCAACTCATGTTCCCCCAGGTCGTTCCGTTGGGGTTGTACTGGTAATACATGTGGTAGACGCCGTTGTGGTAAACGAGTCCGTTGGGGTCGTTCATCCAGTTCTTTTGTGGCGTGTAGTGCAGATATGGCCGGTATTGCTGTGTGGCCGGGTCCGGTTCGGTGGCCTGGGCCGGGACGGGCGCCATGGTGAGGGCCGAGGCAGCCAGTAGCGCCGCCGTCGTTATTATTGCCCACCCTGTCTTTGAACGACTAATCATCATCGATTTGTCCTCTGTCTCTATGACGTTTTAAGCAGCTGCTCTTCCCGCCTCCACGCCCCTGCGCTGGGCAGGTGCGTGGAAGCGGAGCGGACTGGCTAAGGGGTGGCGCGGAACGAGTATGAACTCGTGTAGTGAGCAAACTCGGCCGATGTGCCGCTGTCCAGGATCTTGGTTCCGGTTGTGGAGGCGTCAAGCACCACGGTGTTTACGGGCACAGAGGCGACCGTGTTGTTGGATGCAATGTAGTTGTTCGCGCCCGAGGCGACCAGGACGATAGTGGGCTTTTGGCCCTGCGGCTTCACTGAGGCGGAGGGTACGTCGTAGGAGAAGTGGTTCCCCGTGACCGTATTGGCGCTGCCCGCAATGTGAACCAGCCCAAAGAGGTCGTCCAGTCCGTTGGTGTAGGGCTTGAGGGGATCGAACGGTTCCATTTGCCGGAGGAAGTGGTTGGCGCCAAGCAAGTTTTCGGTGCAGCTGCCTTCGAAATTCACCATGCCCGGGTAAAAGGCATGGAACCGGTTGGCGGTGATAGTTGAACGGGTGCAATTCTTGAAGTGCACGCTGCTCTTGCCGCGGGGAAAGACGTTGTTGCCGGTCACGAGCAGGCCCATGTGTCCTTCGGCGAAGATCGAGAAGCCAACGTAGCCTGCGCCAATGAGGTTGTCCGTGACCTTTGAGGCCTGCCCCGAGCCCGGGAGTTCGATGCAGCTTCCGCACTCGGCCAGGAAGTTGCCGCTCACGCTCAGGGCGTCCGTGTCTCGCACAACGAGGCCGTGTTCCAGGTAGACCATGCCCATGCCTTCGATGCGGCAGGCGTCGTTGGCGGAATCAAACCGGATGCCCGTTTTTCCGTTCACGTATGAGTTTTGGTTGGAGTTGAAGGACACGCCATCGAGGCAGAAGTTCTGGAAGACGATGGAGCTTAGCCGGGGGTCTCCGGTGCGGTAGACGCGGAATGCATCGGTATTTCCGTCCGTGTTTTCTACGCGGATGCGGCTGCCGCCGGGGTTGATTTCATGCCAGCCGGAGGTGTTGCCGGCGTTGTAGCGGATGCTGCTGGACGTGAATCCGTGCCCGGAGCCGCGTATGGTCAGGAAGCTGATATCCACATTAACTCGGGTCTTGAGTGAGTAGTCGCCCGGGGGGATGTAGACGACGGCACCTGGTTTTGAGGCTTGGCTGGTCTGTTGGGACTTCACATCGGCAATGATGCTGTTGATGACGAGCCCGATGTCGTTGTAGGGGGTGGCTGAGGGGTTTCCTGGAATGGACCAGGTGGTGACGTCATAAACAGTTGTCAAGCTGATGCTCCTACTTCGTTGGGGGAATGCGTAGCTGGTTGGGCTTAAGCGGGCGAAGGCAGGGCTAAAGCACCCCGATGATGTGCCGGTGGCCCGCCAGCTCAGGAGAGCCTTGCCCTGGTAAAAACTCTTGCCCGGCCTCGGCTTGGTTGGTGCTCGTTGCGGCAGCATGGCTGGCCGCGCATAGGGCAGTGGCTATCGCGGCCAAGGAAGCCGATCCCGCGCGAAGCACTGTTCTGCGGTCGGGCTGGTAGGGGTGGGCTTGCACGTGAAACTCCTTTGTTTGAGTTCGGTGAGAAGGCCTGGACCCGCGGAAAAGGGCGCTTTTGTGGAGAAGTTTGCGCAAAGTGGCGCGATCTGCCAAAATGCCAAAACGGTTTTTCTGGGGCCGGGCATTACGTTAGGGCCTCTTCTCTCCGGTCGTCAATAGCCGACATGGGTCA